>NZ_JBEZEY010000002.1:0-572775 GCF_040649135.1 Micromonospora sp. NPDC049047
CCTGAACGCCTTCGCCATCACCTTCAGCGACCGCTTCCCAGCCGCTGAAACCTACTAACCAAGATCGCCGGAAACACCGTTAGCGAGACAGCCCCGCCAAGAGCGATCGACACCATGGACCGCCCTCCGTGTTGGCAAGTGGAAACCGGCGGGACGCCGAGCCAGCTCATAGGGTCGCGCTCGCGATCCTCCCGTGCCTGTGCATGCGGGCCGTTTTCGCCAACGGCATTTCTCTGTGTCAAGGCATTGACAGCCGAGAGGTGCCGTTAGATGCACACGCCCGTGCATGCGCTCTGCCGTGGTTGTCGGACCCCCGGCCGCTGCCTCGCGGTTCGGGGGAGTGGGTGCAGGGCCGGCAGATACCGGGACGCAGGCATCCGATCTGCGCTGGGAGGTGGGTTAGCCTTTGGGGGATCAGTAAGCGCTGTTGGCTGGGCTCTACCGCTTCCGCTCCCTATCCTGTTGTTAGCCGCAGCGAGAGGGATAGGCCGGCACACTTGGGCGGAAGTCAAACCCTAGGAGAGGGTTGGTGTCTTGTGCCCCTGCCCGTGGGTCTTCTGGTCGTCTACATCCATGTACCCGTTCAGGTGGTTCGCTACGGCATGGCCAACGGGTGGGGGTACGGCGTTCGCCACCTGCAGCGGCTGTTCCCATCGCGGACCGCAGAAGAAGTAGTCGTCCTCAAAACCCTGGATGCGTGCGGCCTCGCGCACTGATATCGCGCGGTGTAGCCACGGATGCACCGGAAGAGCACGATGGCCAGCAACGAGAGTGCGTGCAAGGTCAAGTTCCAGCCGACGGTAGGAGATAGGCCCTTGCCCTCGCTCGATCTTCTCGATTTTTTCGATCACCTTGTCGGAGTGCTTCATCGTGGAGGCATTCCGAAGGACGCTTCCATCGGGCAGGACTTTGTACTCAGCGTCGGTCGCAGCGGGAAGCTCCAGCGGGCCGCGTAGCACGTCTTCAAGACGGGGAGTGTCTAGCAGTGCCTGGCCGTTGGCGTCGGCTGCCGCTCCTGGCACGCGATGGGTCGGTGCCGGCGCGGATGGGGCCGCACCGAGATCCTTGCGCCGCGCTAGGAAGAAGAGCCTACGCCGGTTCTGTGGTACTCCGAAGTGCGCCGCGAGCAGCTCATACACTTCGGCGTTGTAATTTCTTCGTAAGCGGCGGAGGATGCGGTCCTCGAATTCGACACCGTTGACCCGCCGCAATCCGGGGACGTTCTCTAGCACGATGTAGCGGACGTCAAGCTCCTCGGCAAGACGCACCACGTGCTCGAATAGTTCATTCTTTGCGTCCTCAGGCTGTCGCAAACCCGCGTGTGAGTAACCCTGACATGGTGGGCCAGCTAAGATTACGTCCGGCTCTCCGAGGTCGGGGCAGATTTGCTGGATATCGCCTGCCCTAAGAGTCGCGACATCGGCCTCGATTACTGGGACTCCGGGGTTGTTGGCGCGGTATGTCTGAGCGGCATGACGGTCGCGTTCCACGGCAAGTGCGATTCTGTAACCGGCCTTCGTGAAGCCGTGCCCCAGCCCTCCGGCACCGCCAAACAAATCGATCGCGACTGGCTGTCGCTTCCTCGGCGCTGCCGCCAGTCGCCGTGAAGCAGGGCTGTTTGGGCGGGATGCTGGGGGGCAGAACGAGACGAGGACGCAGCTGCCACACTGCGGCTTGCTACTGCATACAGTTCGCCCGTGGTGGATCATGTTGATGTGCAGCTGACGACGTAGTCGGGCTGGGACTACCTCTTCAAAGGCATCGTGATCGAACTTTGCCCGCGCGTCTTTAACAATCCCTAGCCGATTGAATATCCGCTGGATATGGGTGTCGACTGCGAAACGGTCAAGGCCGAGCGCGTACGATTCGACGCAGCGGGCCGATTTAATCCCGACGCCGGGCAGGCTGAGCAAAAAGCGTTCGGCGTCCTCTGCGTTTAGTTTGCGCAGATATTCCAACGTCAGGTCTTCTCCTGCGGCAGGTCCTACGCCCCGGCTGAGGTTGTCGTCATGGACTGCCCGGAGTATGCTTTGCAGTTTAACCGCACGCTGGTGCTGCAGGCCGCCTATCCGCAGCACGCCCTCCAAGTCCTCACGCGGCGCCTTCATAGCTTCGATCCACGCAGGAAACCGCTCTCGCAACGCGCCCCACATGCGTTGGTACACCGGCTCCTGCGTCTGCAGGCTGAGAAGGATGTAGAGGGTTTCACTGAGGACGTCGTCGGCGATGTTGCCTAGGTCGGCGGAGCGGTAGGTGACCTCCAGCAGCTCGGCCATCCGCAGGATCGTTCCCTGGGGAGCTTGCTCTGGGAAGACGCTGAGGCCGCCCTCATCGGCGACCGTACCGCTACGTCTCGTTGGCACCCGGTCCTCACCCTCAGCCGCTTACGTCACGGTAATTTACTTTGGCTGTCCATGCGTCCCCTGAGCGGCCAGGGGCCTCTGGCATGAAAATGGCTGCGGCGCTGACCCGGCCACAGCTGTCTGTGATCCTGCCGTGCGACGGGCGCAAGGTCAATAACTTCACGCGGAGGGCGTGTCCGATTAGTCCGACATGCCAGTGTTCGCACAGTCGGGACAACGGCTTCTCTCACCTCTGGTCAGTGGTGGCATGCGTTTCAGGGTCGCCCGTGCTGTGCTGCAGGAGGGGGCGATGGCCATTGCGGCTGCGGTCTGAGTTGCATGGGACTGAGACCTTGGGCGGCAGGAAGCGAGCGACGCGAGAAGTTGATCGCGGCTGGCGCGGCCTGACGCGCGGCTCCTTCCAGGATGGCTGTCGCAGGAACGAGCATCCCGGAGAGGTAGCGGACTACGAGAAGAACCCAAGGTCAGGTTGGTTAAAGGTACCGATGACGAGCCCTCTATCGAGGAACCGGTTGTGTTCCTCGCAGCTAGTTTCTGGTAGTAGGGCGCATCCGTGGCAGGCGGCCATGTTGCAGGAGTCGGGCCCCTGGCCGGCCTCGCCGAGTTCCATGCAGACCGGGTCGGTGGAGCACCAGCGTGCTTTGCCGATCGCCGTTGCGAGGACGGCCTCCAAATTGTCGGGGTTCGCCATGCGCACCAGGCCGCCCATGGTGCCTTCCGAGTCGCCGGCGGCGGTGTAGATGAGGACGCCCGCCATCTGCCGCCCAGGCTCCGCCGTGACGTAAAGGCGCTCACGCAGGGACGCGGAGCTGTAGCCGCAGGTGTAGATGAGTTCGTTGATCAGCAGGTGCGCGAGAGTGTGGATGAGCAGGAAGCGCGGCGCGACTTCGCGTGGCTGCAGCCCGCGGCTCTGCTGCACCGTCTGGAAGTTGACGGCAATGCCCTGGGCACGGGAACGGATGTCTTCGCGTGACTCCCACTCTACGAGCGCTGAGGGGTCTAACTCGACGTATATTCCTTCACCTCGTACCACGTAGGCGGGTAGCCAGTCGTGTGCTGGGGGAAGCCTCCGCCTGCGCAGAAGTGCTTTACCCTCGCTGAGCCGCAGGTTGCCGTCGCGAACGCGGGTGAATCCCCGCAGAGCACGGGTCTCTCGCAGCACCTCCACCCGCCTCACGCGACCAATGCGGCCTACTTGTGATACTGGGACGCCGGGATTGGTCACGGTGAGATCAGCATGTTTTGGCGTCTCTCGCAGCAGCTCGTACTCGGGCCGGCGCCAAGCGACGGCGGGCGTCAGGTCCTCGCCGTCATCGGCGGGTTCGCCGTCGTGGCTGGGTTCGCCGAGCAGGTCCTGCAAACCCGCCTGGAGTTCTTCGTCGGAGAATGGCTGGAGAAGCTCTAACGGCGTGGACTCCCTGAGCTTGGTGAGGGGTACGGAGCCGAGAACCTCGTGAAGTAGCTGGATGCGGGTCTGGACGTCGGGCCGGCGCAAGACATCGAGTACCTCTGCGCTGGCGCCTCCCTTGACACGTGGCAGGAAGATTGACGACTCGACCTTGGGGAAGTACACGTTTCCGGCACCCCGGAGCGCCGCGCGCAGAGGCCAGCCGCAGCCCGAGCCGGCGTCGGCGGCCCATGGCCTACTTCCCCGGCATAGGTACTCTCCCTCGCTTGAGAGACGCTTGGAAAGCGTGGTTTCCTCGGGGCCTCCGCGATTGGGCTGAGCGGTGGTCACGCCTTCGAGCGTGCGCTCGTCCTCGCAGCCGTCACACTTGATGACCTGGCCGCCGAGAGTGCCTCCGCCGCGGGAGAGGAGGCGGAGCACACCACGGCACTGTGGCTGCACTGATTTGTGGACCCACTCGCGCCAGGGGAAGTCATCGAGATGGCCTCGCTCACAGATAACCACGATGGGCACTTGTGACATGACGGGCCCAAACCGCTTTCCCTCGTGTTTCTGGTCGGGACAGCGAACCGGTTGGGCCATGCTGAGCGGGCTCTCGTCGAGACGCTTGCAGTAGATGCAGAACGACCAGCACGGGAACCGAAGCGCGGGAACAGACAGGTTGACGTTGTGCTGCTGACCTCCGCCGCGCTGCGGTGTACGACGGGCCGGGGGCAGGCGCAGCTGCCGTACTCGCAGCCGTTCCTGCAGGCGCCACTCGTCGACGACGAACTCGTCGGGGTAGAGGTTGGCTTGGTCATCGGTGTGGTACCAGTGATCAAGGCCTCCAGTAATCACGGAAGTTCCGTTCACCAGGATGCTCATAGCCCCGACGCCGAAAGGTGCGACGAGCTGCGCCCTGCGAATGCGACCGCTGCTCAAGGCGCTTCCTCCTGCTCGGCTGCGGCCTCCATCGCGTACAGCGCGCTGATGCGCAGCTCGCACTCAGCATCGACACTGCGCATACTTGTCGGGACGTCCCACACCGGTACCCTGGCACCGGATTCTGCCGAGGAGCCTGCATACCTCATCAGGCCCTGCTGAGGATTACCTCCGATCGCATTGGCGTCCCAGTCCGTTCTCTCCCATTGGGACCACTCCCGGTTCCGGCGAGCTGCCACGTCCCGCAGCGGCCCTATGTCGGCTATGTCGGCGACGCTGGCTCTGGCCTGGAGGATCTCGACTGCGGCATCGAAGCGCTCCCTCGGGAACGGGTGAACCGGCAGTCCTTCCGGCGCTGACTGCCGGACGTGCGAGACGATCGCGCCATGCAGGCCCCGGTGCACCACGGGCAGGGCGAACGGTGTAAGGCTGGTCGGCTCGACCTGCGCATACAGGCGCTGGTGGTAGGTGCGGAAGCGCTCGTAGTGGCTGCGGTCACGCGGCTTGGCCGCGCCGTAAATTGTGATCACCAAGCCGGGCTGCTGCTCCCATTTGCGCCCAACACGGCCGCTGACCTGGATGTACTGGGCGGTCGTCTTCGGCTGGCCGATGATAGTCATGAGTGCGAGCCGGTCGATGTCAACGCCCACTTCGATGATGTTGGAGGCAAGGCATACATCAATGCAGCCGTCGCTGCCGTGCTCGAGCTGGAGTTCCTCGATCGCCCTAGGGATCTCATCGTTGCGGCGCCGGCTCGTGAGCTCGATGACGTTCCGAGGCCATCGGACGTCCCCGGGGTCGATGCCCTCACGCTTCCGCAGCCCAGTCAGGTAGTCAGGGATATCCGACTGCAGCAACGAGACGGTGTTGCCGAGTTCGCGCAGGCTGTTCAGGAAGTTGAGGTTCGTCCAGTATCCGTCGCGACTCGCCTCGGGGATCTCTCGGGCGCCCTGGAGCGTGGCGGCGGCTACGCGCACCTGCACCGTCTGGATCGAGCCCAGCGATGGGCTGAGCACACCAATGTAGCGCCGTCCGGGTGCCGGTGACCCGTCCGCGAGTTGTGCCGGCTCCGCGAAGAACGACTTTCCCTCCTCCAGCCCTTGCGGGGGGAACAGCGCGACCCGATCACGGCCGTACAGATCGCGAATCTGCTTCTCGTACCGGCGGATAGTGGCGGTCGAGGCTACGATCTTCGGCTTCACCGGGGTGTCGAGCCGCTGGTCGGTACAGAGGTTTTCAATGACCGGCTCATACAGACCGACCATGGAGCCGAGCGGCCCGGAGATCAGGTGAAGCTCATCCTGAATGATCAACCCTGGCGGGGAGCAGCGGCGGTGCCCGTCGGGGTCGATCCCGAAAAGGGTTCTCGCCTCGGGTCGCCAGGCCAGCATCGCGAACTTGTCCACGGTGCCGATGACCAGCGTTGGCTGGCGCTCGTAGATGTCCTGGTCGACAACGGCTACTGGCAGGCCTCCGCGATGGCCAGAAAAGCGGCACTCCCTATCAGGGCAGTGAAACCGCACCGTGTTGCCCACTGCCACATAACCCGCAACCTGGTGCTTGTTGTGCCTGCCAACCGCGCCGACGGGCCCCATCCTGACTCCGCACCAAGGGCATCTGAGGAGCAGGAACGGATTCTCCTCGCGCGGGCTGCGTTGCAGCGCCCGCAGTTGGGCCTTGGCCTGCCGCCATGTATTGGGTGTCGTCGATGAGCCAAGCCAGATTCCGATCGAGAAAGGCTCCTTCCCTAGGTCGCCCTCAGTGGTGCGAATGTCCTCCAGTACGCACGACAAGGCAGCCGCGCGCAGGAATTGCTGCGCGGTGAGCAGGCGCAGCGTGTAGCGCATCAACACCTCGGTGCCGGCATCATCGGGGTTGCGTAGCCGGCGGGCGATCATGCTGAGCGCAGCGGCGCCGAGGTACGCCTCGGTCTTACCGCCACCGGTCGGGAAGAAGATCAGGTCAACGATGTCGCGTTCTTCTCGTTCGGGGTACACGATCTCGGGCAGGCTCGCGAGGACGAAGGCGATCTGGAAGGGCCGCCAAAGACCGGTACCTTGGGGCGCGACGGGCTCGGGCTGATCACCGTCGATCTCGAGAAGGCCGTCCTTGCTGACCGTGATGTCCCTGACCTTCAAGCGCGACCTGATCTGCTGGAACAGCATGGCGCGATTGGCGAGCCGGAACGCGCGGGACGCGAGGGGGTCTGTCGTTGCCAGCTCCCAACCTCGCCGCATGCGCCCTAGAGCCTGCCGGCACAGGCTAATGTGCCGCCGGGCGGCTTCCTGAAAGCGGTCCTCAAGTGCAGCGGCTTCCCGTTCCCGGTGCTCGATCCACAGTTCATAGCCGTCGAGGATCAGCCCGATCTGCGCGCGTGCCTCAGTGTGGTCCTCGGCAGCCAGCGCCGCCATGCTGGCGCGCAGTTCGACTCGCTGTCCCGAGCTGTCCTGCCCAACGATGTCGGGCGTGAGGCTGGGAACTTCATAGGCCGGAAGAGCTTCCGCGCGTACCGCTGGCGTGGCGCCTTTGGTGGGCTCGTCCCATCCTGCTGCGCAGCCGTGACCGACCGCGAATGTGAGCTTCTTCCGGTAGAGCAGGGCGATGGACTTCTCCTCCTCACCTGCACCACCGGGCATCGGCGGTTCGGGGTAGGGCTCCACCCGGGCGCCGCCCTGGGGCCGGATGGCGAAGGTGGCTTGGAAGATAGCTCCGCCTGAGCCGGCTGCCTGGCTGGTATTGACGAGCGCGATCGTCACGAGGCGGCAAGCGGGATCAGGGTCTCCAGGCACCGGACGGCTGTACGCCTGCAACTGGGGTGTGGTCAGCGTCTGGCCCGTGCGCTCGGTCGCTAGGCCGAGTAGCCGCTCGGTCCGCTGGAGCAGTTCCCCCCCGTCGGCTCGCGCCTGAAGCGTGAAGGGGCGCCGCACCCACCACCGCGGCTCCCGCTTGGCTCCTTTTACCCGCACGGTGATGCCGTCGTATGAGGCCGCGCTGGCATCGATGCCCAGGAAGCTGCCCGGTGGCAGGCGCACCTTGAAGGAAATCGCAATGGCGCTGGGCTGGAAGGAGTTGGCATCGCTGAGGTCGAAGTCGTCGCTGTCTGCCTCAGGAGCAGTCCGCAGCTGGAACTGCGGGACGTCGACGGCATCCTCGACGTCTTCGTCCGCGGGTAGGCCGGTGATCCCTGCGAGGTTGCCTTCAGCTGCCGTTCCTTTGGGATGAAGCACCCCCACGCCGTAGCGGCGCAGCGGCTCGATCTCGCTGAGGATCTCCTGGCGGGTGGCGGCGTCGTGCCATGGCCCGCGTGTCTCGTTCCAGGACTCGAAGGACACCACGCCGGATGAGATATCCAGGGGCTTACCTCGAGGGGTTTCGCCGTCGGCTGGTCCGAATAGTTCGCGGCGGACAGCCGCGTCCATGACGTCACGCGGGGTCATGATTGCCTACTTTCGCCCAGTATCTTCCCAGCTAGAGCCTCTCTAGTGGCGAGCACTGACAGGCGGTCCGTCGGGCGGGTAAGACCCACGTACAGCAGAGCCTCAAAGGCCGGCGTGGCGGGTCGGTCGAGGTCGGTGACGATAACGGCCGGAGCTTCCAGCCCCTTGAAGGCGTGCACGGTGCTGTAGCGCACCCTCCCGGGCATCGTGGCTTCCGTCTGGGTTAGTAGCGGACGCAGCCATGGATCTTGGCATTGGGCTGCTGCGGACCGGACCCTTCGCGTACTGAGGATTGCGATCTCATCGAGCCGAAAACCTTCGTCGCGCAACTCGCGGACCGCCTGAACAAGCAGATGTCGCTGCTCCTGCGGGTCGGAGTACCAGTAGTACCTGGGTTGCATCCCATCGTCCGGGCGGCGGAACCGCTTGTAACCCGGCTCCATGCCGGTGAGGACCTCCACAGCCGAGCCGATGCGTGGGAGATTGCGGCAGTTCGCCGTGAGGGTGAACGTTGGTAGACCCGGGATCCTCGTCCCCAGCTCCTGGCGCCCGTCAAGCAACCCGTAAAGAGACTGGCGCTCGAAGTCCCCGAACATCAGGCAGCGCCCGCCGGCGAGACCACCCTCAACCATGAGGTCGAGGACATCAAGGTACGCGGGCGTGCACAAATCTTGAGCCTCGTCGACAACGAGATAGTCGCGCGTAAGGTCTCCATCGAGGAGCCTTTCGATGGCGGCGTCAACGAGCTGTACCTGCCAGAAATCGGCGCCTGCGTCGGTCGGCGGCTGCTGACCGGTGAGGCGGAGCAGCGCCGCGTGGAAGGCCCCGGTATCGAGCCTGGGAGCGGCTGAGCTGCGCTGACTGAGGTACGTGCCCAAGGTCCTGTTGAAGCACAACAACCACCCTGCCGCTCCGGAAGCGGCCTCCCGCCGTGCGGCCTCGAGAGCCAGGAAGGTCTTTCCGGACCCGGCCGGACCGGTAAAGAGCACGCGAGGGTTGTCCTCCATCGCGTCGAGGGCTTGGTACTGCTCCTCTAGGAATGCGGACAGCTGGGCATCCCGCTCGCGCCGCAGATCGGCCGAGCCGGCGCCGAGCTCAAACCGCGGCCGGAGCGCAGCGACAAGTGATTCAACGACGTCCCCGCTCGGCCCGCTTGCTGCGGCGGCCATAGCCGGGACGCGGTCGAACAGGTGCTGGCGCCCGCCTTCCAGCAGCTGCAGGACGGCCTGTCCCGCTCCTGCCTGGAGGTCGTCGCGGTCGAGGACTTGCCATGTGTGCCATTCGATGGCGGACGGCAACTCGGCTCGTGCCCTAGTGTGCGTAAACCACACGCCGGAGACAAGTGGCGTGCTCCGGAGATCAACCCCCTTGCGCCGCAGGTATGCCTTGATGCTGTGCTTCGCCTCATCTGCCTGCTGGAACGGACCCCGAGTGGTGGGGGGCATGCTGCCAAGGAGCCACTGGCCATCGCTGCGTCGCGCCACACGCCTGTGCGACTTCACCTCTATGACCGCGACCCCACGTCCTGGCACGATTACGACAAAGTCCGCTTCTCCCTGCACCTGGCGGACGTGCTCGGCGAGATCCTGGGAGTGCAACACCACCCAGTTCTCCGTGACCGGGTCACTCGCCAACCGCTGGAAAACCAACCTCTCGCCCGGTGCTGAGTCCTCGCGGATGAGGGGAGGGATCATTCGAGCCATCGGGCGCTCTCATCCCCCTTCGGGATCCGCAGCTCCGACCTGGGAACCACGTCAAGGTACGGCGAGAGAGCGAGGACGCGAGTGGCGACGATACCTGCAAAACCCTCGATGTCTAGATCCAACCTGAGGATACCTGTCCGCTGGAGCTCGTTCATGTCCGCATCTCCCAGAGCCGCTTCGAGCGCCTCCCGGATGTCACTCATGGCCTGGTACCGGGCTCGCCTCAGCATGTCGGCGTGGCGGCGGTGCGGCTCGGCTGGCAGCCCGAGCCAGCGCAGAAGGATCGTGAAATCATCGCTACCCTGCGGTCGCGCCAGCGTGTGAGCTGTCCATGCCGGCGCTTGTGCCGCAGCCTGCACACCCTGGGTCCGCAGCCGCCGGACCACTTCACCTGGTCCCAGCGCCTGGAGCCGGTCGTGCAGGGCTGTCTTCCACGTCGCCTGCGACTGCTCCACGCGCGGCGCCTGGTCCTTGAGCCGAGTCAAGGCACGCTCGTACAGCGTCCCAGAGTCAGTGTGGCCCTCCCTGAGAACCAGGTACGAACCCGGCCCCACGGCATCGACCTGCTGCATCTGGACTCTGGAGCCAGCCGGGCGACTAGGGTCGAGCACACGGATGGATTCGCCCTCGTCGAGGTCGAGCATCATCGATAACCCGCCGCACAGAAGGATCTTCCGGGCCTGTGCCTCGTCTGCTCCATATGGCAGCCTTGCCTTGGCCTGCTTCCAGATGGGATCGGGAGCGAGTTGGCCCTCCGTATCCCTCAACCGTTGCGGTATGAGCGGCTCCGAGCCGATCCTCCGGAGCCGTGCTTGAGGCCTGATGCCGCCTTCCGCGTACTGAGAGAAGGGCGATATCGGAAGGCCTCGATCGGCAATCCATGACGGGAAGAGGTACACCAGCTTGCGAGCGCTCGGAGCGCCGAAGGCAGCCGGCCCGAACAGCGGCGGTGAGCCGATCAGGAAGGCCGTCTGGAAGACTTCCAACCTTGTCTTGTCTCGGTCGCTCATGACCGGCACCGGTATACCCAGTACGTCGAACCAGGATCGGGTTGCGGTCGCAGCTCGAGCGCCGGACACGACGACCAGGCACCCAGCACAGTCCACGTCGCGCAGCGACTCGAGAAGGAAATCGCCAAGTGGACATGTCTTCGCCGTGTTCAGCGCGGTCGCGCTGCGGGCGAGATCATCGAGTACCCGGCGCGTCTCACCGCCCGCCATCAGCTTGCACTGTTCTGCTAAGTCCAGTATCCCCGCGACCAGGTCGTTGGTGCCGGGCTCATATTCCGGGGGGAACGGCGCGGCTGATACCCGCCACCGCAGCCGCCGGGCGCTCGCCAGTAGGTCACGCAGGCGCTCGAACTCGCCTCCTTCAACCTCAAGAGCCAGCTGGCGGGTCGCTCGATCGAGTGCCGCACCTTGCTCATCCGCGATCGTTACGAGCTCTACAGCACCGTCGTCATCCACCATCGAGCCTGCAGCGGTGTAAAGGTCTGCGAGGGAGCCGAGGGCTGTCATATTCTCGCCTCGAACGCCAGTGCCTCTATGCCTGCGATGGCTCTCCAACCCAGACCGGCAACGGCCACAGGCTCGCCGATCGAACGGCGCTGCAGCACTGTCATGGCTGCGGACTCGTCCGCTGAACTGCGGTCGATTAGCGCGACCACGACGGGTATCCTGACCTCGGGCAGCCAGCGGATCGCGGTTGCGCCATCCAGCACGGCAAACAGTGTGTCTGCCGGCATCGCGGGGAACCGGTCTCTACCGCCAGAAACGATGGCGCTTGCCGAGAACGGCGATGTGCCGTCATCGGGACGCAGGACGTCGCGGAGCCGGTCGTAGCCGCCTTCGCAGCCGGCCCAGCCGGCCTGCATATCGAGCTCGGGCGTCAGTCGTGATTGAATCCCTACGACAGATACCGTTGGCTTGGACGCGCAGAGATCGCCGGGCCAGCTGTCGCCGTGGCCAGTCCTCCTGATCAAGCTTCCGGGAGGGGTAACGCTACGCCTGCCAAAGCGGTCCGCGGACAACGTCCGGTCCGCGGCGAGGTGATGCACTGCCCCGACCTTCCAGAACGTCCCGCCGAGATGTATCCGGGGCTCCCCGTGGCTTCGATCGATACGGAAGAACTGGTCAGCTACGAGCTGCTGGGACGTGGCCATCCGGGCCGGCGTACCCGGCGGGATCGCTCCTGCCGTCGCTAGCACGTCAACTTTGGGTGCAGGAGGCTGCGCAAGGACCCAGCCCGCGCTGATCAGTAGCGCTGCGTAGTCACGAGTGGGCACGGACACAGCCACCACTAGTTGCCATCCATCACGCCGCCGTTGACGGGCGAGCCGCGCTCCCAGACCGAGAAGCTGCCCCGCCCATGTCGCGGGCGTCGCACCACCAGCCCTGCCGTCAAGCAGGACCAGCCCACCCTGTTCGGTGACACTAGCCACTTTTCACCCTCCCGCTACCTAAGACGCTCCGGCGGCACTCGTCAAGGAGCATTTTCAAGAAAGACGCAAGGCGTGGCGCGGTCAGCTTGGCCGCGAGGGGCGGGTCGGTGTTCTCGGCGAGTTGTTGGCGCGACCGGTTGGCCAGGGTGTCGAGAGCATGCGGAGTGTCGTTGGTCAAGGCGTAGACGTGCCACCACCCGCCCGAGGTCAGGCAACCGCGTGACCCGAACAGCGGCGCCCCGACCAGCGACCTCGGGTACACGCTGCGCGCCGGACGGCGTCGTCCTTTGTCACCGCGCCGACCGTGTCGTCCCGCCGGTAGACCCGAATCACGCCTTCGGCATCCCAGCACAGCATCCTGTAGCGGGAAGGCCTGGATCACCAGAACCGACTGTCGTCTCGCTTTTAAGGGACCGGCAAGCGCCTCGGCTGCCAGTCAACGCATGCTCGCCGCTAAATTCCGGGAGTCTCAGTCCGGCTCGTACTCGACATGTACGTAAAGGCGTCTGCTCGGCCTACTTCAACAGACTGCCACCGACCGCATCCCCTGACGGACGAGCACCCCACGAGGCGCCTGGGTCTACGTAGGACATCCCTTCATCAAGCAAGGGGTGAAACGCCGCAGGTAAGCTCGCTAATAATCCCGAAAGATATCGATGCAATGCGGGAATCCCTGTGGATTAAAAGTCCACAGCTCTGCCATTGAGCTAGCGGCCCGCGCGCTCAGGTTACCCGACGGTGAGCGCTGGCGACTCTCGGCTTCCGGCCGGCCGTCGACGCCTGCCGTCAGCGGGCGCTCGCCGTGCCTGACCATCGCGGGTCACCGCCGAGCCCGGGGTGGTGAAATCGATCAGGCGACGCATGGGTGTGGGTGGGTGGGGAACCGGGATGGGCATGAGGGCGAGCAGCATCCCGGCTGTGGCGGCGTCGGGTGAGGAGGTCGGGCCGGACGGTGTACGCCAGCCGGGGGGCGAGGTGCACGCCTGGCGGCCCGGTCAGAACCAGACCGTGTGCGGCCTGGCTCTCAGCCGGACCCGGCTGCGTCGTTTCCCGCATGTGCGCTTCGATTATTCGGGTACCGATGTGCTCACGGAGGCTGACGCGGTGGGCTGGATCTGCCCGCGTTGCCTGGCCGCTACCACTGGCCGGCGGGGGACGGAGAAGCACGGCTGGGTCCGGGACTCTCCTCGCCCTTGATCGACTCGGGTTTCCGGAAGTCGGGGTGTCGAGCCCGCCGGGATACCGCGACTTTCAGGAGGCCGAGTGGATCAAGCCGCGCCGCGCGCCGGGCCCGCGGACCCTGCGGGGTGGGTGGTTGAGCTGCTGCTGGGCGGGTACGGGGTCGGGCATGCGGATCGTGGTGGTGGGGGCCAGCGGCAATGTCGGTACGGCGGTGCTGCGGCGGCTGCGCCAGGAGCGGGACGTGGAGTTGGCCGGGGTGGTCCGGCGGTTGCCCGGCCCGGATGCCGGTGAGCCGTACGACCAGGTGCGGTGGCACTCCTGCGACATTGGCGCCCCCGGCGCGGCGGGCCAGCTCGTCGAGGTGTTCGCGGGTGCGGACGCGGTGGTGCACCTGGCCTGGCAGATCCAGCCCAGCCACGACCAGCGGGTGCTGCGCCGCACAAACGTCGAGGGCAGTCGGGCGGTGTTCGAGGCGGTGGTCCGGGCTGGTGTGCCGGCGTTGGTGTACGCCTCGTCGGTCGGCACCTACGCACCCGGCCCGAAGGACCACCCGATCAGTGAGCGGTGGCCGGCCACGGGGGTGCCCGGCTCGTCGTACAGCGAGCACAAGGCCGAGGTGGAGGCGCTGCTGGACGGGATCGAGCGTGATCACCCGACGCTGCGGGTGGTGCGGATCCGACCCGGGCTGATCTTCCAACGGGCCGCCGGTGCGGAGATCACCCGGTATTTTCTCGGCCCGCTGGCGCCGGTGCGACTGCTGCGCTTCGGCCGCATCCCGCTCGTGCCGACGAACCGCCGGTTGCGGATGCAGGCGGTGCACGCCGATGACGTGGCCGATGCGTACACCCGGGCGGTTCTGGGTGAGGTGCGCGGCGCTTTCAACGTCGCCGCGGACCCGGTGCTCACCCCGGAGTTGGTGGCCCAGCACTTCCACGGTTGGACGGTGCCGGTCGCCGCGCCGGTGCTGCGGGCGGCGGCGGCGCTGACCTGGCGGGCGCGGTTGCAGCCGGTCGACGCGGGCTGGGTGGAGCTGGGCCTGAACGCCCCGCTGATGTCGAGTGAGCGGGCGGAGACCGAGCTGGGGTGGCATCCCAAGATCAGTGCGCTGACGGCGCTCAAGGAACTCTTCGCCGGGATGGCCGACGGCGACCACACGACGAGCCCACCGATGTCCGGCGCACGGGACCTGCCCGGCCGCCCCGCCGCCCTGCTCCAGGCTCGCCCGCCGGGCCAGGGAAACCCCTACTGAAGCTTGGAACCTGTCACAGTGGGGTTCCGGGCGCCCAGGAAGAAGATGCCGCGGAAGCCCCGGGTCTCGAACTTGCCGCTGGGGTTGCGGCGCAGGGTCGAGTTTTCGATAGTCATCGTGCCGGTGCGGTTGTTGCTGACGAAGAAGACCGCGCCGCCGCCCTCGTTGGCCTTGTTGTTCTCGATGATCGTCCCGGCGATCCGTACGGTGAACTCGTTGCCGTCGCAGTAGATCGCGCCGCCGCTGCCGCCGCCGGGCGTGCCGGACTTGGCCGGGTTGGCGCCGCTGCCGATCGCCTCGTTGTGGCTGAGCACGCTGTTGAGCACCACCCAGGAGACACCGATGCTGCTCAACGCACCTCCGTTGGAGCAGGAACCGCCGTCGAAGGTGCTGCTCACCACGTACACCGGCTTGTTCTCGAACTGGCTCAGCACCCGGACGGCGGCGCCGCCCAGGTCCGGGCCGGTGCGGTCGCACCGGTTGCGGACGAAGCGCGAGTTGACCACCTTGAACCGCCCGCCGCGGACGAAGATCGCCCCGCCGCCGCCACCCTCGGCCTTCTCGCCGGTGGAGTTGCCGTCGGCGAAGGTGAGGTTCTGCACGGTGAGCTGCGGGTGGTCCTGGTTCTGGCAGTGCGAGGTGGTGAAGCCCTGGGCCTCGTCGCAGGTGTTCAGGTAGAGGATGCGGCGCTGCCCCTGGCCGCTCAGGGTGACAGTGCCGCCGCCGTCCAGCACGATCTTCGGCCCGTTGGCGTTGCGGACCTTCGCGGTGGCGGTCATCTTGATCGTCACCGGGGCCGGTCCACAGTTGAACGTGATGACACCGCCGGCCGCGACGGCCTTCACGACCGCCGCGGAGGTGCAGCTCGCCGGGGTGCCGGTGCCGATGGTCCGGGTCGGCTTCGAGGTGTCCACCGCGCGGGCCTCGGCCGGGACTGTGGCGTGGCCGTTCGGGTTGCCGGCCGCGAGCACCTTCGCGGCGGGCTTCGGGCTCGCGCTGGGCCCCGGCCCACCGAGGCCGTCGCGGGTCTGCGGCGCAGCGGTCTGGGCCTCCGTCGGCGGGACCACCGGAGCGGCGGACGGACCGGGCTGGGAGGCGGGGGCCGGCTCGTTGGCCGCGCAGGCGGGCAGCGTCGCCGTGGCGACAGCGAGGACGAGCAGGGCGGCAAGCGACGTCATGCGCACCCCGTGATGCTAGGAGTCGCACCGGCGTCGCGACCAATCCTCCGGGCGGGATTAATCCCCGGTTAATGCGGGGCGTGGGACAGGGCGAACGCGGTAAGGAAACCGGCGACCGTGATCAGGCCGACGAGCAGGTGGGCGTCCTCGAACGCCTCCGGGACCATGGTGTCGGTGATCATCGCGAGGATCGCCCCGGCGGCGAGCGCGGTGATGCCGGCCAGCACCTCCGGCGGCGCACCGCCCAGCACCGTGTTGCCGAGCAACGCGGCCACCCCGCTGATCAGCGCGATCCCGGTCCAGAGCAGGAAGACGTACCGCCGGGACCGGCCGGCCTGGCGCATGCCTGCCGCGCTGGACAACCCCTCCGGAACGTTGCTGAGAAAGACCGCCGCCACCGTGACCAGGCTGACCGTGCCGCCGCTGAGCAGGCTCGCGCCGATCACCACCGATTCCGGTACGCCGTCCAGCAGCGCACCCACCGCGATCGCCGACCCCGAGCCGGGCTGCTCACCCTCGGAGGGCTGCTGGTCGCCGGAGCGCTTCCGGTGCCGCGCGCCGTGCCGGGCGAGAGCCAGGTTGGCAAGCGTGTAGATCACCGCGCCACCGGCCGCGCCGAGTGCGGTGGGCAGCAGCCCGCCCTGCTCGTGCGCCTCGGCGATCAGCTCGAACGACACGGCGGAGAGCAACACCCCCGCCCCGAACGCCATGATGGACGCGATGACGCGCCGCGGCACCCGGGTGAACCAACCGACGGCCGCCCCGACCAGCAGGGCCGAACCGGCTAGTAGCCCCCACCCACCCGCCTGCAACCACTCCGGCATTCGCGGGACCCTACCCACGCTCGCCGGGGCGTCAAACCCGGTAGTGAGGGCGGCTCAGAAGTCGGCGAAGAGGTACGGCACCCGGCGGGGGAATATGTTGCGCAACTCGGCGGCGGCGTCCACCGGCACCACGCCCAGATCCCGCAACGGCAGCTCGGCCGGATCCAGCACCCCGTACGCCAGGGCGGAGAGCCCGGCCGCCGTGAGGGTCGCGGTCGGCACGTGGCCGGTGGTGTCGGCGACCACCTCGAGCGCGCCGGTCGTGCCGTCCAGCAGGTGGGTGCCGGCCAGCCAGCGGTCCCCGGTCAGCTCGACCCGCACCCGACCCGGGCCGGACGGCAGCCCGCGCAACGCGTCGAGCGACAACAGCCGGGCCATCGGGGCCGACGAACCCGGAATGGCCGTCCGCGCCTCGACGTGCACGTCCAGGTCGGTCAACCACAGCTCCGGCAACTCGTCCGGCGGAACCTGGACGGTGACCCGCTCGATCTGGTCGACGTGCCGGGCGAAGAACTGCAACAGCAACGCCCGGGCGAGCGGATCAGTGACCAGCAACTCGTTGCCGTGTAGTGTGCCGCCGTGCCCGTCGATCCGGTACGTCACAGCACCGGTGACCTCGCCGTCGACGCGGGCGGTGAGCAGCCAGTACTCGTCCCGGTCGCGCATCCCGTTCGATCGGTAGTCCGGGAAGAGCGCGAAACCGTGCCGCTCCGTCAGGCAGCGCTCGGTGAACGCCCGCCACACCGGATAGCCGGCGGCGATGCGCTCCCAGCCCACCTCGCCGGGCAGGTTCACGCGCAGCAGTGAGCCCAGGTGGGCGGGGGAGAAGGTGACCCGGCGCGGTTTGGGTAACCCCGCGTAGCCGAACCGGGCGTAGAAGCTGGGCCGGAACGGGTAGAGCGCGCTGACCGGGTGCCCCTCGTCGCGTACCTCGTCGAGGAGTTGGTGCAGCAGCGCCCGGACGTGCCCCTGCCGGCGGGCCAGCGGGTGGGTGGCGACCCCGGCGACACCTGCCATCGGCAGCACCGCCCCGCGCAGGTTCTGCCGCATCGGGATGGCCGAGACGGCGGCCAGCGTGACACCGTCCTCCTCGGCGACAAGCGTCCGGTTGCCCTCGTTGTAGGGCAGGTAGTCGCGGAACTCCTCGGTCCGGGCAGCACCGAGCGGCGACGACTCGAAGGCGTACGCGGCCAGCGGGAAGCTGGTGGTGAGACGTTCGTCGGCGGTCACCCGGCGGATGGTCATCCGCTCATCTCAACCTGCCGTGCCGGCTTGCACCACCGAATTGACGGTATCCGCGACGTCGGCACGGACCGGCGGGCCGGTCAGCCCACCGGCAGGTGTCGCAGGTGCCGACGGCGGCGCATCCGGACGCTTGCCACAGCGGCCACGCAGCCGGCGAGCAGGGCGGTGACGACGAGCCCGTGCAGCACGCCACGGGAGAGGTAGCCCTGGTCGGTGTGGTCGACCGCCCAGGTGGCGATCTCCCGGGTCGACCAGAACGGCGTCAACTTCGCCCCCGACCCGGCCGGGTCGATGAGCATCTGCACCGTGATGACGGTGAGCAGCAGCAGCGTCCCCTCCATCTCGCGGGGCAGCAGCGCGCCGATCAGCATCCCGAACGGCGCCGCCACCCCTACCGAGCAGAGCAGCGCCGCGGCCAGTCCGCCGTAACGCAGGTCCGCACCGTCGATCATGGGGAGCGCGAAGAACGGCACGGCGATGATCAGCCCAACCACCCACAGGCCCAGCATCCGGCCGAGGTAGAGGTGGTGGGGCCGGTAGCCGGCCAACCGCAGTCTCGGCTCCAACTCACGGGCCCCGGTGGTGGCGAAGAGCGCGGCGGTGCTCACCGCCCAGCCCACCCCGAGCAGCAGCGAGCGGACCGACTGCCCGAGGTAGGCGTCCCGCCGGATCAGGTAGAAGGTCAACGGCATCAACAACAACAGCAGGAGTACGCCCCGACGCCGCAGCAACTCCCGCACTGTCATCTCGGCGACGGTGATGAGCCGGTTCACCGGTGGCCTCCCTGCGGTACGGGCGCGTGCCCCCGGGCCACCTGCGCCGGCGTCAGGTCGAGCACGAGGTCCACCCGGTCGAGTTGGTTGAGCAGATGGGTCACCACCACGATCGCCGTGCCGGTGTCCCGCAACCGGCTGAGCTGATCCCAGAAGTTGACGTAGGTGCCCTGGTCGAAGCCCTGGTACGGCTCGTCGAGCAGCAGCACGTCCGGGGTGTTGAGGGTGGACATGGTCAGGTTGAGCTTCTGCCGGGTGCCACCGGACAGGTGGCGGGCCTGCACCTCCCCGCCCGCCTCCCAACCGAGTTGGCGAGCCGCACCCCGACCGGCCCGGCGCGCTGCCCCCCGGGTCACGCCCTGGCCGGCACCGATGAGGACGAAGTGCTCGTCGGCGAACAGGAAGTCGGCGGTGCCGCCGGCCTGTGGGCAATAGCCGAGTCGCCCGGAGACGGTCACCGAACCGGCGTCGGGGGACATCAGCCCGGCGCAGATCCGCAGGAAGGTGCTCTTGCCGCAGCCGTTGGCGCCGACGACGGCGGCGATCTGTCCGGCCCGGACGGTAAGCGTGGCGTCGCGCAGCACGGTTCGCCGCCCGTAGCGCTTGGTGATGCCCTCCGCGTGCAGCCGGACCGGCCCGGGACGCGGTCCGGGTGCGGTGCCGATGCTCTCCACCACCGCGCCCGCGTACTGCTGGGGTGGACCGAAGACGACCCACGGGTCGCCGCCCCCCTCGCGCAGGTGCGTGGCCGCTTCGGCGACCACGTGCCGGGCGGCGTCCGCCGCGACCCGGCGGTGGTGCAGCTCGACAGTGAGCGTGCGCAGCCAATCGTCGGCGTTCACCGGGTGACCCCCTTCGTGACGATGTCGTTCACCGGCTGGACGAAGGTGAGCCAGGCGTTGCCGCCCGTACGGAGAGCCGCGTACCCGTCGTCGGTGAGCCGGTAGTACTTGCGGGCCGGCCCGGCGTTGCCCTCCCGCCACTGCGCGCACACCAGGCCGGTCTTCTGTAGACGCAGCAGCACCGGATAGAGCGTGCCGCCCTGGATGGGACCGACGCCCGCGGCGTCGAGCGCCTGGGCGAGCTGGTAGCCGTAGGACTCGCGGTCGGCAAGCAGGGCCAGCACGCAGATGTCGAGCACTCCCCGCAGCCACTGCCCGCGCCGGTCGGAATCCACAGGCCGGACAGTAGCGGCGCCAGCTAGATGGCGCAACTACCTAGCAGGACGGCCGGACCCCGCCACGGCCGCCGCCACGGACCGTCGAGCGGGGTCGGCTGAGCTCAGCGAGCGACGACGTCGGAGACCACGACTGTCACGTTGTCCGGTGCGCCGGCGTGGTGGGCCAGCTTCACCAACTGCTCGCCACACTGCTGGCGATCGGCGTACATGCCCAGCGCCGCCGCGATGGCGTCGTCCTCGACGTAGTCGGAGAGCCCGTCGCTGCACAGCAGCAGTCGGTCGCCGGGGACCACGGTGAGCACACCGATCGCCGGTGGGGTGTCGGCGCCCTGCACGGCCCGGGTCACCAGGGACCGTTGCGGGTGGTGGCGGGCCTGCTCCGGGGCGAGGGTGCCCTGGTCGACAAGGGCCTGGACGAACGTGTCGTCCCGGGTGAGCTGGGTCAGCTCCCCGTCACGCAGCAGATAACAGCGGGAGTCGCCGACCTGGGCCAGGACCAGCGTCTCGCCGGCCAGCAGCGCCGCGGTCAGCGTGGTGCCCATCCCGTCGCGGCTCGGGTCGACCGTGATGGCGGCGTGGATGCGCTGGTTGGCGGTGCTGACCACGGCGCGCAGGGCGTCGGCGGCACCGTCGGGATCGGTGGGTGGGGCCAGTTCGTCCAGGATCCGGATCACGATCTCGCTCGCCACCTCGCCCGCGGGCAGCCCGCCCATGCCGTCGGCGACGGCGATCAGGCGGTCACCGGCGAGGGCGGAGTCCTCGTTGTTGGTGCGGACCAGGCCGATGTCGTTGAGGATGGCCGAGCGGAGGATCAGCGTCATGGGGTCAAGCTTGCCAAGAACACCCCGCCTTCGTCTCTACGCCTCCTGCGTGCGTCGAGAAATGATTGCGATTTTCGTCGACGGACCCGACGGTGCGTGACCGATCGGCGGGGTCTCAGCGGCGTGGGTAGCGCAGCAGGAGGCTGGCGGCGACCTCCTCGGCACCCACCGCCGCGTAGCTGTGCGGCACGTCGGACACCCAGCGGAGGTGGCCACCGGCCGGCGCGGTAAGCGGTGCGTCCGCCGGGCCGGCGCGTAGCACCCCGGCGAAGACGGTGACATGCTCGGTGACCCCCGGCTGGTGGGCGGGCGAGAGTTGCACCGGGCCGGGCGCGACCCGCATCCGGTACAGCTCGTAGGTCGCATCGGTGTCGGTGAACACCTCCAGCAGGGTCGCGGTGACCGCGGTGCCGTGCGCGGTGGGCCCGGCGGTGGGCTCGGCCAGCAGGGCGGTGAGCGGTACGCCGAGTCGAGCGGTGACCGCCCAGAGCGTCTCCAGGGTCGGGTTGCGGGTGCCGTGCTCCAGGCCGGAGAGGGTGGCCTTCCCGACGCCGGCGAGCCGGGCCAGGGTGGACAGTGAGATTCCGCGCTCCTCGCGCAGGGCGCGGACTCGGCGGCCGACGACGGCGGGGTCCACGTCGAGGCCCGGGCGGCGGGCTGGTGGCGGGTGCGGCACCCGGCTATCGTGCTACACACTGTCGTTCCGTAAACGGAACACCCCGGGAGGATCGCATGGCCGGACGCGTCCAACCGGTGCTGGCCGGTGTGGTCACCGCGCTTGTCGGCTTCGCCAGCTCCTTCACCGTGGTGCTGGCCGGGCTCCGCGCGGCCGGCGCGTCGGACGCGCAGGCCGCCTCCGGGCTGCTCGCTCTCTGCGTGGCGTGCGGGCTCGCCGCCGCGTGGCTGGGCTGGCGACACCGGATCCCGATGAGCGTGGCCTGGTCCACACCGGGTGCGGCGCTGCTTGTCGCGACCGGGCCGCCACCGGGCGGATGGCCCGTCGCGGTGGGCGCCTTCCTCGTCTCCGGGGCGCTCATCGTCGCGGCCGGGCTGTTCCCGCCACTCGGCCGCGCGGTGGCCGCCATCCCCAAGCCGGTGGCCGGCGCGATGCTCGCCGGGGTGCTGCTGCCGCTGTGCACCGCCCCGGTCCGCGCACTTGTCGAGCTGCCGCTGGTGGCCGGCCCGGTGGTGGTGGCCTGGCTGCTGCTGCACCGGTTCGCCCGCCGCTGGGCGGTGCCCGGCGCGCTGGTGGCCGCGGTGGCGGCGATCGCGCTGACCGCCCCGCCGGCCGGCCTGAGCGGCGCCGAGCTGGTCCCGGCGGTCACGCTCACCACGCCCGCGTTTAACGCGTCCGCGTTGGTCGGGCTGGCCCTCCCGCTGTTCCTGGTCACCATGGCCGCGCAGAACGTACCCGGGATGGCCGTGCTGGTCGGCTACGGCTACCGGCCGCCGTTCGGCGCCGCCCTGCGGGCCACCGGCCTGGCCAGCCTGCTCGCCGCCCCGGCCGGCGGGCACGCGGTGAACCTCGCGGCGATCACCGCCGCGCTCGCCGCCAGCCCCGACGCCCACCCGGACCCGGAACGCCGGTGGGTCGCCTCGATCACCGCCGGCCTCGGGCTGGCTCTGCTCGGGTTGGGCGCCGGAGCGGCCACGGCGCTGGTCGCGGTCGCCCCACCGATCCTCATCGAGGCGGTCGCCGGGCTGGCCCTGCTGGGCGCCCTCGCGACAGCGCTCGCCTCGGCGGTGGCCGACCCGGTGACCCGGGAGGCTGCGGTGGTCACCTTCGTGGTGACCGCCTCCGGGGTGACGCTGATCGGCGTGGGCGGCGCGTTCTGGGGTCTGGTCGCCGGTTGCCTGATGCTGCTGCTCTTCCACCACCGCCCACCCGCCGACGGGCCGGCAAGGTCCACACCAGTTCAAGAAAACCAGGGTGTCCAGGCCGACCGGACACCCCAACATCACTGAACTCGAGTTGATCTCCGCTGGCTGCCCCCGGCAACCTGGGACAGGACCACGGCGTCCGCCCGACGATCCGGGAAGGCCAGGAAACTCCGCAACACACCCTCCTCGACGAAGCCGGCCGCCGCGAGCACCCGCCGGGACGCCACGTTGTCCGTCTCGACCCACGCCTCCACCCGGGCCAGGCCACCGGTCTCCAGCGCCCACTCGGTGAGCAGCCGCGCCGCCCGGCTGGCCAAGCCCCGTCCCCGTCCGGCCGGGACCAGCCAGTAGCCAAGACCGGCCACGCCCGGCTGAGGCCGCAGCAGCAAGGTGACCGAACCGACAGCGACATCGGTGTCCGCTTCGGCGACCGCCAGCGAGAGGCCAGCGCCGTCGATGGTCCGACGCCACTGTCGACGTACGAAGGCACGCCCCGCCTCCTCGGTGAACCGGACCGGGACGGTGGTGGCCTCGGTGATCCGCCGATCCGCAGCGGCCTGCCGGACGCAGTCGAGGTCACCCATCGTCCACTCTCGGAGCCGGACGCGGCAGTCGGTCAGTTCCGGCTCCGGTGGTGCCAGCGACATCCCGCGACGGTACGCCCTCGGCCGGCGTGCCCAGGGCCTTGCGCCCGCACGGCGTTGATCGACTCGGGTTCAATGAAGTCGGGCTGTCGCGGTGCTCTGGATGCCCCGATTTCCGTGAGCGCGAGTCGATCAGGGTGGCGGGGTTACTCCTCGGGCGGCAGGTCGGCCACACCGACGGCGAGGAGGACCCGGCCGTCGGTCACCGACCCGATCCGGTCGGCCGGGACGTAGACCGCGCCGGTGTTGGCCAGGCCGGTCGAGACCTTCAGGTAGCCGCTGTGCATCAGTCGCGCCGCCAGATCGGCGGGGACGACCGGCTCCCCGACCGCGGTCGCCTCGATCAATTCGTCCAGGCTGCTGCCCGGGTCGGCGGTCGGCGTCTGGACGGTCACCGCGTTCGGGTCACCCCGCTGGACCAGGTCCACGGTCCCGACCTCGGTGCCGGCTGAGTCGACCACCGGCATCCCGGTGGTGATCCGCGAGATGATCGCCTGCTGTTCGTCCTGCTGATCCATCCCCCCGCGGTTCCCGGGGCGGTGCGACGCTAAACGCGTCGCACCCTCGGCGCTCGGCGCTCGGCGAACGCGGCAGCGGCCCGGCCGCCCGACGATGACGCCGTCCAGGCCCGGTCGACTGTCCGCAGCGCGGTACGACTCTCGGTCAGGAACATGCCGCAAGAGTCATACCGCCGGCGGGGCGGGCCGCAGCGCGCCGCCGCTCAACTGTTTGGGAGGGTCCAACCGCCCGGCGGGCGGGGAGACAGCTCGCGCCAGGTGTCCGGGCCGTCCAGAAGTGCCCGGACGGTGTCCTCGGCCTCGTCCGCGCTGCCGTACTCGTAGAACCGGGAGATGCCCTCGGCCCCGCCGGCCCGCTGCTCGACGTGCCACCGGTCGGCGTCCACCCGGAGGAAGACGTCCCGCCGGGCCAGCCGCCCCCATTTCCCGTTCCACCAGTGCTTTCGCTGCTCCATGGCGGGACTCTATCGAACACACGTACGAGAAGGTGCGGCCCCTGCGGGAATCCCGCAGGGGCCGATGTGCATCCGTTCGGTCAGCGCTGCGTCGGGGGTTCGGTGCGCCGGCCCAGCACGTCGTCGAGCGCCCCGCGCTGCTGGCCGGGGGTGGTGTGACCGGCGGAGACCAACGCGTCCCGGATCTCGGTGAGCAGCTTGACCTCCTCGCTCGGCGCCGCCGGCGGCGGCTCCTCGCCCCGCTGCCGCCGCTCGGCCAGCTTGTTCATCGGGAACACCACGAAGAAGTAGAGCACCGCCGCGGTGAGCAGGAACGTGATCAGGGCGTTGACGAACCCCGCCCAGTCCATGTAGTTGTCCTCGCTGATCTTCCACTGGCCAGCGAACTTGTCATCCCCGCCACCGACCAGCTTGATGATCGGCTTGAGGAACGAGGTGGTGAGGGCGGTGACCACGCCCGTGAACGCGGCGCCGATGACGACACCGACCGCCAGGTCGACGACGTTGCCGCGCATGATGAAGTCTTTGAAGCCCTTGAGCATTCGTACTCCCGAGGTGTCCGCTTTTCTGTCGGGCACAACCTATGCCCGTACGGCGGGTTCCAGAAAAGCGCCGGCTTCGAGCGCCGCCCGGCCGGGATCGCCGGCCCGGATCGCCTCGATCAGCCGGGTGTGGTCGACGTAGCGCTCGGGCGTGAGCTCCCCACCCATGGCCTGGGCGACGGTGCTGCGCAGGGCGGTGCCGACCGAGGCGTACAGCTCGGCGAGCATGGCGTTGTGCGCGGCGGCGACCACCGCGACGTGCAGGGCCGCGTCGGCCTCGACGAACGCGTCGACCCGGCCGCCGCGCCACGCCGCCTCACGTTCGGCGAGCACGGCGTCGAGCGCCGCCAGGTCCGCCGGGGTACGCCGCAGCGCGGCGAGCCGGGCGGCCTCCACCTCGAACGCCCGCCGAACCTCGATGACCTCGGTCATCCGGTCGTCGCTGAGTCGACGGGCGACCACCGGTGCCAGCTCGTCGGTGGACACCACGTACGTGCCGGAGCCCTGCCGGCACTCGAGCACCCCGGCGTGCACCAGGGCGCGGACGGCCTCCCGGACGGTGTTGCGCCCCACGCCGAGCGCGGCGACGAGCTGTGGCTCGGTGGGGATGCGCCCGCCGACCGGCCACTCGCCGCCGAGGATCCGGGCGCGGAGCTGCTCGATGGTCTGCCGGACCCGGTGGCCGCGGGGCGGCACCAGCGGCGCGGAGGGGGAATCCACAGACGGTGGCACTTGTTACATCACCGGGCCAGAATTCATCCCATGATTGTAGGTTAGCGGCCATGACCCCGCCACCCACCGCTGCTCCGGCGCCGCCCGCTCCCGTCCGCGTCGACCCACCCTCGACGCGTGACCCCGGTGCCGGCAGGCGGACGCACCCGGCGACCGGGGGCGCACTCGTGCTGGCCGGGATGCTGCTTGTCGCGCTCAACCTGCGCGCCGTGGTGACCAGCCTCGGCGCCCTGCTCGACGAGGTCCGTGACGGGCTGGGGCTCTCCGGCACCATGGCCGGTCTGGTCACCACCCTGCCGACCATCGCGTTCGCCGGCCTCGGCGCGCTCACCCCGTGGCTGGTCCGCCGGGTGGCACCGGCCCGGCTGCTGGTGGTCGCCATGCTCGCCCTCACCGTCGGCCAGGTGCTCCGGGTCGCCACCGACTCGGCCTGGATCTTCGTGCTCACCAGCGCGCTGGCGCTGGCCGGCATCGCGGTCGCCAACATCCTGCTGCCGATGCTCGTCAAGCAACACTTCCCGCACCGCACCGGGCTGGTCACCGGGGCGTACACGATGGCGTTGACCCTCGGCACGACGGTGGCCGCGGCTGCCGCGGTGCCGATCGCGCACGCCTTCGGCTCGTGGCGGGCCGGGCTGGGCGTCTGGGCGGCGATGGCCGCGCTGGCCGTACTCCCGTGGGTGCCACTCGCGCTGCGGACCCGGGCGGGCGCGCGGCGCTCGACGCCGACGGCGGCCGCCGCCGCGCCGGTGCGCGTCCGGCCGGCGCGGACCCGGCTCGGTTGGGCGATGGCCATCTACTTCGGGGCGCAGTCGCTGAGCGGGTACGCGATCATGGGCTGGCTGGCCCAGTTGTTCCGGGACGCCGGCTACCAGCCGGAGTCGGCCGGACTGCTGCTCGCCGGGGTGACGGCGCTCGGCGTGCCTATCGCACTGCTGATGCCCACCGTGGCGGGTCGACTGAGCAGCCTGCGTCCGCTGGTGCTCGGGCTGACCACCGCGTCGACGCTCGCCTACCTGGGGCTGGCGCTCGCCCCACGCGGTGCCGCACTGCTCTGGGTCGCGCTACTGGCGATCGGTCAGGGCGCGTTCCCGATGATCCTGACCGCCATCGGCCTGCGCGCCCGCACCGCCGAGGGGACCGTCGCGCTCTCCGCGTTCGCGCAGAGCACCGGCTACGTGATCGCCGCCCTCGGGCCCCTGCTTGTCGGCATCCTCTACGAGGTCACCGGCGGCTGGACCGCGCCGATCGGGTTCCTGCTCGGCGCGCTGGCCGTGCAGACGACGGCGGGCCTGGCTATCGCTCGTCCCCGCTACGTCGAGGACGAGTGACAAGCGACTGCGGTCAGGAGGAGGCTGGCGTCGGCTCGCCGGCAACCGCCTCGTCCACCGTCGGATAGGTGTGCAGCACCTCGACCAGCCCGCTCACCTCGAGGATGCGCAGCACACCCCGCTGCGGGGCGGCCAGGCGCACCACGCCGCCCGCCTCGTCGCAGCTGTTCTTGGCGCGGACGAAGACCGACAGACCTGTCGAGTCGCAGAACGAGACGTCGGCCAGGTCGAACACCAGCCGGCTGCGGCCCTTGTCGAGCAGGTCGGTGATCTGGTCTTGGAGCTGCGGTGCGGTGGCCATATCCAGCTCGCCCGCGACCGACACGACGACCACGTCGCCGCGTTGTTCCGTGTGCACCGTCAACGACATTCGCCAGACCTCCTGTTATCGGAGGAACGGTATCCCACGACAGGGCTCGTACGCAGAACGGGAGCCAGCATCCGGTGGGCATCGTCATTCCGTTGCTACGGGGCAAGTAGTTGATCAGGCCCCGGTGATAGAGTCCGCCCGGTCCAGGTCAAGGGGGTTCGAAATGGCGTTGAGCACCGAAGAAAGTAGTCGGCTCGCCGCGCTGCTCAGCGGGCAGGCCGACCGGGTCACGACTCGGTGGACCGAGATCGTCACCAGTTCGTTGCGGGGCCGGCTGAGCCAGGCCGAGCTGCGCCGACAGGTCCAGGACCTGCACCGCGCGATCGTCACCACGAGCGAGCACGGTGACATCAACCTGTCCGCCGACACCGCCGCCGAACTGCGCGCCGCGCTCTCCGAGCTGTCCCGCGGCCGGGCCCGGCAGGGCTTCTCGGCCACCGAGACCACGGTAAGCATCTTCGCGCTCAAGGACGTGCTGGCCGAGCTGGTGCAGGAGACCGGCGGCCCGAACGCGCTGCCCGACTACGTCGCCTTCGCCAGGCTTGTCGACGAGATGGGCCTGTTCACCTTCGAGAGCTTCGTCCGCACCCGGGAGAGCCTGATCGCCGATCAGGCCGAGCAGTTGCTCGAACTCTCCACGCCGGTGGTCAAACTCTGGGAGGGCGTCGTCGCCGTCCCGCTCGTCGGCACGCTGGACTCGGCTCGGGCCCAGGTGGTGATGGAGCGGCTGCTGCAGACGCTCGTCGACACCGGCTCCCCGTACGCCATCATCGACATCACCGGCGTCCCGGCGGTGGACACCCAGGTCGCCCAGCACATCCTGAAGACCGTGGTGGCCGCCCGGCTGATGGGCGCCGACTGCATCATCTCCGGCATCCGCCCGCAGATCGCGCAGACCATCGTGGCGCTCGGCATCGAGTTCGGCGACATCGCCACCAAGGCGAGCCTCGCCGACGCGCTGCGCCACGTGCTGCGCCTCACCGGCGTGGAGACCGCCCGCCGTCGGCCGCGGCGGGACGCCTGATGGAACGGGTGCCGATCCTCAAGATCGGGGACATTCTGCTCGTGTCCATCCAGGTGGACATGTCCGACCAGACGGCTGTCGCGCTCCAGGAGGACCTCGCCGAGCGGATCGTCGACACCGGCTGCCACGGCGTCATCATCGACATCACCGCGCTTGACATAGTCGACTCCTTCGTCGGGCGGATGCTCTCCACCATCGCGTCGATCTCCAAGGTGCTCGACGCCGAGACGGTGGTGGTCGGGATGCGCCCCGCCGTCGCCATCACCCTCGTCGAGCTGGGGCTGTCGCTGAACGGCATCCGTACCGCCCTGAACGTCGAGCGCGGCATGGAATTGATCGCGGGGGCCCACGCCGACGAGCTCGACTCCCAGCTCGACGACGATCCGGACGCCGAGACGGCCACGCTGTGACCGCGGGCATCGACCTGGGCCAGCCACAGGCGCAGTCGGTTCGCAGCGACGAGGATGTGGTACGGGTCCGGCAACTGGTCCGCGCCGTGGCGGTGGCCGTCAAGCTGTCCCTCGTCGACCAGACCAAGGTGGTCACCGCGGCGAGCGAGTTGGCCCGCAACACCCTGGTCTACGGCGGTGGAGGGGCGGTCGAGGTGACGATCGTGGACAACGGTCGACGCAAGGGCGTGCAGATCGTGTTCGCCGACTCCGGACCGGGCATCGCGGACCTCGACCTGGCGATGACCGATGGCTACACCAGCGGTGGCGGGCTCGGCCTCGGGCTCAGCGGGTCCCGCCGACTGGTCGACGAATTCGAGATCGAGACATCCCCGCAGGCCGGCACACGGATAACGGTCACCAAGTGGTCCCGGTGAACGCCGACGCGGTCACCGACAGTGGCATCTGGTTCCGGGTGGAGGCCAGCAGCGCGGCGAGCGCCGTCCGGCGTGCCGCGGAACGCCTCGGCGCGCAGGTGGAGATGGGCGAGGCGCGCATCGCCGACCTGGCCATCGTTGCCGCCGAGCTGACCAGCAACCTGGTCAAGCACGCCGACGAGGGCGTCCTGCTGCTCCGGCCGGTACGCCGAGCCGGGGAGGCGGGCGTGGAGTTGATCGCCATCGACTCCGGACCTGGCATGGCCGACCTGACCGTCTCGTCCCGGGACGGGCACTCCACCACCGGCACGCTCGGCATCGGGCTGGGCGCCATCGTGCGGCAGGCCAGCTGGTTCGACGGATACTCGCTCACCGGCCGGGGCACCGTGCTCGCCGTACAGGTCTGGCCGAGGGAGCCGGCAGAGCCGTCCTGGGCAGCTGCCCTCACCCGACCGCTGACCGGCGAAACGGTGAGCGGCGACGGGTACGCCGTCCGGATCGCCGACGGGCGGCACCAGGTGCTGGTGAGCGACGGGTTGGGGCACGGCCCGCTGGCCGCCGCCGCCACCGACGCGGCGCTCGCCGCGTTCCGGGACGCTCCCGCCGGATCACCGGCGGTGGTCGTCGGTCACCTGCACCGGAGCATGTCGCACACCCGCGGTGCCGCACTCGCCGTCGCCGAACTGGCACCGGCCGCCGGTGTGCTGCGCTACGCCGGCCTGGGTAACATCGCCGGTGTGGTCGTCGAGGGCGACGGTCGGCGCCGCGGGCTGGTGTCACTGCCCGGCATCGCCGGGCACCAACGGCCGACGATCCGGGAGTACGACTACCCGCTCGCTCCGGGGGCCCGACTGGTGATGCACAGCGACGGTGTGGTCGACCGCTGGCGGTTGACCGACTACCCGGGCCTGGCCGAGCGGTCCCCGCTGGTGATGGCGGCGACCCTGCTGCGCGATGCTGGTGTGCGACGTGATGACGCCTGTGTACTGGTGGCGAGGTCCTGGGCATGACCGGCGAGCCGGCCGCCCTGCCGTTGCTGCAGATGGCGCTGCGGGTCGAGCAGGACATCTTCGTGATCCGTCAACGGGGCCGCGAGGTGGCCGCGGTGGTCGGTCTCGAACGCCAGGACCAGGTACGGATCGCCACGGCGCTCAGCGAGGTCGCCCGGGACCTGCTGCGCACGACCGGCGGTGCGGACGTCTCCTTCCACGTCGACCCGGGCGGCGACGGCCGGAACCATTTGCGCGCTGACCTGGCCCCGGTGACCGCGCTCCCCGGCGCCGGCTACCAGCCGCAGTCCGGCGCGGTGTCCCGACTGGTCGACACACTGAGCGTGTCGACCGTCGACGGGGTTACGGTCGTAAGGATGTCCCGACGACTTCCGGCCAGCGCGCCGACGCCGACCCCGGAGCGGCTCGCCGAGTTCCGTACCGAACTCGGCCGGACCGCGCCGTCCAGCGCGCTTGACGAGCTGACCGTGCAGAACGGGCAGCTCATCGCCGCGCTCGACGAGGTGCGCAGTCAGCGCGACGAGCTGGCCGTGCTGAACGAGGAGCTGGCCGAGACCAACCGGGGGGTGCTGGCGCTCTACAACCAGCTCACCGAGGAGCTGGAGGAGACCAACCGGGGCGTCGTGGCCCTCTACGCCGAGCTGGACGAGAAGTCGGCCCAGCTCCGTGCGGCGAGTGAGTCGAAGAGCCGGTTCCTGGCCAACGTCAGCCACGAGCTGCGCGCCCCGGTCACCGCGATCATCGGGTTGGGGCGACTGCTCACCGACTCCGCCTCCGACCCGCTCACCGACGAGCAGGGACGCCAGATCGACCTGATCCGCTCGTCGGCGGCGGACCTGCTCAACCTGGTGAACGAGCTGCTGGATCTCGCCAAGGCGGAGTCCGGTCGGATCGAACCGGACTGGGCCGACGTCGATCTGCGTCTGGTCTTCGGGCAGCTACGCGGCACACTGCGCGCCCTGGCAACCCGCCCGCAGGTGGAGCTGGTGGTGGAGGAGCCGACCGCGCCGGCCACGTTGCGCACCGACGAGGTGCTGCTCGGCCAGGTGCTGCGCAACCTGCTGCACAACGGGTTGAAGTTCACCGAGCGCGGCGAGGTGCGACTGCGCGCCCACCGGCACGACGACCTGTGGAAATTCGAGGTGAGTGACACCGGCAACGGCATCGCTCCCGAGCTGCACGACCGGATCTTCGAGGAGTTCTACCAGGTGCCCGGCGCAACCCGGGTCGGCGGCACCGGCCTCGGCCTGCCGTACGCCCGGCGGTTGGTGACGCTGCTCGGTGGGGCGCTGGAGCTGACCAGCGCACCGGGGCAGGGCAGCACCTTCACCGTCTCCCTACCCGCAGACGAGGCGTGACGGCGTGGACGGCATGCCGGCGACCGTCCTGGTGGTCGATGACAGTCGTACCAAGCGTTACCTGCTGGTCAGCTGGCTGACCCGGGCCGGGTTCACGGTGCTCGAGGCCGAGAACGGCGCCGACGCGTTGGCCCGGGTCGAGGTGGACCGGATCGACCTGGTGGTCCTCGACGTCCGACTGCCCGACCTGAGCGGCTACGAGGTCTGCGAACAGATCAAGGCGCGGCATGCGGTGCTGCCGGTGATCCACGTGTCGGCGCACGCCGTGGACGTCTCCGATCGTGCCCAGGGGCTGACCCGGGGCGCGGACGCGTACCTGACCGAGCCCATCGAGCCGGAGGAGCTGGTCGCCACAGTCCGGGCGGTGCTGCGCTACTACCAGGCCCGGCAGCGCGCCGAACTGCTCGCCGAGCGGCTGCTCGGGCTGGCCGACACGACAGTGGCGGTGCACGCCGCACCGACCTTCGTGCGCCTGCTGGAGGCTGCCGCCGAGGGCGCCGCAGAGATCTTCAAGAGCCCGGCGGCGGTGGTCGCCGAGACCTTCGAGGGTGACTGCATCGCGGGGATCTGCGCCGGCCCCGGCGCGGTGGCCACAGTGGTGCCGTGGGTGGTCGACGACACCGGAGTGCCGACCGGCGCCACCGTCCGGGTGGAGGCCCCGGCGGACTGGGCACTTGTCGACTGGCCGGCGAACGACACGGTGACGGTCGCCGCCGCGAAGCTGCGCGAGGACCGCGCCCCGCTGTACGTGGTGGTCCCGACCGCCACCCAGACCGCGCGAACCCCGGTGCTCAAGCAGCTCGCCCAGGCGGTAGCGGCGGCGGTGGAGGCGCAGCGCTCGTTCGACGAGGAGCACCGGATCGCGGTCACCCTCCAGCGCAGTCTGCTCCCGCGTGGGCTGCCCACTGTCGCCGGCCTGGATCTGGCGGTGCGCTACGAGCCGGCCAGCGCGGAGACCGAGGTGGGCGGCGACTTCTACGAGCTGGTGATGCTCGACGGGCACCTGCTGCTGGCGATCGGGGACGTCGCCGGCCACTCGCTGCACGCGGCGACAGTGATGGCCGAGCTGCGACACGCGGTGCGGGCGTACGCGGTCGAGGGCCACCAGCCCGGCGAGATCCTGCACCGGGTCAACGAGCTGATGCGCACGCTGCTGCCGAACGAGGTGGCGACGCTCTGCGTGCTGCTGCTGCACCCGCCGACCGGGCGGGTCCGGCTGGCCAGTGCCGGGCACCTACCACCGCTGCTCAACCTGGCTGGCAAGGTCGAGTTCGTGCAGCACTCCGCGCCGCTGCTCGGCGTCCGCGCGCCGCGCCCGGCCGACCTGGAGTTCGTGCTGCCGGCCGGTGCCACGCTGGTGTTCTACACCGACGGGCTGATCGAGCGGCGGGACTCCACCATCGACGAAGGGCTTGTCGCGTTGGCCGCGAGCGCCGCGACCGTCGACGGTGACCTGGACCGCTTCTGCGCCCGGTTGCTCGCGGAACTGGCCCCACCGGAGATCCAGGACGACGTCGCAGTGGTCGTCCTGCGCCGGCACTGAGCCGACGCGGCCTCAGTGCACCGAGCGGGCGTACGCGGCGGGTGACACCCCGGTCACAGTGGTGAAGTCGCGCACCAGGTGGGCCTGGTCGCTGTAGCCCAGGTCGGCGGCGAGGTCCGCCCAGTTCAGAGGGCCGTTGGACGCCTGTTCGGCGGCCTCCAGGAGCCGGTAGCGGCGGATCACCCACTTGGGCCCGACCCCCACGTACTCCAGGAAGAGCCGCTGCAACCGGCGGAGCGGAACGTCGTGCCGCGCGGCGAAGTCGTTCACCCGCAGCACCATCCGGTCGGTGCGGATCGCCTCGGCCAGCCGGACGGCCTCCTCGGCCATCGGGTCCGGCTCGGGCTGCCAGCCGGTGAGGAGGGTGTCCAGTGCCCGGCAGCGCTCATCGTCGTCGCCCGCGCACACCACCTCGTCCGGTGCCGCCAGTCGGCCGGCGGGCAGCGGCACCCGACGCCCCGTCAGCTCACTGACCGGCCGCCGCCAGAACGGGTGGAAGCCGCCCGGACGGAACTGCACCCCGGACACCCGACCGGTGCCGGTGAGCGTGATCCGGAACAGGTCGCGGCCCACCCCGGCCACCTCGCCGAACTCGGGGCCGTCCCCGTCACGTTGGAACACCACGTTCACCGTCGGGTGCGGCACGACCCGCTGCTCGAACGGTGCGCTCAACGCCCAGTCGATCAACCAGTAGTGCTCGACCCAGCGGCGTAGCGGCTCCGCCGGCAGGTGCCGTCGGAAGCGCACCTCGCGCAGCATCCGCGCGGGGTCGAGGATGCCCCGGCTGTCGGCACGCGGTCGCTGTCGCATTCGTTCAAGACCACCCTCATACGCTGGCCCTATGACCACTCAGACTAGCGACCTGCTGGCGGCTGCCGCGCCGCGAACCGTCGACGTGGTGCGCGGCATCGCCGACGACCAGCTCGAACTGCCCACCCCATGCCGTGACTACCTGGTCCGTGACCTGCTCAACCACCTGTTCGAGGTGGTGGTCAACTTCCAGGACCTGGCCGACAAGCGGAAGGTGGAGTGGGCCGAGAAGCCCGACCACCTCGGCGACGGTTGGCAGGACCGGTTCGAGGTGGAGACCGGCCGGCTCGTCGCGGCGTGGTCGGACCCGTCCACACTGGAGGGTTTGTCGCCGGGCATGGGCCTGCCGCAGACCGTCGTCGGCGGGATGGCCCTGCTGGACCTGACAGTGCACGGCTGGGACCTCGCCGTCGCCACCGGCCAGGCGTACCAGCCGGCCCCGGAGGCGGTGGCCGAGCTGCACGGGCTGGTCGAGCAGTTGGGCCCCACCGCCCGCAAGATGGGCGTCTTCGCCGAGCCGGTGCCGAGCCCCACAACCCCGACCCCGACTCCGGACCTGGCCCGCCTGCTGACCCAGACCGGGCGCACCCCCACCTGGCCCGCCACCCGGTAACCCCACCCCACCGCGGTGGACGGGCCGCGCCCGGCCTGAGTCGATGTAACACCGCTGGTGGCGGTGCCGCTGTGTGCACCAGAGGCCCGGACGGTCGGGTCTCCGGTGTCGGACCTGACGGTCCCGGCACGGTAACCGTGGGAGTTGGCCAGATGCACAACCAACCGGGCTCCGCCCCGCCGGTGTTCGTCGACGGCAGCGGGCGTCGTCGTCGGCTGACCGTCATCGCGGGCACCGTGATGGGCTTTGGCCTGCTCACCAGCCTCGCCCTGATCGCCGCGGGCCTCTTTCTGGACACCTCGGTGCCGCTGCCCGGCTGGTCGGACGACTCCCGGGGGACGCGCCCGGTGGAGGCCGGCGTGGACGGGGTCAAACAGCCCCGGGAGGCCAGGTCGCCGTCGCCGGTGACCCGCACGACGGCGCCGCTGCCGCGCGCCACCCCGACCGTAGGCGACCGGACCCCCACCACGGCCGGTACGACCGCCACGACCACCGGGGCGCCGTCCGCCACCGACCGACCGGGTCGCGGCGACGAGCACCGCAACACCGCCAAGCCGAGCAGGGCGCCCGGTAAGCCGCAGTGACGATGGCGAGACACGTTGCCCGTCGTGACCCTCGGGCCCACTGGCTGCTGCTCCTGCTCGGGCTGCTCCTGCTGCTCGCGGCGCTCACCGTCAACGGCGTGGTGAGTGGCCTCGCCGGTGGTTCGGGGAACGCCACCGCCCGGCCCGCGCCGGACGTCCCGGCCGCAGTCGGCTCGGGTGGCCCGGTGTTGCGGCTGGACCGCGCCGAACCGGCCAGCCGGGCGCTGCCGGACCGCACCATCGCGCTGACCTTCGACGACGGACCGGACCCGAGCTGGACGCCGCAGGTCCTCGACGTGCTGCGCCGACACGGCGCGCACGCCACCTTCTTCGTGGTGGGCGCCCGGGTCAACGAGCATCCCGAACTGGTCCGGCGAATCCTCGCCGAGGGGCACGAGATCGGGTCGCACACGTTCACCCACGCCAACCTCGCCGACGTGTCGCCGTGGCGTCGTGACCTCGAACTGTCGCTGACCCGCAAGGCGGTCGCGTCGGCCACCGGCCGGGAGGTCACCCTGTTCCGGCCGCCGTTCTCCTCGGTGCCGGCGGCGCTTACCGGGCCCGAGTACGCCGCGTTGCGCGCCGCCGCCGGTGCCGGGCACGTCGCGGTGCTCACCGACCTGGACACCAGGGACTGGCAGCGCCCCGGAGCCGACCAGATCGTGCGGGCAGCCACCCCGAAGCGGGGTCGGGGAGCGGTGGTGCTGATGCACGACGGCGGCGGTGACCGGGCGCAGACCCTCGCCGCGCTGGACCGGCTGCTGCCCGCGCTGGGCGATCAGGGCTACCGGTTCACCACAGTTTCCGCCGGCATCGACGCCCCGCCGTCCATGGTCCCGGCGGGCGTCGGCGCTCGGCTGAGCGGCACCGCGCTGCGCTGGACCCAGACCGCTGCCCGCTGGTCGGCCGACGTGATGAACGTGCTGCTCGCCACCGCGCTGATGCTCGGCGTGGCCCGTCTCGCGGTGCAGGTGTGCTGCGCCCAGCGGCACGTGCGCCGGGTCCGCCGTCCCCGCCGGTATCAGCCGGAGGTGCGGGAACCCGTCTCGGTGATCGTGCCCGCGTACAACGAGGCGGCGAACATCGCCGCCACGGTCCGGTCGCTGCTGGCCAGCGCGTACCCGGCGCTGGAGGTGATCGTGGTCGACGACGGGTCGGACGACGGCACCGCCGACATCGTCGAGCGGATGCGACTGCGCGGGGTACGTGTGATCCGGCAGGCCAACGCCGGCAAGCCGGCGGCGCTGAACACGGGCATCCGGGCCGCCCGGGCGAACCTGCTGGTGCTTGTGGACGGGGACACCGTATTCCAGCCGGACACCGTGCGCCGGCTGGTGCAGGGTTTCGCCGACCCGTCGGTGGGCGCGATCAGCGGCAACACCAAGGTCGCCAACCGACGTCGGCTGCTCGGCCGGTGGCAGCACCTGGAGTACGTGATCGGCTTCAACCTCGACCGACGGATGTACGACGTGCTTGAGTGCATGCCGACCATCCCCGGCGCGATCGGCGCGTTCCGCCGCGAGGTGCTGCTGCGGGTGGGCGGGGTGCCGTCGGACACGCTGGCCGAGGACACCGACCTGACCATGAAGGTGCTCCGGGCCGGCTGGCGGGTCGTCTACGAGGAGTCGGCCATCGCCTGGACCGAAGCCCCGTCGTCGTTGCGCCAGCTCTGGCGACAGCGCTACCGCTGGTGCTACGGCACCATGCAGGCGATGTGGAAGCACCGGCACGCGCTGCGCGAGTCGGGTGCCGGCGGAAAGTTGGGGCGGCGCGGCCCGCCGTACCTCACGGTGTTCCAGATCGTGTTGCCGCTCACCGCGCCGGCGGTCGACGTGTTCGCCGTGTACGGCCTGCTCTTCCTGCCCTGGTCGACCCTCGCCCTGGCCTGGGTGGGGCTGCTGCTGCTCCAGGCGGCCACCGCCGGGTACGCGCTGCGACTGGACCGGGAGCGGTACGGACCACTGTGGGCGCTGCCGTTCCAGCAACTGGTCTACCGGCAGCTGATGTACCTGGTGGTGGTGCAGTCGGTGGTCACCGCGCTGATCGGCAACCGGCTGCGCTGGCAGCGGATGGTGCGCACCGGCGAGGCGGCGGCGCTGATCGGCGCCGGCCGCGGCTGACGCATCGTCGACGTCAGCCGCCGGCCGGTCAGGTCGGGCTGTGGAAGAGCCCGGCCGACCAGGAGATCAGCAGGCCCACGGCGGCCGAGCAGCAGCAGACGAGCAGGGCGGCGGCGACCACGGCGAGGATCATCCACGCGGACGCGCGCCGGGGCGCCGACCCCGGCTCGTCCTCGTCGGTCATCGCCGCCGCCCTCATCGTCAGGCGCGGCCGATGCGGTCCAGGATCCAGGCGTTGATGAACGCCTCCTCGCGCCACGAGTCGTAGCGACCGCTCGGGCCACCGTGCCCGGCGCCCATCTCGGTCTTGAGCAGGTAGTCGCCGCCCGGGGCGACCGCCCGCAGCCGGGCGATCCACTTCGCCGGCTCCGAGTAGAGCACCCGGGTGTCGTTGAGGCTTGTCACAGCGAGGATCGCCGGGTAGTCCACAGCTGCCACGTTCTCGTAGGGCGTGTAGGACTTCATGTACGCGTACACCTCGGGGTCCTCAAGTGGGTTGCCCCACTCCTCCCACTCGGTGACGGTGAGCGGCAACGACGGGTCGAGGATCGACGTGAGCGCGTCAACGAACGGCACCTGCGCCACGATGCCGGCGAACGCGTCCGGAGCCAGGTTGGCGACCGCGCCCATCAACAGGCCGCCGGCCGACGCGCCCCGGGCGACCAGTCGGTCGCTGCCCGTCCAGCCGGCCTTGACCAGGTGCCGGGCGCAGGCGACGAAGTCGGTGAAGGTGTTCTTCTTGGCCAGCAGCTTGCCCTGGTCGTACCAGCGTCGGCCCAGTTCGCCGCCGCCCCTGGTGTGCGCCACCGCGAAGACCACGCCCCGGTCCAGCAGGGACAGTCGGGCCACCGAGAACCACGGGTCCATGCTGGCCTCGTACGAGCCGTACCCGTACAGCTCACAGGGCGCCGAGCCGTCCCGGGGGGTGCCGACCCGGCAGACCAGCGAGATCGGCACGCGGGTGCCGTCGTCGGCGAGCGCCCAGTCCCGGTGCTGCTCGTACTCGGCCGGGTCGTACGGCCGTCCGTCCGGGCCGGGCAGCACCGGCTTCTGCTTGCGCAGCACCATCTGCCGGGTGACCAGGTCGTAGTCGTACACCGAGTCCGGTGTGACGAGTGAGGAGTAGCGCAGCCGGACCTGCCCGGTGCGGTACTCCGGGTTGGCGTCCAGACCGACGCTGTACAGCGGCTCGGGGAAGTCGATGTCGTACGAGTCGTCGCTGCCCACCGGTAACACCCGCAGGCCGGTGAGCCCGTCGGTGCGCAGTGACACCACCAAATGGTTCGCGAAGGCGTCCACTGCCTCCAGCCGGGTGCCGGGGGTGTGCTCGATGACCGGCACCCAGTCGCCGGGCGCGTCCGCCGAGGTGAACGCCAGCGCGAAGTCCTCAGCGCCGTCGTTGTGCAGGATCAGGAAACGGTGGCCGTGGTGTTCCACCGCGTATTCGACGCCCTGGCGTCGGGGTGCGATGACGGCCGGCACGCCGGTCGGGTTGCCGGCGGGGATCACCAGCACCTCGCTTGTCACCTTGCTGTGGATGTCGATCAGGATGAACTTCTCCGAGCGGGTCAGCTCCACACCGACCCAGAACCGCTCGTCGTCCTCCTGGTGGACCACCACGTCGTCGGCGGCGGCCGAGCCGACGGTGTGCCGCCAGACCCGGTTGGGCCGCCAGGCGTCGTCCACAGTCACGTAGAACAGCACCGAGGCGTCGGCCGACCAGGCGGTGCCGTAGAAGGTGTCGGGCACCTCGTCGGGCAGCAACTCGCCGGTGGTCAGGTCCTTCACACGCAGGGTGAACCGCTCGTCGCCGGAGAAGTCGGTGGAGTAGGCCAACCAGCGACCGTCCGGGCTGACGTCGAACGCGCCGAGCGAGAAGAAGTCGTGCCCCTCGGCGAGCAGGTTGCCGTCGAGGAGCACCTCCTCACCGTCGAGCGGGGCGCCGTCCGCGCTGACCGGCGGTTCGGTCTCGCCGTCGCGTACCGCGCGCCGGCACTGCACCCCGTACTGCTGTCCCTCGACCGTCCGGGTGTAGTACCAGTGCCCGCCCTTGCGGGTCGGCACGGACAGATCGGTCTCCCGGGTGCGGCGGCGGGTCTCCTCGAACAGCTCCTCGCGGAGCGTGGCCAGGTGCGCCGTACGAGCGTCGGTGTACTCGTTCTCGGCGGTCAGGTAGGCGATCGTCTCCGGGTCGTCCTTGGCGGCGAGCCAGGCGTACTCGTCGATGACGGTGTCGCCATGGTGCCTGCGCTCGCTGGGCACCCGCTTCGCCGCGGGCGGGGCAGTCTCGGTGGTCACGGCGCCACGTTACCGGTCGGGGCCTGCGGTGAGCCGTACCCGCGGCATCCCGATCGACAGCACCTCGGCATTCGAACACATGTACGATAGCCGGCATGGCGGCAGCAGCGAGTTCCCTCGGCCGGTCCGGCGCTCTCGAGATCACCCGACGACTGGCGGCGATCTGCGGTCCGCCGTTCTCCCGGCTCGGTGGTGCGGCCGACGAGGTGGCCGGGCGGCGGGCGCGCTGGGTGGCGGTGCCGGGCGGTCCGCACGCCGCTGCCGAGGTGTTGCGGCTGGCCGCCGCGCACGACCTGGCGGTGGTCCCCCGGGGGGCCGGCACGAAGATCGACTGGGGTGCCACCCCCGTGCAGGTCGACATCATGCTCGACACCGGCCGGCTGGCCGGCATCGGTCACGAACCGGTTGGCGCACCGGTGGCCGAGGTGGGCGCCGGCACCCCGCTGCGAGCGGTGCAGACCACGCTTGAGCGCACCGGGCAGCGGCTGGCGATGGACGCCCCGTCACCCGGAGCGACCCTCGGCGGGGTGCTGGCCGCCGGTGAGGCCGGCCCGCTGCGTCACCGCCACGGCAGTCCCTGCGACCAACTGCTCGGTCTCCGTTACCTCGCCGCCGACGGCGAGTTGGTGAGCGCCGGGGGTGGTGCGCCGGGCCTCGACCTGGCCCGGCTGCTCTGCGGCTCCCAGGGCGCGCTCGGGGTGCTGGTCTCGGCGAGTCTGCGGGTGCAGCCGATGCCGGCGAGCCGGCTCTGGGTGTCCCGCCCGGTGTGGACGCCGCTGGAGGTGCACGACCTGATCCGGACGATCCTCGCCGCCCGACTGCAACCGGCGGCCGTCGAGCTGGACCTGCCCGGTGGCACCCCCCGACCACGCACGCCGTACCCGCCCGGCCACCCGTCCGCGACGGCCCGGGAGCGCCACCCGTCGATGTCCGGGCGGCCCGGGGCCCCGTCCCGGGCGGGCAGCCTGGTGGTGCTGCTGGAGGGTGGCCCGGCCGACGTCACCGAGCGCGCCGAGCACCTGGTCGGGCTGCTGCACGGGGAGGCGACAATCGCCCACTCCGCGCCGACGTGGTGGCGTCGTTATCCGTTCGCGCCTGGCGACACGGCACTGCGCCTGGAGGTGCCGATCGGCGATCTGCACGCCGCCGTCTACGCGCTCCGCGACGCGGCCGGCGGGCCGGTGCCGGTGCGCGGGTCCGCCGGGCTGGGTGTGGTGCACGCGGCACTGCCCGGAGCGTTGGCGCCCGATCGGGTGGCGTCCATCCTGGCCGCCGTCCGGGGGGTGCTACTGGCCCGGCAGGGCCGCTGTGTGGTGGTCTCCGCTCCGGCGGCGGTCCGCCAGGCGGTCGACCTCTGGGGCGAGTTGGCCGGCCTGGCCCAGCTGCGGGCGGCCAAGGAGCACCTCGATCCGGACCACCGGCTCGCCCCCGGGCGCCTCCCCGGCGGCCTCTGAGACCACCGCGCAGCTGCCCCTGCGCGACGTGCTACCCCCATGACCGTGCTCGATCCTGGAACGAGGGGTGTCGTGAGCCGCGCCGTTGCCACCGCGCGACCTGCCACCCCCATGATCGTGCTCGATCCTGGAACGAGGGGTGTCGAAAGCCGACGAGGCCACTGCATCCGGGATCGAGCACGATCATTGGGTCAGGGTGCGTGCCGGGCCGTGGTCCCAGGTCGGTCAGTCCATCCACCAGCTGTGCATGTCGAGCAGCGGCGGGGTGAAGCGGACCAGCACCATCAGCAGGGTGCCCACCGCACCGACGAGCAGCAGCACGCGGGTGGCCCGGGGAAGGTCTTCGCGGTCCCGGGCGGCAAGCGCCACCGCGACGAGCGCCAGCGGCGGCCCGAGCACGGCTCCCACCAGGTAGAGCACCGACGTCGCCGCGTAGAGCCAGTAGAACGGGTTCGCCCCGTGCATCCCGAACGGGACCAGGTCCTTCGGGTCGTACGCGCCGGTCAGCATGTCCGTCGGGCCGACGCCGGCGGTCGCCATGCGGCCCAGATAGAGCAGCAGCACGGCGAGGAACGCGCCGATGGCCGCCAGTTGCGCGACGATCAGGGCACGGATCAACGGCCGGGAGTGCGGGGCGGCGTGCGCGACACTCGACATGCCCGTCAATCTAGTGCCCGGCCCCCGGTCGCGGGTGCCGGGCGACGGTCAGGTCGCGTCGTTGCGGAGCACCAGGATGGCGATGTCGTCCCGGGGTGGTTCCACCGAGAAGTTGATCGCGGCGGAGCGCAGTCTGGCGGCCACCACGTCGGCCGAATAGCCGGCCAGCGGCGCGGCAGCGTCCCGCAGTCGGTCGGTGCCGAACAGCTCCCGGCCGTGCCGTCGTTCGGTGACGCCGTCGGTGTAGAAGATCAGCGAGTCACCCGGCGCGAGCGTGATCGTCGCCGTTGGCGAGGTGATCGCGTCGAGCAGGCCGAGCGCGGTGCCGCTGGCGCCGACGAACCCCGCGCCACCGCCAGCGGCAAGCAGCACCGGCTGGTCATGCCCGGCCAGGTGCAGCGACACGTCCAACTGGTTGCCCTGGCCGGGCCCGACCGCAGCCAGCGCCAACGTGCAGTAACGTCCGCTGCCCCGCTCGACAAGCGTCTCGTTGAGCCGCGCCAACGCCTCCGGTAACGGTTTGCCGTCGCCGACGAGCACCCGGATCACGTCCCGCACCAGCCCGGTCACCGCGGCGGCCTCGACGCCCTTGCCCGAGACGTCACCGATGACGACGAGCCACCGTCCGTCGGGCAACGGCACCACGTCGTAGAAGTCGCCGCCCACCTCGGCGTCGTCGCCGGTCGGGACGTACTCGGCGGCGAAGCCGATCCCGTCCACCACCGGTAGCACCGGCGGCAGCAGGGACTGCTGGAGCGTCTGCGCCACCCGCCGCCGCTCGGCGTGGATCCGGGCGTTCTCGATGGCAAGCGCGGCCCGCCGGGCCACGTCCTCAAGTACTGCCACCTCGTCCGGGTCGTGCCGGTGCCGCTGGTGTCGGCCCACCGCCAGGGTCCCGAGTCGCTGCCCCCGCGCGATGAGCGGGACCGCGAAACCCTCCATCGGCCCGCCCAGCGGGATCTGCGCCGCGCTGCGGGACGCCTCGCGCAGGCGAGCCTGAATGGAATCCGGCCCGGTCTCGGCAAGCACCTTGTGCAGCTGCGGCAGCATCGACTCGTCGGCGTGGCTGGCCGCCGCCAGCCGCAGCCGGCCCCACTCGTCTGCGGTGTGAACCGCGCACCACTGGCCGAGCCGGGGCACCACCAGCTGCGGGACCAGGGCCATCGTCAGGTCGACGTCCAACGACTGGGCGAGCAGTTCGCTCGCCTCGGCCAGGAACGTCAGCCACACCTGCCGGCGGACGTCGGCCCGGCGCAGCCGGTCGTTCTCCAGGTGCAGCGACAGCCGCTCGGCGGTGAGCACCGCCAACGGCCGGGCGTACGCCGACGGCGCGGCGTCCAACTCCAACTCCCCGGCGTACGGGCGGTGCACCGTCAGCGGCACCCGGAGCAGCTCGCTGCCGGGGCGGGGTGGTCGACCGAAGCGGGCCAACACCTGGCGCCCCTGTCCGTCGCCCCGGTCCAGGCGGATCGTGCCGCCGGCCGCTCCCACCATCTCGGCGACCCGACTGAGCAGGTTGGTGGCGAAGTCGGGAAGCGGATCGTCCGCGTACAGTTCGGGGGCGGTTTGCATGAGTTCGCTCATCGCGCTGGCGCTCGGCGCGGACTTGTCGGCGCCCACCCGGGGGTCGGCACCGGCGGCGTCCTCGGTCCGCGGGTTGGCGCCGGGGCGGTCCAGCCGGAACCAGACACCCTTGCCGGTCGGCAGGTACGTGGTGCCCCAGCGGCTGGCGAAGTGGTCGACAAGCAGCAGACCTCGGCCCCGTTCGGAGACCTCGTCGATCTCGGCGGAGTCGTTGCGGGCGCCGATGGTCAGTTCGTTGCCGGAGCCGGGGGCGAAGTCGGAGACGGTGACGGTCAGCCCGATCTGGTCGGCCACGACCTCGATGTCCAACTCGGTGCGGGCGTGTTCGACGGCGTTTGTGGTCAGCTCGGTGGTGAGCAGCAGGGCCTCGTTGGCCAGTTCGTCCAGGTGTGACTCGGTCAACACCGAGCGGACCACGGCGCGGGCGGCGGCCGGTGTACGACGGTCGGCGGGTAGCCGGACGCGCCGGGTCGCCCCGTCCCGGGCCCCGGCCGTCGCGGGCCCCGCCTCGGCTGACACCCTCGTATCCTCCACCGTCCCCCCATCAGGTGCCAAGCCGATCATCAGTAACGCCTCCGCTTTCCGCCACCGCCGGAGACCAATCGCCCACGGCGCGTGTGGGGTCGCCGGTTGGGCCGTGCTGCGAGGTCTGCGGAGTTGCGGACCGGCCTCGGCCGGATCGGGCGGATCGGGCGGTGGTCCGGGTCGGCTGGCGGGTCGCGCACCCTGGCACTACGGCTCGCGCGGGCACAATATGGGGTGCCGGTGTGTCAGTACGGACCGGCAGCCCCCGAGTGGAGCGAGGAATGATGACCACGGCGAAGCAGTCGGTGGCGGATCCGTCCGCGCCCGACCACGAGGCGCTCCTCGGTGAGTTGACCGAGGCACTGCGACGGATCGGTCGCGGCGACCTGAAGGTCCGGCTTCCCCGCCGCGCTGGCGCGGCAGGTGAGGTGGCGGACGCCTTCAACGAGGTGGTCTCGCTCCAGGAGCGGCAGTACCTGGACCTGCGGCGGATCAGCCGCATCGTCGGGCGCGACGGCCGGCTCACCGAGCGGCTCGACGACGAGGGGTTGGACGGCTCCTGGGCGGAGGGGCAGCGGGCGATCAACTCGCTGATCGACGACCTGGGCCGCCCGACCACCGAGATCGCCCGGGTCATCGTGGCGGTCGCGGACGGCGACCTGTCCCAGCACATGGCGCTGGAGATCGACGGCCGGCCGCTGCGCGGTGAGTACCTGCGCATCGGGCGCACCGTGAACACCATGGTCGACCAGTTGTCCTCGTTCTCGAACGAGGTGACCCGGGTGGCCCGTGAGGTGGGCACCGAGGGCAAGCTGGGTGGCCAGGCCGACGTTCGGGGCGTTGCCGGCACCTGGAAGGACCTCACCGACTCGGTGAACACCATGGCGTCGAACCTGACCGGCCAGGTGCGGTCGATCTCGCAGGTGGCGACGGCGGTGGCCAAGGGCGACCTGTCGCAGAAGATCACTGTTGGCGCACGCGGTGAGGTGGCCGAGTTGGCCGCCACGATGAACTACCTCACCGACACGCTGCGGCTCTTCGCCGAGCAGGTGACCCGGGTGGCCCGCGAGGTGGGCACCGAGGGCAAGCTGGGTGGCCAGGCCGAGGTGCCGAACGTGGCCGGCACCTGGAAGGACCTGACCGACAGCGTCAACTCGATGGCGTCGAACCTGACCGCCCAGGTCCGTAACATCGCGCAGGTCTCGACGGCGGTGGCGCGCGGTGACCTGTCGCAGAAGATCACGGTCGCGGCGCAGGGCGAGATCCTGGAGCTGAAGGACACCGTCAACACGATGGTGGACCAGTTGTCGTCGTTCGCCGACGAGGTGACCCGGGTGGCCCGTGAGGTGGGCATCGAGGGCAAACTGGGCGGTCAGGCGCAGGTGCGCGGGGTCTCCGGCACCTGGCGGGACCTCACCGAGAACGTCAACCAGTTGGCCGGCAACCTGACCAGCCAGGTCCGCAACATCTCGCAGGTTTCGACGGCGGTGGCCAAGGGCGACCTGAGCCAGAAGATCACCGTGGACGCCCAGGGCGAGATCCTGGAGCTGAAGAACACCGTCAACACGATGGTGGACCAGCTCTCGTCGTTCGCCGACGAGGTGACCCGGGTGGCCCGTGAGGTGGGCACCGAGGGCAACCTGGGCGGTCAGGCCCAGGTGAAGGGTGTTTCCGGCACCTGGCGGGACCTGACCGACAACGTGAACTCGATGGCGTCGAACCTGACCAGCCAGGTCCGCAACATCGCGTCGGTGACCACTGCGGTGGCGAAGGGTGACCTGTCGCAGAAGATCACTGTGGACGCGCGGGGCGAGATTCTGGAGTTGAAGTCGACTGTCAACACGATGGTGGACCAGTTGTCGTCGTTCGCCGACGAGGTGACCCGGGTGGCCCGCGAGGTGGGCACCGAGGGCAAGCTCGGCGGTCAGGCCCAGGTGCGCGGCGTCGCCGGCACCTGGCGGGACCTGACCGACAACGTGAACTCGATGGCGTCGAACCTGACCGCCCAGGTCCGCAACATCGCCCAGGTCTCCACCGCCGTGGCGAAGGGTGACCTGTCGCAGAAGATCACTGTGGACGCGCGGGGCGAGATTCTGGAGCTGAAGTCGACTGTCAACACGATGGTGGACCAGTTGTCGTCGTTCGCCGACGAGGTGACCCGGGTGGCCCGCGAGGTGGGCACCGAGGGCAAGCTCGGTGGTCAGGCCCAGGTCAAGGGCGTCAGCGGTACGTGGCGGGACCTGACCGACAACGTGAACTCGATGGCGTCGAACCTGACCAGCCAGGTCCGCAACATCGCCTCGGTGACCACTGCGGTGGCGAAGGGTGACCTGAGCCAGAAGATCACTGTGGACGCCCAGGGCGAGATCCTGGAGCTGAAGTCGACAGTCAACACCATGGTCGACCAGCTCTCGTCGTTCGCCGACGAGGTGACCCGGGTGGCCCGCGAGGTCGGCATCGAGGGCAAGCTGGGCGGTCAGGCGCAGGTGAAGGGCGTGTCCGGCACCTGGCGCGACCTGACCGAGAACGTCAACCAGCTCGCCTCGACGCTCACCACGCAGTTGCGGGCCATCGCCCAGGTGTCCACCTCGGTGACCCGGGGCGACCTGACCCAGCGGATCGCCGTCAAGGCGCAGGGCGAGGTCGCCGAGCTGAAGGACAACATCAACCAGATGATCGTCACCCTCCGGGAGACGACCAAGAAGAACGCCGAGCAGGGCTGGTTGGACTCCAACCTGGCCCGGATCGGTGGCCTGTTGCAGGGCCAGCGCGATCTCGGCGAGGTCTGCCGCATGATCATGATGGAGGTGACCCCGCTCGTCGACGCCCAGCTCGGCGCCTTCTTCCTGGCCGACGACACCGACGGCAGCATGCGGCTGCGGTTGACCTCGTCGTACGGGTACGTGGCGCGGGGCAACGACGTCACCTTCGGGCCGGGTGAGGGGTTGGTCGGGCAGACCGCGCTGTCCCGCCGCACGATCCGGGTCAGTGCCGCGCCGAACAGCCGACTCACCCTGCGGTCCGGGCTGGCCGAGACACCCCCGTCCGACCTGGTGGTGCTCCCGGTGCTGTTCGAGGGTGAGCTGCTCGGCGTGATCGAGTTCGCAAGCGTCTCGGCCTTCTCCGATCTGCACCTCGCGTTCCTGGAGCGGCTGGTGCTCACCATCGGCATCGCTGTCAACACCATTCAGGCCAACCGGCGTACGGAGGAGCTGCTGGCCCAGTCGCAGCGGCTGGCACACGAGATGCAGGAGCAGTCGGCGGAGTTGCAGCGCACCAACGCCGAGTTGGAGGAGAAGGCAACTCTGCTCTCCGAGCAGAAGGGCAACATCGAGACGAAGAACCGGGAGATCGAGCTGGCTCGGCTGGGCCTGGAGGAGAAGGCGCAGCAGCTGACCAGGGCGTCGGCGTACAAGTCGGAGTTCCTGGCCAACATGAGCCACGAGCTGCGTACCCCGCTCAACTCGTTGCTGCTGTTGGCCCGCCTGCTGGCGGAGAACTCGGAGCAGAACCTCAGCCCGAAGCAGATCGAGTTCGCCAAGACCATCCACGGGTCGGGCTCCGACCTGCTGCGCCTGATCGACGACATCCTCGACCTGTCCAAGATCGAGGCGGGTCGGATGGACGTCGAGCCGACCGAGATCCGCTTCGCCGAGCTGCGCGGCTACGTCGAGCAGGCGTTCGCGCCGCAGGCCGAGGAGAAGAACCTGGACTTCCAGGTGCGGGTGAGCAAGGACCTGCCGCCGGCGTTGGTGACCGACGCGCAGCGGTTGCAGCAGATCCTGCGCAACCTGCTCTCCAACGCGGTGAAGTTCACCGACAACGGCGCTGTGACGTTGCGGATCGCTCCGGCCGCGGAGAACGCGGTCTTCGACGTGCCGGCGTTGACGAACGCGCAGCAGGTGATCGCGTTCACCGTGATCGACACTGGGATCGGCATCTCCGACGACAAGTTGTCGATCATCTTCGAGGCGTTCCAGCAGGCCGACGGCACTACCAGCCGCCGCTACGGCGGCACCGGGCTGGGCCTGTCGATCAGTCGCGATCTGGCCCGGCTGATCGGCGGCACGATCACCGTGTCGTCCGCTCCCGGGCAGGGTTCGACATTCACCCTGTTCGTGCCGCAGGTGCTGGCCCCGGATGCCGTGGTCGCGCCTCAGCTCCCGTCTCCGCAGCGCGCCGGCCTGCCGTCGTCGCTGCTGATGCCGCCGCTGGAACTGCTGCCGGAGCGGCCGGAGGCGCCGGCCACCCGTCAGCTTGACGGCGCCACGGTGCTGATCGTGGATGACGACGTCCGCAACGTCTTCGCCTTGACCAGCGCGTTGGAGCTGCACGGGATGACCGTGCTGTACTCGGACAACGGGGCGGACGGCGTCCGCCTGTTGGCCGAGCATCCGGAGGTGGACATCGTGCTGATGGACGCCATGATGCCGGACCAGGACGGCTACGAGACCACCCGCCAGATTCGCCGCAACCACCGGTTCGCTGACCTGCCGGTGGTCTTCCTGACCGCCAAGGCCATGCCGGGTGACCGGGAGTCGGCGCTCGCGGCCGGCGGCAGCGACTACATCACCAAGCCGGTCGACCTGGATGACCTGATCGAGTTGATGTCGTCCTGGATCAACGGCAGCCGGACCGAGGAGACTTCGTGACCCAGATCGCCAAGGCGCTGCTCGTGGACGACCGGCGGCAGAATCTGACGGCCCTGGAGGCGATCCTCCAGGGCCTGCCGGTCCAGTCCGTGGCGGTGGAGAGCGGTGAGGCGGCGCTCAAGCAGCTCCTCGTGGACGACTTCGCGGTGATCCTGCTCGACGCGCAGATGCCGGACATGGACGGGTTCGAGACGGCGAGCCACATCAAGCGGCGGGAGCGGACCCGGCACGTGCCGATCATCTTTCTCACCGCCGCCGACCGGGACGCCCAGCTCGCGCTCCGGGGCTACCAGGTGGGCGCGGTGGACTACCTGACCAAGCCGTTCGACCCGTGGGTGCTGCGGGCCAAGGTATCGGTCTTCGTCGAGCTGTGGGTGAAGACCCGGCAGTTGGCCACCCAGTCGGATCTGGTCCGGGAGCGCGACACGCAGTGGCGGCGGCTCACCGACGCGGTCGACGAGGCGACGACCCTGCTGCGCTCCGACGACGCGGAGGCCCACGACCGGGCGGTACGCATGCTCGAGCAGGCCCGCTGGGGCAACACGGCCTGACGTTCAGGCCTCGCCGGGTCGGGTGTGGCCGGTGGCGGCCCGGCGGGTCCGCCACCGCTCGCCCAGCGAGTCGATCTCTTCCTGGACGAAGATGAAGAAGTCGCGCATCTCGGCCACCCGCTCGCCGGCCGGCGTCTCCGGACCGCCGAGGGCGATCACACCGCCCTCGGACGCGTCGATGAACGTCTTGTAGATCCCGGTCTTGGTGATGGTCGCCTCGTACCAGGGGTTGTCCGGCATCCGGTAGCGATCCCGGCGGGACCGGGGGACCGGCTCGCGGATCAGGATGCCGAACTGGGTGAGGTAGCGGACCGCGCCGCTGACCGCCGCCGCGCTCACTCCGAGCCGATCGCCGATCTCGGCGGCGGTGAGGGGATCGTCGGCGCTCATCACTGTGAACAACACCCGGGCGGCCATCCGCGGGAAACCCACCTCGGCGAAGGTCAGGGCCATCCGCTCGACGAAGAGGTGCACCGGGTCGTGGCTGTCGCCGGTTGCCATGGTGGTCCCCTCCCGCGTGCTGGTGTGGCCCTCGATGCTGCCCAGATCGCACAGTCTTCACAACTTTGTGAAACGAGTGTAGCTTCCGATATATGGAAACTCCCATTGAGGTATCCGGCCTGGTCAAGACCTTCGGCCGGACCCGGGCACTCGACGGTCTGGACCTGACCGTCCGCGCCGGCGAGGTGCACGGCTTCCTCGGCCCCAACGGCGCCGGCAAGTCGACCGCCATCCGGGCCCTGCTGGGCCTGCTGCGGACGGACGCGGGGGCCGTCCGCCTGCTCGGTGGCGACCCGTGGCGGGACGCGGTGGCCCTGCACCGGCGGCTGGCGTACGTGCCGGGCGACGTGACGCTCTGGCCCAACCTCTCCGGCGGCGAGGTCATCGACCTGCTCGGCCGGATGCGCGGCGGGCTGGACCCGGCCCGCCGGGCCGAACTGCTCGACTCCTTCGAACTGGACCCGCGCAAGAAGGGACGGGCCTACTCCAAGGGCAACCGGCAGAAGGTCGGCCTGGTGGCGGCCCTCGCCTCGGACGCCGAACTGCTCATCCTGGACGAGCCGACCTCCGGGCTGGATCCGCTCATGGAAGAGGTGTTCCAACACTGGGTCCGCCGGGCCAAGACGGACGGTCGCACCGTGCTGCTCTCCAGCCACATCCTGGCCGAGGTGGAGGCGCTCTGCGACCGGGTGACGATCATCCGCAACGGGCGGGACGTGGAGACCGGCACCCTTACCGAGCTGCGACACCTGCGACGCACCTCGATCGAGGCCGAACTGACCGGCCCGGCGGACCGGCTGGGCCAGCTCACCGGCGTGCACGACCTGCGGGTGGACGGCCAGCGCGTGCGCTTCGACGTGGAGGACAGCGCGTTGGACGCGGCCCTGCGTCGACTCACCGAGATCGGCGTACGGAGTCTGATCAGCCAGCCGCCGACGCTCGAGGCGCTGTTTTTGCGGCACTACCAGCACGAGCAGGTGCTGTCGTGAGCGCGTTCACCGGCACCCGGCACCTGGTGCGGCTGATCCTGCGGCGGGACCGGGTCGTGCTGCCGATCTGGGTTCTCCTGCTGGCCGTACTGCCGGCCAGCTACGCCAGCGCGTACGCCGGCCTGTACCCGACGGCCGCCGAGCGGGCCGCCTACCTGGCCGGCACGGCGAGCAACCCGTCGATCGTCGCGCTGCTCGGCCCGGTGTACGGCGACAGCATCGGCGCGCTCACCGTCCAGCGGGCCGGCCTGCTCGCGGTGATCGCCGCCCTGGCCAGCGTGCTGACTGTGGTACGGCACACCCGTACCGAGGAGGAGGCCGGCCGGCGGGAGTTGCTCGGCGCGACGGTCCTCGGCCGGTACGCCGGGCTGACCGCGGCGCTGCTCGTCACGTACGCCGCGAATGTGCTGCTCGGCCTGCTGACCGCGGGCGGCCTGGTCGCCGCGGGTCTGCCCGGCGCGGGTTCGCTGCTCTTCGGTGCCGGCGTGGCCCTGACCGGCATCACGTTCGCCACTGTCGGCGGCCTGGCCGCGCAGCTCACCGAGAGCGCCGGCGGGGCGCGCGGCATCGGCCTCGGTGTGCTGGGGCTGGCGTTCGCGTTGCGGCTCGGCGGCGACGCCGGCGGCTCCGGTGGCGCCGGCGGCAGGGCCGAGTGGTTGAGCTGGCTCTCGCCGCTGGGCTGGGCGCCCCGGGGGCGGGCCTTCGCCGCCGAGCGCTGGTGGGTGCTGCTGCTGCCGATCCTGTTCAGCGCGGTGGTGGCGCTTGTCGCGTACCCCGTCTCGGTGCGCCGGGACCTGGGCGCCGGGGTGCTGCCGCCCCGGCTCGGCCCGGCCACCGCCGGTGGCGCGCTGGCCGGCCCGTTAGGCCTGGCCTGGCGGCTGCATCGCGGCCAGTTGTTCGGCTGGACCGTCGGCTTCGGGCTGCTCGGTCTGGTGCTCGGGGGCGCGGCGGACGCGGCCGGCGACGCGGTGCAGGGCAACCAGCAGGTCGCCGAGATCCTGGCCCGGCTGGGTGGCACGACGACGTTGGCCGAGGCGTACCTGGGCAGCACGTTGAGCCTGACCGCGCTCGCCGCCGCCGGGTACGGCATCCAGGCCGCGCTGCGGGCTCGCGCCGAGGAGACCGCCGGGCGGGCCGAACCGCTGCTCGCCACCCCGGTGAGCAGGTCCCGCTGGCTGGCGGCGCATCTGCTGTTCGCGCTGCTCGGCCCGGTGGTGGTGCTGGCCGTGACGGGAGTCGCGACGGGGCTGTCGTACGGCCTCAGCGTGGGCGATGTCGGCGGCGAGGTGCCCCGGCTGCTCGGCGTGGGGTTGGCCCAGGTGCCGGCGGCGTGGGTGCTCGCCGGGCTGGCGGCGCTGTTGGTGGGCTGGCTGCCCCGGTTCTCGTTTGCCGCCTGGGGGATCCTCGCCGGCTGCCTGCTGCTCGGTCAGCTCGGCGCGGTGCTGAAGCTCAGCCAGTGGGCCCTGGATGTCTCCCCGTTCACCCACACCCCCCAGGTCCTGGGCGACAACTGGACGGCCACCCCCCTGGCCGCCCTCACGGCGATCACCGCAGCCCTCCTGACCTTGGCCCTGAGAACCTTCCAAACCCGAGACATCCCCACCCAGTAACGGGCGCCCGCCCCCGAGCCGCGTTGATCATGAAGTTATTGCCGACAAATGGGACAGAATTTGGCAATAACTTCATGATCAACCCCCCGGAGGGCGGGAGCCCGGCCGGGGTGGGGTGGGTGGGTGGGGTGGGGGGTTAGCCGGTGGGTTGGTCGTTGCGGATCATCAGGGCGCTGCGCAGGCCGGTGATGTCCAGCACGCGGATCAGGAAATCGCCCACGTGGGTGAGCATCAGCAGGCTCTGCGCGTGGCTTGCCTTGCGGCTGAGCACCACGAGGGTGCCCAGGCCCTGCGAGTCGCAGAAGGTGACACCACCCAGATCGAGCACGATCCGCGGGGGTGGGTCCGCCAGCACCTCGTTCACCACCGTGGAGAGCTGGGCGGCCGTGAGCATGTCGATCTCACCGGCCAGGCGCAGCACTGCTTCGTCGCCCGTCCGGTGTAGCGTGATGGACAGTTCGGCACGATCCACCCGGTCAGCCTAGCGCGATCCGTCCGGCCCGGCCTGTTGAGGCCGAGAGCCACCCCGGCCGAGGTCATCGAGCAGTCGCCTCGGTCCCGCGCTGCCGCCGCCGACCACCACCGGCCAGGGTGAGCCCGGTAACCCCGGCGCGGGGTGGCTGCTGGTTGACCCTGCGGCGCTGACACAATGGCGGCATCGTGACCGACATCTTCTCCGCCGGATCCGGCCGCTACCCAGCCGTCGCGCCGGCCTCCGAGGCCCTGTTCGACCGCGCCCGCGCCATCGTGCCGGGCGGGGTGAACTCCCCCGTGCGCGCCTTCCAGGCGGTCGGCGGCACCCCGCGCTTCATGGTCCGTGGTGAGGGTCCGTGGCTGTACGACGCCGACGACCGCCGCTACGTCGACCTGGTCTGCTCGTGGGGTCCGCTGATCCTCGGGCACGCCCACCCGGAAGTGGTGGCCGCCGTGCAGGCCGCCGCCGCCCGGGGCACCAGCTTCGGCACCCCCACCCCGGGTGAGGTGGAGTTGGCCGCCGAGCTTGTCGACCGGACCCCGATGGAGCAGGTCCGTCTGGTCAACTCGGGCACCGAGGCGACCATGTCGGCGATCCGGCTGGCCCGCGGCTTCACCGGCCGATCCAAGATCATTAAGTTCGCCGGCTGCTACCACGGGCACGTGGACGCGCTGCTCGCCGCCGCCGGGTCCGGCGTGGCCACCCTGGGCCTGCCCGACTCGCCAGGCGTGACCGGCGCGGCGGCCAGCGAGACGATAGTGCTGCCCTACAACGACATCCGGGCCGTCGAGGAAGCCTTCGCCGCCGAGGGCCCGCACATCGCGGCGGTGATCACCGAGGCCGCCGCCGGCAACATGGGCGTGGTCGCCCCCCGGGACGGCTTCAACCAGCAACTCGCCCGGATCGCGCACGCGCACGGCGCCCTGCTGGTGGTGGACGAGGTGATGACCGGGTTCCGGGTCTCCCGCGCCGGCTGGCACGGCCTCGACGCCTCCGACGCCGACCTGTGGACGTACGGCAAGGTCATGGGCGGTGGCCTGCCCGCCGCGGCGTTCGGCGGGCGGGCGGAGATCATGGCGCGGCTCGCGCCGGCCGGCCCGGTCTACCAGGCCGGCACGCTCTCCGGTAACCCGCTGGCCTGCGCCGCTGGCCTGGCCACGCTGCGACTCGCCGACGACGCGCTCTACCGCAAGCTCGACGACACGGCCGCCGTCGTGGGCAAGCTGGCGTCCGACGCGCTGGCCGCCGCCGGGGTCCCGCACCGACTGTCGTACGCGGGCAGCATGTTCTCGATCTTCTTCACCGACGCCGACGTGGTCGACTACGACAGCGCCCGCACCCAGCAGGTGCCCGCGTTCAAGGCGTTCTTCCACGCGATGCTCGCCGCCGGCGTCTACCTGCCGCCGAGCGCGTTCGAGTCGTGGTTCGTGTCGGCGGCGATCGACGACGCCGCTCTGGAGCACATCGCCGCAGCGCTGCCGACGGCGGCGAACGCGGCGGCAGCGGCTGGTAGCGGGGGGTAGCAAACGGTGAGCGCGAGGAGTGAGCCGGCTCTGGGAGCCCCGCAGTCGCGAACAGAGGGAGCGCAGCAGTGAGCAAGACGGTGGTCCATGTGCTCCGGCACGGCGAGGTGCACAACCCCGACCAGATCCTCTACGGTCGACTGCCCGGCTTCCGCCTCTCCGAGCTGGGTGTGCAGATGGCCAAGGCCGCCGCGCAGGGCCTGGCCGAGCGGGAGATCGTGCACGTGGTGGCCAGCCCGCTGGAACGCGCCCAGCAGACCGCCGAGCCGATCGCCGCCCAGTTCGGGCTGCCGGTCGGAGTGGACGAGCGGCTGATCGAGAGCGCCAACTGGTTCGAGGGCAAGAAGGTGTCCCCGGGTGACGGTTCGTTCCGCGACCCGCGTAACTGGTGGGTGCTGCGCGACCCGGTGACCCCGTCCTGGGGTGAGGCGTACCGGGTGATCGCCGAGCGGATGTTCGCCGCCGTGCACGCCGCCCGGATCGCCGCCGAGGGACGTGAGGCGGTGCTCGTGTCACACCAGCTCCCGATCTGGACCCTGCGCCGCTATGTCGAGCGCAAGCGGCTCTGGCACGACCCGCGCAAGCGGCAGTGCGGGCTGGCGAGCCTGACCACGTTCCACTTCGACGGGGCGAAGGTGGTGGGCATCGGCTACAGCGAGCCGGCCGCGCACCTGATCGCTCTCTCCGCGACCGCCCGGACGGCCAAGGGGGCCTGATGAACGCCCGGAGGTGGACCGCCGGCCTGCTCGCCGCCGTCGCCGCGGTGACGCTTGCGGGCTGCTCCTCCGGGGGCGGCGGGGAGAAGAGCTGCACAAGTGACGGCCTCACCATCACCTGTGCGCAGGACCAGCGGTCGAAGACCCCGAAGGTGGTCGGCGACCTGCTCACCGGCGGCCAGTACGACGTCTCCCAGGCACGCGGCCAGGTCGTGGTCGTCAACTTCTGGGGTTCCTGGTGCGCGCCCTGCCGTGCCGAGGCCGACGACCTGGAGGCCACCTACCAGGCCACCAAGGCGTCCGGGGTGACCTTCCTGGGCGTCAACGTGCAGGACAGCAAGGACAAGGCGCTCGCTTTCGAAAAGGGGCGGGTCACCTACCCGAGCATCTTCGACCCGTCCAGCCGCCAGGCGCTGAACTTCGACATCCCGCCCAACACGACACCGGCGACAGTGCTCCTCGACCGCGACGGCCGGATCGCCGTGGTGATCCGTCGCGCCGTGACCCAGGACGAGCTACGGCCGATCGTGGAACGGGTCGCGGCCGAGAAGCCGGCGTCGAACTGATGGGTGAAACCTTCCGGCAACTGGCCCTCAGTGGGCCGCTGCTGCTCGCCATCGGCGCGGCGGCGCTCGCCGGCCTGGTCAGCTTCCTATCCCCGTGCGTGCTTCCACTCGTCCCCGGTTACCTGTCGTACGTGACAGGTCTGGCCGGTGCCGACCTGGAGGGCCGGCGGCCGGAGGCCGATCCCACGCCGGCCGGCGGGGGTGTCGCGGTCAAGGAGCGGGTCGCGCGGATCGGCGCGGTCAAGGGTCGGGTGCTCGCCGGGACGCTGCTCTTCATCGGCGGCTTCACCGTCGTCTTCGTCGCCAGCGCGATCCTCTTCGCCAGCATCGGCCGGGTGTTCTTCGACTACAAGCGCGAGTTGCAGATCGGCGTCGGCGTGCTGATCATCGTGCTCGGGCTGAGCTACCTCGGGATGATCCCCGCCCTGCAACGAGAGTTCCGGATCTCCCGGCTGCCGTCGGCCGGGCTGCTCGGCGCACCGGTCTTCGGGGCGGTCTTCGCACTCAGCTGGGTGCCCTGCACCGGCCCGACGCTCGGTGCGGTGATGGGCATGGCGGCCACGAGCGGCCAGAGCGACCGCGCTGTGGTGCTCGCCGTGGCGTACTGCCTCGGGTTGGGGATACCGTTCGTCGTCTTCGGGCTGGGCTTCGAACGCCTGCTCGGGGTCTTCCGCGCCGTCCGGCGCAACAGCCGCTGGGTCACCAGGGTCGGCGGCGCGCTGCTCATCCTGATCGGCCTGGCGCTTGTCACAGGCGGGTGGCAGAGCTTCGTGATCTGGCTGCAGACCACCGTCGGGGTGGGCGAGGTGAGTATCTGATGACTGTCGTCGACGACCGACCGGAGACCGTGGCCCCGGCGCCCCGGCGTCGGCCCAACCGGCTGCTGGCGCTGCTGCGCAACTCGTGGCGGCAGCTCACCAGCATGCGTACGGCGCTGATCCTGCTCTTCCTGCTCGCTGTCGCCGCCATCCCCGGCTCGGTGCTGCCGCAGCGCGGGATCAGCCCGGAGAAGGTCAACCAGTACTTCGTCGACCACCCGGACTGGGCCCCCCGACTGGACCGGATCGGCGCGTTCGAGGTCTTCGGCTCGGTCTGGTTCTCCGCGATCTACCTGCTGCTGTTCACCTCCCTGATCGGTTGCATCACGCCCCGGTTGCGGGACCACGTCCGGGCGTTGCGGGCCCGGCCACCGGCCGCGCCGAAGCGGATGGCCCGGCTGCCGCAGCACACGGTGCTGCCCGCGCCGGAAGGTGGCACCGCGGCGATCGCCGAGGTGCTGCGCAAGCGCCGCTGGCGGGTGCAGGTGCGCGGCAACGAGGTCTCCGCCGAGAAGGGCTACCTCAAGGAGACCGGCAACCTGCTGTTCCACCTGTCGCTGATCGCGGTGTTGATCGGCGTCGGGCTCGGCTCGTGGTACGGCTGGAGCGGCAACCGACTGCTGGTGGCCGGCGCGGAAAACGAGTTCTGCAACACCCGCCAGCAGTTCGCCGAGGCCAAGCTCGGCCCCCGGGTGGACAGCGCCGACCTGCCCCGCTTCTGCCTGCGGCTGGACGACTTCCAGGCCCGGTTCCTGCCGTCCGGCCAGCCGGAGTTCTTCAACGCCACGGTCACCGTCGACGGCCCGGACGAGCCCACCCGCAGCGCGGACTTCTCGGTGAACTCGCCGCTGCGCCTGAAGGACGCCAGCGTCTACCTGCTCGGCCACGGGTACGCCCCGGTGATCCGCTACACCGACCGGTTCGGCAACAGCCAGCTCAGTGACGACCCGTTCCTCACCACCGGCGACATGGGCCTGACCAGCGAAGGGCTGGCGGCGTTCCCGGACGCGAACGTCGACCCGGCCACCGGGCAGCGCGCACCGGACCAGCAGATGGCGTTCACCGGCATCTACCTGCCCACAGCGCCCGAACAGGGGCCGTTCGTGCGTTCGCAGTACCCGACCGAGCGCAACCCGGCGCTCAACCTGGTCGCCTACCGGGGCAACCTCGGCCAGGACGCCGGCATCCCCGGCTCGATCTACCAACTGGACCAGCGGCAGGTGCGGACCGGCAAGGTCAAGGAGGTCGGCACCAAACTGCTCCGCAAGGGCGAGACCTGGACGTTGGACGACGGTTCCACTGTCGAGTTCGTGGACACCGAGCGGTACGTCACCCTCTCCGTCCGGCACGATCCCGGCGCGACCCCGCTGCTGATCAGCTGCGGGGTGCTGCTTGTCGGGTTGATGGGCTCGCTGTTCGGGCGGCGTCGACGGGTGTTCTTCCGGGTGGTGCCGGCCGACCCCGGGGAAGGATCTCCGACGAGCGGTAGTAGCTTGATGGAGGTCGGTGGGTTGCCGCGTACCGACTACCCAGGGTTCGCCGACGAGTTCACCCAGCTCGTCGCCGCGGTCAACGGTGCCGACCGGCCCGAGGCAGACGCCACTGAACGGGCCGGCGCGCGAGAAGGAGCCGAGTGATGTCCGCACTCTCCGACAATCTGGTGACCTTCGCGATCCTCGCGTACCTGGTCGCGATGATCGGCCACGCCGTGGAGTACGCGCTTGGCAACGCGCGTACCCGAGTCGCCCCGGCGGCTCCGGTCCGTGAGCTGGTGGGGGCCGGCGGCGGCGCCCTGCCACCGCCGCCCGCGCCCGTCGCGCCGTCGGCCGGGAGCGACCGGTCGACGCGACGTGCCCGCCTCGCCGGTCTGATCGCGGTGGGCGCCACCGCTGTCGCCGCCGTGCTGCACCTGGCGGCGCTTGTCACGCGGGGCCTCGCGGCGGACCGGATGCCGTGGGGCAACATGTACGAGTTCGTGCTCACCGTGACGTTCATCGGTGTCGCCGCCTGGCTGGTGGTGCTCTGGAAGCGGCCGTCGCTGCGCAAGCTCGGGCTGTTCCTGACCCTGGTGATGGTGCTGCTTGTCGCCACCGCCGAGCTGGTGCTGTACGTCCCGATCGTGCCGCTGGTGCCGGCCCTGAACTCGTACTGGTTCGTCATCCACGTCTCGACGATCGTCTTCGCGTCCGGCATCTTCCTACTCGGTGTGGTGCCGGCGGTCGGCTTCCTGATGCGCAACGGGTACGAGCAGGGCAAGCGGAGCTTCCCGTACACCCTGGCCAAGCGCCTGCCCGGTGCGGTCGGTCTGGAGCGGTTGACCTTCGCGCTGCACGCCTTCGCGTTCCCGATCTTCACCTTCGCGGTGATCGCCGGGGCGATCTGGGCCGAGGCGGCGTGGGGTCGGCCGTGGGGTTGGGACCCGAAGGAGACCTGGGCCTTCATCTCCTGGGTCGTGTACGCCGGTTACCTGCACGCCCGGGCCACGCCGAGCGTCAAGCGCAACGTGGCCACCTGGCTGGCGGTGCTCGGCTTCCTCACCATGCTGATGAACCTGTTCGGCGTGAACATCTTCTTCACCGGCCTGCACTCGTACGGCGGGCTGGACTGAACCACAGGGCGTGTCCTACCTCCGGTGGCGATGTGACAGCCCGGCCCGGCCGCGCAGGGTTTCGTCCACGCGCAGCGTGACCTGGTAGGACACCTCCGGCAGGTCGGCCAGCTCGATCCGTTCGCCACGCAGCGCCAGTTGGGCGTGCAGCTCCCGGGCGATGGCGTCGCGAATCGTCACGAGCAGGGGAGACAACCCGTCCGGGTCGCCGACGACGAAGGCGTCCGACATGGCCTCCACCCTGCCGCGCCTACCGCCGATCCGCCAGGAACGGTGAGATGTCCCCGCCAGACTTGACCCGACCCGGACGCACCCTCCGTTGGCGGCACCGTGGTCCTGGGAGTGCGGCGACCCGCAGTCCGAAGCGGCACTGGCGGCGGGTCGCCGCTCAGGACGCTCCGAGGAAGTCACGCAGCAGGGCGAGCATCTTGTCCGGGTGCTCCTCGTACAGCCAGTGCCCGCAGTCCTCGATCACCTCGCCACGGACCGTGTCGGCGTACCGGCGAACCTGCTCGGCGACCTGCCCACCGAGGCTGGCCGCCGCGCCGACGGCAAGCACCGGCATGGTCAGCTTCGTGGTCCGGTACGACGCGTTGTCCGCGATGTCCTGCTCGAACGCCCGGAAGTAGGCGAAGCTGGCCGGCAGGTGCGCCGGGTCGCGCAGGTGACCGGCGAACTCCTCGATGTCGGGCGCGGCGATGCTGCCCTTGCGCACCATCAGTGCGTCGGTGAACAGGTCGACCCAGAGTGACTCCCGCCCGCTCACCAACGCCTCCGGAAGCCCGTTGCCGAGGGTGAAGAAGCCGAAGTTCCACACCCCCGGCCCGGCCGAGGTGAGCGCGGGAAACGTGTAGATGCTCTCGTCGGGGATCGGCGCCTCGCTGAGCACCAGCCGACTCACCCGCTGTGGGTGGGCGGCGGCGTACGCGTACGCCACCATGGTGCCCAGGTCGTGCCCGACCAGCCGGAGGTCGCTGGTCAGGCCGAGTTGGTCGAGCAGGCCGTGCAGGTCGGCGGCGACGGTCTTCTTGTCGTACCCATCGGCCGGGGCGTCGCTGCCCCCGAAGCCGCGCAGGTCGGGTGCGACCACGTCGAAGGAGCGCCCCAGCTCCGGCAGCAGGTGCCGCCACATGTGCCAGCACTGCGGGTACCCGTGCAGCAGCACCAGTGGCGGGCCGTTGCCGCCCCGGACGTAGTTCAGGGTGATCTCACCGACCCGCGCCCGCTGCTCGGTGAACCCCGCCGGCACTCGCTCCGCACCCATCGCACCCCCCCATCCGCCGGTTGCCCGGCTACCCGCTCAACCGCCCGCCATGCTCGCGGGGCGCGGCCGTCATCGTTGATCCACCCGACTTCCGTGAAGTCGGGGCATCCAGGCCGCGGGACAGCGCGATTTCATGGGATCCGAGTCGACCTTGGCACCGTCCGGCCGAAGCTGGCGGTGCGGCAGGGTTGCCGCTCGCGTTACCCGGCGACGCTGAGCCGGGAGCAGCTCCGACCCGGGCCGTCGCGGGTGTCACAGCACCCGGCGTGGGTGGTGCGGGAGTCGGTACGGGAGACTGGGCGGCATGGCGGCTCGTGGCTTCCCGTACACCGATCTCAAGGACTTCCTCGCGGCGCTCGAGCGCGCGGGGGAGTTGCGCCGGGTCGACGTCCCGGTCGATCCCACCCTGGAGATCAGCGAGGTGGTCACCCGCACGGTGCGGGCCGGCGGCCCGGCGCTGCTCTTCGAGCGCCCGACCCGGGGCGAGATGCCGTTGGCGATCAACCTGTTCGGCACCGAGAAGCGGATGGCGATGGCGCTCGGCGTCGAGTCGCTCGACGAGATCGGCGCCCGGATCGGCGCGCTCGTCAAGCCGGAGTTGCCGGTCGGCTGGTCCGGCATCCGGGAGGGCCTTGGCAAGGTCATGCAGCTCAAGTCGGTGCCGCCGCGCAAGGTGAAGACCGCGCCCTGCCAGGAGGTCGTCTACCGGGGTGAGGACGTCGACCTGAACCGGCTGCCGGGGCTCCAGGTCTGGCCCGGCGACGGCGGGATCTTCCACAACTACGGGCTGACCCACACCAAGCACCCGGAGACCGGCAAACGCAACCTGGGCCTGTACCGACTCCAACAGCACGGCCGCAACACCCTGGGCATGCACTGGCAGATCCACAAGGACTCGACAGCCCACCACGCGGTCGCCGAGCGACTCGGGCAGCGCCTGCCGGTCGCGGTGGCGATCGGCTGCGACCCGGTCGTGTCGTACGCGGCAAGCGCCCCGCTGCCCGGTGACATCGACGAGTACCTGTTCGCCGGTTTCCTGCGCGGCGAACGGGTGGAGATGGTCGACTGCCTCACCGTGCCGTTGCAGGTGCCGGCGCACGCGCAGATCGTGCTTGAGGGCTACCTGGAGCCCGGTGAGCGGCTGCCCGAGGGTCCGTTTGGCGACCACACCGGCTACTACACCCCGGTCGAGCCGTTCCCGGTGCTGCACATCGAGGCGATGACCATGCAGCGCAAGCCGGTCTACCACTCGATCGTCACCTCGAAGCCGCCGCAGGAGGACCACGGTCTCGGCAAGGCCACCGAGCGGATCTTCCAGCCGCTGCTCAAGCTCATGATCCCGGACATCGTCGACTACGACCTGCCGGCCGCCGGTGTCTTCCACAACTGCGCGATCGTCTCGATCCGCAAGCGCTACCCGAAGCACGCGCAGAAGGTGATGAACGCGATCTGGGGTGCCCACCTGATGTCGCTGACCAAGCTGATCGTGATCGTCGACGAGGACTGCGACGTGCACGACTACAACGAGGTCGCCTTCCGGGCCTTCGGCAACGTCGACTACGCCCGCGACCTGCTGCTCACCGAGGGGCCGGTGGACCACCTCGACCACTCCTCGTACCAGCAGTTCTGGGGCGGTAAGGCGGGCGTCGACGCGACCCGCAAGCTGCCCACCGAGGGCTACACCCGCGGCTGGCCGGAGGAGATGACCATGGCCCCGGAGGTCGCGGCCCTTGTCGACAAGCGCTGGAAGGAGTACGGGATCTGATGGCCGTCCTCGACGCACCGGTGGAGAAGCCGGGCCGGGTCAAGTCCTTCCTCAAGCTCGTCGCCATCGAACACTCGGTGTTCGCGCTGCCGTTCGCGTACCTGTCGGCGCTGACCGCCATGCAGGTCAACGGCGGGCACGTGCGGTGGCTCGACCTGCTGCTGATCACCGTGGCGATGGTCGGCGCGCGGACGTTCGCGATGGCCGCCAACCGGATCCTCGATCGGCGGATCGACGCGCGGAACCCGCGTACCGCCGGCCGGGAACTGGTGACCGGGGCGGTGAGCGTGCGGACGGCCTGGACCGGCGCGGCCGTCGCGCTCGTGGTCTTCCTCGCCACGGCAGCCCTGCTCAACCCGCTCTGCCTGGTGCTCGCGCCGCTCGCCGTGGTGCCGCTCGTCGTCTACCCCTACGCCAAGCGGTTCACCAACTGGCCGCACGCCATTCTCGGGATCGCCCAGGCGGTCGGCCCGGTCGGCGCGTGGCTGGCGGTCACCGGCACCCTGGACGGCTCCGGGCCGGCCTGGCTGCTCGGTGCGGCCGTCGGGTTGTGGATCGGCGGCTTCGACCTGATCTACGCCTGCCAGGACTCCGAGATCGACAAGGAGATCGGCGTGCACAGCGTGCCCGCGCGCTACGGCCGGCGCTTCGCGCTGCACGCCTCCACCGCAGCGCACGTGGTGACCTTCGCGCTGTTCATCTGGTTCGGTGCGCTGATCGGCCTGGGCTGGCTCTGGTGGATCGGGCTCGCCCTCACCGCCGTGGCGTTCGGCTACCAGCACCTGGTGGTGACCCCGACCGACCTCAGCAAGGTCAACCGCGCGTTCTTCACGGCCAACGGCTTCGTCGGCATCGCGCTGTTCGTCTTCGCCCTGCTCGACCTGGTGATCCGGCTCGACCTACGCCCCTGAGGTCGGCTGGACGGTGGCGGCCGGATAACGGGCGCTCTCCACGGTCCAGTCGATGGTGCCGCGGACCGCGTACCCGACCCCGTCGAGATGGTCACTCACCGCCTCGTCGAGCGCCGGGCCGAACGACGGCACCGCGGCCCGCAGCGCGACGAAGCGCCGCATCGACTCCCGCCAGCGCCCAGCGGCCAACTCGACCGCCTCCGCCGACGACACGCCGAGCTCGCCCTCGATGGCCAGGACCAGGTTGTGCCCGCCCGCGGTGGCCCGGTCCCGATCCAGCGAGGCCAGGTCGTTGTACCAGGAGAGCAGGTCGTTGCCGACGTGGGCGATCTCGCGCAGCAGCGGGTGATGGTAGACCGGGTCGGGCACCTGTCGACCGCAAGCGAACTCCACAAGCGGGTACGACGCCTCCGCCGCCGACGTCGACCGCCGCAGTTCGACGTACTCGCTGACGCCGGGTCGGTGGCCGGTCTCCTTGTTGACCGCCTCCTGCCAGGTGCCGTCGAGGTGCCGGGCCACCGCGTTGGCGAAGCGCAGCCGCCACCGCGCCGGCATCCGCTGGTGCGGCTCCCGCCAGGCCAGCACCAGCAGTTGCCGCAGCGGACCGGTCAGCCCGGGGTGCGGTGATCGCGGCCCGTCGTGCAGCACCGCCAGCGTGCCGTCGCGCAGTGCCCGGATCTGCTCCGAGGTGAGTCGGTCCGGTCCGTCGCAGGCGTCGTCGACGAGGAAGAACCAGGTGAACAGGGCGGTCAGCACCCGCAGGTCGGCTTCGGTCGCCGCCGGGTAGAGCCGCCCGGCGTACCTGGCGAAGGCTCCCCGGGACAGCCGGTGCAGCGCGGTGTCGTCAAGCGGGAGGTCGAGCGTGGGCAGCAGGTCGAGCAGCCACTCCTGCACCTGGTCGGTGTGCGGTGCGAGCCGTGATGGGATCGGGCAGTCGGCTCGTAGCGCCCAGAGGATCTCGCCGGTTGTCACCCGATGCCTCCTGTGCGAGATGGGTCCGGTCCGAATCGCCAGCGGCAGCATGTCAGGTTGGCGGGACGCCCATGCACCCATCGGACATGTCGGACAGGCAATCTCGGGGGGTGCGTACCGGCGGGTCGGCTGGACCGGGCAGGCTGGGGGCATGCGGGAACCATGGGTGGTCGGGGTCTCGGGGGCCTCCGGCACGCCGTACGCGGCGGCCGTCATCGGCGGGCTGCTCGACGCGGGCGAGTCGGTGGACCTGATCGTGTCCCGGGCGGCCCGACTCACAGTGCTCGACGAGACCGGAAGACCGTTCCGCGACGGGCACTGGGCCGAGGACCTCGCCGGCTGGCTCGACCGGGACCTGACCGGAGCGGACGTGCGGTACTGGCCGGCCGGCGACCTGGCCGCCGGGCCCAGCAGCGGCTCCTACCGGGTACGCGGCATGGCAGTGGTCCCGGCCAGCACTGCGGCCTGCGCGGGCATCGCGATCGGGCTGTCCAAGGATCTGTTGCAGCGCGCCGCCGAGGTCAACCTCAAGGAACGGCGGCCGGTGGTGGTGGTCCCCCGGGAGACGCCGGTGACCCGCAGTCACCTGGAGCACCTGATCGCGCTGCACGACGCCGGAGCGGTGGTGTTGCCGGCCAGCCCCGGCTTCTACGGCGCGGGTGCGGCGGCCAGCGCGCAGCAGTTGGTCGACTTCGTGGCCGGCAAGGTGCTTGACGCGCTCGGCGTCCCGCACAGCCTGTTCCGGCGGTGGTCCGGCCAGCTCGGCGTGGCCCGGGGCTGAGCTGTCGGCTCAGCGCACGTGTTCGTGCTGCCCGACCCGATCCGGTCGAAGCGGGACGCGGACCGGACTGGCGTCCGGTCCGCGTGGCGTAGTCCGCACCAGTTCAGTACATGCCGGCGTTGGCCGGACCCGGCCCGGTGGATGCGGCCGGCCCCACGTTGCGTGGCTTACCGACCTCGTCCACTTCGTCCAGCATGCCCTCCCCCTCAAGCAGGGCTCGCACCTCGGATTCCCGAAACCGGCGATGCCCGCCTGGAGTCCGGATGCTTCCTATCCGGCCGGCCGCCGCCCATCTCGTCACAGTCTTCGGGTCCACCCGAAACAGCGCGGCGACCTCACCCGGTGTCAGCAGGCGATCTCCAGTGTCCACAGCCCCCTCCTCGCGTCGACGAAGCCCCTGGCTGAACACACTGCCCCCGGCTGGTGCGAGCCCAGAGCCGTCATGAGGGACGTATGGCAATTACAGCACCAGGGACCTGGCGTGTCCGCCAAACGCGAAAAATGCACTGAGTGGGAAGTTAGTAAATGGTACTGGTGCAACCCCTGCCTTGACTGTCGGTTCGTTAACAGTTACTCACTGTTTGGTCCAACGGATGCTGAAGGCGTCGCGTTACGCGTAACCGGCTAAGGTCACTCTCCGTGGACGCCATCGACCTGAGCCTCGTCGACCTGCTGCGCGGCAACGCCCGCCTGTCGTACGCCGAGTTGGCCCGGCAGGTGGGCCTCTCCGCCCCGGCCGTGCACGAGCGGGTCGGCAAGCTGGAGAACAGCGGTGTGGTCCGCGGCTACCGCGCCGACGTGGAGCCGGAGGCGATCGGGCTGGGCGTCACCGCGCTGATCGGCATCGTCGAGGACTCCGGCGCCGACAGCGACGACATGCTCGAGTCGCTGCGCGTACTGCCCGAGATCGAGTCCTGCTACTTCATGGCCGGGGTGGAGTCGTTCCTGCTGAAGGCGCGGGTCGGCACGATCGCCGAGTTGGAGCAGTTGATCGTGCGGTTGAACCGGACCCCCGGGGTCGCCTCCACCCGCACCGCCATCGCACTCTCCACCAAATGGGAGAACCGCCCCCAGCGGGTCGGGCCGAACCCGGCCTGACCGCCGCGTACCCCTGGTGTCACCGGATCGGCCGGCGGTAGCGTGCGCCGATGACCCCGCAGGGACGCCGAGTGGCCGTGGTGACCGGCGCGGCCGGCGGCCTGGGCCGCGCCATCGCCGCCGCGCTGCACGACGACGGCTGGTCGGTGCTGCTCACCGACCTTGACGCCCGGGCGGTGGGCGCGGCCGCGGCACCGCTCGGCGGGTGGTCGGCCGTCCTGGACGTCCGGGACGAGGCCGCCTGCGCCGACATCGCCGCGACCGCGGCCGGCCGGGGTGACCTCGCCCTCTGGGTCAACAACGCCGGCATCCTGAGCACCGGCCCGTCCTGGGAGCACGACGGCGCGACCCGCCGCCGGATGCTCGACGTCAACGCCCACGGCGCCATGAACGGCACGCTCGCCGCGCTGGCGATCATGCGCGGGCAGGGCCACGGCCACGTGCTCAACGTCGTCTCGCTGGCCGGGCTGGTCGCCGCGCCCGGCGAGACGGTGTACGCGGCGAGCAAGCACGCCCTGCTGGCGTTCAGCCTCGGCACCCTGGCCGACCTGCGGATGGCCGGGTACCGGCGGGTACACGTCTCCTGCCTCTGCCCGGACGGCATCTGGACCCCGATGCTGCACGACCGGCTGGACGACCCCGGAGCGGTGGCCTCGTTCACCGGGTCGGTGCTCACCGCGCAACGGGTGGCCGCCCGCGCGGTCCGGTTGGCCCGCCGACCCCGCCCGGTGGTCAGCCTGCCCCGCTGGCGGGGAGCGCAGGTGCGCCTGCTGGACGCAATGCCCCGACTGGCCGTCGCACTCACCCCGCTGATCCGGGCCGCCGGTCGGGCCGGCCAACGCCGGCAACGTCGCCGGACCGCGTCGCCGGACCGCCGCTGACCTCGCCTGGCCTGCTTGCTACGTTTCCGAGCGTGACTCATCTCGACCGGTGTGACGAGGGCAGCCGGACCTGGGTGACGGAGGCGATCGCCGCCGTCGAGGCGGACGCGAACCGCTCGGCCGACACCCACCTGCTGCCGTTCCCCCTGCCCCGGTCCTGGGGGATCGACCTCTACCTCAAGGACGAGTCGTCGCACCCCACCGGGTCACTGAAGCACCGACTGGCCCGCTCGCTGTTCCTCTACGGGCTGTGCAACGGCTGGATCGGGCCGAGCACCACAGTCGTCGAAGCGTCGTCGGGCTCCACGGCGGTGTCCGAGGCGTACTTCGCCAGGATGCTCGGGCTGCCGTTCATCGCGGTGATGCCCGCCTCCACCTCGCCCGAGAAGATCGCGCAGATCGAGTTCCAGGGCGGCAGGTGTCACCTGGTGGACGACCCGGCGACAGTGGTGGTCGAGGCGCGTTGGCTCGCCGAGGACTCCGGCGGGCACTTCATGGACCAGTTCACCTACGCCGAGCGGGCGACCGACTGGCGGGGCAACAACAACATCGCCGAGTCGATCTACGCGCAGTTGGAGTTGGAGCGGCACCCGATCCCCGCCTGGGTGGTGGTGGGTGCCGGCACCGGAGGCACCAGCGCGACAATCGGCCGGTACGCTCGGTACCGCCGGCTCGCCACCAAACTCTGCGTGGTCGACCCGGAGAACTCGGCGTTCTACCCGGCCTGGTTGGCCGCCGACTGGTCGGTCCGGACCGGGAAGGGTTCCCGGATCGAGGGGATCGGCCGCCCCACCGTGGAGGCGTCCTTCCTGCCCTCGGTGGTGGACCGGATGGTCCAGGTGCCGGACGCGGCGTCGCTTGCCGCGATGCGCACCGGATCGGCGCTGCTCGGGCGCCGCGTGGGCGGCTCCACCGGCACCAACCTGTGGGGTGCCTTCGGCCTGATCGCCACGATGCTCGCCGAGGGCCGGACCGGCTCGGTGGTCACCCTGATTTGCGACCCGGGTGACCGGTACGCCGACACCTACTACTCCGACGAGTGGGTCGCCGCGCAGGGCCTCGACCTGACCCCGCACCTGGCCACGCTCGACAGGTTCCTGACCAGCGGCACCTGGCCCGGCTGAGCCGGTCGGCACCGTTCAGCGCGGGTCGATCCGCTCGGCCAGCCCGGGGTAGCGCACCACGTAACCGCTGTCGTCCAGGTCGATCTCGGCGGTGAAGGTGCCGCTGGCGAAACGCACCCGACCCGGCCCGAGCCCGGTGTAGATCTGCTCGGCCGACACCACCTCCAGGCCGGGCAGCAGCACCCACGCCACGGTGATCCGGTGGGCCAGGTCGGCCGGCTCGGCGGCCAACCCCAGCCGGTGGACCGGCAAAGTGTTGAACAGCGGCGAGCCGCTCAGGTCGACGTCGAACGCGTCGGCAAGCCGGTCCGGATCATCCGTGCCCGGCAGGCCGGCCCGAGGGTGCCCGGCGGCGACAAGCGCCGCGTCCAGGTCGCCCTGCTCGGCGGTGGTCACCCGCCACCGGTCCGTGGTCCGCTCCAGCGTCACCCGGCGCAGCCAGCCCAACCCTTCGGCCTCGACCTCGACCCGGGTGGTGGTCCAGTCCGGCGCGGTGGTCAGCTGGTAACGGGCGGTCCAGGGGATCGGGTCCACGGCGAGCATGGTGCCGCGGGCCGCCAACCCGCGGCCGTCGTCGAGCAGCACCTGCTCGCTGCCGGCGGTGTCCGTGCGGGACCAGAAGATCGACTTCGGCATGGTCGGCATGAGCCGGACGTTACGCGACAGCGCCGAACTCGGCAGGGCATGCGCGAACGCCGCCGCGGAGAAGGAACTCCGCGACGGCGTCCGGTGGAACAGTCAGATCAGTGGGTACGCGCCGGCGGTCGCCCGCCGAAACCACGCCGGTCGTCGCGCGGGCGATCGTCGCGGGGCCGGTCGTCACGGGGACGATCGTCGCGAACCCGGCTGTCCGGGCGGAAGCCACCCCGAGTGTCGCGGTCACCGAAGCGCCGCTCGCCGGTCGGCCGGTCACCGTACTGGCGGTCGCCCTGCGGACGGTCGCCGAAACGCCGCTCGCCGCTCGGCCGACCGTCCCGGTCGCCGAACTGCGGCCGGTCACCGAACCGGCGCTCACCCTGCGGGCGGTCACCGTAACCCCGGGTGTCCCGATCGGCGTACCGGCGCTCACCCTGCGGGCGGTCGCCGAAGCCTCGCTCACCGGCCGGGCGGTCGCCGTACCGCCGCTCGCCGGAAGGGCGGTCGCTGTGCTGCCGGTCGCCGTACCGTCGCTCGCCCTGCGGGCGGTCGCCGTACTGGCGGTCGCCCTGCGGTCGGTCCCCGTAACGTCGCTCGCCGGTCGGCCGGTCGCCGTACTGGCGGTCGCCCTGTGGACGGTCGCCGAAGCGCCGCTCACCGGTGGGCCGGTCGCCGTAGCGGCGCTCGCCGCCCGTGCGGTCGCCGAACCGGCGCGGGCCCCGGTCCCGGTCGTCGAAGCGACGGGGGCCGCCGGAGCGGTCCCCGAAGCCCCGGGGCTCCGCCTCGACGCGAACCGGGACGCCGCTGGGCTCGCGGGCGCCGACCAGCTCGGCCAGGGCCTGGTCGCCGACCCGCACCCGGGTCTCGGCCGGCGCGACGCCGGCCTTCTCCATCATCGCCAGGGTGGTGCGGCGCTGCTTGGGCAGCACCAGGGTGGCGACCGCGCCGGACTCGCCCGCCCGGGCGGTGCGCCCCGCGCGGTGCAGGTAGTCCTTGGGGTCCTTCGGCGGGTCGACGTGCAGCACCAGGGTGACGCCGTCGACGTGGATGCCCCGGGCCGCCACATCCGTGGCGACAAGCACGTTCATCCGGCCCTCACGGAACTCGGCAAGCGTCTTGGTGCGCATCCGCTGGGTCTTGCCGCCGTGCAGTCCGCCGGCGCGCACGCCGACCGCCGCCAGCTGCTCGACCAGTCGGTCCACCCCGAGCTGGGTGCGGGCGAAGACCATCGTCCGGCCGTCGCGGGCGGCGATCGAAGCCGCCACCGGGAACTTCTCGTGCGGCGGAATCAACAGCATGTGGTGATCCATGGTGGACACCGACGCGGTCGACGGTGCCGTGGAGTGGGTCACCGGATCGGTCATGAAGCGCTTGACGAGCGCGTCGACGTCACCGTCGAGAGTGGCCGAGAAGAGCAGCCGCTGACCGTTCGCCGGGGTCTTCGACAGCAGGTCGGTCACCTCGGGCAGGAATCCCATGTCCGCCATCTGGTCGGCCTCGTCGAGCACCGTGACCTCGACGTCGTCGAGCTGGCAGATGCCCCGCTCGATCAGGTCGCCGAGCCGGCCGGGGGTGGCCACGATGATCTCCACGCCGCGGCGCAGCGCGTCGATCTGGCGGTCGTACGGGACGCCGCCGACGGCGGTCTTGAGGAAGATGCCCACGGACTTGCCGAGTGGCACCAGCGCGTCGTTGACCTGCATGGCCAGCTCGCGGGTGGGGACCAGGACCAGGGCGCGTGGACGCATCGGCCGGGCCCGGTTGCGGTTGGCCAGCCGGGCGATCATCGGCAGACCGAAGGCCAGCGTCTTGCCCGAGCCGGTCTGCCCGCGGCCCAGCACGTCACGGCCGGCCAGCGCGTCCGGAACGGTGGCCCGCTGGATCTCGAACGGGCTGGTGATGCCCTGCTGGGCCAGGGCGCGGACCAGTTGATCGGGCAAGCCCAGGGCGGCGAAGCTGATCGGATCGACGGTCGCCGTCGGCGCGGGCTCGGCCGCCTGGGCGACGCTCCGGGCAGGGGCGGTGCCGGCCTCGCCGGGGGCGGCGACGGGCTGCTCCCGGCCGGTGTCGGTCGTCGCAGCTGAGGTGGAAACGGACGTAACAGTGCTGGGGTCAGCAGAGGTGGTCAACAAAAGCCTTTCGAGCGGGGCGCATCTTCGCGATGGCCTGCCGCGGCTGTGCCGCCGGATCGCCCGCAAGATCGCCCAGGGGCGCACACCACGCGCGCCGGGTCAGTGATCTCAGCCAGTGTACGGCGATCTGGCGAAGCCGCCAGCCGGTTGCCGGACGGTAGTGGGCGGACTCACCATCGTCACCCTCAGGTGTTCACCCGTTGAGGACGCTGCCCACCAGACCGTCGAGCGCGTCACCGGCGAGGAGCACGACCATGATGCTGATCGCCACCAGCAGCCCCAGCGACGCCGCCAGAACGATCATCACCCGGGTGTTCCGGGATCGTTCGGCCGACGTGTCCGACCAGCCCTGGGCCAGGATGTGCCCGGTCAGCGACCCGGAATTCTCCACCGCGTTGGCAGGTATCGCGATGGTGGTGAAGCCCGGCCCATCGCCGCTGCCATAGACGGTGCCGGCCAGGTCGGAGCCGCCGTCGTGCCGACCTCCGCCGGCACCGGTAACGCCCGGAGTGGCAGAACCACCCGAAGGCCTGCCCGTCGACGTGGTCCCGCGCGGGCTCCCGCTGACATTCCCGGGCGTCCGCGCGGCGCCAGCGGCTCGGGTTGGATCGCCACTGTCATTCCCGGCCGATCGGGAGGTGCCGGTGGTGGACGGTGGCCACGTCGGCAGGGCGGGCGCGGGGATCACCGGCGGCGCGGAGACGGGCGCCCCGGCCCACCCGTCGTCGGCTGCCGTTCTTGCCGTCCCGGCGGTGGACGACCAGCCGGACGGCGGTGCCGAAGCCGCAGCGCTGGCCCGTACCCCGGGCGTGTCGATCATCGCCGGTGGCGGCGGGAACGGCGGTGCCGGCATCGGACCGGGCGGGCCGGGTGGCGCGGGCACCGGCGGGCCGGGTGGCGGCACGGGCGGGCTCGGGATGGGCGGTGCCGGCGGGCCCGGGATGGGCGGCATCGGCGAGGGCGGCGGGATGGGAGGACCCGGGACGGGCGGAACCGGACCGGGTGGCGGCGTCGGGCGGGGCCCGGGCGTCGGCATCGGGCCGGGCGGGTACGGCCCCGGGGTTGGCGCGGGCTCCGGCTCGGCTGGCGCCGGCTGGGTCGGCCCAGGGCCGGGTGGCGTGGGTGTCGGCTCCGGCTTCGGGGCCGCCGGCGGCCGGGCGGGCTCGGGTGCCTGTTCCGGGTCGGCTGGCTCGGGACGCGCCGGCCCGCCCCGGTATACGGCGGGCGTGCTGCCCCGCGTGTCCGGAGTGCCCAGGGCGCCGGGTGTGGCCCGACTGCTGCCGGGAACCGTGGCGCTGGCCCGGGCCGGCGCGGTCGAGTCTTTCCGCTGCGCCGGCAACGAGACATCCACGGAGCCGGGCGAGCCGGCGGAGTCGGCGGAACCGGTAGCGCGGTAGGTGGTTGCGCTCACCGGGGTGCTGGCCGGCAGGTCACTGCGCAGCGCTCCGGCGGTCGCGACGCTGGCGCGGGCCCGTACCGGGGCGGCGGCCGGGCCGGGGTGATCGCGGGTGGGCGCCGGCTGGCTGGCGTCGGGGCGGTTGACAAGCGGCTGGCCGGCGTCCGGGCCGGGCACGTCAGCGCCGACACTGCTGCTGTCCGGAGTGGGATCGGCGTCCACGGAGGCGTCGTCACCGCTGGCGGCGCCGTCGGAATCCGGGCCGGCGGCCGAGGCCGGGTCCGCATCCGAGGCCGCGGCGTCCGAGGCCGCTGCTTTCGTGGACGCCGGGTCGACAGTGCCCGGCCCGGACGGGTCGGCTTGGACGACCACGGGGTCGACAGTCTCCGCCGGATCACTCTGCTCGGCCATCTCCGCCCTCCGCGCCATGCTCGCACCCGGACCCGAGACGTCGAGTCGGATGTGCCTGGTTGTCACGGTGCCACAGATCTTCCCGAGCGGACAGCCGGAGCCGGTCGTGGCGGATCAGCCAGTGGCGCTGGGACTGCCCGCCGAGCTGCGACTGCCCGTGACGCTCGTGCCGGCCTCCGGTGTGCTCGTCGGCGTCGTGCTGCCCGGCGCGCTGGTGGGAGGCGGGGGCGGCGTCGACGGCGTGTTGTCCGGGGTGGCTGTCGGGGTCGGCGAGTCGCTCTCGGTCGGCGTCGGCGTCGCACCGCCGGTGGGCGTCGGCGTCGTGCCGCCGGTGGGCGTCGGGGTGGCCGGCCCGGTCGGCGTCGTCGAGGGCGTCGGCTTCGTGGTCTGCGTCGGCTTGGGCGTCGGCGTCGGCTTCGGGGTGGGCTTGACGGTGGGCGGCGTGACCGGCGGGGTCGTCGGCACGGTCACGACCGGTGCTGGCACCGCGCCGATCACCCGGGTCGCTGCGTACAACCGGGACCAGCTGACGACCGAGATCTTGACGACGTCGCCGGTGGTGGGCGCCTGCACCATCTTGCCGTTGCCGATGTACATGGCGACGTGGTGGATCGTCGTCCAACTGCTGCCGGAGGCGAAGAAGAGCAGGTCGCCGGGGAGTAGCGCGCTCTGCGGCACGGTCCGGCTCCGGGTGGCGGCGTACTGGTCGCGGGACACCCGTGGCAGGTCGAAGTAGTCGGCACCCCGGGACCGGTACGCCGCCCACATCAGACCGGAGCAGTCGAACCGGTCCGGCCCCTCCTCGGACCACTTGTACGGGTCGCCGAGCTGCGCCAGCGCGTACCGGACCGCCGCCATGGCCCGGGGGTGGGCGGCCATCCCGCTGATGTTCTGGTTGGTGACGTAGCCGGCGCCGTACTGCTGCTCGGCGGCCTCCTGCTGGCGCTCGATCTCGATCAGCTGGGCGGCGTTGTTGCGGCGCAGGGTGAGCAGGCTCGCCTCGGCCGCGCGGAGTGCCGTCTCGCCCGTGGTGAACTCCGTCTGGGCGGTGCTGAGCAGGGTCTTGGCTTCGGTGTGCTTCTGGTAGGCGGCCTGTTCATCGGCGTGGGCGCGGGCCAACGCCCCGGTCACCCCGGTGGTGCCGCCGTCGACCTTCTCGCCGCGGGTGATCTGTTGCAGGCGGCTCAGCCCACGCAGGTCCTGGGCGAACTCGCCGGGCGGCAGCGCGGCGTCTGCCTTGACGGCGTCCGCGGCGGCCGCGTCGGCGTCCTGCTGGGCCCGGAGCAGGGCGTCCTGCGTGGTCGCCAGCACCTTGCTGGCGGCGTCGAGCTGGGCCTGGGCGTCCGCGCGTTTCTGCCGACTCCTCAGCAGCGCCTCACCGAGCGTGCCGACCTGGGTTTCGGCGGCGTAGATCTGCGCGGCGAGCGGGCCGGTGCCGATACTGCCCACCGGTGGCGCCGACGGGACGCCGCCGAAGGGCGGGGCGCCGGGCAGTTGGGGCGTGCCGATCGCCGGCGGGCGGGCGCCGATGTCCGGCACCGTCGTGGGCACTGCCGGGTCGGCGTACGCGGGGGTGGCCAGCACGGCGGCGGCGATCGCGCCGAGCAGGGCGGCCCAGAGCTTCGGACGCAGGACCGGCGAGATCACCGGGCTCCGTCGTCGCTGCCGTCGCCCGCGCCCGCTGTAGACCATTCCGCTCCCCGTTCAACCGCTCGTCGCCGCGCTCGGTGGGCGCGACCGCCGGGACGGTACCAGTGTGTGTGTTCCGCCCCACCTTGTTACTACCGCACCTCGCCACTCATGTCGATGCGTTGTCGGGTTACGGGAGGCTGAGAGTCTGGTGAAGTGGGTCGCTGTCGCCGACCGTGCCGCCGGCCTACTCGACCCCTCGACGTACGCTCGATCGGACCGCAGGTGGAAGGGACGTGCCATGGACGCCGGACTCAAGCGTGAGCTCGAAGCGAAGGTGTACGCAGGTGAGCGGCTGACCCGGGAGGACGGTGTCGCCCTCTACGAGAGCGACGACCTGACCTGGTTGGGGCGGCTGGCGCACCACAAGCGGACCGAGCTGAACGGTGAGCGGGTGATGTTCAACGTCAACCGGCACCTCAACCTGACAAACGTCTGCTCGGCGTCCTGTGCGTACTGCTCGTTCCAGCGCAAGCCGGGCGAGAAGGACGCGTACACGATGCGCATCGACGAGGCGGTCCGCAAGGCCAAGGAGATGGAGGACGAGCAGCTCACCGAGCTGCACATCGTCAACGGCCTGCACCCGACGCTGCCCTGGCGGTACTACCCCAAGGTGTTGCGTGAGCTGAAGGCGGCACTGCCGAACGTCAAGCTCAAGTGCTTCACGGCGACCGAGGTGCAGTGGTTCGAGAAGATCAGCGGTCTGAGCGCCGACGAGATCCTCGACGAGCTGATGGACGCCGGCCTGGAGTCGCTGACCGGCGGGGGCGCGGAGATCTTCGACTGGGAGGTCCGGCAGCACATCGTCGACCACGCCTGCCACTGGGAGGACTGGTCGCGCATCCACGCCCTGGCGCACCGCAAGGGCATGAAGACCCCGGCAACCATGCTGTACGGCCACATCGAGGAGCCCCGGCACCGGGTCGACCACGTGCTGCGGCTGCGGGAGTTGCAGGACGAGACGGGTGGCTTCGCGGTCTTCATCCCGCTGCGTTACCAGCACGACTTCGTGGACTCGGCGGACGGCAAGATCCGTAACCGGATCCAGGCGCGCACCACGATGGCCTCGCCGGCCGAGTCGCTGAAGACGTTCGCCGTCTCCCGGCTGCTCTTCGACAACGTGCCGCACGTCAAGAACTTCTGGGTGATGCACGGGCTGTCGGTGGCCCAGCTCTCGCTGAACTTCGGTGTGGACGACCTGGACGGCTCGGTCGTCGAATACAAGATCACGCACGACGCCGACTCGTACGGCACCCCGAACACCATGCACCGCGAGGACCTGCTGCACCTGATCTGGGACGCTGGTTTCCGGCCGGTCGAGCGGGACACCCGCTACAACGTGGTACGCGAGTACGACAAGGCCCCGTCGCTGGCTGAGCGTCGCGCCCAGCCGCAGCAGGTCTGGGCCTGAGCCACCACGTACCCTCGCAGTCGATGACCGAGCAGAGTGGTTCCGAGCAGCAGGGCGGGTTTCCCCGCCGGGACGCCGAGGGGCGCGTTCGTACCCTTGGTGATCTGCTCGGGGTCTGCCTGGCCGGTCTGGTGATCGGTGCGCTGGCGTTGGTGCTGTTCGACTGGGCGTTCGCCTCGATCGGCGCCGGCGATTTCGGGCACACCAACGGCTGGTTGGCAGTGATCCTGCCGGCCTGGCTGTTCTGGGACGATTTTCGGGCCTGGTCGTTCGGCGCGGCCCGGGTGGTGGCGGCGGTGGTCGCCGCCGCCGTCGGGGTGTTCGTCGGGCTGCTGATCGCCGGTCTGGCCGCAGGCCTGCCGACGCTGCTCTCCGGGACGTTGGCGGCGGGGGCGTTCACCGTGGCGTACGCGATGATCTGGTTCCCGGGTGTCCGCTGGCTTACCCGCCGGACCGGCTGACCGGGGCCGCCCGTCGGGCGGATCGACTGTCCCGCCGGCACCGGTGGGCGACGGAGAGAACGGAGTGGTGCAGGTGAGCGCCGCGCTCAAGTACACGCTGGGCCGGATCGGGCTGTTCGTCGCCGTGCTGGCCGGTCTCTGGCTGATCGACATGAACGTGTTCCTGAAGCTGATGTTGGCGTTGGTCTTCTCCGCCGCGCTCTCCTTCTTCCTGCTGCGCGGCTGGCGCGACGAGATGGCTGGAGAGATGGCCGACGCCACCGAGCGCCGCCGGGCCGAAAAGGAACGCCTCCGCTCCGCCCTAGCCGGCGAAGACCAGCCCTCCACCCCGCCCAGCGCCCCCACCCCGCCCCCCAACCCCCAAAACCCCGACTCCCCGCGTTGATCATGAAGTTATTGCCACGACACGCCGAGTGAACGGGCAATAATTCATGATCGACGCAGCTGGGGGTGGGGGTGGGGTGGGGGTGTGGGTTACCAGGTGGTGGAGGTGGGGGTCTTGGGCCAGGGCTTCGAGGTGGGCTTGATCAGGTAGGCGATGCCGCCGGAGCCGCCGGAGGTGCATCCGCTGGCGTTCGTGCGCTTGGTCCGCAGCCAGATCTGCTCGAACTGCGTGCGCTTGTAGACGTTGCGCACCACCTCGTTGCTCGACGAGGCGGGGTCGTTGACGATCACGTCGCCGTCGGCGGTGAAGCCGACCACCACGAAGAGGTGCCCGGAGGTGCCGTAGTTCGCCCCGTCCAGCTCGCTGGCGAGGAAGGACTGGCTGGTCACGACGGGAATGCCGGCGGCGATGAAACGCTCCAGATCGTCGAGTGAGTGCAGTCGGGTCACCCGACCCTCCAGTCCGGGGAAGCTCGCCGCGTACGCGGTGTTGAACGGCCAGTTGCCGGCCCCGTCGTACGCGTAGTCGAACGTCATCCGGGCGGCGTGGTTCACCGTCGGGTCGGGGTAGGTCGGGTCCACCCAGGAGGTGTCGGCCGCCGACGGTTTGCGACCCCAGTACTCGACCACCATCTCGGTGGAGGTGGGCGAGCACCACGCCTCGCCGCCGCCGTCGTACTCGGGGTAGTGCCCGGCGTGCACGTTCTGCGAGTAACGCGGCACCGGCAACTCGACGCCCCAGGCGATGTGCCCGGCGCTGGGCGGCACGGTGAAGCGATCCGGCACCGTCGAACTCATCGCGCCGACCATCCGGACCACCGGTGCGGCGGTCTGCCCGGGTGCCCGGTAGAGGGTCAGCCGCAGCTGGTACGACCGCAGCAGCACCCCGGCGTCGGCGTCGTCGATGCTGAAGGTGTCGGTCCAGATCGTCGACCAGGGGTCGCCCTGCGGTTCGACGCTGGTCCGCTTGATGTCGGTGTCGCCGGACGCCCAGCGACCCATGACGTACCACGGGGTGCGGTCACCGCTCGTGTAGCCGCCCTGCATCTCCACCTGGATCCAGGTGCCGGCGGGGGTCTCCGCGTTCCATGACGCGATCAGTTCGGTGGCGTCGAAGCCGATCCGGGTCTCCGGTGAGGTCCAGGTGCCGTACTCCCAGGTGCGGGTGCTGCCGGTGTGGGGGTCGGTGTATTCGGTGGTGCCGGCCGGGCGGTCCAGGGTGAGTCCCGCCCGGGCGCCGGGCAGCACGCGGGTGCCGGCCCGGCTGCCCCGGTGCCAGTCGGCGGGCCCGGACCAGTCCTGGAAGGTGATCTGCTCGTCGTGGTCGGCGGTGGGTGGGCGGCCGGCCATCGCGGGCGCGGTGGTGGCGAGCAGGGTGAGCGCGGTGACGCCGGCGAGGGCGCCCGCGCGCAAGCGGGATCTGGCCATGAGTGCTCCGCGGGGGTCGAGAGGGGCATCGTCGCCTGTCAGCTTTCCGTTCGGAAGGAAGTTTCGCCAGACGTTGACGCATGGAAAATCATTGCCGCCACGATGATCCGCCTGGGATGGACCAAGCAACGATCAATGTTGATATGACCATGTGACGGATGGTGAAGTGTTCTTCACCGAGCGGGATCTCCCGCCCATCGAGGAGGTAGTCCATGGCCCTCCGCACGCCCATCCCCCTCCGCCGCGTCCTGGTACTCGCCGTCGTCACCGGGCTGGGACTCGTCACCGTCGCCGCCGGGCCGGTCGCCGCCCGACCGGCACCCGACCGCAGCACCGAGCCGGTCGCCGCCGCCTACCGGGTGCTCGGGCCCCGCACCCTCGCCGACCGCAACGCGGTGGCCCGCACCGGCGCCGCCATCGACTACTCCGAACACGGCGTCCTGCACATCTCGGCCACCGCCGGTGAGGCCGCCGCGATCAGCAAGCTCGGCTTTCGGCTCGAACCCCTGGCGCCACCGCCCAACGCCGAGCGCGGCGCCGGCGAGATCGGCACCACGGCCTTCCCGCCCGCCGACTCCAACTACCACGACTACGCCGAACTGACGGCCGTCGTGAACCAGGTGGTCGCCGACCATCCGGCGATCGCCCGCAAGATCAGCATCGGTTCGTCGTACGAGGGCCGCGACCTGATGGCGGTGAAGATCTCCGACAACGTCGGCACCGACGAGAGCGAACCGGAGATCCTGTTCAACTCCCAGCAGCACGCCCGCGAGCACCTGACCGTCGAGATGGCGATCTACCTGCTCAACCTCTTCACCGACAGCTACGGCAACGACTCCCGGATCACAGGCATCGTCAACAGCCGGGAGATCTGGATCGTGCCGACGGTCAACCCGGACGGCAGCGAATACGACATCGCCACCGGCTCGTACCGGTCCTGGCGCAAGAACCGGCAGCCCAACAGCGGTTCGTCGAACGTCGGCACCGACCTGAACCGCAACTGGGGCTACAACTGGGGCTGCTGCGGCGGCTCGTCCGGCAGCACCTCGTCGGAGACCTACCGCGGCCCGTCGGCGTTCTCCGCCCCCGAGACGCAGGCACTGCGCAACTTCGTCAACGGCCGGGTGGTCGGCGGTGTGCAGCAGATCAAGGCGAACATCGACTTCCACACGTACTCGCAGTTGGTGCTCTGGCCGTACGGCTACACCACGGCGAACACCGCGACCGGGATGAGCGCCGACCAGTACAACACCTTCGCCACCATCGGTCAGCAGATGGCAGCCACCAACAGCTACACCCCGGAGCAGTCGAGCGACCTCTACATCACCGACGGGGACAGCCTCGACTGGATGTGGGCCACCCACAACATCTGGGCGTACACCTTCGAGATGTACCCCGGCTCGTCCGGTGGCGGCGGCTTCTACCCGCCGGACGAGGTGATCACTGCGCAGACCACCCGTAACCGCGAGGCCGTGCTGCTGCTCAGTGAGTACGCCGACTGCCCGTACCGGGCGATCGGCAAGCAGGCGCAGTACTGCGGCGGTGGTGGCGGCACCACTGTCTGGTCGGACACCTTCGAGACCGCCACCGGTTGGACCATCAACCCGTCCGGCACCGACACCGCCACCCTCGGCGCGTTCGAGAGGGGTGCCGCCCAGGCGACCACGTCCTCCGGTGCCAAGCAGCTCACCCCGTACGCCGGGTCCAACGACCTGGTCACCGGCCGGCTCGCCGGCTCGGCAGCCGGTGACTACGACCTCGACGGCGGCGTGACGAGCGCCCGGTCCCCGGCGGTGACCCTGCCCTCGTCCGGGACGCTCACCCTCTCCCTGGCCTGGTACCTGGCACACGGGTCGAACGCCTCGTCGGCGGACTACCTGCGGGTGAGCGTGGTGCACAACGGCGGCACCACAGCGCTGCTCACCCAGGCCGGCGCGGCGACCAACCGCAACGGCAGTTGGGCGGTGGCCAACCTCAACCTCAGCCCGTACGCCGGCCAGTCGGTCCGCATCCTCGTTGAGGCGGCGGACGCCTCCGGAGCCAGTCTCGTGGAGGCCGCTGTGGACAACGTCACCATCACGTCCTCCTGATCGGGTGGGGCCCCGTTCCGCCCCCGACGGGGCCCCACCACCCCCTCCCGAGCCCGCAGATCCGGGACATATGCCGCCCGGTGGCTGCCCGGGCCGATCGACAAGCGGCGATCAGAGCTTGATCGATCCGGCACGTCCTCGCGGTGCGCTACCGTCTTAGCGACCAGTCCGCAGCGAAGCCGGTGCGAAATCCGGCGCTGTCCCGCAACTGTGATGCCCCACCGTCGGTGGGGACGAGCCAGGTCGCCTGCGGACCGGTCGCGAAACGCGCTCTCGAGGAAGGGCGCCTCGTGGGCGGGCGTACGAAAGTCCCTGTCGGCGAAGCACCACACTCCTCGACCGACAGGAGGCCCCCATGTTCAGACGTACCCCTCGGCTCCTCGCCGCGACCCTCGCGGTCGCCGCGCTCGGCCTCGGCGCCTGCGCCGAGAAGGCCGACGACAAGCCCAGTGCCGGCACCGCGGCGGCCGCGTACCCGGTGACGGTCGGCGCGCTCACTCTCGACAAGCGCCCCGAGAAGATCGTCGTGCTGTCGCCGAGCGCCACCGAGATGCTCTTCGCGATCGGTGCCGGCCCGCAGGTGACCGCCGTCGACGACCAGTCGACCTATCCGGCCGACGCGCCGAAGACCGACCTCTCCGCCTTCCAGCCGAACGCCGAGGCGATCGCCGGTAAGAACCCGGACCTCGTGGTGCTCTCCGACGACCGCAACAAGATCGTCGACCAGCTCACCACGCTGAAGATCCCGGTCTACCGCACCCCGGCGGCGACCACCCTCGACGACTCGTACCAACAGATCGCCGAGCTGGGCACGCTTACCGGGCACGCCGACCAGGCCACCGACGTGGTGACCCGGATGAAGGACGACATCGCCAAGCTGGTCAAGGACCTGCCACAGCGCGCCGAGAAGCTCACCTACTTCCACGAGCTGGGTCCCGAGCTGTACAGCGCGACAAGCAAGACCTTCATCGGCTCGCTCTACAGCCAGGCCGGCCTGACGAACATCGCCGACCCGGCCGACGCGGACGGCAAGAGCGCCGGCTACCCGCAGTTGTCCCAGGAGTTCATCGTCAAGGCCGACCCGGACTTCGTCTTCCTGGCCGACGCCAGGTGCTGCCAGCAGAACGCCGACACGGTCAAGGCCCGCAGCGGCTGGGCCGGCCTCACCGCCGTCAAGAACAACCAGGTGGTCGCGCTTGACGACGACATCGCCTCCCGGTGGGGTCCGCGCGTCGTGGACCTGCTCCGGGTGATCATCGACGCGGTCGCCAAGGTGCCCGCGTGAGCGTCGCGGCCAAGTGAGCGGATCACGACAGGTGTCCGAACCGGTACCAACCGCTCGGCCGGCCGGGACCCCACCGGCGGGCACGCCCACTGCAACGCCGACGGTTGGGGTGCCCGGTCGAGCGCCGTCTTCCGTGGCCCGGCCGACCGGGCTGCCGTCGGTGGCCCGACCGGCCGGGCTGCGGATGCGCTGGCTGGTCGCCGGGGTGTTCGCGGTGCTCGTCGCGCTCGTCGTCGGGGTGTCGCTCGGCCCGGTGAGCCTGCCCCCGGGCAGCGTCGCCGCCGAGCTGCTCAACCTGATCCCCGGGGTGCACCTGGACAGTGGGCTGACCGAGCGGGAGATCGCGATCGTCACCGAGCTGCGGCTGCCCCGGGTGGTGCTGGGCCTGGTCGTCGGCGGCCTGCTCGCCATGGCCGGTGGGTGCTACCAGGGTGTGTTCCGCAACCCGCTCGCCGACCCGTACCTGCTCGGGGTGGCCGCGGGCGCCGGCCTCGCGGTCACCGCGGCGATCGCCCTCGGCGGCGCCGGTCGGGATGGCACGCTCTCCGGGTTGCCGATGACGATCCCGCTTGCCGCGTTCGCCGGATCGCTGCTTGCCGTCACGATGACCTACGTGCTCGGCGCGGCCGGCGGGCGACGCGGGTCACCCGCGATGCTGATCCTGGCCGGGGTGGCGGTCTCCGCGTTCCTCTCCGCCGGGCAGACGTACCTGCTGCAACGACACGCCGACACCATCCAGCCGGTCTACTCCTGGCTGCTCGGTCGGCTGGCCACCGCCGGTTGGCACGACGTGCTGCTGGTGCTGCCGTACGCCGCGCTGACCACAGTGGTGGTGCTGCTGCACCGGCGGGAGCTGGACGTCCTCGCGGTCGGTGACGACGAGGCGAGGAGTCTGGGGCTGCATCCGCAGCGCACCCGGTACCTGCTGATCGCCGCCGCCTCCCTGGGCACCGCGGCGGCGGTCTCCGCGACCGGGCTGATCGGCTTCGTCGGCATCATCGTGCCGCACACCGTCCGGCTGCTCGCCGGATCGAGCTACCGGGTGATCCTGCCGATGTCGCTGCTGTTCGGCGGAGCGTTCCTGGCGCTTACCGACGTGGTGGCCCGCACCGCCGCCGCCCCCTCCGAGGTGCCGATCGGAGTGGTGACCGCACTACTTGGCGGCCCGTTCTTCGTGCTCGTGCTGCGAACCGCCCGCCGGGTGCTCACATGAGCGCCGAACCCACCGCCGGCCCGTCCGCCGGCCCGTCCGCCGGCGCCCGGCCGGCCGACCGCGACCTGCCGGCCGTCGAGGTACGCGGGCTGCACGTCAGCCTGGCCGGCACGCCGATCCTTACCGGCGTCGACCTGACCGTCGCCGTCGGCGAATGGGTCACCGTGATCGGCCCGAACGGCGCCGGCAAGTCGACACTGCTGCGCGCCGTCGGCGGCCTGCTGCCCGCGCCAGGGGCGATCACCCTGTTCGGTACGGCGAGCGCCGCCCTGCGCCGCCGGGACCGCGCCCGGGTGGTGGCCACTGTGGCGCAGTCCCCGGTGGTGCCGCCCGGCATGTCGGTGCTTGATTACGTGCTGCTCGGGCGCACCCCGTACATCCCGGCGCTGGGCCGGGAGTCGACGGCCGACGTCGACGCCGCGTACGACGTACTGACGCGGTTGGACCTGACCGGCTTCCAGCACCGCGAACTGGCCACCCTCTCCGGGGGCGAACGGCAGCGGGTGTTCCTCGCCCGGGCGCTCGCCCAGGGCGCGACGCTGCTGCTGCTCGACGAGCCGACAAGCGCGCTCGACATCGGTCACCAGCAGGAGGTGCTGGAGCTGATCGACCAGTTGCGCCGCGAGCACTGCCTGACCGTCCTCGCCACGATGCACGACCTCTCCCTGGCCGGCGAGTACGCCGACCGGATGGTCATGCTCGCCGACGGCAAGGTGGTGGCCGCCGGAACCCCGGCCGAGGTGCTCACCGAGCACCTGCTCGCCACCCACTACCGGGCCAGCGTGCGGGTCGTCCCCGGCACCCACGGTCCGCTTGTGGTCCCCGTCCGCCCCGCTCGCCCTGCTGCCCGGGGGTGAGCGAATAGGGCGGGGGCCACGCAAGATCGCCCTCGATGCAGGAACGAGTGGCCTACCAGCGCACGGAGACCACTGCATCGTGGATCGAGCGCGATCTTGCCCGGCGGAGACCACTGCATCCTGGATCGAGCGCGATCCCTGGCGCGCGCTGACCACTACATCCGGCATCGAGCACGATCTTGCCCCGGCGTCTCCAGGTGTGCGCAGGTTTGGGCCGGTCAGCTGCCCAGGTCGATGACGGAGAAGAGGGCGCCCTGCGGGTCGCGCAGTGCCGCGAACCGGCCGGCCGGGACGTTCCGGGGTGGCACGAGGATCGTCCCGCCCAGCTCGGCGGCGCGGGCCGCGGCGGCGTCCGCGTCGGTCACCGCGAAGTACACGGTCCAGTAGGCGGGTAGGTCAGCCGGAAAGTCGTCGGCCAACGGCGGCATCATCCCGGCGACGATCTGCGTCCCGAGCCGCCACCCGGTGTACGTCATCCCGCCCACCGCCTGGTCGTCGGGCTGCCAGCCGAACACCAGCTCGTAGAAGACCTTCGCGCCCTCGGGGTCGGGGGTGACCAACTCGTTCCAGCTCATCGCGCCCGGCACGTTGAACACCTCGGCGCCGGGCATCGTCAGTGGCTGCCAGACGCTGAACGTGGCGCCCGCCGGGTCGGCGAAGACCGCCATCCAGCCTCGGTCGAAGACCTCGAACGGCGGCACCACCACCTGCCCGCCGGCCCGTTCGACACGGCCGGCGACCAGTTCGGCGTCGTCGGTGGCGAGGTACGTCGACCAGATGGGCACCTGGTCCGGGATCGCCGGCGGTCCGGCCCCGGCGACCGCCTTGCCGTCGAGCAGGAAGACCGTGTAGCCGCCCGCCTCGGGCTCCGGGGTGACCCGGCCGGTCCAACCGAACAGCTCCGGGTAGAAGCGCCGCGCGTCGGTCAGGTCGGGGGTGGCCAGGTCGGCCCAGCAGGGCGTACCCGGCGGGACGGTGCTCACGGTCAAAGACCCCTCTCGGCCCGGGCGGCCACGGCGACCCCCTGCCGGAATCCTGGCACCGTCCCGCTGCGGCGCGGGGCGGAAATGGACGAATCGTCAGCTGAACCGGCGACCCTCGTCCCGTCGGTACGCCCAGGCGGCGAGCGCGGCGAGCAGCACCACCCAGACACCGAGCATGATCATTGCCAGTGGCTCGACGGGGTAGTCACCGACCGCCGACCACATCAGTTCGGCCGCCCCCCGGGTGGGCAGGAACGGTGCGATCGTCTCGATGAACCCGGGCGCCTCTCCCGGCGCGGAGAGCAGCCCGCCGCCGAACGCGAGCGGCAGGAAGACCACCTGGGCCACCACGATCGCGGCCTTGCTCGGCAGCGAGTAGCCGATGGCCAGGCCCATCAGCGTGAACGGCACCGAGATGACGGCCACCGTGACGGCGGTCAGCAGGAACGCCGCCGGGGTGATCCGGGCCGCGGTGAGCGTCGCGCCGATGACCACCACCGGAATCAGTGAGAGGTACGTGAGTGCCAGACCGGCAAGCACCCGGCCGGCGAAGCGGGGCGCCGACCCGGCCGGCAGGGTCCGGGTGTACGGGTTCCACGGCTGGTCGCGGTCCTCGGCGACGCCGACCCCGTACTGGAAGATGTTGGCGCTCATCACCGAGAAGGTGACCATCGACGCGGTGGCGAAGGTGGCACCGGCCGAGTCGTCGCCGGCGAACGGCACCACGAAGAAGATCATGGCGGCGGCCGGGAAGAAGGCGCTGCCGACAACGGCCACCGGGATCCGGATGATCTCCAGGAGTTGGTAGCGGGCGTGGACCAGGGCGAGCTGCACGGTGGCCTCCTCAGAGGGTGGTGGATAGGCCGCCGGCAGCGGCGGTGGCGGGCTGGCCCTGGTTTGTCGGTTGCTCTCCGCCGGGCGTGTCCCCGCTGGTGATGGCGAGGAACGCCTCCTCGAGCGAGGTCGGCCGTACCTCCAGGTCGGTGAACCTGGTCCCGGCCGTGACCAGCGCGCGGACCAGCTCGTCGGCGTCGGTGGTGAGCAGGTGCAGCCGCCCGTCGACGCGTTCACTACGAACGACCCCGGGCAGGTCGGGGAGGTCGTCGGTGACGAGGCTGACCCGGCGTACGCCGACGATGCCGCGTACCGCGTCCACAGTGTCGTCGGCGAGCACCCGGCCCTGCCCGATGACGACCACCCGGTGGGCCAGCGCCTCCACCTCCTCCAGGTAGTGGCTGCTCAGCAGCACTGTGCCGCCGTCGGCGTGGAACGCGCGGATCGCCTCCCACAGGGTGTGCCGGGCGGCCACGTCCAGTCCGGTGGTCGGTTCGTCGAGCAGCACCAGGCGGGGCCGGCCGACGAACGCCAGCGCCACCGCCAGCCGACGGCGCTGCCCACCGGAGAGCCCACCGGTCTGCCGTCGGGCCAGCTCGCCCAGACCGAAGCGGTCGAGCAACTCCGCGCGGGGGACCGGGTCCGGGTAGTGCGCGGAGACGAAGTCCACGACCTCACCGACGCGCAGCGTGCCCGGCAGGCCGGTCTCCTGTGGAGTGACCCCGATCTGCCGGCGGCTCGCCGGGTCGCGGGGGTCCTGGCCGAACAGTTCGACCCGCCCCGAGGTGGGACGGCGCAGGCCGACGAGCAGGTTCATCAGGGTGCTCTTGCCGGCACCGTTGGGCCCGAGCAGGCCGACCAGCTCACCGGCCCGGACTTCCAGGTCGACGCGGTCGAGGGCGAGGACGTCGCCGTACCGGCGGCTGGCCTGGTCGGCGCGGAGGAGGGTCATGACTGCTCCTTTGACGGGGTGGGGTCGAGCAGGGCGCGGATCGCTTCGGTGTACTCCTCGAACGCCAACCGGCCGCGCCGGCTGAGCTGGACCAGGGTCGCCGGTGTACGCCCACGGTGGGTCTTGCTGATCTCCACGTAGCCGGCCTCCTCGAGCTTGCGCAGGTGCACGGAGAGGTTGCCGGCGGTCATCTCCAGCAGTTCCTGCAAGCGCGGGAACGCGATCCGATCGCCGTCGCCGAGGGCGGAGAGGCTGGCGACCACCCGCAGTCGGGCCTGCGCGTGGATGACCGGATCCAGTTCGGTCACGGGCGCGTACGCTGTCGCCGTCGGGCGAGTGCGCCGGCGACCAGGATCCCCCCGCCGCCGGCCACCGCGACGACAAGTGCGTGCCAGCCCGGACCGGCCAGTGCGCCGACCAGGTTGATCACGCTGATCCAGACGCCCAGCCGGAACAGGTCCCGGTCCAACCAGACCGCCCCGCCGGCCATGTGCAGCGCGCCGGTCAGTCCGACGGCGGTGGCCGACCAGAGTAGTGCCGCCAGGTCGTGTGGCAGGTGCTCGGAGATCTGGCCGAGCCCGGCGTAGATGCTTACCGAACCCAGACCCCAGGCGCACCCGTACCAGCGGCCACGCCGGGCGGAGTCACCGATCACCTGACCGTAGGCGCGGGTGCTGACCACCGCCTGGATCGCGCCGGCGACCACGAGCAGCGTGAAGAGAACCGTCAGCGGCAGCCAGGTGGGCAGGGCGAGCAGTTCCCGGTCGCCGGGTGGGAACCGCAGGAAGAACAGCCCGAAACCGACGAGCCAGGCGATTCCCCACGGCCAGTAGAGCATGCGGGCGTCGGGGTCGAGCCGGCGTACCGTCGCCGACCGCTGGTCTTCGATCAGTCGGAGCGCCGCCGCGGCGTCGGTCGGCGGCAGATCGTCGTCTGGGTTCACGCAAACTACTTTACGGGACAAAGTCGAGACGGGTTGCCCCGTACTCGCGGGCGGGTCCCCGGTCGCGGCGGTCAGTGCCTATGGTGGTGAGTCGTAGCGACTGATCCGTCGCACAGGCCACAGGGGAGGATCCGTGTCGAGCCCGAGGGAGCTCTCGGTCCCAGCCGGAGGCGCTGACCGCGCCACCCGGGGACGCGAACTGGTGGGCGTGGTGACCGCCGACGCACCCGACGGCAGTCGCCCGGCCGACGATCGCCCGGGCTGGTGCTGAGCCGATGTCCGAGGTGATCTACCAGGAACGACTCAACCAACTCGTCGAGCCGGGCGAACGAGTCCTCGCCATCGCGAAGACGTCGATCGCGCAGGGTGTCCTGCCGGCGGATCCTCCGGTCGAGGTGAGCCCGGAGTCGTCGTCAAAGATCAGTCGGCGCGGCGTCGCCCTCGGGGCACTGCTCAACCTGGTCTCGCCGCTGATCTCCTTCTCGGCCGGGGACCGGATCGTCGACCGCGTCGCCTACGGGGTCGCCGGGCGAGGTGCACCGGGCTCGGCCGCGTCCACCCTGCGATACTCCCGGCGTCCAGTGCCACCGGTGACCACAATCGACGACACCATCCTCGCCGTCACCGACCGGCGGTTGCTCGTGTGCGCGTCCGGTCCGCTGAAGCTCTGGTCGAGCCAGGCCGACGACGATCGGGCGGCAGCCGAGACCCAGGTGGTCTGGTCAGCGCCCCGGTCCGCGGTGGCGGACGCGCGGGTGGGCTGGCACCGGCTCAACCCGAAGCGACTCCGAATCGAGTTCACCGACGGCTCCTGGTTGGCGTTCGTCGTGCCGATCGCCGAGCCGGGCAAGCCGCTACGCGGGATCGCCTCGGCCCTGACGACCCGCTAGCCCAGACCCCGCACGGGCCGGTCAGCCGTTGGCGGTCGCTGGGCTGGTCACCACGTGTGTGGTCAGCAGCGGGGCCGGAAGCGGCTCGTGGTGCAGCACCGCCAATCGGGACACCGCCCGGGTGAGTACCACGTACAACCGGTGCAGCCCGCGCGGCTCGGCCGCGACGATCGCGGCCGGCTCGACCACCACCACGTGGTCGTACTCCAGGCCCTTGACGAGCGTCGCGGGCACCACGGTGACCCGCTCCGCGGTCGCCACGTCGTCGGCGGTCGCGGTCGCGACACCGGCGTCGGCAAGCGCCGCGCGCAGCCCGTCGACAGCGTCGTCCGCGGCGATCACCCCGACCGAGCCGTCGTGGGCGAGCGCCGCCCGCACCTCCGCCACCGTCTCCGCGACCAGGTCGGTCACGGTACGCACGTCCAGCCCGCCGTCGTGGCGCAGCGACTCGGCCAGCGGTACGTCCACCGCGAGCGCCGGCAGCAGCAGGTTCGCGAACGCGACCACAGCTGCGGGCACCCGGAACCCGACAGTCAACGGGACCACCACGGCGTCCGGTTTGCCCAGGTGGACGAGGGATTCCCGCCAGTCCGTCGCGGCCCACGGCGCGGTGCCCTGGGCGAGGTCGCCGAGGAGGGTGACCGAGCCGTGCTCGCTGCGCCGGGCGATGGCCCGACACTGCATCGGGGAGAGGTCCTGCGCCTCGTCCACCACCACATGCCCGAAGCCGGAGGGCCGTTCCAACAGCCCGGCCGCCTCGTCGATCAACACGGCGTCGGCGGCGGTCCACCGGGTCGCCTTCGCGGTGCGGGCCGGCTTCGCCCAGCTCAGCAGCGCCTGCTCGTCCTCACTGAGCAGCCCGTCCGCCGCCGCGGCGAGCCGGGCCGGGTCGGCGAGCAGACCGTGCACCAGCCCTTCCGGGGTGAGTACCGGCCAGACCGCGTCCAGGAGGTCGACCACCGGTCGGCAGCGGCCCATCCGACGCAACCAGGCATCGCTCGGCGACTCCGCCCGCCGTGCCTCGGCCTGTCGTTGCAGCAGGCTCACCACTCTGGCGCGGACCCGCTCCCGACCGGTGCCGTACGGCAGCCCTTCCCGGCGGGTCTCCTCGATGATCCGGTGCAGCGGCTCCAGCCCGATCCGCCACCGGAAAGAGCCGTCGGACACGGTGATCGACTCGGTCGGTGTGGCGATCTGCGCCTGTACCGCGCGCCGCAACACCTCGGCCATCCGCACGTCATGCTTGAGCGCGGCGACCGCCGGCGCCTCGACCGCCCGGACCGGCACCCGCGAGATCAAATCCTCGACGGTGGCCTGCTCGACCTCCACCTCACCGAGCGCCGGCAGCACCGCCGCGATGTACGACAGGAACGCCCGGTTCGGCCCGACGATCAACACACCCGCCCGACGCAACCGCTCCCGGTGCAGGTAGAGCAGGTACGCGGCCCGGTGCAGGCCGACAGCCGTCTTCCCGGTGCCCGGCGCGCCCTGCACGCAGATCGAGTCGGCGAGGTCGGCCCGGACCAACTCGTCCTGCTCCGGCTGAATCGTGGCCACGATGTCCCGCATCGGCCCGACGCGCGGTCGCTCGATCTCGGCGGTGAGGATCCGACTTGTCGTACCGAGCTCTTCGCCCCGATCGAGCCGCTCATCCTCGAAACTGGTCAACACCCCGTTGCTGAACCCGAACCGTCGCCGGACCGCCACTCCCTGCGGGTCCCGAGCGCTGGCCTGGTAGAACGACCGCGAGACCGGGGCTCGCCAGTCCAACACCAACGGCTCGCCACGGTCGTCGGCGACATGCCGCCTCCCCACGTGGTACCGCCGACCGTCATGATCCGAACTGCGCACACCCGCGTCGGGATCCCCGTCGCCGGCCCTGCTCCCGGTGCTGCCGGTGGCGGTGCTGCCATGGGTGGTGCTGCCGTGCGTGGTGCGGCTGCCACCGGTGCTCCCGCTGCTGGTGTCGGTGCTCGTGCCGTCGGGGTCTGTGGACTCGGCGAAGTCGAGACGGCCGAAGAACAGGGGCGTCGTCGGGTCGTCGGCCAGCTCGGCTACGCGGCGGGCCAGGGTGCGGCCGAGGGTCTCCGCCGCGTACGCATCGCCGGCCACCTGGTCACCGGTGGCGAAGAGGGCTTCGGCCCGGTCCCGCATTCGCCGCAGCGCGGCTCGCGATGCTGCCAGGTGTGCGCGTTCGGCGGACAGATCGGTGTCGAGGTCAAGTGCGGGCATGCTGACGTCCTATCGTTCACATCTGCTGCGCGCTCGCGTGTCCGGGGGCGGATGGCCGCCCGCCCGGCGCGATGACGTCCGTTCCGGTGCAGCTCACCTCGGCCGTCAAGCGGGCTGCAACCCTACGCTCTCAAGCCCGTCTGATCCACCGAATTACCCACGCAACCATCCGTAGGAGAGGGCGTGGCCGGGCGCGGCGCACGAAAGTGGGCGTGTCGTCGGGCAGTAACGCGGTGGGCGTCTCACCGGGTACGGCGGTGCGGCGCAGTGGCTGCCCGGTGCGGTGGTTGCGCGCTGCGTGCGTTGCGCGCTGCGTGCCCTGCGTGCGCTGCGTGCCCTGCGTGCCCTGCGTGCCCTGCGTGCCCTGCGTGCGCTGCGTGCCCTGCGTGCGCTGCGTGCGCTGCGTGCCCTGCGTGCGCTGCGTGCGCTGCGTGCCCTGCGTGCGTGGCGCGCTGGCTTGGCGTGGTGCGGTGCGCGGTGTTGTGCGGTGCGGTGCGCGGTGTTGTGCGGTGCGGTGCGGTGCCCGGTGCGGTGCGGTGCGGTGCGGTGCGGTGCGGTGCGTGGGGCGTGCGGTCCGTGGTGTGGCGCGGCGCAGTGCGCGATACCAGGCGGTTGGCACGCCCGGACAGGCAGGCTGCTGGCCGTGGAAGCACCTCCATACGAGTACGCCGGCCATCCCTGCCCGGACGTCATCGGTCGGGCCCGTGTGGTTGATCTCGCTCTCGGCTGGCGGCGGCATGTGTGCGCCGGGTATCAGCAGCGCCGGTGATAGAGGTTGCGGCGTGGTGTGCGCAGGGGGTCGAGCCAGCTGGGCGGGAGAAATTCCGGCCCGCCATCGGGCCCGATGCGGACGGTCCAGTCGCCACGATGGACGAACCGGTGGTGGTAGCCGCAGAGCAGCACGGCATTGCCCAGCGCTGTCGTCCCACCGTCGGCCCAGTGCCGGACATGGTGACCGTCGCACCATCGCGGCGGCCGATCACAGCCAGGGAAGGCGCAACCGCCGTCGCGTAGCACGAGCGCACGCCTCAGCGGGCCGGTGAAGAGCCGGCGTTGGCGACCGACGTCCAGGACCTGACTGTTGCCGCCCAGCACAGCCGGCAACAGGTTGGCGTCGCAGGCGAGGCGACGGACCGCACCCGGCGTGAGGCGGGCTCCGGTCTCCAATGTGCCGGCGCGTACGCCGTTGACCAGATCGTCGAGCGACACGGTCACCACGAGTTGCGGCCGGTCTCCGCCGCTGTCGGGCAGCTGACCCGTGCGCAGCGCCAACCGACAGATCTCGCCCAGCGCGTCGGCGCGGCGCTGACCTGGACTGCGGTCATCGTGCTCACCGGCCGGGGCGCAGAGCGGGTCGATCGCCTCACGTAGCAGGCTTGCGGTTTCGGTGTCGAGGTTGCCGCTGAGGCGTACCTGACCGTTTTGTTGCTCGGAGAGCGTGACGTGCCGGCGGGCCTCGGCCCGCTCGGTGGCCCGTTGGAGAGCCTTCAGCTCAGCCTGGTCGGCGAGATCCGGTGCGACGTGCGTGAGGACGCGCTCGCCGAGCCGGCTCAGGATGGTCGGGTCGAACCGGTCGGCCCAAGCGACCAGGAGTTGGGTGGCCTTGTCCGCCACCTCCGGGCCGGCCTCCACCGGGAGGGCGGCAATCGTCTCGGCCACCACTCGACCCTGCTCGACGGTGATGGCGCCGCTGAGCAGCGCGTCGCGCACCGCTGCTGGCGCGGCATCGACGGTGGTGGCGAGCTGGACCAGTTGGCGCGCGGAACGACCGGAGAGTCGGAGCCGCTCCCGCAGCCAGACGGCGGTGGACGAAGCGCCCTGGGTGACCGCCAGGCCACGGCCGTCCACCTCGCGGATCAGCCCGAGCTGAATGGTGGCCAACCGCTGCGCCAACACCTGGGTCGCATCGAGTGCGGCGAGCAGCTCGGCGTCGGAGAGCCCCCAGAGAGCAGTCTCGGCGCAGTCGTCCACCGCACCGCCGAGCTGCGCCAACGCCCTCAACATGACACCACAATAGAACTGGTGTACGACACTTTCGGGGGGCCGGCCAGCACGGAATGGAACCGGATTCGTCGATCTTTGAGCGCACAGATCACGTCGCGCCGGGTCAGCGCCGCGCCGGGCCAGCACTGCGCCGGCCAGCGCCGCGCTGAGCAGCCCACCAGCCCGGGTGGCGACGCCGGGTGGAACGGGTCGAACATGGGGGTGATGGCAGGTTGGGGAGCCTGCCGGGATCATGGGTTCATGACCGAGGCTCGGCCCGATTCGCGCCGGACGGCGATCAGTGATCCGCAGGTGATGCGGGCGCTGGCCCATCCGGCCCGGATAGCCCTCATGGAATACCTGGCTGCCCGCGATGGTGGCGGCACTGCCACCGAGTGCGCGGAGGTGGTCGGGCTGTCGCCGAGCGCGACCAGTTACCACCTGCGGGAGTTGGCGAAGTTCGGCCTGGTCGAGCAGGCGCCGAGCCGGGGGGACGCGCGCGAGCGGGTGTGGCGCGTGCGGAGTGCCGGTTTGCGCGTCGACGCGGGACGCGACGCCGGGCCTGCGGCGCGTGCGGCCGAGCAGGCGGTGGTGGAGGCGTACGCGGCTCGTGCCATGGAGCGGGTTCGGGACTGGTCGCGGCGCGCTGGGGACGAGCCCGCCGAGTGGTACGACAACGCGCTGTTCAACGACACGCTGCTGCTGCTGACGGCCGAAGAGTTGGCGGGGCTGAACGAGGCGGTCCTGGCGTTGCTGCGGCCCTACCAGGCGCGACGACGCGAGGCCGATCCGCCGCAGGGCGCGCGCACTGTCGCTGTGCAATACCGGACGGTGCCGCTGGCGTAGCCGGGGGATTGCGCTGGGCAGTTGTGAAGGATTATTTTCGAAGTATGTCCTTCGCATCTGAGGAGTCGCGCTGGTCCGACGTCTGGCTTGCCGCCACCGCTCGGGGCACCACGATCTGCGGCGACTTCCTCGCCGCCACGGCGTTGGCGCTTGCCCTGCAGGGCGCCGGAGCCGGCGGGCTCGCCGTGTCGGGGCTGCTTCTGGCGGCCACCCTGCCCCTGGTGGTGCTCGCCCCGCTTGCTGGCCGGGTCGCCGACCGGGTGGACAGTCGTACCCTGCTGGTGACCATCGGCCTGCTCCAGGCCGCGGTCTGCGCGCTCCTCGCCGTCGTCGAGCGCCCGGTCCTCGTGGTGGGGCTCGTCGCCCTCCTGGCCTGCGGGCTCGCGGTGACCCAACCCTGCCTGGCAGCGCTCCTGCCGGCGATGGTCCGTCCGGCCGACCTGCCACGCGCGAGCGCGATCAGCCAGACCGCGCTCTCGCTCGGCGCGCTCGGCGGCCCGGTGCTGGCCGGGCTGCTGGTCGGGCAGTTCGGCACCCGCGTACCCCTGCTTCTCGATGCCGCTACCTACCTGGCGCTCGTGGTCGCGGGCCTGCGGCTGCGGACTCGGCGCGGAGGTCGCGGGCCCGTCGCCGTGCCGGGCCGGACCGTCCCCGGCGGCACGGCAGACCCGGTGGGCACGGCTGTCGTCTGGCGGCTGCGCCAGGACCCGCTGATGCTCCTCATGGTGGTTAGCACCGCCGTGGTGATCGCGGCGATCGGCTGCATCAACGTGGTCGAGGTCTTCTTCATCCGGGAGACGCTGGGCGGATCAGCCACCACGTACGGTCTGGTCACCGCCGCGTGGATGGCCGGCATGCTGCCCGGCGCCTGGCTCGCCGCGCGGGTCGCCAACCGGCTCGACGACGACGGCGCGTTGGTACGCGGGGTGCTGGCCACCCTCGGCGTGTGCAGCCTGATGGTGCTGCTCGCCTCGACGGTGCCGGGGGCGTTCCTTCTGGTGCCGCTCTGGCTGGTGGGCGGCGCGGCCAACGGTGGCGACAACGTCTTCGCCAACCTGCTCACCACTCGGCGGGTCCCGGAGGCGGTGCGCGCCCGGGCGTACGCCAGCTACGGCGCGGCGGTCCAGGGTGGTTCGATTGTCGGGTTTCTCGGCGGCGGGGCGTTGCTCACTGCCGTCGCGCCGCGCCCACTGATCGCCGGTGCCGGAGTGTTAGGGCTGCTTGTGGTGCTGCTGTTCGTGCCGGTCGCGGCCGTGGCGGTGCGACGCCGGCGGCCGGTAGCGCCGGACCGGGGACAGCCGCCGACGACCAGGCCCGATGGGGGCTTTGCCACTCCGGGGCGACCCGCCGAGCCGGATCCGGAGGCCGGGGATACGGTCGGGTCATGGCTGAGCGCATCGCACGCCCGCGGGTCGGGCACATCCAATTCCTGAACTGCCTGCCGATCTACTGGGGTCTGATGCGCTCCGGGGCCCTGCTCGACGTCGACCTGCAGAAAGATTCGCCGGACCTGCTGAGCGCGGCGCTGGTCGCCGGTGACCTCGACATCGGCCCGATCACCCTGCTGGAATACCTGAAGCACGCCGACGAGCTGCTCCTGCTGCCGGACCTGGCGGTGGGCAGTGACGGGCCGGTGCTCTCGGTCAACATGGTCTCCACCCGGCCTCTCGCCGAGCTGGACGGCGCCCGGGTGGCGCTCGGCTCGACCTCGCGGACCGGCGTGATGACGGCGCAGTTGCTGCTCGCCGAGCGGTACGACGTGCGGCCCGAATACTTCCGTTGCCCACCGGACCTGACGCAGATGCTGCTGGAGGCCGACGCCGCGGTGCTGATCGGGGACGTGGCGCTGCGGGCGTACTACGAGGCGCCGCAGCGCGGCCTCATCGTCACCGATCTCGGGCAGGCGTGGCGGGAGTGGACCGGTCTGCCGATGGTCTTCGCCGTCTGGGCGGTCCGTCGCGATTTTGCCGCCGCCCACCCGGGTCTGGTCAAGGAGGTACACGAGGCGTTCCTGCGCTCGCGGGACCTCTGCCTGGCCGAGCTGGACCAGGTCGCCGAGGCCGCGGCCCGCTGGGAGACGTTCGACGCGGCGACGCTCGCCACGTACTTCCGGACCCTGGACTTCTCCCTTGGTGACCGGCAGGTCGCCGGGCTGCGCGAGTGGGCCCGGCGGGCCACCGCGATCGGCGAGGCCCCGGCACTGCCGGACGGCGGCCCCGAGTTCTTCGCCGGCTGAGCGCCGGGGCGGCGGCGCGCTGAGCGATCGGCGCTTTCCGGGGTACGGCCGGCGCGAACCGCCCGACCAGCAGCCTGGTCGGGCGGGTCGACGGGAAGGCGTACGGCTCAGGTGCCGGGGCGCAGCAGCGCCTCGGTGATCTTTTCGCAGTTCTTCATGCCGTAGTCGTAGCCCATGTTGATCGGGTACTTGACCATCACGCCCATCGTCCAGGTGTCGCCGATGGCCAGGCAGTTGATGTGCATCTCCTGCTCCTGGGTCCGGTCGATCCACCCGTTCTTGATGGCGATCTGCTTCTGCTCGGCGGCCGGGAAGGCCTTGCGGATGCCGAAGTCACCGGCGCCGCGGACCAGCTTCATCTCGTTGAGCAGCCACTTGGTCCACTTCGGCCCGGCGGCGGTGCCGGTGGCGATGCAGTTGCCCAGCCGGGCGGTGTCCCGGGGTGAGAGCGCCGTCCGGCTCCAGCCCTTGTCGGGGGCGACGCTGCTGTCGGTCAGCTCGCACATGGAGATCAGACGCTTGATCGAGGCGTCCCGGCCGACCAGGTTGTAGAACTGCTCGGCCCGGGTGTTGTCACTGTCCCGGATGATCCGGGTCGCGTCGGCGAGCTTCGCGTCGCTCGGGGTCTGGCCGGCGTCGGCCGCGCGACGCAGGTAGTCCGCGACGATCCACGCCTTGATCATCGAGGCGGTCGTGCTGGTCTCGTCCATGTTCTTCGAACCGATGATCTTTCCGGTTCGACGGTCCAGCACGCTCCAGGCGTACCAGCCCTCGATGTCGAGCTTGAGGTCCTTGGCGACGAACGGCAGCGGCTCCAGCTCCGGGCTGGGGCTCGGTGCCGGCGAGGACGGCTGGCGGGCGCTTCGGTTGGCGCCTGCGCCGGTGGGGCGGTCGCTCGTGCTGGAGCCGGCGTCGCCCCACTTGGCGACGGCTGCCGACTCGAACGGCGACCCGGGCAACAGTCGCAGCGACACCAGCACCAGGCCGATGAGGATGACCGCGATGGCGATCAGCCGCATCGGGGAGGCATCGCCGTCGCCGCGGCGGTTTCCCCGACGGGTGCCGGCCATCAGAGCTTCCCGACCGGCTGCTGCGGCACCTTGAGCGCGGCACCGGGCTGCGGGGTGACCAGTTGGGTGGCCACGCTGGCGCAGACCTTCGCACCGTAGTCCAGGCCGGCCCGGATCGGGTAGCGCAGCATCACCGCGAGGCTCCACCTGCTGGTGACGGCGAGGCAGTTGACGTGCCAGTTGCCTTCGTCATAGATCGGGGTCCAGCCGTTCTTGATGCTGACCGGCCCCTGCGAGGTGATCGACGTGGGGAGACCGTCGATGATCCCCCAGCGGCCGCCACCGGAATCGGACTTCTGGTCCTTGGCTGCGGTGCTGCCCGTGACCTTGCTCATCTCACTGAGCACCCACTTGGTCCACTTCGGGCCGGCGGCCTTGCCGTCGGCGATGCAGTCACCGACTCGGACCGCGTCGCGGGGGGACATCCGGGTGTAGCTCCACCAGCCCTCGTACTTCGGCACGTTGCCACGCTTGGTGTCGGTCAACCCGCAGATCTTGATCGCCCGCTGGATGACCGGACCCGGCTGCCCGTTCGGCGGCACCCGGTACGAGCCACCCGCGGCGGCGTAGACCTGGTTGGCCGCCGTGTCGTTGCTTTCCCGGATGGCGAGGCTGGCGGCCTTCTTCAACGGCGGGGGCGGCTCCCGGTCGCCGAGCTGGCGCAGATAGTCCGACACGATCCACGCCTTGATCATCGACTCGGTGGAGCTGGTCGCCGTCATGTTCGGTGACCCGGAGATCTTGCCGGTCTGCCGATCCAGCAGTGCCCACGAGAAGAAGTCGCCCTGGAAGTTCACCGACACCGGACCGGCCGCCAGGGTGGGCGGCGGCGGTGGCGTGGGTGCGGGCGCGGCGACGTTTGACGTGCCACCACCGCCACCTCCGCCGCTGTCGTCGCTGGCGAGTCGGGCGTACGCGGTGGGGACCAGCAGGACGCCGCCGAGCACGACTGCCGTGATGGCGAGCACCAGGGTCACGCGAGATCGCATGAGTGGGTGAACTCCAGGTGTCAGGGCCGGGGGGACCGGCTTGTCGTCGGGACGAATCGGGTGCGATCGCCAAGGCCGGGGGAGATGGCCTCAGTAGAGATGTCGATGTTCGGCAGCCGATCGGTTGTCCGGCAGAAGTCTACGTCCGGACCGTCCGGACGCCAGGCTTCGACACTAGGCAACCTGCGATAAAGGCGGGATATGGGGCCGGTATGAGGTTTTTGCGGGGCTTCACCTTTGTTTCGTGGCCCAAGTCACGGCGTTCCGACGACGCCCAGGCAGCACAAAGCAGTCATACGACTACGGAAGGGATGCGCGGATTCCTGTTACACAGCCCTGGTGCAACGAGGCGCAAGCTGTAACACTTAGCCTCATGTATGGCAACGACTTCTCCGCCCCGAACAGCGCCCCGGACGAGGCGCCCGGCGGTCTGCTGGGTGAGGTCGAGGCCGCCGAGGCGGAGCTACGCGCGGCGGCGGCGCGCGGCCGGCGTGGCGGACCCGCGCCCGACGAGGACCTCGCGGCGTACTTCGCCGAGGTGGTCGACGCCGAGCAGAAGATCGAGCCACGCGACTGGATGCCCGACGCCTACCGCCGGACGCTGATCCGGCAGATCGCCCAGCACGCCCACTCGGAGATCATCGGCATGCAGCCGGAGGGCAACTGGATCAGTCGGGCGCCGTCGCTGAAGCGCAAGGCGATCCTGCTGGCCAAGGTGCAGGACGAGGCGGGTCACGGCCTCTACCTCTACGCCGCCGCCGAGACCCTCGGCATCAGCCGTGACGAGCTGGTCCAGCTGCTGCTCGACGGCCGCCAGAAGTACAGCTCGATCTTCAACTACCCCACCCTTAGCTGGGCTGACGTGGGCGCGATCGGCTGGCTGGTGGATGGCGCGGCGATCGTCAACCAGGTGCCGCTGTGCCGCTGCTCGTACGGCCCGTACGCCCGCGCGATGATCCGGGTCTGCAAGGAGGAGTCGTTCCACCAGCGGCAGGGCTACGAGATCCTGCACACCCTCGCGCACGGCACCCCGGCGCAGCAGGCGATGGCCCAGGACGCGGTGGACCGCTGGTGGTACCCGTCGCTTGCCATGTTCGGCCCGCCGGACGGCGACTCCACGCACTCCGCCCAGTCGATGTCCTGGAAGATCAAGCGTTTCTCGAACGACGACCTGCGGCAACGCTTCGTCGACATGTGCGTCCAGCAGGCCGAGATCCTCGGCGTGCGCATCCCCGATCCGGACCTGCGCTGGAACGAGGAGCGGCAGGCGTACGACTACACCCAGCCGGACTACGACGAGCTGCTGCGGGTGATCTCCGGCGACGGGCCGTGCAACCGGGAGCGGATGGCCCACCGCCGGGCGGCGCACGCCGAGGGCGCCTGGGTCCGCGAGGCCGCCGCGGCGTACGCCGCGAAGCGGGCGCAACAGAAGGAGAAGGTGGCCGCGTGACTACCGAACACTCGCCGCTCTGGGAGGTCTTCGTGCGGGCCCGTCGCGGGCTGTCGCACACCCACGTCGGCAGCCTGCACGCCCCCGACGCGGAGCTGGCCCTGCGCAACGCCCGGGACCTGTATACCCGCCGCCAGGAGGGCGTGTCGATCTGGGTGGTGCCGGCCGGCGCGATCACCGCGTCCAGCCCCGACGAGAAGGACGCCTTCTTCGACCCGGCCGCCGACAAGGTCTACCGCCACCCCACCTTCTACGAAGTGCCGGACGGGGTGGCCCACCTGTGAGCGAGCGAACCAGCCGGCTCAGCAGCGGGGCGCTTCGCGCGGCCGCCGAGCGCAGCGAGGTGGTTGCGGGAAGCGAGCGGAGCGAGCGAACCAGCCGGCACAGCGAGGTGGCAGCGTGAACGGGCCGTACGACTTCACCCTCGCCCTCGCCGATGACGCGCTGATCGCTGCGCAACGACTGGCCGAGTGGACGACCCGCGCGCCGGAGATGGAAGAGGACATCGCGCTTGCCAACATCGCCCTCGACCAGCTCGGCGCGGCCCGGCTGCTGCTGTCCTACGCGGGTGAGCTGGAGGGCGCCGGCCGGGACGAGGACGCGTTGGCGTTCCTGCGCGACGACCGCGAGTTCCGCAACGCGCTCCTGGTCGAGCTGCCGAACGGCGACTTCGCGGTGACCATGGCGAAGCTGTTCCTCCTGGCGGCCTACCAGCTGCCGTTGTACACGGCGCTGGCCGACTGCGCCGACCAGCGGCTGGCCGCGATCGGTGCGAAGGCGCGCAAGGAGTCGGCGTACCACCTGGACCATGGCGCGCTGTGGGTGAAGCGGCTCGGCGACGGCACCGACGAGTCGCACCGTCGCATGCAGGCGGCCGTCGACCAGGTGTGGCCGTACACCCACGAACTGTTCGCCGCGAACCCGGCGGCGCCGGTCGACCCGGCCACCCTGCGGTCGGCGTTCGACGAGACCGTCGGCGCGGTGCTGGCCGAGGCGATGCTCACCCGACCGGAGGGCGGCTGGGCACCGGCCGGTGGCCGGGACGGTGTGCACACCGAGCACCTGGCCTACCTGCTGGCCGAGATGCAGGTGCTGCACCGCGCCCACCCCGGAGCGACCTGGTGAGCGCGCGGACCGCGAGCCCGGTGCTCGCCGACGGCGGCCCGGTGAGCGCGTGGGACGCCGCCGCCAGCGTCGTGGACCCGGAGATCCGCGTCGTCACCATCGACGAGCTGGGCATCCTGCGGGCGGTCGAGGAGGACCCGACGAGCGGTCGGGTCACCGTCACCATCACCCCCACCTACACCGGTTGCCCGGCGATGGACGTGATCCGCACCGACATCCGCCGTGCGCTGGCGACCGCCGGCCACCCCGACGCTGAGGTCCGCACCGTCTACAGCCCACCGTGGAGCACCGACTGGATCTCCGCCGGTGGGCGGGCCAAGCTCGCCGCGGCCGGGATCGCCCCGCCGGCCCCGGTGCCCGCCGCCGGCGTCGTCCCGTTGACCCTCGCGGTCCGTTGCCCGCAGTGCGGCTCACCGGAGACCGAGCAGGTCAGCCGGTTCGGCTCCACCGCCTGCAAGGCGCTGTGGCGGTGCCGTTCCTGCTCCGAACCCTTCGACCACCTGAAGGCGCTGTGACTGTCACCATCACCCGCCCGGTCCGCCGCCGGCCGGTCTTCCATCCGCTGCCGGTCGCCGCCGTCGACCGGCTCACCGACGACGCTGTCGCGGTGACCTTCGCCGTACCCGAGGAGTTGCGGGAGATCTTCGCGTTCCGCGCGGGCCAGCACCTCACCGTGCGGCGGGTGGCCGAGGACGGCGCCGACGTGCGCCGGTCGTACTCGATCTGCTCGACCCCCGACGACCTGGCCCGGCACGGCCGGTTGCGGATCGGGGTGCGGGAGATCCCTGGCGGGGCATTCTCGGCGTTCGCGTGCGGGGCGTTGCGTGGTGGCGACACGGTCGAGGTGCTGCCGCCGTTGGGCACCTTCACCACGGCGTTCACGCCGGACCGGGTGCGGCACTACGGCGCTGTCGTCGCCGGCTCCGGGATCACCCCGGTGCTCGCGCTTGTCGCGACCGCGCTAGCCGTCGAGCCGGCCAGCACCTTCACCCTGGTGTACGGCAACCGCACGGCGAACAGCGTGATGTTCGCCGAGGAGCTCGCCGATCTGAAGGACCGCTATCCCACCCGGCTGCACCTGGTGCACGTGCTCTCCCGGGAGCAGGGCGAGTCGGCGCTGCTCTCCGGGCGGATCGACGCCGAGCGGCTGGGCCGGTTGTTGGGCACCATCGTGCCGGGGGACGTGATCGAGGAGTGGTTCCTCTGCGGCCCGTACGCCATGGTGCTCGACGTCCGGGACGTGTTGACCGCACGCGGCCTGCCCGAGTCGGCGGTGCACACCGAGCTGTTCCACGTCGACGCCCCGCCGGAGCCGGTGCGCCGTCCGGTGGACCAGGCGGGCGCCGGGGCGGAGGTCACCATCGTGCTCGACGGTCGGTCGTCGAGCTTCACGATGGGCCGCGAGGAGCGGGTGCTGGACGCCGCGCTGAAGGTGCGCGGCGAGTTGCCGTACGCCTGCAAGGGCGGGGTCTGCTCGACCTGCAAGGCGAAGGTCGTCGACGGGTCGGTGACAATGGCCCGCAACTACGCCCTGGAGCCGGACGAGTTGGCCGCCGGTTACGTGCTCACCTGTCAGTCCAGCCCGACCACCGACAAGCTCACTGTCGACTACGACGCCTGAACCGGTGCCGGATCACAGCCCTGAGCACCCCTCAGGGCACAGGCGTCCGGCCGGCGTAGGCTCGGGGTGTGACGGTGAGCCGGGAGATCGATGACATCCTGCAGCGTGGCGCGGACGGCGGGCGGATCACGCCCGAGGAGGCCCTGCTGCTCTACACCGAGGCGCCCTTCCACGCGTTGGGCGAGGCGGCGGACGCGGTGCGTCGGCGGCGCTACCCGGACAACGTCGTCACGTACCTGATCGATCGCAATATCAACTACACGAACGTCTGCGTGACGGCGTGCAAGTTCTGCGCGTTCTACCGCGCCCCCAAGCACTCGGAAGGGTGGACCCACCCGACCGAGGAGATCCTGCGCCGCTGTGGCGAGGCGGTCGAGCTGGGCGCCACCCAGGTGATGCTCCAGGGCGGGCACCATCCGGACTACGGCGTGGAGTACTACGAGGAGCTGTTCTCCTCGGTCAAGCAGGCGTACCCGCAACTGGTCATCCACTCGATCGGCCCGAGCGAGATCCTGCACATGGCGAAGGTCTCCGGGGTGAGCCTGGACGAGGCCATCGCCCGGATCAAGACCGCCGGTCTGGACTCGATCGCCGGCGCCGGCGCGGAGATGCTGCCCGAGCGGCCCCGCAAGGCCATCGCGCCGCTGAAGGAGTCGGGCGAGCGCTGGTTGGAGGTCATGGAGCTGGCGCACCGGCAGGGCATCGAGTCGACCGCCACCATGATGATGGGCACCGGCGAGACGCACGCCGAGCGGATCGAGCACCTGCGGATGATCCGGGACGTGCAGGACCGCACCCGCGGTTTCCGGTCCTTCATCCCGTGGACGTACCAGCCGGAGAACAACCACCTCAAGGGCCGCACCCAGGCGACCACGCTGGAATACCTGCGCCTCGTCGCGGTGGCCCGGCTCTTCTTCGAGACCGTGCCGCACCTGCAGGCGTCCTGGCTGACCACCGGCAAGGACGTCGGGCAGCTCGCGCTGCACATGGGCGTGGACGACCTCGGCTCGATCATGCTGGAGGAGAACGTCATCTCCTCCGCCGGTGCGCGGCACCGCTCCAACCTGCACGAGCTGATCGGCATGATCCGTTCCGCGGACCGGATCCCCGCGCAGCGCGACACCCTCTACCACCGGCTCGCCGTGCACCACACCCCGGCCGACGACCCGACCGACGAGCGGGTCGTCTCGCACTTCTCCTCGATCGCGCTCCCCGGCGGTGGCGCGGGCCGATCCCTGCCACTCGTCGACGCCAACTGACCCGCTTCGACACCCGGCCGTTCGGCTGATCGAGGCTCATGCTCCCGCCGGCCCACCCCGGCGGTACGGGTGGTCCCGGCCACCGCAGCGTCAGGCTGTCCGCTGCGGGGTGGTGAAGGTGGACGTCGGCGGCTAGCGTCCCGGCTCGTATCCGTCACCACCGCCGATCGGGGAACCACCACGATCGTGCTGGTGGCGGGTGGTCTGATGGTCGTTCGTGGGCTGTCCTCCATCGGCCCGTTGCGGGTCGTTCATATAACGCACGGCGGTACGGGCGGGATGGGTGACCATCCCGCCCGTACCGTCTGCGGACCCCGGGCCGGACGGTTGAAAAGGACCGCGCACGCTGGCGTGTGTGATCGAGCTCCGATAGCGTCCGCTCGTTCCGCGACCAATCTTTCTTTCCCTACCCCCGGGGGACCGATGACAGCGTTCCACCGCTCGGCCCTGGCCCGCGCCGGCGTTGTGGCAGTGCTCGCGGCCGGTGGCCTGGCCACCGTGGCCGCCCCGGCGCAGGCCGCCGACCAGGCCGACCTGGCACTGGTGCCGCTCAGCTCCGAGCTGGCCAAGGGCGTCAAGGCGGCCAAGGCCAAGCCGTTCAAGTTCCTTGTCGACAACACCCGGAGCACTGTCGCCGCCCAGGGCGTCAGCTACACCGTGGACACCAGCAACCTGTTGAACAGCGTGATCGGGGTCGTCGTGCCCGACGGCTGCCAGGTCAAGGGCAAGACGTTCACCTGCCCGCTCGCCGACGTGCCGGCCGGCACCAGCGAGGACTTCGGCATTCCGCTCTTCTCCACCGGTGCGCGCGGCGAGGCCGGCACCCTGGTGGTCACCATCAAGTCGGCCACCGCCGATCCCAACCGCAAGGACAACAAGGTCGAGCACGACATCACCGTCGGCAAGCCGGGCTACGACCTGACCAGCTGGGTGCAGGACGTCTACGCGAACGTCGTGGTGAACGGCGTCAAGGACGATGACCCCGACCTCCGGCCGGTCAAGCGCGGCGAGACGGTGCCGCTGGACTGGGCGGTCTACAACCACGGCAGCCGCCAGGCCACCGGCCTGTCCTACGTGCTCACGCTCCCGGCCGGCGTCACCTTCGCCACGCTGCCGGACGCCTGCACGGCGCAGACCTTCGGCGGGGTCGCCCAGGCGCTCTGCCAGGACGACGGCGCGGTGATCAAGCCCGGCGAGTACTACACGGCGGACGTCCAGGTGACGGTCGGCGCGAACGTCACCCAGCCGGTGCTGCGGGTCGGTGAGCTTGTCGCGCAGGGTCTCGACGGTGCGTCGGGTCAGGCCGAGGAGCAGCCCGAACCGGCGACGAGCGCCCAGCGGAAGGCCTTCACCGAGGTCGACGAGGTCGACAACCAGGCGGTCTTCGACGTGTTCGTCGACCTGACCGCGCAGCCGACCCCGACCCCGACCGCCACCCCGACCCTGACCGCCACCCCGACGGCGATCCCGACGCCCACCGCCACGCCGACCCCGGGCGGGACGGCCACCCCGACGCCGGGCGGTACGCCCACTCCGGGTGGCACGCCGACGCCGGGCGCGAGCACCTCGCCGGCTGCCGGTGGTGGCGGCTCCGGTGGTGGCGGCCTGCCGGTGACGGGTGTGCAGGTCGGCCTGATCGGCGGCATCGGCGCCATCATCCTGCTGGCCGGCGGTGCGCTGCTGGTGCTCTCCCGCCGGCGCAAGGTCGTCGTGGTCGCCCCGAGCGACGAGACGCCGAACGACTGACAGTGGCGCCGGCAGTCGGCGTCGGAACGCGAGGGCGGGGTGGGCGACCACCCCGCCCCTTCGCGTACCGGGCCGGTCGCCACGCCACCCCACGGGTGTTGGTTGGCGGGCGGCTGGCAGAGTGAAGGGGTGAGCCGTTTCCCGCAGGGCCAGCGCGCCAGTCTGGACAAGCAGCCGCACGAGGTCGCCGCGATGTTCGACGGCGTGGCGGAGCGCTACGACCTGACCAACACGGTCATCTCCTTCGGCCAGGACCGATCCTGGCGGCGGGCCACCCGGGCGGCGCTCGGGCTGCGGCCGGGCGAGCGGGTGTTGGACGTGGGCGCGGGCACCGGCGTCTCGACCCGGGAGTTGGCGCAGTCCGGGGCGTACGCGGTGGGGCTCGACCTGTCGTTGGGCATGCTGTACGCCGGCAAGCGGGTCCGGTCCGAGGTGCCGCTGCTGGCCGGTGACGCGCTCCGGCTGCCGTTCGCCGACGGCAGCTTCGACGCGGTGACCATCTCCTTCGCGCTGCGCAACGTCAGCGACACCGATGCCGCCCTGCGGGAGTTGGCCCGGGTCACCCGCCCGGGTGGGCGGTTGGTGGTCTGCGAGTTCAGCACCCCGGTCAACCCGGTCTTCCGGACGGTCTACCTGTCGTACCTGATGCGGTCGCTGCCGGTGGTCGCCCGAACGGTGTCGAGCAACCCCGACGCGTACGTCTACCTCGCCGAGTCGGTCCGGGCCTGGCCGGCGCAGGCCGCGTTGGCCGGCCGGGTCGCCGCCGCCGGGTGGGGCCGGGTGGCGTGGCGCAATCTGACCGGTGGTGTGGTGGCGTTGCACCGGGGGATCCGCGAGTAGTCGGCGCGACCGACACGGACATCTTTCAGGTTTCGCGAATATCGGTCTTTAGTCCACTTTGCGCCGTACGCTCGTCCGCATGACCGGAGCAGACCCGGCGGACGCGGTGGCCGCCACCGACGACGACGCGGCCGAACTCGTCGCGCAACTGCGCGCGTTGGCCGGCGCCGATCCGGTGGAGGTCCGGCAGGTGGTGGCCGAGGTCCTCGCGGCGCTCGACCGGGCCGCCGGCGGCGCGCTCCGGGAGCACCTGCCGGAGGCCATCCGGGTCGATGCGGGGCTGGACGCCTCCAGTCCGGCCTGACACTCGACCGCTGTGGACGGTCGAGAGCTGTCACATCGGCGAGTTAGGTACCCCTGATCCTGCGCTGGTATGACGCCGGTCATACACTCGTCCCGTCTGGCTTGTGAAGCATTTCACGAGCGTGCGGGAGGAGGCGCGAATGACCCCGGTGGAACACGACGCCGACGTCATTGTCGTGGGCGCCGGTCCCGGTGGATCAGCTACTGCGTACCACCTGGCCCGGCACGGCGTACGGGTGCTGTTGTTGGAGAAGACCGAGTTCCCCCGGGAGAAGGTCTGCGGCGACGGGTTGACCCCGCGCGCGGTGCGCCAGCTCATCCGGATGGGGGTGGACACCACCCCCGAGGCCGGCTGGCTGCACAACCGTGGCCTGCGGGTGATCGGCGGCGGGGTGCGCCTCGAACTGGACTGGCCGGAGCTGGCCAGCTTCCCCAACTACGGCCTGGTGCGCACCCGGCTGGACTTCGACGACCTGCTCGCCCAGCGCGCTGTGGCCGCCGGCGCCAAGCTGCGGACCAGCGTCAACGTGCTGGGCCCGGTGCTCGACGGCGACGGCCGGGTCGCCGGCGTCGAGGCGGAGGTCGGGCCGGGCAAGGAGCCGACCACCTTCCACGCCCCGCTTGTGGTCGCGGCGGACGGCGTCTCCGGCCGGTTCCCGCTCGCGCTCGGGCTGGCCAAGCGGGAGGACCGGCCGATCGGTGTGGCCGTCCGCCGCTACTACCGCTCGCCGGCCAAGCACGAGGACAACTACCTGGAGTCCTGGCTGGAGTTGCGCAGCAAGGACAGCGGCGACAACCTGCTGCCCGGGTACGGCTGGATCTTCGGCCTCGGTGACGGGCGGGTCAACGTCGGGCTCGGCGTGCTCAACTCGTCCTCGGCGTTCGGCAAGACCAACTACCGCCGGCTGCTCACCGACTGGCTCGCCAACACCCCGGAAGACTGGGGGATGACCGACGAGACAAACGCCGACGGCCCGATCCTCGGTGCCGCGCTGCCGATGGGCTTCAACCGGGTGCCGCACTACACGCGCGGCGTGCTGCTGGTCGGCGACTCGGGCGGCATGGTCAACCCGTTCAACGGGGAGGGCATCGCGTACGCGATGGAGTCCGGCGAACTGGCCGCGGAGGTAGTGGTGCAGGCCCTGGCCCGACCGGCGGGGCCGGAGCGGGAGCGGGCGCTGCTGGCGTACCCGAACGAGCTGAAGGCCCGCCTCGGCGGTTACTACCGGCTGGGCGGCATCTTCGTGAAGCTGATCGGCCGTCCGGAGATCATGCGGATCGCCACCAAACACGGCATGCCGCACCCGACACTTATGCGTTTCGTGCTCAAGCTGTTGGCCAACCTGACCGACCCGCGTGGCGGGGACGCGATGGACCGGGTCATCAACGCGATGACGAAGGTCGCCCCAGCTGTCTGAGTAGGACGGCATCGGTGCTGGTCACGGCCCCGACGCTGCCAAAGATCGACCCCCGCCGACTGCCACGGCGAGGGACGTGAATAGTGTGATTTTCGTCAAGCACCGAGGCAGGGAAGGACGAGCAGGAGAAAACGATGTCGCTCTCGCCTTACGCACCGATCATCGGGCTGTTCGCCCTCGCCGCGGCGTTCTCGCTATTTTCCGTTGGCGCCGCCCGCTTTGCCGGTCCCCATCGCTACAACAAGGCCAAACTCGAGGCTTACGAGTGCGGCATCGAGCCCAGCCCGCAGCCGGTCGGCGGCGGCCGGTTCCCGATCAAGTTCTACCTGACGGCGATGCTCTTCATCGTCTTCGACATCGAGATCATCTTCCTCTACCCCTGGGCGGTCTCGTTCGACGCCCTGCCGATCTTCGGCTTCGTGGAGATGGTCCTGTTCATCGTCGCGGTCTTCGTTGCGTACGCCTACGTGTGGCGGCGCGGCGGCCTGGACTGGGACTGAGGAAGGAACGTCAGATGGGCATCGAGGAGAAGCTTCCCGCCGGCGTCCTGCTCACCTCGGTGGAGAAGCTGGTCAACTGGTCCCGGAAGTCGTCCGTGTGGGGCGCCACCTTCGGCCTGGCCTGCTGCGCCATCGAGATGATGGCCGCCGGTGGTCCGCACTACGACATGGGTCGCTGGGGCATGGAGGTCTTCCGGGCGTCCCCCCGGCAGGCCGACCTGATGATCGTGGCCGGCCGGGTGAGTCAGAAGATGGCTCCGGTGCTGCGCCAGATCTACGACCAGATGGCCGAGCCCCGCTGGGTGCTCTCCATGGGCGTCTGCGCCAGCAGCGGCGGCATGTTCAACAACTACGCGATCGTGCAGGGCGTCGACCACGTCGTGCCGGTCGACATGTACCTGCCCGGCTGCCCGCCCCGGCCGGAGATGCTCATCGACGCGATCCTCAAGCTCCGCGAGAAGATCATGTATGAGCCGCTCGGACCGAACGGCCGCAAGATGCTTGCCGCCCGCCAGGAGCGCGGCGACGTCCCGGTGGTGCCCTACGGCTCCATGCCCTCCTCGTACCGCAGCGACAAGGCCCGCCGGGCCGAGTGGACCAAGGCGGTCCGCGAGGGCCGCGAGGAGCAGTTGCGGATCGAGAACTGGATGAACGCTCAGAACCACCTCCACCCGCAGGCAGGTCCCAAATGACGTCTCCCACGGACAAGCCCAACGACGGCGGGGTGCCGGTGCCGGTCACGCCGGCCGGCGCCAGCAGCACCGCCCCGGCCGAGTACCCGCCGGCCAGCCCGGCGGGGCGCGGCATGTTCGGCAACCAGGGCACCGGCGACGTGTCCGGCTACGGCGGCCTGGTGCGCCAGCGCCAGCCCGTCGAGGAGGCGTCCCGGCCGTACGGTGGCTACTTCGACGAGGTCCGCGACGCGTTGGAGGAGGCGTACCCGGCCTTCGGTGACGCGATCGAGAAGGTCGTCGTCGACCGGGGCGAGCTGACCCTGCACGTCCGGCCGGAGCGGATCGCCGAGGTCTGCCAGGTGCTGCGGGACGACCTGGCGCTGCGGTTCGAGCTGTGCTCGTCGGTGTCCGGCGTGGACTACCTCGGCGCCGACGAGCGCCGGCTGCACGTGGTCTACCTGCTCACCTCGATGACCTACCGGCGGAGGGTCCGGCTGGAGGCCGCGGTCTCCGTCGAGGCGCCGCACCTGCCCAGCGTGACCGCCATCTACCCGACGGCGGACTGGCAGGAGCGGGAGGCGTACGACATGTTCGGCATCGTCTTCGACGGCCACCCCAACCTGACCCGGATCCTGATGCCGGACGACTGGGAGGGCCACCCGCAGCGCAAGGACTACCCGCTCGGCGGCGTGCCCGTCGAGTACAAGGGCGCGGAGATCCAACCGCCGAACGAGCGGAGGTCGTACCAGTGACGACGTCGAACTACGCGAGCGAGCGCGAGACCGACGAGGGTCGGGTCTTCACCGTCACCGGTGGAGACTGGGACACCATCGTCTCGGGCACCGACCCGATCAACGATGAGCGGATCGTCGTCAACATGGGTCCGCAGCACCCGTCCACGCACGGGGTGCTGCGGCTGATCCTGGAGCTGGAGGGCGAGACGGTCCGCGAGGCCCGCTCGGTCGTCGGCTACCTGCACACCGGCATCGAGAAGAACCTCGAATACCGCAACTGGGTGCAGGGCTCGACCTTCGTGACCCGGATGGACTACCTCGCCCCGATCTTCAACGAGACGGCGTACGCCCTCGCGGTCGAGAAGCTGCTCGGCATCACCGACGACATCACCGAGCGGGCCACCACCATCCGCGTGCTGATGATGGAGCTCAACCGGATCTCGTCGCACCTGGTCTGGCTGGCCACCACCGGCATGGAGCTGGGCGCGATCTCGATCATGCTGTACGGCTTCCGCGAGCGGGAATACATCCTCGACATCTTCGAGACCATCACCGGCCTGCGGATGAACCACGCGTACGTCCGGCCGGGCGGGGTGGCGCAGGACGTGCCGGACGCGGCGATCGTCAAGATCCGCGAGTTCCTCAAGATGATGCCGAAGAAGCTCAAGGAGTACGAGGACCTGCTCTCCGGCCAGCCGATCTGGACCGAGCGGACGAAGAACGTAGCGGTGCTGGACGTGACCGGTTGCGTGGCGCTCGGCATCACCGGTCCGGTGCTGCGCTCCGCCGGTCTCGCCTGGGACCTGCGCAAGACCATGCCGTACTGCGGTTACGAGACGTACGAGTTCGACGTGCCGACCCACCCCGACGGCGACGTGTGGGGCCGCTACCAGGTCCGGCTGGCCGAGATCCGGGAGTCGATGAAGCTTGTCGAGCAGGCCCTGGACCGGCTTCGTCCGGGCCCGGTGATGGTCGCCGACCGCAAGATCGCCTGGCCGGCGCAGCTCGCCATCGGCGTCGACGGCATGGGCAACTCGCTGGAGCACGTCGCGAAGATCATGGGTCAGTCGATGGAGTCGCTGATCCACCACTTCAAGCTGGTGACCGAGGGTTTCCGGGTTCCGCCCGGTCAGGTGTACGTCGCCATCGAGGCGCCCCGCGGCGAGCTGGGTGTGCACGCGGTGTCCGACGGTGGCACCCGGCCGTACCGGGTGCACTACCGGGAGCCCAGCTTCGTCAACCTCCAGGCCCTCCCGGCGATGGCCGAGGGCGGTCTGATCGCCGACGTGATCGCCGGCGGTGCCTCGTTGGACCCGGTGATGGGTGGTTGTGACCGATGAGTGTTGTTTTCACTGACGAGACCCGGGAGCGGGCGCGCGAGATCATCGCCCGCTACCCGACGGACCGGTCCCGCTCGGCGTTGCTGCCGCTGCTGCACCTGGTGCAGGCCGAAGAGGGGTACGTCTCCCCGGCCGGGGTCGCCTTCTGCGCCGAGGTGCTGGGGCTGAACAAGGCCCAGGTCGGTGCGGTGGCCACCTTCTACACGATGTACAAGCGCAAGCCGACCGGTGACTTCCTGGTGAGCGTCTGCACCAACACCATGTGCAACGTGCTCGGTGGCCAGGAGGTCTACGACACCCTGTCCGAGCACCTGGGCGTGGGGCACGACGAGACCACCGCCGACGGCACGATCACGCTTGAGCACGCCGAGTGCCTGGCGGCGTGCGACTACGGCCCGGTGATGACCGTCAACTACGACTTCTTCGACGGTGTGGACTCCGCCACCGCTGTCGGTGTCGTCGACGAGCTGCGGGCGGGCGGGCGGCCGATGCCGACCCGAGGCGCCCGGCTCTGCACGCTCAAGGAGATGGCGGTGCAGCTCGCCGGCTTCGCCGACGAGCGCGACGGCGCGGTCGCCGACGGCGGGCCGGGCGAGCCCACCCTGCGCGGTCTGCGGCTGGCACAGCAGCACGGCGTCTCGGTGCCGGGCTTCGACCCGAACACCCCGATCCGGAGCAAGGCGGAGGCGGACCGGGCCGCCGCCGAGGCGAAGGCGAAGGCCGAGGCCGCGAAGCCGGCGCCCGTCGAGGCCACCGCCGCCCCGGTCAAGGGCGGCGACGGGGCATCCGCCCCGACGGGCACGACAGCCGCCGCCGAACCGGCGGACGCCACCGGGCCGGCGGACGCCACTCGGACCGCCGAGCCGGCGGACGCCACCGGCAGCACCACCCGGGACGTGCAGGCGCCGGACGCCAAGTCGCCGCAGGTGCGTACCGCCGAGACCCGGCAACCGGACGCGGGCACCGCGGTGCCGGACGCGCCCGGCACCAAGGTCCCGACGGACGCGCCGCGGCCCTCCGGGCGCGACGCGCAGGAGGCGGAGGCCGCCGGCGTGGCGGACAACGCCCCGGCCGGCGACGGCAAACCCGCTGGTGACTCCACCGGCGCGCAGGAGCGCAACCTCAACGAAGCGTCGGCGAGCGCCAGTGGCGCGGACTCCGCCGCCGCGAACGAAACGGGGGCCCAGAAGTGACCACTCCCCGCCCGGAGACCGTGGCCAAGCTGACGCCGGTGCTCACCAAGCGCTGGCTGTCGCCGGACGCCTGGCGCATCGGCACGTACGAGCAGCTCGACGGCTACGCCGCCCTGCGTAAGGCGCTCAAGGCCCACCCGGACGACCTGATCCAGCTGATCAAGGACTCGGGGTTGCGGGGCCGGGGTGGCGCGGGCTTCCCGACCGGTCTCAAGTGGGGCTTCATCCCCCAGGGCGACGGGAAGCCGCACTACCTGGTGGTCAACGCCGACGAGGGCGAGCCGGGCACCTGCAAGGACCTGCCGCTGATGACCCACGACCCGCACGCGCTGGTCGAGGGCGTGATCATCGCGTCGTACGCGATCCGGGCCAGCCGCGCCTACATCTACATCCGGGGCGAGGCGGTGCACGCCGCGCGTCGGCTGCGCAACGCGGTCCAGGAGGCGTACGACAAGGGCTACCTCGGCCGGAACATCCTGCGCAGCGGTTACGACCTGGAGCTGGTGGTGCACTCCGGCGCCGGGGCGTACATCTGCGGCGAGGAGACGGCGCTGCTGGACTCGCTTGAGGGATTCCGGGGCCAGCCGCGGCTGCGCCCGCCGTTCCCGGCCACCCACGGCCTGTACGCCAGCCCCACGGTGGTCAACAACGTCGGCACCATCGCCAGTGTGCCGCCGATCGTGCTCGGTGGGGCCGACTGGTGGAAGTCCATGGGCACCGAGAAGTCCTCCGGGCCGATGATCTACTCCCTGTCCGGCCGGATCGTCAACCCGGGCCAGTACGAGTGCTCGATGGGCATCACGCTGCGCGAGCTGCTGGAGCTGGCCGGCGGGATGCAGCCCGGTCACAACCTGCGGTTCTGGACCCCGGGCGGGTCGTCGACCCCGCTGCTCGCGGCCGAGCACCTGGACGTGCCACTCGACTTCGAGGGCGTGGCGGCGGCCGGCTCGATCCTCGGCACCACCGCCACCCAGATCTTCTCCGACCAGGACTGCCCGGTCTACGCGACGTACCGGTGGCTGGAGTTCTACCACCACGAGTCGTGCGGCAAGTGCACCCCGTGTCGGGAGGGCAACTACTGGATGGTCCGGGTCTACCGGCGGATCCTCGCCGGTCAGGGCACCCACGAGGACCTGGAAACCCTGCTGGACACCTGCGACAACATCCTGGGCCGCTCGTTCTGCGGCCTCGGTGACGGCGCGACCAGCCCGGTGACCTCGTCGCTCAAGTACTTCAAGCAGGACTACCTCGACTACATCGAGGGACGGACCGCGCCGAAGCTCTCCGACAAGCAGCTGGTTGGAGCTCACTGATGACGGACGTAGCCAAGCAGACCGACACGGTAACCCTCACCATCGACGGAGTCGAGGTCACCGCCCCCAAGGGGACGCTGCTGATCCGGGCCGCCGAGCAGATGGGTACCGAGATCCCCCGGTTCTGCGACCACCCGCTGCTGGCCCCGGCCGGCGCGTGCCGGCAGTGCCTGGTCGAGGTGGAGGGTCAGCGCAAGCCGGTCGCCTCCTGCACCCAGACCGTCGCCGACGGCATGGTGGTCCGGACCCAGCTCACCTCGCCGGTCGCCAAGAAGGCGCAGGAGGGGGTGATGGAGCTGCTCCTGCTCAACCACCCGCTGGACTGCCCGATGTGTGACAAGGGTGGTGAGTGCCCGCTGCAGAACCAGGCGATGTCCACCGGCCGCACCGACTCGCGCTTCCACGAGCACAAGCGGGAGTACGAGAAGCCGATGGCGATCAGCAGCCAGGTGCTGCTGGACCGTGAACGCTGTGTCCTCTGCCAACGGTGCACCCGGTTCTCCGAGGAGATCGCCGGCGACAAGTTCATCGACCTGATGGGCCGGTCGTCCGCCGAAGAGATCAACATCTATCGGGACGACGCGTACGGCGAAGAGGGCGACGCCGGCGACGTGCCGTTCAACTCCTACTTCTCCGGCAACACCGTGCAGATCTGCCCGGTGGGGGCGCTTACCGGTGCCCAGTACCGCTTCCGGGCCCGCCCGTTCGACCTGGTGTCCAGCCCGAGCGTGTGCGAGCACTGCTCGGCCGGCTGCGGGCAGCGCACCGACTGGCGGCGCGGCAAGGTGCTGCGCCGGTTGGCCGGCGACGAGCCGGCGGTGAACGAGGAGTGGAACTGCGACAAGGGCCGGTGGGGCTTCCAGTACACCCGGGCCACCGACCGGCTGACCACCCCGCTGGTCCGCGACGAGCGCACCGGTGAGCTGCGCGAGGCTTCCTGGAGTGAGGCACTCACCGTGGCCGCCGAAGGCCTGCACACCGCCCGGGAGGGCGGGCAGGGCACGGCGGTGCTCACCGGCGGCCGGCTGACCGTCGAGGACGCGTACGCGTACGCGAAGTTCGCCCGCGTCGCGCTCAACACGAACGACATCGACTTCCGGGCCCGGCCGGTCTCCCGCGAGGAGGCCGACTTCCTGGCCAGCTCGGTCGCCGGGGTCACCGACGTCACCTACACCGACGTGGAGAACGCGCCGGCGGTGGTGCTCGTCGGCCTGGAGCCGGAGGAGGAGTGCCCGATCCTCTTCCTGCGGCTGCGCAAGGCGTACCTGAAGAAGACCCTGACGGTGTACGCGCTGGCGCCGTTCGCCACCCGCGGCCTGGAGAAGCTCGGCGCCAAGCTGGCCCGGGTCGTGCCGGGCGAGGAGGCCAGCGTGCTCGCCGAACACGCCACGGTCACCGAGGCGCTGAGCGCGCCGGGCGCGATCCTGATCGTCGGCGAGCGGCTGGCCGGGGTGCCGGGCGGGCTCTCCGCCGCGGCGGACGTGGCCCGGCGTACCGGCGCGAAGTTGGCCTGGGTGCCGCGGCGCGCGGGTGACCGCGGCGCTGTCGACGCGGGCTGCCTGCCCAACCTGCTCCCGGGTGGACGTCTGGTAAACGAGCCGGCCGCCCGCGCCGAGCTGGGTGAGGCGTGGGACATCCCGGCCGGGGTGATCCCGAGCCAGGCCGGTCGGGACACCGACGGCATCCTCAACGCCGCCGCCAACGGGCAGCTCGGTGCGCTCGTCGTCGGCGGGGTCGACCCGAACGACCTGGCCGATCCGCGACTGGCCGAGGCCGCCCTGGACGCGGTGCCGTTCCTGGTCAGCCTGGAGCTGCGGCCCACCGCGGTGACCCGGCGGGCGAACGTGGTGCTGCCGATCGCACCGGTGGCCGAGAAGGCCGGCAGCTTCCTGGACTGGGAGGGCCGGCTGCGCCCGTTCGAGGCGGTGCTGAACACCGCCGCGATGACCGACGGTCGGGTGCTCGACGCGCTGGCCGCGCTGCTCGACGTGCGGCTCGGGACCGCGGACGTGCCGAGCGTGCGTCGTGAGCTGGGCGCGCTGCCGGCGACGCGTACGTCGCGACCGTCCGCGCCGTCGGTGGCACCGGGCCGGGTGCCGCACCCGGGCGCCGGGGAGGCCGTGCTGGCCACCTGGCACCAACTGGTCGACCTCGGCAGTCTGACCGAGGGTGACGAGAACCTCGCCGGCACCGCTCGTCCGCCGGTGGTCCGGCTGGGCAAGGGCACCGCCGACGCGCTCGGTGTCGCCGACGGCGACGCGGTCACCGTGGGCACCGAGCGGGGGGCACTCACCCTGCCGGCCGAGCTCACCGAGATGCCGGACGGCGTTGTCTGGCTGCCGACCAATTCACCCGGCTCGACCGTGCGACGCAGCCTCGGGGCGACGTCCGGCGCGGTTGTCCGGATCTCCGTCCCCGCACCGAGCGCGGTCGTTCCGGCCGGGCGGGTCGCGGCGGACGAGACCGGTCTCCCGGGTCCGCTCCTCAACTCCGGGGGTAACCAGTGAGTCCGATCGTCCTGGCTCAGGACCCGACGCTTGCCGATTTCGGCCGGGATCCGTGGTGGCTGGTTCTCGGCAAGATCGTCTTCGCGTTCGCCTTCGGTCTGCTGGCCACCCTGCTCGGTGTCTGGTTCGAACGGCGCGTGGTCGGCTACATGCAGGTGCGGCCCGGCCCCAACCAGGTCGGCCCGTTCGGTCTGCTGCAGACCCTCGCCGACGGCCTGAAGATGGCCTTCAAGGAGGACATCCTGCCGAAGGCGGCCGACAAGGTCGTCTACTTCTTCGCCCCGACCATCTCGGTGATCTGCGCGGTCACCGCCCTGTCGGTGGTGCCGTTCGGTCCGATGGTGAGCATCTTCGGCCACCACACGCCGTTGCAGGTCACCGACGTGCCGGTGGCGGTGCTGCTGCTGTTGGCCTGCTCGTCGATGGGCGTCTACGGCGTCGTGCTGGGCGGCTGGGCCTCCGGTTCGACGTACCCGCTCCTCGGTGGTCTGCGGTCGAGCGCCCAGATGATCTCCTACGAGGTCGCCATGGGCCTGAGCATCGTGGCGGTCTTCATGACCGCCGGCACCATGAGCACCAGCGGGATCGTCGCCAAGCAGGCCCACGGGACGCAGCTCAGCATCGGTGGCTTCGACCTGCCGGCCCCCGGCTGGTACGCGATCCTGCTGCTGCCCAGCTTCGTCATCTTCTTCATCGCCACAGTGGGTGAGACCAACCGGGCGCCGTTCGACCTGCCCGAGGCCGAGTCCGAACTGGTCGCCGGCTTCATGACCGAATACAGCTCGCTGAAGTTCGCGCTCTTCATGCTCAGCGAGTACGTCGCGATGGTGACCATGTCCGCGGTCACCACCACGCTGTTCCTCGGCGGCTGGCGGGCACCCTGGCCGATCACCATCTGGGAGGGCGCCAACTCCGGTTGGTGGCCGATGCTCTGGTTCTTCGGCAAGGTGATCACGCTGGTCTTCGTCTTCGTGTGGCTGCGCGGCACGCTGCCCCGGCTGCGCTACGACCAGTTCATGCGCCTCGGCTGGAAGGTGCTGCTGCCGATCAACCTGGTCTGGATCCTGGTCCTGTCGGGCCTGCGTTCCATCGAGGACTGGGACTCGCGCAGCAAGATGATCGCCGTCGGCGTTCCGGCCGGCATCCTGCTGATCGCCACGATCTTCTGGCCCAGCCGGAAGCCGCAGCCGAAGCCGACGACGCAGGAGCAGGTCGACAACCGGCCGTACGGGAGCTTCCCGCTGCCGCCGATGGATCTTCAGGTACCACCGAGCCCGCGCATCACGCGCGTGGTCGCCGAGCGGGAGCCGGCAAACATCGTTGCCGGCTCGGACTCCAGGGAGGTGTGACGTGGGCGCGATCACCGGAACGTTCAAGGGATTCGGTGTCACCTTCTCGCACATGTTCAGGAAGGTCGTCACGACCGACTACCCGTTCAAGCCGCCGGTGTCGGCGCCGCGCTACCACGGGCGGCACATCCTCAACCGGCACCCGGACGGCCTGGAGAAGTGCATCGGCTGCGAGCTGTGCGCCTGGGCCTGCCCGGCGGACGCGATCTACGTCGAGGGTGGCGACAACACCGACGAGCAGCGCTTCTCGCCGGGTGAGCGGTACGCCAGCATCTACCAGATCAACTACGCCCGGTGCATCTTCTGCGGACTGTGCATCGAGGCCTGCCCGACCCGGTCGCTCACCATGAGCAACGAGTACGAGCTGGCCCGGGACAACCGGCAGGACCTGATCTTCACCAAGGAGCAGTTGCTCGCGCCGCTGCTCGAGGGCATGGAGCAGCCGCCGCACCCGATGCGGCTCGGGGACAGCGAGAAGGACTACTACGTCGGCGCGCTCGACAACCCGGGCACCTCCGCCGGTGCGGAGACGTCCCCGATGGGTCCCGGCCGCTACCAGGTCGAGGAGCACCCCGGCGTGACGTTCCCGGGCGCCGAGCAGGCCGCCCAGCGCGCGGCGGCCGGCAAGGGAGAGCAAGCATGACCACGTCTACGGTGCTCGCCGCCGCCGGCTCGGTGTCCGGCGGCGAGGCGGTCACCTTCTGGATCCTCGCCCCGCTCGCGCTCATCGGCGGGATCGGGATGGTGGCCGCGCGCAACGCCGTGCACTCGGCGCTGTGGCTGGTGCTGACCATGCTCTGTCTGGGCGTGTTCTACGTGCTCCAGGCCGGTCCGTTCATCGGCATGGTGCAGATCATCGTCTACACCGGCGCGATCATGATGCTGTTCCTCTTCGTGCTGATGCTCGTCGGTCGGGACTCCACCGACTCGCTGATCGAGACGCTGCGCGGCCAGCGGGTCGCCGCGATCGTGCTCGGCCTGGGCTTCGCCGGCCTGGTCGCCACCGGCCTCTACCAGGCGCTTGACGGCACCCCCGCGGTCGGGCTGGAGCAGGCCAACGCGGAGGGGAACGTGCAGGGCATCGCCCGGCTGCTGTTCACCAAGTACGTCTTCGCGTTCGAGTTGACCTCGGCACTGCTGATCACGGCGGCGGTCGGTGCCATGGTGCTGGCCCACGTCGAGCGGCGTAAGCAGGACAAGGTCGACCAGGTGTCGACGATGCGGGCGCGCTTCGCCCCGGGCAACTACCCCGGTCCGAAGCCGGGCCCCGGCGTCTTCGCGACCTCCTCTTCGGTGGCCACCCCCGCCCGGCTGCCCGACGGCCGGCTCACCGACCGCAGCACCCCGGCGATCCTTCCGCAGCGTGAGCTGACCGCCGAAGAGACCTCGCTGAAGGGGACGGACAAGTAATGGAATCGTTCTTCTCGGTCGAGCCGACCTACTACCTCGTTCTCGCCGCGGTGCTGTTCACCATCGGCGCCGCCGGGGTGCTGGTCCGACGCAACGCGCTCGTGCTGTTCATGTGCGTGGAGCTGATGCTCAACGCGGCCAACCTGACGCTGGTCACCTTCAGCCGGATCAACGGTGATCTCAACGGTCAGATCATGGCGTTCTTCGTGATGGTGGTGGCGGCGGCCGAGGTCGTGGTCGGGCTCGCGATCATCATGTCCATCTTCCGGACGCGACGCTCGGCGAGTGTCGACGACGCCAACCTGCTCAAGTACTAGAGGGGTCCACCGGTGGAAGAGACTGTGGAATACGCCCAGGCCACGGGGCTGCTCGGGGGCGTCTGGCTGCTGGTGGCGATCCCGCTGCTCAGCGCGGCCATCCTGCTGCTGCTCGGCCGCCGGGCCGACCGCTGGGGGCACTGGTTGGGCGTCACCGCCATCGGTGCCGCGTTCGTGCTCGGCCTGACGTCCTTCCTCCAGCTTCGCGGCCTGGAAAACAAGTCGGTCGAGCTGAGCCTCTGGGACTTCATCGCGGTCGGTGAGTTGCGGGTCGACTTCGGCCTGCTGTTCGACCCGCTGGCCGCGGTCTTCGTGCTGCTGATCACCGGGGTGGGCTTCCTGATCCACCTGTACGCGGTGGAGTACATGGCGCACGACGCCGGCCGTCGCCGGTTCTTCGCGTACTTCAACCTGTTCGTCGCGGCGATGCTGCTGCTGGTGCTCGGCAACAACTACGTGATGCTCTACGTCGGCTGGGAGGGCGTCGGTCTGGCGTCGTACCTGCTGATCTCCTTCTGGTACGAGCGGCCGAGCGCGGCCACCGCCGGCAAGAAGGCGTTCCTGATGAACCGGGTCGGCGACGCCGGCCTGGCCATCGCGATCTTCATCATGTTCGCCACCCTGGGCACCACCCAGTACGACGAGGTGTTCAACGGGGTCGGCTCGCTCACCGGCGCCACCGTGCTGGTCCTCGGCCTGTTGCTGCTGCTCGGTGCGGCCGGCAAGTCCGGCCAGTTCCCGCTCCAGGCATGGCTGCCGGACGCGATGGAGGGCCCCACCCCGGTGTCGGCGCTCATCCACGCCGCCACCATGGTCACCGCGGGCGTCTACCTGATCGCCCGGTCCAACCCGATCTTCTCCGCCAACTCGACGCTCCAGCTCGTGGTGGTGAGTGTCGGCGCGCTGACGCTGCTGATGGGCTGCATCATCGGCGCGGCCAAGGACGACATCAAGCGGGTGCTCGCCTGGTCGACGGTGAGTCAGATCGGCTACATGTTCCTCGGGGTCGGCCTGGGTGGCGGTGCGTACGCGCTGGCCATCGTGCACCTGCTGGCGCACGGCTTCTTCAAGGCCAACATGTTCCTGGGCGCCGGTTCGGTGATGCACGGGATGAAGGACCAGGTCGACATCCGCCGCTTCGGTGGGCTGTCGACGTACATGAAGGTCACCTGGCTGACCTTCATGATGGGCTGGCTGGCCATCATCGGCATGTTCCCGTTCTCCGGCTTCTTCTCCAAGGAGCCGATCATCGTGGCCGCCTTCGAGCGGGACGACTGGACCGCCTGGCTCTTCGGCGGGGCGGCGCTGCTCGGTGCGGGGCTCACCGCGTTCTACATGACCCGACTGTTCGTGCTCACCTTCCACGGCCCGAAGCGCTGGACCGACGACATCGAGCACCCGCACGAGTCGCCGAAGCTGATGACCGTCCCGCTGATCCTGCTGGCCGCCGGATCGGTCGGTGCCGGTTTCCTGCTCTCCACGTCGGTGCCCGACTGGCTGACGGCGACCGCCGGCCTGGGCGACGAGCACGCGGAACACGGGCCGGTCCTCTCGCACGCTGTGATCACCACGCTGTCGCTGCTGGTGACGGTGCTCGGCGCAGGGCTGGCCTGGTTCTTGTTCCGGGCCGGCACGGCCACCGCACCGCAGCCGGCCGGGGTGCTCGTCACCGCCGCCCGGCGCAACCTGTACGCGGACGCGGTGAACGAGGCGGTCTTCGAGAAGCCGGGCATCTTCCTCACCCGGGCGCTCGTCTACCTCGACAACCGGGGTGTCGACGGGCTGGTCAACGGGCTCGCCGCCGCGGTCGGCGGTGGCTCGGGTCGGCTCCGGCGGATGCAGACCGGTTTCGTCCGCTCGTACGCCACCTCGATCCTGGCCGGTGCGCTGCTGGTGATGGCGGCGTTCCTGGCGGTGCAGGCGGGGTGGTTGGCGTGATCGACCTGTTCCCGGCCGCCCCCGCCGGCGGACCACGCAGTGACGACGGAGGTAAGGCCGCATAATGTCCAACTTCCCGTTCCTCTCGGTGCTCACCGTGGCGCCACTGGTGGGCGCCCTGGTGGTGGCCTTCCTGCCGCGCCATCGGCCGGAGCTGGCCAAGCAGGTGGCGTTCGTCTGGTCACTGCTGGTGCTGGTGCTCTCGGTGGTGATGTGGGTCAGCTTCAAGGCCGGCGGTGACCGGTTCCAGTTCCGCGAGTCGTACTCGTGGATCCCGGACTGGGGCGTCAGCTTCACCTTCGCCGCCGACGGCATCGCGTTGGTGATGCTGATGCTGATCGCGGTGCTGGTGCCGCTGGTGATCCTGGCCTCCTGGCATGACGCGGAGTCGTCGAAGCGGTCGGTGCCTGTCTACTTCGCACTGCTGCTGGTCCTCGAATGCACGATGATCGGTGTCTTCGCGGCCGCCGACGTCTTCCTGTTCTACGTGTTCTTCGAGGTCATGCTGGTCCCGATGTACTTCCTGATCGGCAGCTACGGCGGCCACCAGCGGCAGTACGCGGCGGTGAAGTTCTTCCTCTACTCGCTCGTCGGTGGTCTGTTCATGCTGGCCGCCGTGATCGGGTTGTGGGTGGTCGGTGGCAAGACCTTCGACTGGCAGGCGCTGTCGGAGGTCGACATCAGCACCGGCACCGGGCGGTGGCTGTTCCTCGGCTTCTTCCTCGCGTTCGCCATCAAGGCGCCGTTCTTCCCGTTCCACACCTGGTTGCCGGACGCTGGTGGCGCGGCCCCGGCGGGTGCCGCGGCCCTGCTCGTCGGGGTGCTGGACAAGGTCGGCACGTTCGGCATCCTGCGCTACTGCCTGCCGCTGTTCCCGGAGGCGTCGAAGTGGTTCGCGCCGTGGGCGCTGGCGTTGGGCGTGATCGGCATCGTCTACGCGGCGCTGCTGGCGGTCGGTCAGAACGACCTCAAGCGGCTGGTGTCGTACACCTCGATCGCGCACTTCGGTTTCATCGGGGTGGGTATCTTCGCCTTCACCACCCAGGCCGGCACCGGCGCGGTGCTCTACATGCTCAACCACGGGCTGGCCACCGGCCTGCTGTTCCTGGTGGTGGGTATGTTGATCTCCCGGCGTGGGTCGGCCCTGATCAGCGACTTCGGTGGGGCGGGCAAGCTGGTCCCGGTGCTCGCCGGGGTGCTCTTCTTCGCCGGTCTCGCCTCGCTCGCGCTGCCCGGTACGGCGCCGTTCATCTCCGAGTTCCTGGTGCTGATCGGCACCTTCACTGTGAACAAGCCGGTCGCGATCATCGCCACGCTCGGCATCATCCTGGCCGCCGCGTACGTGCTGTGGATGGTGCAGCGCACCACCCAGGGCACGCTCAACCCGACACTCACCGAGGTCGACGGCATGCGGCGGGACCTCAACCTGCGCGAGAAGGTAGTGGTCGCGCCACTTATCGCACTGATCGTGCTGCTCGGCTTCTTCCCCAAGCCGGTCACTGATGTGATCAACCCGGCCGTCCAGGCGACAATGGACGACATCGGCAGAACCGACCCGGCCCCGTCGGTCGGCACCGTCCAGGAGGCGGCAAAGTGACCGATTTCAAACTGCCGTCGATCGACTACGCGGCGCTCTCCCCGATCCTGATCATGTTGGGCACCGCCCTGCTCGGCGTGCTGGTCGAGGCCCTCGTGCCCCGGCGCTGGCGGCACGTCGTGCAGTTGACGCTGGCGCTGCTCGCGGTGCTCGCGGCGTTGACCATGGTGGTGCTCAACGCGGACGAGCGGATGATCACCGCCGGCCAGGCCCTCGCGATCGACGGCCCGACGCTGTTCCTCCAGGGCGCGATCCTGGTGCTGGCCGCGATGGCGCTGCTGCTGATCGGTGACCGCTCGGTCGAGCTGGGTGGGGCGTTCGTCGCCCAGGCGGCGGTGACCGCCGAGTCGGCCGACGACCGGCGGCAGGCCGAGGGCCGCAACGGCCTCACCGAGGTCTACCCGCTCACCACGTTCGCGATCGGCGGCATGCTGATCTTCGTGGCGGCGAACGACCTGCTGACCATGTTCATCGCGCTTGAAGTCTTCTCCCTGCCGCTCTACCTGCTCTGCGCGCTGGCCCGTCGCCGCCGCCTGCTGAGTCAGGAGGCCGCGATGAAGTACTTCCTGCTCGGCGCGTACGCCTCCGCCTTCTTCCTGTTCGGCGTGGCCCTGATCTACGGCTTCACCGCCGGTATCCCGGGCCGGGTGGCCGGCGTCGACTTCGCCACCATCAACGCGGCGGTGAGCGAGTCGCCGGCCAGCCGGGTGCTGCTCTTCGCCGGTATGGCGCTGCTCGCCATCGGCCTGCTCTTCAAGGCCGCGGCGGCACCGTTCCACGTCTGGACCCCGGACGTGTACCAGGGTGCGCCGACCCCGGTCACCGGTTTCATGGCGGCCTGCACCAAGGTCGCCGCGTTCGGTGCCCTGCTGCGCGTCTTCCACGTCGCGTTCGCCGACGCCAACTGGGACTTCACCCCGGTCCTCGGGGTGGTGGCGGTGCTGACCATGCTGCTCGGCGCGGTGCTCGCGGTCACCCAGACCGACATCAAGCGGCTGCTCGCGTACTCCTCGATCGCCAACGCCGGCTACCTGCTGGTCGGGGTGTTGGCGCCGAGCCGCGACGGGCTGGCCGGCACGATGTTCTACCTGGTCGCGTACGGCTTCTCGGTGCTTGCCGCGTTCGCGGTGGTGACCCTGGTGCGCGACTCCGACGGGGAGGCCACCCACCTGTCCCGGTGGGCCGGGCTGGGCCGCCGCTCGCCGTTCTTCGCCGGCCTGTTCACCTTCATCCTGCTGGCCTTCGCCGGTATCCCGTTGACAAGCGGCTTCATGAGCAAGTTCGCGGTCTTCGGGCCGGCGCTGGAGGGTGGGCAGACCTGGCTGGTGATCGCCGGTGTGCTGACCAGCATGGTGCTCGCGTTCCCGTACCTGCGGGTCGTGGTGATGATGTGGCTGTCCGAGCCGGGCGAGTCCACCCCGACCGTCATGGTGCCCGGTGGGCTCACCGCTGCCGCGTTGATGATCGGTGTGCTGGCGACCCTGGTGCTGGGCGTCGCCCCGGCGCCGTTGCTCGATCTGGCCACCGGAGCCGCCGAATTCGTTAGATGACCGAGGGATCGATCACCGGGGGTCGGCGCGTGTCCACGTGCCGACCCCCGGTGCGTATCCCCGACCCGGAGCAGGTAGAACGGGTGTGGCATGGTTGATAGCGTGGTGAATCCGGCGGGCGAGCGTTCAGTTTCCTCCGGCTCCGGCGGTCGGCGGGGTCGGGCGAGCACGAGTCAGTTCGGCGCGCTCGGGCTCCACCTCGCCGATCCCCGCGTCGAGGCGTCCGTGCTGGGTGTGCTGGACACGGTCGAGGTCGAGTTGCGAGCCAGTGTGGCAAGCGCCGACCCGTTCGTCACCGAGGCTGCCCGGCATCTGCTGGAAGCCGGCGGGAAGCGCTTCCGGCCGCTGCTGGTGGCGCTCGGTGCCCAGTTCGGTGACCCCGGCAGCGCGCAGGTGGTCCCGGCCGCTGTGGTGATGGAGCTCACGCACCTCGCCACCCTCTACCACGACGACGTGATGGACGAGGCAGTCGTCCGTCGGGGTGCGCCGAGTGCGAACTCCCGCTGGACCAACTCGCTCGCCATCCTGGTCGGTGACTACCTCTTCGCCCGCGCGGCGGACATCGCCGCCGATCTGGGCCCGGAGGCGGTCCGGTTGCAGGCGCGCACCTTCGCCCGGCTGGTGCACGGCCAGATCGCGGAGACCGTGGGGCCGCGCGCCGAGGACGACCCGGTGACCCACTACCTGAACGTGATCTCCGACAAGACCGGCTCGCTGATCGCCACGTCGATCCGGTTTGGCGGCATGTTCGGTGGCGCCGCTCCGGAGCACGTGGAGGCCCTCGCCGGGTACGGCGAGACGATCGGCGTCGCCTTCCAGCTCACCGATGACCTGCTCGACATCGCCTCCGAGTCGGGTCAGTCGGGCAAGACGCCCGGCACGGACCTGCGCGAGGGTGTCCCGACGTTGCCGGTGCTCTACGCCCGCGCGGCGGACGACGCCGACGCGTCCTCGATGCGGCTGCGGGAGATCCTCGCGACCGGCCCGCTCACCGACGACGCGCTGCACGCCGAGGCGTTGGGGCTGCTGCGGGAGAGCCCGGCCCTCAAGCGCGCCCGGGAGACAGTGCGCAGTTACGCCGAGGACGCCCGGGCGCGACTGGCCCCACTCCCGCAGGGCCCGTCCCGACAGGCGCTCGAGTCGCTCTGCGACTACATCGCCGACCGCACCAGCTGAGGGCGCACCCCGTCCGCTCGGGCCGCTACCGGGGCACCACGCCGTCTGACCGGGTCACCCCACCCTGACCACCGTCGGCGGTCAACAGCCGACTGCCGGCGAGCATGAGGGCGGCGGCGAGCAGCATCGCCACCGCCGCCGTGGTCCACATGGCGGGGTAGCCGAGGTGGGCGGCGAGTGGGCCCAGGCTCAGCGGGCCGAGGCAGCCGCCCGCGTACACCCCGGTCTGGGTGATCGAGGTGGCGGTGGCCGGTGACTGCGGGTGGAGCCGGACCACCGCGAAGGTCATCAGGCCGGGCCAGGCCCACCCCAGGCCGAACCCGAGCAGCACGCCGGCCACCAGCGGCACCGGGCCGGCCCACGCGAGCAGGGCCAGCCCGGCCGCGCCGACGACAAGCATCGCGGCGATGACGGCGACGTGACCGGTGTCGCGCCGGTCGGCAGACCAGCCGGCGCCCACCCGGGCCGCCAGGCACACCGCGCCGCCCATGGTCAGGGTGAGACCGGCCAGGCCGGGCGGGAGACCCCGAGCCGCGGCGGAGTCGACAAGGAAGGTGCCGAGCGCGTTGGCGGCGGCAGCGGCGAACGTCGCCGCCGCGCCGAGCACCACGAGCGCCATCGTCGCCCGGCCCGCACGCGCCGCTCCGGTCCGCCGCGCCGGGCCGGGCAACTGCCGGGGTACGGCGGGCAGCGTCGTCAGCGCGGCCCCGGCGGCAGCCACGAACGCCCAGCGCCAGCCGACGGTGAGCGCGAAGACGGGCACCGCCGCCCCGGCCAGCAGGGTGGAGGCGGGGATGGCGGCCTGTTTCACGCCGAACGACAACCCCTGCCGTCGGGCCGGTACGTGCTGGGCCAGCGCCGTGTTGCTCGCCAACTGGCCGAGCGCGTTCGCGGCGGCGCTTACCGCCAGCAGGCCGACAAGCGCCGGATACGACCGGGCGAGAGCGGCCACCGCCAGCATCGACCCGGCGGCCAGCACGATGCCGCAGCGGGCCACCAGGGCCGGCCCGTACCGCTCGACGAGCCGGCCGGAGGGTACCGAGGCCAGCGCGCTGACCCCGAAGTAGACGGCCACGGCCAGGCCGAGACCGGCCGGGGAGAAACCGAGGTCCGCGCCCATCTGCACGGCGAGACCGCCGAGCAGGAAGACGGGCAGCACGCAGGCCACTGTGGTGGCGACCGCGCCGGCGCTGGCCCGTACCGGGTGGGGGCGGACGACTGTCAGGTCGGAGGTGGAGACGGTGTTTGTCATCGTCCGGCAAAGCTACGTGAACCCTGCTCGGGCAACGCTTGGTGACTACCGGGGTACACGCTGTGGGTGATGATCTGGCATCCTCCACCCGAACAGGCATTTCGCAGTGGGCCTGTATTTCATATGGTGTAAGTCCCCGGCGGCGGAGGTGGTTGTGCGCGACCCCTTGGCAGAACCTTCGGACCTGATTCGCAGCGTGTCCCGAGCGCTGCGGGTGCTGGAGTCGGTCGGTCGTGCCCCGAAAGGCCTGACGGTCAAGCAGATCGCCCGACGGTGCGAGCTGACCGTGGCCACCACCTACCACCTGGTCCGCACGCTCGCCTACGAGGGCTACGTGATCCGTCGCGAGGACGGCACGTACATCGTGGGGTTGGAGGTGGCCGACCGCTACCGGGAGCTGGTCACCGCGTTCCGCGGCCCGCCAGTGGTCGGTGAGACGCTCCGGCGGGCCGCTCTGGACACCGGCTACAGCCACTTCCTGGGTCGCTTCGTCGGTGGGCAGGTGGCGCTCACGGCAGTCGCCGAGGGCCACCGCTCGCCCTACCTGGAGGACCTGGTCCCCGGCTTCGACGAGGGGGCGCACGCGACGGCTCTCGGCAAGTCGCTGCTCGCCACCCTGACCGCCGATCAGCGCTACCGCTACCTGCGGGAGTACGGCATGCGTCAGTTCACCAACGCCACGCTCACCACGACCGAGGCGTTCGAGGCCGATCTGGCCGCCGGTGACCGGCGCGGCATGCAGTTGGAGCTGGGTCAGTTCCGGCAGGGGGTGGCGTGCGCGGCGGTGCTCGTCGCGCCGGACAAGGACATGGAGCGCCGCGTCGTGCTGGCCTGCGCGTTGCCGGCCAGCGAGATGATGACCTCCGCCCGGGTGGTCCGCGCCAAACTGCTCACCGTCGCCCGGAGCGTCGCCGACGGCATCGCCGCCGACACCTGACCCCGCACCGACGGCGAGAGGCCCTCTCCCGGGCTGGGAGAGGGCCTCTCGTGGCGGTCCAGCGCCGGACCCGCCGTGAGTGACGTTCAGCGGTCCACCGCCCGCGGCGGCACCGTCAGCTGCCCACCGGGCCACCGTCGAGACGCCAGGTGACCACCACACCCGGCTTGGCGTAGTCACCGTCGGGCCAGTTCGAGGCCGGGTTCTCCACCGAGGCGCCGGTGATCTCACCCGGGTGCTGCACGGCGACGAAGACCGAGCGGTTGTCGCCGGTGATGAACGGCCCACAGGTCTCCGCGCCGACCGGTACGGTCAGGAACTGCTTGAGGTGACCCCGCTCCGGACCCTCGACGGCGGTGGCGAACAGGCCGTCGTTGCTGCCCAGCGCGTTGCCGTCTGTGGAGATCCACAGGTTGCCGGTGGCGTCGAAGGCGACGTTGTCCGGGCAGGAGATCGGCGAGACGCTGGTCTTGTCGTACCCGGCGAAGAAGGTCGACGGGTCGGTCGGGTCACCGCAGACGATCGGCAGCGACCAGGCGAAGGTCTCGGCGGTGTTGTCGTTGCGGTCCTCGACCAGCTCCAGGATCTGCCCGTGCTTGTTGGCGTTGCGCGGGTTGGCCTCGTCCGCGGCGGCCTTGCCGGCCTTACCGCGGTCGGTGTTGTTGGTGAGCGCCACGTACACCTTGCCGGTGAGCTGGCTCGGCTCCACGTCCTCGGGGCGGTCCATCTTGGTCGCGCCGACCTTGTCACCGGCGAGCCGGGTGAAGGTGAGCACGTCCGCGGCGGTCATCCCGTCGACGAACGACCGGTTGCCGCTGACCAGCTTGATCCAGCGACCCCGGCCGTTGAACGCGCCGTCGGTGGGAAGCTGGCCCGAGCCGTCGATCTCGGCGGCGCTCGTCTGGTCGAGCTTGGCCACGTAGAGCGTGCCGGATTCCAGCAGGGTCAGGTTGTGCTTGCGGGCCGCCCAGGAGTTGCCCTTGAGGAACTTCTGATCCGAGACGAACTTGTACAGGTAGTCGAACCGCTCGTCGTCGCCCATGTACGCGACCACGTGGCCGTCCCTGGCGACGATGACGTTCGCGCCCTCGTGCTTGAACCGGCCCATCGCGGTGTGCTTGCGTGGGCGGCTCTCCGGGTCGAACGGGTCGATCTCGACGATCCAGCCGAACCGGTGCGCCTCGTTGGGGTGCCTGGCCAGGTCGAAGCGTTCGTCGGCGCGCTCCCACCTGCGGCTGCCGCTGGGGTAACGGCTCGCGGTGCCGATGCCGTAGCGGTCCAGCTTCGGCTTCAGCTCGGCCGGGGCGGCGTCGGCGCCCACGAAGTACTGGTTGAAGTTCTCCTCGCCGGACAGCACAGTGCCCCACGGGGTCACGCCACCGGCGCAGTTGTTGAGCGTGCCGACGACAGTACGACCCTTGGGGTCGGCGGCGGTCTTCAGCCACGCCGAACCGGCGGCCGGGCCGGTCAGGTCGAACTTGGTGCTCAGCGCGGTGATCCGGCGGTTGTACGGCCGGCGGCCCGCGTCGACCGGCTGCCACTGCCCGGTGCCCGCGACCCGCTCCAGCTCCACCACCGACATGCCGTGCGCGGCCATCGTGGTGCGAAGTTGCTCGACGGAGAGCCCGTCCAGGCCGGGGAATCCGGGGAACATCAGGTCCTCGTTCGTGTACTCGTGGTTGACCACGAGCAGTGCGCGCCGGCCCTGCTTGTCAAGCGGCAGCACGCCCACGAAGTCGTTGTTGTAGCCGAACTGCTTGGACTGCGCCGCGGCGCTCTGGTGGTGCAGGTCGAACGTCGGCGCACCCGGCAGCACCGGGTCCCCCCACTTGATCACCACGGCATGGTCGTAGCCGTTCGGCACGACAAGGGTGTCCAGCTTGTTCGGTGGGATCGGCTTGAAGGTCAGCGCGCCGTTGCCCACTCCGGTGCCGGCCCGGCCGAATCCGAATGCCTCCGGGACGTCCGGGGTGGCGGGGGCCGCCAGGGCCGGGGCCGCCCCGGCAACGGCGCCGCCGAAGCCGAGGACCAGCGCGCCGACCGCGCCGGCCCGGACCACTCCGCGCCGCGAGACCTCCGCGCTCACCACGTCGCCGAAGTACGCGTTGTCGGAGGTGTTCGGGACCGGGTGGTCGCAGGCGTTTCCGCAGCGGTACAGGCAGGTCATGGCGTCACGGGTGCCGTGGCGGCTGCCGGTCAGCAGCGGCAGCAGCCGGGGACGGTCGCTCATGGGGGAAGCCTCCAGAGGAGTCGGTGGCGCGGCAGGCGGCGTACCAGGCGGACGGTAGGAGGACGTGGTGAGCGCGCGTCGGCCACGATGTGAACCGGCAGTGAACACCTCCCCGGGCGGCTACCGCGGGTAACCGGTCTGACCTCGGGCTGAACCGATCGGCGTGACCGCACGTATTCCCGAGCGGACGCACCGCCGGACGCGCGCCGGAAGCGAGGGAGACCGCCATCAGCGACCACGACGCCCAACTGCTGCGCGCGCTGCACGACGAGCACGCGGAGGCGCTGTACGCGCATGCCCTGCGGCTGGTCAACGGCGATCGGCAGCGAGCCGAGGACCTGGTGCAGGAGACGCTGTTGCGGGCCTGGCGACATCCGGAGTCACTCGACCCCCGGCGCGGATCGGTGCGGTCCTGGCTCTTCACCACCGCCCGCAACCTGGCGATCGACGCCTGGCGGCGGCGGTCCACCCGGGTCGGCGAGGTCTTCACCGACGACCTGCCCGAGCCGCCCGAGGTTATCGACGAGGCCGAGCGGGCGGTGGAGGCGTGGACCGTCGCCGAGGCGCTCAACCGGCTCAGCCCGACCCACCGGGAAGTGCTCGTCGAGTGTTTCTACCAGGGACGGTCGGTGGCCGAGGCGGCCTCCCGCCTGGGCGTGCCACCGGGGACCGTGAAGTCCCGCACCCACTACGCGCTGCGGTCCCTACGGTTGGTCCTGGCTGAGATGGGAGTGACGGGATGACCCGGTGCGAGTTCGCGCACGACGACGGCGCGTACGTGCTGGGTGCCCTGGCCCCCGCGGAGCGGGCGGCCTACGAACGGCACCTTGGCGGCTGCGCGTCCTGCCGGGAGGCGGTCGCCGAGATCGCCGTCCTGCCCGGGTTGCTCGGCCGGCTCGACCCGGTGGGGTTGGAGCAGATCCTGCCGCCACCGGCCCCGCCCCGGGTGCCCACCCTGCTCGACGAGGCCCGGCGTCGCCGGCGTCGGGATCGCGCCACGGACCGGCGACGGTACGCGCTGACCACGCTTGCCGCCGCCGGGCTGGCCGTGCTTGTCGGTGTGGGCACCGCGATGGTGCTGCCCCGGCCCGTTGGGCCGCCCGTCGCCCAGGGCACGCCGACGCCGCAGGTGTCGATGGTCGCCATGCGTCCGGTGGCCAGCACCGGGCCGGTGCACGCCGACATCGGGCTCGTCGGCACCAAGTGGGGCACCCAGGTGACCATGCGCTGCGGGTACGACGCCCGGGCCAGCTACGGCAAGGCGTACCCGTTCCGGCTGGTGGCCCACGGCCCGAGTGGCGCCAGCGAACAGATCGGCTCCTGGCTGGCCGCGCCGGGCGACGCCCTCCAGGTCAGCGGTGCCACCAGGTTCACCGATGCCGAGCTGGTGAGCGTGGAACTCCAACGGGCCGACGGCACACCCATCCTCACCTACGCCGTCCCATAACCCCCACCCCCACCCCCACCCCCACCCCCACCCCCACCCCCACCCCCGGGCCCCACCCCCGGGCCCCACCCTCGGGCCGCGTCGATCATGGAGTTGTGGTGGGTGACAAACCGCCCGAAACTAGGGCTGGGCGGGCACCACAACACCATGATCGGCCGCAGGGTCGGGGCGGCGGGACCGGGTTCGGCGGGAGCTGCGGACGGCATCTGCGGTGAAGACGATGAGGGCGAGCCAGACCAGCGCGAAACCGGCGAGGCGGGCCGGCGGCATCGGCTCGTGGAAGATCAGCACGCCGCAGCCGAGCTGAAGGATCGGCGCCAGATACTGGATCATGCCGAGACCGCTCAGGGGGAGCCGGTTGGTCGCCCCGGCGAACAACAGCAGGGGGACCGCGGTGGCCGCGCCGGCAAGCACCAGCAGCGCGGTGTGCCCGGCCGAGACGTGGCCGAAGGTGGACTGGCCGCGGCTGGTGAGCCAGGCCAGGTAGCCCAGCGCCGGCAGGGCCAGCACCGCCGACTCGACGAAGAGTCCCTCCGCCGCCGGCAGTCCGAGCCTCTTCTTGACCAGGCCGTAGCCGGCGAAACTGAACGCCAGCGTCAACGCCAGCCAGGGCAGCCGGCCGTAGTCCACGGTGAGCACCACGACCGCCGACGCGCCGATGCCCAGCGCCAGCCACTGCGCCGGGCGGAGCCGCTCCCGCAGCACCGTCACCCCGAGCAGCACCACGACCAGCGGGTTGATGAAGTAGCCGAGCGCGGTCTCCACCACCCGGCCGGAGTTGACCCCGTAGATGTAGGTGCCCCAGTTGACGGCGATCAGCACGGCGGCGGCGACGATCCCGGCCACCGCCCAGGGGCGGCGTGCCAGCGCCCGCAGGAAGCCGACGTTGCGCAGCGCCGCGAGCAGCAGGGCCACGAAGACCACCGACCAGACGACCCGGTGGGCCAGGACCTCAAGCGGCCCGGCCGGCCGCAGCAGCCTGAGATAGAGCGGAAAGAAGCCCCAGAGCAGGTACGCGCCGAAGCCGTAGAGGTATCCCAGGCGAAGTGGCGTCATCTCGCTACCGTAAGGGCGTGCTGCGGTGTTGCTCCTTTCCGGTGACCGGGGTCACCGGGGTGCGCCGGTCGAGTTGCATCCACCGCCGCGGCTCGTCCAACGGGGCGAAGCCCACCCGGGCGTACACCTCGTGCGCGTCGTGTGTGGTCAGCAGGATCCGGCGTACGCCGAGGTCGTCGAGGTGGTCGCGGATCGAGCTGACCAACCAGCCGCCCAACCCGCGGCCCCGGGCGGCACGGTCGACGTACACGTCGGAGAGCCACGCGAAGGTGGCACCATCGGTGACCACCCGGGCCACCGCCACCTGCCGGTCGTCCTCCGGCCGGTAGACGCCGAACGGCAGCGAGCCGGCGAACGCCCGTGCCGTGGTCTCCCGATCCCGACCGAGCGCCCAGTACGCGTCGGTGGACAACCAGAGGTGCACCAGGGCCAGATCGAGTCGGGCGGGGTCGGTGCTGAGCAGATGACCATCGGTGCGGGTAAGCGAGAACACGCTGCGACGCTAACCGCCGAGGTGGGCGGCCAGACCGGCCAATTCCCAGATCCTGGTCATTGGCCGGCCGTCGTGGCAGCCCCGGCGGGCCGGCCCGGTGCCGGCCCGTGGGCGGTCAGTCCCGGTCGAGGACGGCGCCGAGGATCCAGGTCACGATGCTCACGAACAGGGCACCGAGCACTGCGGCCGGCCAGAACCCGTCCACGGTGAACGGCAGCCCGGCCTGGTCGGCGATCCAACTGGTGAGCAGGAACAGCAGCCCGTTCACCACGAGCGCGATGAGACCCAGGGTCAACAGGTAGAAGCCACAGCCGACGGTCTTGATGACCGGTTGGAGGACCGCGTTGACCACGCCGAAGATCACCGCCACCAGCAGCAGCGTGGTGACCGTCTCGACGGCGGAGTCAGACTCCAGCGAGATGCCCGGAATGAGGAGTGTGGCCAGCCAGAACGCCAGCGCTGTGCTGGCCAGCCGAATCAGCAGACCTTTCAGAAAACCCATGGCGGGGATCGTGCCACGGACCCCGCACCGACGTAACCCGCCAGTTGACCATGCGGGCCGATCAGCTGCGGCCGGGCCGACCGATCAGTTGCGACTCGATCGGCGTGGGGGAGAGCAGCGCCCAGCGCAGCGCCCGCCGGTTGACCACGGCGACCATGTCGTCCCGGATCCGGGTCAGCCACTCGGCCGAGCCACCCAGCCCGAGGGCGGCGCCGGCCAGCGCGGCCTCGGTGTCGTCGAGCGGTTGCAGCAACGCGAGGTCGGCCCGACTCAACGCGTCGACGTCGGCCGGGGTCAACTCGTCCCGTACGACAAGCGTGGCCCGCCACGGCGGACCCGGCTCGGCCTCGGCCGACACCGGCCCGGCGTCGACGACAAGCAGCAACGGACGCAGGGCCGTGCCCACGCCGGCGGCGACCGGTCGACCGGGCGGGAGCAGCGGAATCGTTCCGCCCGGAGCGCCCACCCCCCGGACGAACGGCTCCCAGGCACGCGGCCGTGCGGTCTGCACCACCACCAGAGCGCCGAGCGCCAGCGCGCGCAGGGTCACCAACTGGGCCGCGCGCACCCCGCCGACCAGCAGCACCCAGGTGCTCTCCGGCCGGAAGAGTCGTACGGTGACGGCCCTGCCGTGCCGGTTCGTGCCGACCATCATTCCCGCGTCGCCGAGGGTCAGCTCCCAGTCGTCCATCGCGATGCGGGTCCGCGTCCCGGGTGCGGCAAGCGCCAGCGGCAGCGTCGCGGCCAGTCCGGGCAGGTGTGCGCCGTCGAGGCGTCGCAACTCCCCGCCCAGATCGGTCACCAGACGGTGCAGCGCCTCGGTGGCGGCGGTCAACTCGCTGGGTGTCGTGGCGGCCAGCCGCACGGTCAGCTCGGTCGGCGCCGGGCCGGAACCGGTGCTCGGCGAGGGACCCGCGGTGATCGACACAGTCGTCGCGGTCGCCGGCAGGGCGAGCATCCGGTGCACCAGCCGCGGACCACCCGCACCGCCCGCCGCCGGCCAGTGGACCAGCCGGAAGGTGGCCTGCACCAGGGTGCCCGACCGCAGCGCCAGCCAGGACTCGCGGACCGGCTGGCCTTCGTGGTGGGCCAGCTCGGCCAGGACACGCAGGGCCGCGGGTACGCCGAGGGGCCGCGCGTTAAGCGATCCGAACCGGCGGACGACGCGACGTACCGTGCCGGCGAGCACCCGGCGCAGGTCCTCCTCGGACCAGCCGTCCACCCGTAGCACCCGGATCGCCACCACCGCCCGCTCCCGGCCGGCGAGCCGCCCATCGGTGAGCTGCCGGTACGACGTGCCGGCCGTGCCGCCCGCTGCCGGCACCGGCGCCGGTGCCCCGGCGAGCAGCAGTTGGATCCGCAGCGGGGGCACGTCCGGGCCGGCCGGGGGCAGCAACGCGGTTGGCGCGGGGATCGCCCGGGACACGTCACCGAGCAGGTCACCGGGGTCGCCGAGCTCCAGTAGCGCCACCATGCCGTCGGTGTCCTCAAGAACGGCGGCCGGGCCGCCGGTCAGCTCCGTCGGGCGGACGACGGTGCCGGGAGCGACAAGGTCGAGCAGCTCGGCAGCTCCGGCCGGGCCGGCGAGCGCCCGACGGCGGGTCAGGTGCCCGACCGCGGTGCCCAGCCACTCGAAGAGCCAGCGGCCCCGGAACCGGACCCCGGCGACCGCCAGCAGCAGCACGGCTACCGGTGCGGCCACGACGATCAGCGGTGCCGGTCGGCCGACGGTGGTGAGCACGAGCGCCGCCGCGACCTGCGCGGCGACCAGTTGACCGGCCCGTACCCCGGCGACGGCCCTTCGATCGGACCGAACCCAGCGGTCCGATGCCGACCGGCGACGGGGTGCGCGCGGGCCGGTCGGGTCCAGGCTGACCTCGGTGGGTCGTGTCGATCCGGCCGCCTCACCCGCCCCGGCCGCTCGCCGGATGGTGTCCGGCCCGGACCCGACCGGGGTCGCCGGGTGCGGCCCTCCGGTGGTGATCGCCGGCACCGTGCCTCCTCGACCAGTGGGGACCTGTCGGGCGGCCGGCCCGCCGGCGGCCCGTCACACGCCGCGACGCGGCTGCAGCACATCGTAAGTGACCGATGGCTCAAGCGGTTGTCCACAGGGGAGACGGCAGGGGTAGCAGAACCGCAACGAGGCCGCTACCGTCAGCCACGAAGTCATCGCTGACCCGCGTCTCAGTGCTCGACGACCGGGCCAAGCGAGCGACGCGTTCCCAGGACGGGCGCGTCGAGACGGCCACGGTGCGATCAGGGAGACGAGGTGACGTCCGGGTGTCCCAGACCCAGGCAGAAGCCGCGGTGATGCAGCAGACCGCCGCGAAGTTCGAGCAGGTGGACCAGTCGTTGCAGGCCATGCTCACCGGCCTGCTGGCCGAGCTGCAGGTGTTGCAGCAGGCCTGGCGCGGCGCGGGTGGCAGGTCGTTCGAGCAGGTCAAGCAGCAGTGGTCACAGGACCAGGCGGCGCTGCACCGGGCGCTGCGGGAGACCGCCGGGGCGATCCGCACCGCCGGCCGGCAGTACGACGTCTCCGACGACGAGGCGGCCAGCCGGGTTGCCGGCACCAATCGCGGCGGCATCCAGCTTCCGCTCTGATCCCGTTCGGGAGGGAAATCCGATGGACCAAGGTGTGCTGGTTGTCAACTTCGCCGCGCTCCAGCAGGCCGGCGCGGACATCCAGAAGGCGCTGAACACGCTCGACTCGCAGCTCGGTCAACTCGAACGGGACGCCGCCCCGCTGGTGGCGAGCTGGACGGGTGAGGCCCGTCAGGCCTACGAGCAGCGGCAGGCGCGGTGGCGGTCCGCCTCGCAGGACCTCCAGGCGATGCTGCGCGACATCAGGGTGGCGGTGCAGGACTCGACCACCGACTACCTGGACACCGAAAAGAAGAACACCGGGCTGTTCCAGTGAACGGGGTGGGTCGGGAGCCCTGACCATGTCCCGGTCAGCCGCCCGGCCGCCGCGGGTCGACGGTCCGGGCGGCCAGACGTCGAGGGCCGACGGTCCGGGCGGTCAGCCGTCGAGGTCAGGCCGGGTCGGCCGGGCGCCAGCGTCGCCGGGCCCCGCGGGGCACCACCAGGGCGAACAGCGCCACGACGGCCGTCACCGTGCCGACCGCCGCGCCGACCAGCAGAGCACGTCGCTGCGCGGTGGCCCGGCGGGCCTGGCGGGCCAGCAGCGCCGGGTCGGTCCGGTCGTCGGCGAGCACGGCGACCGGTCGTGGATCGGCCGCGCGGCTGCCGCTGGTCTCGGTGACCGCCCGGTACGGGTTCAACACACCGGCACCGTATTCGCCGCCGTGGCCCGCGCCGGGAGCCGGATCGGCGGTGGCGATGATCCGTTCCGCGACCTGGGCGGCGGTCAACTCGGGTCGATACTCGCGCAGCAGTGCGGCGGTGGCGGCCACGAACGGCGCGGCGTAGCTGGTGCCCTCGACCTGATGATGGCCCGACCCGGGGGCGGCGGTCAGCACCTCACTGCCCGGTGCGACCAGGTCGACGTACGAACCGGTCTGCGAGAAGGACGCCCGTGCACCGTCCGCGCCGATCGCCCCCACGCCGAGCACCCCGTCGTAGGCGGCGGGGAACGGTCGGGGATCCCCGCCGTCGTGCAGGTTGCCGGCAGCGGCCACCAGCACCACGTCCCGGTCGACCGCGTACCGCACTGCCGAACGGACTTCCGGGTCGTCCGCGTACAACACGACCGACAGGTTCACCACGTCGGCGTCGTGGTCGACGGCCCAGCGGATGGCCTGGGCGAACTCGTCGGCGCTGACCGTGCGCCCGGACTCGCGCCCCTGCACCACCTGCTGTTCGCTCACCCGCACCGGCATGATCCGGGCGCCGGGCGCCACGCCCCGGAAGGCGATCCCGGGCTGAGGTGCCGCCGCGATGATGCTCGCCACACCGGTGCCGTGCCCGGCGCAGTCCCGACTGCCGTCGCCGCCGGGGTCGAGCAGATCGGTGCCGGCCAGCACACGGCCGGCCAGTTGGGGATGCGCCCGGTCCACCCCGGAGTCGACCACGGCGACGGTCACCCCGGCGCCGGTGGCCAGCGGCGCGAGACGGGTCGGGTCGTACCGTTGCTGAGGCCACGGTGTGGCAGTGACCGGCCGGACCGGGGCGAGTGGGGTCGCGCACACCGGCGCCGTTCGGAGCCCGGCGGTGACGGTCGCGCTCGGGAGAGCCGGTACGGTCAGCAGGCCCGCGGCCAGACCTGCGAGGACCGGGCGCGTGATCGATCGAGACATCGACAGCCTCCGTATCGTGTCGGCTCCGGGACGGGATGTTATCGCCTCACCCGCGCCCCGGTCGGCCGCCGACGGTCAGCCATTGTGATCTTGATACCACCTTGTAGGTTGTACGCGATACCTGTGGCCTGTTCTCGGAAGGGGAGGTGGCCGTGACCGCATGGGAGCCGGCCACGGAGGCCGAGGTGGCGATGCACGACGCGCTGCGCGCCAACGACCAGGAGCTCTACTTCCGACTTCTGTCCCGGACCGATCTGTTGCTGCCGGTCTCCGCGCCGGCGCAGCCCGGTCAGGCACCCCCCGGGTGGGGCACCTGGACCACAGGTGGTCGGACGCACGTGCTCGCCTTCACCTCCGCCACCGCCCTGCGGGTCTGCCTCGGTGAGCACTCTGGCACCAGTCGACGGGTCTCCTTCGCGGACCTCGCGCTCGGCTGGCCCAACCAGGAGTGGTGGCTCGCGGTCAACCCGGGCCTGCCGGTCGAGGGCTACCTGCCGGCCTGGTTCGTGTCCCAGCTCTCCCGGGGCGACGTACGCCTGCCCGGCCGTGCCAGGGGCGCCCGCGCCCGGTTGGAGCGGGCGGAGACCTTGGCCCGCACCCGCACCGGCACGCCCGGTCGGGACGCCGCGCCGGCTGCCGGATCGCCTCCCACCACGGGTGCGACGTTTGCTGGCCCCACCCCGGTCCCGCCGGCCCACGTTCCGCCTGCCCCGGTTGCACCTGCCCCGGTTCCGCCTCCGCTGGTTCCGCCGGCCCATGTCCCGCCTGCCCCGATCCCGCCTGCCTCGATCCCGCCGGCCCACGTCCCGCCCCGCCGGGCCGCGTGGGGTCCGGCGGGTCGGGCGGCCGGTGCCCCGCCGGCGCCCGGCCCCGCGTCGCGGACGCCCGGCCTCGTCGAACCGTCGCACCGGCCGCACGAGGAGGACCTGCCCGCCGCCGGTCAGCGATACCCGAGCGACCCGCCCCGACCGGGCGCGTCGGGCACCGGCGCGCTGCCCCGCACCGGCCGGCCGTCCCGGTTCAGCCCGTTGGCCCCCGTCGACCGTCCCGGTGTCGGCCCGGCCGATGCCGCCGGGCCGGGTGTGGGCTGGCCGGCAGCGAATCGGCCGGGCGACGCCGACAGCCTGACCGTGGGCAACGGCAACGGCGGTCCGCAGGACGGACGTCGTTCCTTCTTCGAGCCGAGCACCGCCCGGGAACGGGCGTCCGACCCGACGCCCGGCGTCGGGCGCTCCGGCGACCGGGCGGCCCCACCGACCCGATTCGGGCGAGGTAGCCAGCCCTTCCCCCGCCGACGTCCGGCCGACGCGCCGGCCGAGGGGGACGCGACCCGGGCCTTTCCGATGACGGATCCGGACGCCACCCGGCCGCTGCGTCCGCCGGGCGGCGACCTCGGTGCGTCTCGCGGACTACGCGCACCGGCAACCGGCGAGGAGATCACTCAGCCCTTGCCGCCGCGCCGGCCCACCCCGCTGGCCGAGGAGCCGACCCGCGCCTTTCGGATGACGGGTGAGCCACCGCCGCCCCGGGCGTCGGAGCGGCCCAGCGCACCGGCCGACCAGACCCAGGCGATCCCCCGGGACCGGCCGAGCCGATTCGGGCCGGTGGAGGAGTTGCCGGCGTCCGTGGCCGAACCGGTCTCCGGCCCGCCCGCGCCGCGGCGCGGCTTCACGCCCATCGTCATCGAGGGCACCGTCATCGAGTCCCGGGACCTCCCCGACCCGGTGGAGACCAACGGCCTGTTCGACGCGGCCCGGCCGCTCCGCCCCGCCGAGGCCGCCCCGCGACCGTTCGACTCGGCGCCCTCCGGCCCGGACCTGTTCACCCCGTCGTCCCCCAGCCCCACCCCGTCCGGTCCCGCGTCGGCCAACCCCGGTCCGAGCCCTTCGGGGCCGCCCGTCGGCGGGCCGATGGCCGGAGGCCCCGCTGCGGACGTCCGGAGTGCTGCCGGCACGGGCGGTGGGCACACCGATGTCCACGATGGCGTCCCGGCCAGTGCCGATCACACCGACGTCGACGGCTCGTCGGCTGGTGCGGATCGGGTCGGCAGCGGCGGGAGCGCGACAGCGGACGGCGGCGGGCAGCCGCCACCTGTCGACGAGCCGGCCCCTGTCGAGTTCGAGCCGGCCAACACCGTCGAAGAAGACCTCCTCGGTGCCGCCGGCGCCGGCAGCACCGACACCTTCCTGTCCACCCTGCTGCTGGCCCGGGTGCTGCTACCGGCGGCCCCGGATTCTCTGCCGGGCAGCCGCCCCGGTGATGCGGGCTTCGTCTGGCGGACGGCGCAGCTCGACGGCGAGACGTACGTGGTGGTCTACACGTCACCGGAACGCCTCGCCGACCACGTCGAGGACGACGTGGCCACCGTCCGGGTGAAGTTCGCCCAACTGATCCGGCGGTGGCCGGACGAGGACTGGTCGTTCGCCGTCAACCCGGGCACCCCGGTCGGTGCCAAGCTGCCCGGTGAGCAGATCGTCGCCTTGGCCAACTGGGCCGCCGAGGTGGGGCTCGGTGACGACCTGGAGGTGGACCCGGAGGAAGCGCCGGCCGTGGCGGAGCCCACCGCCCGCCCGCGGTACGCCCCAGCGGCGGTCGACCCGACCCGACCGACGGTCATGCAGAAGGCTGTCGCACCCAGCCAACTCGCCTACTACCTGGATCGCGGGTACGACCGGGTGTCCGGGTTCGTGCACCGGGCCGGTGAGCTGGCCCACCTGACCACGCCCGCGCAGGTGTACGACGCTCTCGGCCTCAGCTACCCGGGTTCGCCGTTCGCCAGAGACGCCGACGAGATCTACGTGCTGCGTTGGCCGGCGCACCGGCCGAGCCTCTACCGGATCCCCTACGGCGGTCAGAACGAACCGGCGATGCGGGCCATGGAGGGTTGGGTCATCGAGCGGCCCCCGTTCCGGGGCAACGGCTTCGCCCCGGGCGAGAGCAGCGACGTGGTCGCGGAGTTCAAGGTGGACAGCGCGCGACTTCCGCACGGTGCGCAGCTCTGGCGGATCGGCGCGGACGGCACCGAGCGGGTGATCGCCGAACTGGACACCGACACGGTGGTCTGGCGACGGGTCGGTGAGGCGTGATGCGCGACGGTTACGTGGCCCGGTGGCAGGGTCGGGAATACCAGGCCAGCCCGGATGGCGACAACATCCGCCTCTACCAACGCGAACCGGGGGAGGGCTTCGAGGAGGTCCGGGCCGGCCGGTACGTCCGGGTGCTGCCGACGAGCGAGATCGAGGACCTCGCGTACGTGCGGACCACCTGCACCTGGCAGGGGCAGCCGTTCATCGTGCTCGGCGAGCACGATGCCTGGTTGCGGGTGGAATACACAGGCGGTCGTTGGCCGGTGGCCGAGGCGATGCGGTTGGAGGTCTTCGACTTCGGCGTCTACCAGGGGTGGGCGCCCGCCGCCGAGGTCACCAACCTGCGGGAGCAGCGGGTCTGACCGGTCAGCTCTTGGCCCAGCGCAGGATCTCGCCGAGCACCAACTCGGGCGCCTCCAGGTGCGGAAAGTGCCCCACCCCGTCGAGCAGCCGCCACTCGTAGGGGGCGACGACGTAGCGGCCGGAGCCCAGGGCGGTACGCGGCAGGGAGGCGGCGTCCAGTGCGCCGTGCAGCTGCAGGGTCGGGGTGGCCAGCGGCTTCTGCATGAGCCGGACGAACCGGTAGCCGTGCAGCCGCAGCAGCGAGCGGAACGCCCAGCGGTAACCCTCAAGTGCGCAGAACGCGGCCTGGGGGATGCACATCGCCTCCCGGCACCGCTCGGCGTACGCCTCGAAGTCCGGCCCGGCGACCCAGCGTGGCCCGCCCCAGCGGCGCAGGATCTCCGCGACGGCCGCCGCGCCGTCCCGGGTCAGTACGTGCTCGTAGCGGGGTAGCTGGAACTTCAGCGCCGGGGTGGAGGCGGCGAACTGCCCACGTGGGTCGGCGAAGATGCCGGCGCGCAGTCGCAGTGGGTGTGGTGCCCCCAACACCACGAGTCGCCGGACCAGGGCCGGATGGAAGGAGGCCACCGTCCAGCCCACCATGCCGCCGACGCCGCTGCCGACGATGGTCGCCGACCGCTCACCGAGCGCCCGGATCAGCCCGGCGATGTCGGCCGCGAGGGTGTAGCCGTCGTACCCCCGGGGTGGCTTGTCGCTGGCGCCGTAGCCGCGCAGGTCGACGGCGACCGCCCGGAAGCCGGCGTCGGCGACCGCCGGCAGCATCTGGTGCCACGCCCACCAGTGCTCCGGGAAACCGTGCAGGAAGAGCACCATCGGCCCGGTGCCGGCTTCGACCACATGGAACCGGGTGCCGTTGGCGCCGACGAAACGGTGCGTCCACGGCCCCTCGGTGAGGACACAGGACTCGTCGACGACTCCGCCGCGCTGGTCGGTCATGGCAGACAGCCTAGGACCCGGATACCGCGGGCGGTCTTGGCGGTCGCGTTGAACAGGGGAAAGCCCCGGGTCTGACCCGTAGTGGTGCCAGGGCCTCGGCCGGACAAAGGGCGGCGCCCGGGCAGAGAACCTGCCCGGGCGCCGCTGGGTGGTGCGGGATCGTCGGTCAGAAGATCCGGATCTTCATCGAGGTGCCGTCCTGCTCCAGAACCTTGATCTTGACACCGGTCGCGGGGAGCTTGACGCCGTGGTTCGGCAGCTCCTCGTAGAAGTACTTCTTGGTGTCGTCGAACAGGGGCTGCGCGGCCTCACCGCGGATGTACTGCGGCTGGCTGTTGAGACGCAGGGTGAACGAGTCGGCCTTCTTGAGGCTGAACGGCGCGTCGTAGACCTGGATCCGGGCCCGCCACGGAGCACCGGTCAGGTTGTAGATCGGCTCCGGGTGCGCGTCGATGTACAGGTTGCGACCCTCACCGGGGTGGCCACCCGGGTTCGTCTCCGGGTCGTATGGCGCGGTGTTGTTGTCGGAGAACCGGGTGTTCCAGTACGAGATGAGCAGGCCCTCCTGGTACGCGTAGTGGTCCACCCAGTCCGGGCGGGTGTTCGCGTAGCCGAAGAAGTACGGGCCGGTCTTCAGGTACTTGTCGTACGAGACGTACGACCGGTTGCCGGCGATGTAGAAGTTGTCGAACAGCCGGGTGTAAGTCGCCCCGACCACCTCGAACTCGTCGAGCGTCCAGCCGGCGTCGGTCTCGGCGCCGTCGCTGAACACGGTCTGACCGTCGGCGGTCACGGTGATCGCGTCACCGAAGAAGCCGCCCTCGGAGACACCACCGTCGGTGACGTAGTGCAGGCGAACCTGCGCCGACTTGCCGGCGACAGCGGTCAGCGGGATGTTGATGTCGGTCCAGGCGCCCTTGCTGCTGCCGGAGAGGGCCGGGCGGCCGTTGCCGTCGACGCCGATCGGCTGGCCGTTGACGGTGCCGTTCAGGTCGATCCAGGACTGACCGCCGTCGGTCGACGCCTCGAAGTAGAGGTAGTCGTAGTTGGCTTCGATGCTGTACTTGCCCTTGAGCGACAGCGCCGCGGTGGACTTCCCGGTGAGGTCGAACGTCCTCGTCATCTTGCTGTCGAGGTTGTCGTCGTTACCGGAGAAGTACTGTTTGGCGCCTTCGATCGGTGCGCCGTAGTTGAAGGTGTACTCCCGTTGGGGCAGCACCACCACGGCGGCCTGTGCCTTCTCGGAGTTGTACTCCTGTGGCCCGAGATCCAGCTTCTTGTCCTGGCCCGCGACGAACACCTTGTAGTCGAGCCAGCCGAGCTGGAGCTTGTTCCACGCGCCGAGGTCGCCGCCCCGGTCGCCGATGCCGACGTCGTTCTTGGCGCCGAGCCGGCTCTGGGCCATCAGGGTCCAGTGCTCGTTGTTGTTGTCCGCGGGGCCGTAGTCGTCCGGCAGGCCCAGGTCGTGGCCGTACTCGTGGTAGAAGACGCTGCGGCCGCCGTTTTCCGGCTGGATCGTGTAGTCGCGGATCCAGACGCCGGTGTTGCCGATCTCGGTGCCGCCGATCGGAAGGTTCGGCGGGCCGACCGGCGAGCTGTTGTACGCCGACCAACGGTGGCTCCAGATCGCGTCCTCACCCTGCTGCGGGTCACCGTCGGCCTGGTCGCCACCGGAGTGGACGATCTGGAAGTGGTCGATGTAACCGTCCGACTCGTTGAAGTCGCCGTCACCGTCGTAGTCGAATCGGTCCCACTGGTCGAAGGACTTCATCTCGGTGGCGATCTGCTCGTCGGTCCGGCCCTTGGCCTTCTGGTCGGCGACCCACTGGTTGGCGGCGTCGCGAACCAGCGCCCAGGTGTTCGAGCAGACGTTGTCCGCGCAGACGGCCGGGTCGTCCCCGGGGTTCGGCTCCTCGCCGGGCTCCGGGTCCGGGATCGGGTCGTCGGAGCGACCGTAGCGGGCCTCGTTGTACCGGACCTTGACCCAGTCGGTCACCTCACCGTCGACGGTGTAGCGACCCGAGGACTGCGCCTCGTAGTACTGCTTGAGCGACTCGTCGCCCGGGTTGGTGCCGAAGTAGACCTGGCGGAAGTGCTCCGGGCTGAAGTCCGGCTGCCAGATGGTGGAGTTGTCCACGGCCCGGTTGGGCTCGGGGATCTTGTTGTGCAGCGGCCCCTGGAAGGTCGTCGGCCCGGCGATGTCCGGGTTCATGTCCTTGTCCGGGTAGGACGGGTGCCGCTCGTCGCCGAACTCGGCAAGGATCACGAAGATCTTGTCGGTCCGCTCACGCTCAAGCTCGACGTACTGGTCCCGGGGCTCCGGGTCGGTGCCGGCCGTGCGGGCGTTGGCCTTGGCCGTGCTCGCCTTGCCCACCTGGCCGACCTTGACGACCTTGCTGCCGTTGCGCTCGATGGGCTTGCTGCGCCCACTCAGCACGTCGGCGAGGCCCTGCTCACGCAGCTCGCGGCGCTTGTCCTCGAGCTTGTCGGGGAGTTCGTCCTGCAGCGCCTGCGGCTCTGCGGCGGCCGGTGCCGCCGGCAGTTTGGGCTGCGGCGCCGCCGAGGCGGACGGACCGTAGAACAGGCCCGTCGCCGTCAGTGAGAGCCCGAGCAGACCCACTGCGACTTTGCGCACGTGGTACCTCCGGTGTGAGGGAACCGGCCCCACGGGGGTACGGGCCGGTGGGAGATCGATCCCACGAGTGGGACCAAGGGTGAACATAGTTACTGCTGGGACGGGTGGGAAGACGAACGCGTCGATTTGTTGCAAGATTTTGTTGAGAATGCTTTTCACCGTCACACCCCGGCGCTTCATCAGCCACATTGGCCTGCGGCGGGCCGGCCACCCCCGGTCCGCAACGACGTATTTCGATAGACCCGATCGATGTACGACAGTGGGGCCGGCGGCGTCTCCGCCACCGGCCCCACCAACCACTGTTATCGGTTACCGCTCAGCAGAGCGTCACTTCGTCGCCGGGGTGACGAAGATCGTCGCGGAGGTGTTGTCCTTCGCGGCCTTCTTGACGGTGAGCGACACGCCGTAGTTCACGCCTGCGTCACCGGGGTTGCCGGTGCCCAGCACGATCGCGCCGCCGCCCAGGGTGGTGCCGTAGAACTCCGGCGCCGGGCTGCCGTCCGGGTGGGTGACCCGGGTGGTGTACGGCGCGTTGTTGCGCGACGGAACGACCACCGACGCGTCGTTGTCCCGGGCGTACGCGGCCCCGTCGCGCATCTCGATGCCCGGGTACCACGTCTTGGCATCGGTGAAGGCCTTCACCGGCGCCTGCGCCTTGAACTTGGTGCAGTACGCGCTGTACGGCTCGTCCGGCGCTTCCAGGCACTCCGTGAAGGGGTACGTCTTCTGGAGCGTGAAGGCCGCGTTCGCCGACTGCGGACGGCTGGGCAGGTTGTCCGTCACCGACGGGTCCAGCGCGGCCGCCTCGCCCGTGCGACGGTACGGGTCGAAGTGCGAGTCCACGATCAGCAGCCCGCCCTTGGCGCCGTAGCTCGGCAGGGCGGTCATCTGCCCGGTGACGTGGTTGACGTCGCCGAGCGCGCTGTCCCGGTACCACACGAGCATGCCCGGGGCGTTGTAGGAGATCCGGTCGACCTTCCACGCCTCACGCGAGTAGATGGTGTCGTAGGCGTACTTCAGGCCGTTGTCGAAGCCGTCGAAGTTGCGCCACTCGGCCAGGTAGTACTGCGCGTGCGTCTCGGTGCCGCCGGAGACCTTCCAGCCCGCGCCGGTGGTGTCGACGAAGGTGCCGCCGCTGGTCTCCCAGCCGTTGGCGCCGCCCTCGACGTCGTCACTCCAGGTGGTGGCGCCGCCGCCGGTGACCGAGAAGTCGTCGACGAACCAGTTGCGCTCCTCGAACGCCTCGTCGGTGGCGAGCCGCAGTCGCACCTGGACGGTGGTGCCCGCGTACGCCGACAGGTCGACGTAGTCGTGGCGCCAGCCGTCGGTGCTGCCGGTCAGGCCGTACTTCTTGCCACCGAAGTCGTTCATCCGGCCGTTCGGGTCACCGTAGTTGTCCGGCGTCGTGACGACAGTGCCGCCCTCGGCGTACACCTTCTGCTCGGACCAGGTCGTGCCGCCGTCGGTCGAGAGCTCGACGAAGCCGAAGTCCCAGTCTTCCTCGATGATGTAGTTGTTCCACATCCAGAACTTGGCGTCCGCGGCGTTGGGCACGTCGACCGAGCGGCTCAGCTTGACATCGGCCCAGCTCTGGTCGTTGTTGCTGTGCCACATCTTGGTGCCGCTGTGCGGGATGGCGAACGTGGTGACCTTGTCCGGCAGGTCGACCTTGATGCCGTCCTCGGCGTCGATCGGGGTGCGGGAGGTCTGCCCGAGCTTCACCTCGCGCGGGTTTGAGCCGGGGCGGATGGTCAGCGGGTCGGCCCAGCCGAGCACCCACTTGTCCCAGATGCCCATGTGCGTGGGCAGCGCCTGGAAGATCTCACCCGAGTGCGAACCGGAGGCCATCAGGTCCCAGAAGTCCACGTCGGAGTCGGCGTTGCCGGAGGTGTCGTAGAGGTCCGGCAGGCCGAGGTCGTGACCGAACTCGTGGGCGAAGACGCCGACCCCGGCGTCCTCCGGCTGCACGATGTAGTTCGACACCTTCAGGCTGGTGCCCGGGATGGTGTAGCCACCCGGAACCGAGGAGGAGTGCGCCCAGACGGCGTACACGCCCTGGTCGCCGCCGCCGCTCGACTTGCCCTTGCCGGCGTGCACCAGCACGAGGTGGTCGATCACGCCGTCCGGCTCGAAGAGGTTGCCGTCACCGTCGCGGTCGGCCTGGTCTTCCTTGTCGTAGTCGGCCCACGGGAAGGTGGGGTCCTTCGCGGCGAGCGCGTCGATCGCGTCGGTCGCCAGCCGGCCCGCGCCGGCCGGGTTGTCCGGGTGGCCGTTCATCGACTGCTCCCGGCCGGGCACCCAGTCGCCGTTCTCGTCCTGGGTGCAGCGGTTGGCCGCGTACCAGCCCTCGGAGTGCGGCACGCTGATCCACGGGCTGGCCTGCCCGTCGACCGTGTACGCGTTCTTGGACATCTCCAGGTACATGTTGTGCATCGTGCGACCGGAGATGTCGATGCCCTTCTTGCCGTCCGGGCCCTTGAGGTCCGTGCGGACCCGCTCGGTGATGCCCTTCTTGCTGTACAGCATCTTGTTGTAGTGCGACGGCGAGAAGTCCGGCACCCACATCGAGTTGTTGTCCTCGTGCGCGAGGCGCGACGGGTCCGGGATCTTGTTGTGCTTCGGCCCGTTCTGCACGGTGCCGGGAACGCAGGTCCGGTCCTCGAACACGGTCTTCGGGACCATCACGTCTGTGAAGTCGTCGTTGGCCTTGTCGTTGAACTCGACAAGCAACGTCAGCAGCTTCGCGGTCTGCGTGGTGGGCGCCTGCTTGATCTGGCGCGGGCTCTTGCCCGTCTTGATCGACTTTGCCTCGATCTTGGCCAGCTGCTTGGCGGTGACCGGGTTGCCTCGCGCGTGCTTCTGGTCGAACGCGCGGGCGTCGTTGCCTGCGGGGGTGTAGACGCCGTTCTTACCCTTGACCTCGCGGCCGGCGGTGTCCGGCTGCACCTCGGGCTCGGCGTAGTTGATGTAGTACTCATCCGCGCCGATCACCGCCCGGGGCGTCGGGGACGACGACTGGGCCGCTGCGCTGCCCGTCACGGTCAGTGACGTGGCCGCGAGGGCGATGGCGGGCAGTGCGACGAGTAGTCGTCGTCGCGACCCGGACTGCGGTTTGTGGTTCATGCCGCTCCATTTCTCGGGCATGGGGGGAGGACGCTGGCCCGGCCGACCGTCGATGCGACGACCGTCGAACTGTGCCAACCTGCGTGAACCTAAATCACAACCGGCCGAAAGGACAGAGGTGACCCACCGCTTGGTCCGTTCAGCTTCTTTTTGCTCCCCCGACCGACCGATGTGACAGCAGGGCGACGCTGTCGGCCGTGCCCGTAAGAAATGACTGAGGGTGGCGGTCCGCACGGACCGCCACCCTCCGGTGTGTACGCCTGCCGTCAGTCCTCGTCGGACTTTGCCCCGCTCATCCCCGAGGAGATCAACTCCATCACCGAGGAATCCTGCAACGTGGTCACGTCACCGAGTGACCGGTGCTCCGCGACATCACGCAGCAGCCGGCGCATGATCTTGCCGGAGCGGGTCTTCGGCAGCTCCGGCACCAGCATGATCTGCCGCGGCTTGGCGATCGGCCCGAGCGTCTTCGACACGTGGTTGCGCAGGTCCGCGATCAACTGCTCGCCGGCCTCACCCGCGATGTCGGCGCTGCCGCGCGGGATGGCGAACGCGACGATGGCCTGCCCGGTGGTCGGGTCGGTCGCGCCCACCACCGCCGCCTCGGCCACCGACGGGTGCGACACCAGCGCCGACTCCACCTCGGTGGTCGAGATGTTGTGCCCGGACACCAGCATCACGTCGTCGACCCGGCCGAGCAGCCAGATGTGCCCGTCGTCGTCCTTCTTGGCCCCGTCACCGGCGAAGTACATGCCGTCGAACCGGCTCCAGTAGGTCTCGATGAACCGGTTGTCGTCACCCCAGATGGTGCGCAGCATCGACGGCCACGGCTCACGCAGCACCAGGTAGCCGCCACCGCCGTTCGGCACCGACTGGCCCTGGTCGTCCACCACGTCGGCCACGATGCCCGGCAGTGGGGCCATCGCCGACCCCGGCTTGGTCGCGGTCACGCCCGGCAACGGAGAGATCATGATGGCGCCCGTCTCGGTCTGCCACCAGGTGTCGACGACGGGCAGCGTCCCACCGCCGATGAACTCCCTGTACCACATCCAGGCCTCGGGGTTGATCGGCTCGCCGACGCTGCCGAGCAGCCGCAGCGACGACAGGTCGTGCCCGGCCGGGATGTCCTCGCCCCACTTCATCATCGTGCGAATCAGCGTGGGCGCGGTGTAGAGGATGCTGACCTTGTACTTCTCGACGATGTCCCAGAACCGGCCCTTGTGCGGGGTGTCCGGGGTGCCCTCGTACATCACCTGCGTGGCACCGTTGGAGAGCGGGCCGTACACGATGTAGGAGTGGCCGGTGACCCAGCCGATGTCGGCGGTGCACCAGTAGACGTCCGTCTCCGGCTTGAGGTCGAAGACCGCGTGCGTCGTGTACGACGCCTGGGTCAGGTAGCCGCCGGTGGTGTGCAGGATGCCCTTCGGGCGGGCCGTGGTGCCGCTGGTGTAGAGGATGAACAGCGGGTGCTCGGCGTCGAACGGCTGCGCGGTGTGCTCGGCCGACGCGGTCTCCACCGTCTCGTGCCACCAGCGGTCCTTCGCCGACCAGGCCACGTCCTCGCCGGTACGGCGGACCACCAGCACGTGCTCCACCGACGGGCAGTTCGCCACCGCCTCGTCCACTGTCGGCTTCAGTGCCGACGGCTTGCCCCGCCGGTAGCCGCCGTCGGCGGTGATCACCACCTTGGCGCTGGCGTCCTGGATCCGGTTGCTCAGCGAGTCGGCGGAGAAGCCGCCGAAGACCACGCTGTGCGCCGCGCCGATCCGGGCGCAGGCCAGCATCGCGACCGCCGCCTCCGGGATCATCGGCAGGTAGATCGCCACCCGGTCGCCGGCCGTGACACCCAGGTCGGTGAGCGCGTTCGCCGCCCGACAGGTCAGCTCGTGCAGGTCGGCGTAGGTGATGGTCCGGGTGTCGCCCGGCTCGCCCTCCCAGTGGATCGCGACCTTGTCGCCCCGGCCCGCCTCGACGTGCCGGTCCAGGCAGTTGTACGCCACGTTGAGCTGCCCACCGACGAACCACTTCGCGAACGGCGGGTTCGACCAGTCGAGCACCTCGTCCCACTTCTTCGACCAGGCCAGCCGGTCGGCCTGCTTCGCCCAGAACGCGAGGCGGTCGGAGTCGGCCTCCGCGTACGCGTCGACTGTGACGTTGGCGTGCGCGGCGAGTTCGGCCGGCGGGGGGAACTGGCGCGTCTCGTTCAGCAGATTTGCCAATGCCTCGCTCATGCCGTGACTCCTCGTCCTCGGGTGACCTGCGTCTCGCTGGCCACGAGGGTAGTCGCGGGTCAGCAAGCCGGCGACCGCCGCCCACCCCGGTCGCGCCGAGCGGCCCCCGCCGCGCGCCCGACGGCCTGTCGCCGCCCACTGGACCGGCCCAGGACCGGCGCCCGGAGCCCCTCGGGGGCACCGTCGGGGGCCGGCGGGTGTCTCGGGTGGGGTGGTCCCTGTCGCGTTGCGCCCGGGGGCCACCCGCCGGGTCGGGCCGGGTCGCTAGCGTGACGGGGTGACCACCGACCCGCTCGCGCCCCTGCTCGCGCTCGCCGACATCGCCGCCGCCGTCGAGCGCGCCCGCGAGCGGTTCGACCAGGCGCTCGGGCACCGGGCGCTGCGCCGGCACGGCGGGCAGGTAGCGGCCGAGGTGAGCCTCCGCTCGGCGGTGGCCAGCGCCGCCCTTGAGGGGGCCGGACACGACCGCGAGGCGGTCCGCGCCGGCACTGTCACCGATCCCGTGCTCCAGGGGGCGCTGCGGGTCGCCGGGGCGCTGCCCGGCCTGAGCGAACTCTGGCCGAAGGCACCCCGGCAGGCGCTCGCGAAACTGCACGTGCTCGCCGCCCGGGACGTGGTGCCGGAGGCCGAGTTGGGTCGCCCGGTGGCCGATCCGGTGGTCGCCGCCCGGCTGGACGGGCTGGCCGGGCTGGTTGCCGGCGGCAGCACCGTCTCGCCGCTTGTGCTCGCCGCAGTGGTCCACTGTGAGTTGCTGAACCTGCGCCCGTTCGCCGGACCGTCCGGCCTGGTGGCCCGTGGTGCCGCCCGGCTGGTGCTGCTCGCCAGCGGTCTCGACCCGCGGGGGCTGCTCGCCGTCGACGTCGGGCACCGCGAGCGGGAGCCCGAGTACGTCGGCTCGGCCAGCGCCTTCGCCACCGGCACCCCGGACGGGTTGCGCTCGTGGCTGCGCCACTACATGGCGGCGGTGGAGGTCGGCGCCGACCAGCTCACCGCCATCGGCGACGAGATCCTCGCCGCCGGCTGAGCCGCTGTCACTCCCGCCGTACCGCGCGGTTGACCTTGGCTTGCAGCGCTCGGCGGGCGATCGGCCCGAGGTCGTCGACGATCTCCAGCAGCAGCGCGAGCTGGTCGAGGGCGGCCATCGCCCGGGCGGCGCCCGCCTCGTCCACCCCCTCGTAGAGCTCCAGCCCGATGAACGCGGCCGAGACCGCGCGGGCCAGGCCCGGCACGTCGGCCACCTCGGCGAACGGTGAGCCGGCGAGCAGTCTGCGCAGGACCGACTCGATCTCGTCCACCCAGAGCTGGAGCGCCGCAGCCGTCGGTGCGGCCATCCGCTTGTCCGCCTGTGCCCCCGCCAGCATCTGGGCCAGGAAGTTGACGTTGCCGAGCTGGCGTTCCTCGTCGTGCAGCTCCCGCCCGACGGCGAGCAGATCGCGTAGCGACCCGGTCGAGGTCAACCGCGCCGACCAGTGCCGGACCCGCTCGACAGTGCCGTGCCGGCAGGCGGCCGCGAGCAGGTCGTCGACAGTGCCGAAGTGGTAGAAGACGAGCGCCTGGTTCACCCCGGCGGTGGCGGCGATGGTACGGGCGGAGACGCCGGCGATGCCGTGCTCCCGGATGGCGGCGATGGTGCCGTCGAGGAGGCGCTGTTTGGTGTCGGACATGGCTCTCCTCGCGGGCGGGCCGGGTGCGGCGGTGCGATCATCGCATCGGTGACAAGTTGGGCGAGCCAGGTGGCCCCGGGCAGTCGCAGCGTCCAGCCGACAAACGCCCAGCCGAGGTGGACGTGTTCGAGTCCGCGGGCGACGGCGGCCACCCCCCGTTCGGTATGACCGTCGCCGCCCACGTACTCCGCCCGCCACAGCACGCGCTCGTGTTCCCGGGCGGGTCGGATCCGCAGCCCGGCCGGGTGCCGCCGGGCCAGCATCCGCCAGGTGGCCGCGCAGGGCCCGCAGTCGTCGTCCAGCCAGAGCACCGCCGGGGGCCCGGTGGAGTAGGGCCGCCAGCGAGGCCACCAGTCGCGCACCTGAGCCCGGTACGCCCGCCAGGAGTCGCCGTACCGCGCTCGTAGGTCGTGGTGCTCGTGCGGCCCGGCCACCGCCGCTCCGAACGCTCCCGCCGACACCGCCGCCAGGGCCAGGGTGACGCTCCGGGTGACCCCGGCGGTGAGCAGCAGCATCGCCACCGCGGTGAGCTGCATCGGGTTGGCGAGGTAGGCGTACGGGCCGGTGGTGACCAGCCGACGCGGCGGGTCCCACGGGTACGGCGTGCCGCCGCCCCGCACGGCGAACTCGGCGACGGCGGCCAGCGCCGGCGTGGCCGTCAGCACGGCCAGCTGCGCCACCACGAGCAGCCTGCCGCGGTCCAGCCCGGTCAGCCCGGCCCACGTCCCGTCGCCCAGTTCGAAGGCCACTGTGGGCAGGAACCAGAGCAGCAGCGCGGCGAAGAGCCCGACCTGGAGCAGCGTCCGCGCGCCCAGGTGCCGGCGGTCGGCGCAGAACCGACCGAGCAGTTGGGCGGGCAGGGCCACCAGGAGCAGCCCGAGCACCTCCCCGACGAGCCAGTGCGGGCCGAGGCGGACCAGCGGGTGCAGCGCCGGCATCGCCACCGCATCGACCCAGAGCAGCAGACCCAGCGCGACCGGCAGCGGCAGCACCCGGCGCAGCAGCACCGGCAGCGCGCCCCAGAGGGCGGCCCAGCCGATCCACAGGTCCACCGGCATCCCCCGGTAGGCGCCGGCGACCGGCGTGAACGCGTACCAGCCGGTCCGGCGGGCGACCTCGTGCAGCGCGGCGATGCCGATCCCGGCCGCGACGAACGCCAGCAGTGCCGCGGCCCGGGAGGTCCGGTCCCGCACCCGGGCACCGACGGCGAGTACGGCGAGCAGCGGCAGCGCCAGGCTCAGCCAGCGGGCGACGGTCACTCCAACGCCAGCATGTCGAGCAGGTGCCCGACCCCGGCACCGAGCAGCACCTGCTGCACCGGCCCGAAGTACCAGGACGGGTCCAGACCCCGGGCGTAGTCGACCTGGATCCGGACCTCGGTGTGCCCGGGGTCGATCGTCCGCCAGGTCAGCTCCGCGTGCCGCCAGGTGAACCAGCGCGCGGTGATGGAGCTGTCCTCGACGAAGCGGAAGCCGACCCGCCCCGGTGCGACGTCGTCCACCTCGGCGAGCAGGTGCCCGCCCGGGCCGTGCGCGCTGCCGTGGTAGCCGAACATCCACCGATCGCCGAGGCTGAGCCCGTCGCCACTTACCTGCCCCGGTGTGGGCACGCCCAGCAGCCGCAGCGGCGCGGAACGGACGGTGGTCGGGTGCGGGCCGGCGGCGAGGCGCTCGGCCACCCGATCGACGGGAAGCCCGACGACCCTTGTCACCTCGACCGTCTGCGCCGGGTCGACCCGGCCGACGATGCCACTGCCTTCCAGGCCGGGCAGGAGCAGCAGCGGCACGGCCGCGAACACGTACGGCCGGTTGGCCTTCTGCAGGGCGCGGATCAGGGCGGTGGTGCCGTGCGCCACCGCGTACACCAGCGGGGCGGCCAGCAGGACGCAGACCGCACCCTCGTGCAGCACCACCGCCGCCAGCAGCAGGGCCACCGTGACGGCCCCGAAGACCCTGCCGTGGGCCGTCTGGCGCGGGGTCAGGGCGAGCGCGGCGGCCAGCAGCACCGGAAGCGCCACGAAGAGCACGGCGCTGTCGGCCCGGCCCTGATCGACCACCCCGATGAAGACGACCACCCCGAAAAGCGTGATCAAGCCGGCCAGGATCCAGTGCGCGGCCGTTCGCTCTGCTGGCGGTTCCTCGTCTTGAGTCACATGACCTCCCGTTTTAAGCAGTCGCTCAAACGGAGCATACGACTACTTGAGCAATCGCTCAACGAGTGATTCGGCGCGATCCGAGCGCGGTGCAGGGGAACGAGGGCCGCACTCACCGCCGCTCCGGGCTGCCGGAGCGAGGGGTAGGGAGGAAGGGGCGCGCAGGCCGGACCGGTCAGGCGGTGGCGGCGGCGCGGGTCCGGCGATGCCGGCCATACCAGGCGATACCGATGGCCACGCCCACCCCGACGCCGAGCGCCGCCGCGGCCACCGGAACGGCGGGTCGTTCCCGCAGCCGACGGCCCAGCGGGATCGGGTGCCGGAACTCCAGCACCGGCCAGGCATTCTCCGAAGCCAGCTTGCGCAACTGCCGGTCCGGGTTGACCACACTCGGGTGACCGACACACTCCAACAGCGGTCGATCACTGTACGAATCCGAGTAGGCGTACGAGTCAGCCAGGTCATAACCCCTGGCAGCGGCCAACTCGCCGACCGCCTCGACCTTGCTCGGACCGGCCGCGTAGAACTCGACCTCGCCGCTGTACCGGCCATCCCGAACCGTCATCCGGGTGGCGATCACGTCGGTGACCCCGAGCAACTCGCCGATCGGCCGGACCATCTCCTCGCCGGACGCCGACACCAGCACCACATCGCGGCCAGCGGCCTGGTGCTCCGCGATCAGGACTGCTGCTTCGGCGTACACATAGGGGTTGATCAGCTCATGCAGGGTTTCCGCGACGATCTGGCGGACCTGTTCCACCTGCCAGCCCTTGCAGAGCGCAGCCAGATAGTCCCGTGTTCGGGCCATGGTCTGCTCGTCGGTGCCGCCCAGCCGGAACATCAGCTGCGCGTACGCCGACTTGACCACGTCACGCCGGGTGATCAGCCCGTCCCGGTAGAACGGCCGACCGAACGCCAGGGCGCTCGACTTGGCGATGACGGTCTTGTCCAGATCGAAGAAAGCGGCACTTCGGCCCACGGCGCGAAAGTCTAGCCGGATGGTCTATCGTCGGCGGGTGCCCGGGGTCAGGCCACCCTTCGGACCTGCGGGCTGGCACCAAATATCCCCGCTCTGCGTGATCACGGTCACACTCCGCGAGGAGAATTTCGCAGTGAGTGGGGTCGGCACCACTCGACGTGACGGGCCCGCTCAGGCAGACTTGTCGGTACGACGAGCATTCACATCCCCGAAATAGACAAGACCCTCAGCGGTTGCACCCCCCGTGGCCGCTGAGTGGTTCGGCTCGACCCCCCCGGAGCCGAACCTTCGACGACCCCCGTCTCCCCCCGACGGGGGTCGTCCCTTTGCGGGGAGCGCTCCCGGACTGGTGACGGCGTGCCTGCGGCAACATACTCACCGCCGAATACAAGCAAGCGCTAGCAATGATGATCGGCGGAAATGCGCTCGACGGCATCCGGATTCTGGAAGGAATACACGATGCGGTTGCGGCGCAGAAAGTGACGCCTCTGCTGAGAATGGTTCGAGGTGACCAAGAGGGCTGGGCGCCTTAGCTAGTCCCGTTGGTCTCCGGGAGTGGTGGATCCGTCAGCAGGACACGGAAGCCACACGTTCTGGCCGCCATGTCTGGCGTGGGTTTTAGTGGCACTGACCGAAGCGGCGAGAACGCAGCGAATCGGCCGCCAGGCGCTGACGACGGACGGCATAAGCCAGTATGTTTCACCTGCTCAACGGCACCAGACGGCAATGGCTGACACGCAGCAGTTCCGTGCTGGCGTTCGGGACGGAGGGGCCAAACTCCGCCCGGAGGCAGCCGGCGAGATGTGCCCTCGATAGGAGCACCGGAGAGCCCTGTCGATATCCGAACGGCCGATGCGGGAAGTCGCGCCTACGGATTGTTCAGGGAATCGAGGTTCACGTGCTCGCCAAACGGTTCGATCGATCCATCCCAACCATTCCAACCCTGTTGGGTGATCTGCCCGTTGGCGTAGGTGTATGACCAACGGGCACCATCCTCACCCTCGATGTCGACGGTTCCCGAGTGAACGAACGGCGCGATCGCCACGTAGAAGGCAGTGGCCTGGTTCGACCATTTTGGGTCGCCCGCGTCGTCGAACCCGAACTCGAGCCAGTCTCCGTCGCGGATGATCGAGGCGCTGGCCTCGTCCGCCAGGTCGGTAACCGTGCCAACCGGCGGAACCGTGTCCGGGTTGTACCAACCAACTCGTTCGGCCATGGCGGCCTGGGCGGCGGCGGCCGCGGCGGCATCGTCCGACTCCGGGAGGTGCAGGCGACCTGAAGGGTTTACTGCGTATCCCACGACGGGGATCCTACAACGATCGATGCCCACCACGGTGGGGGAGTGGGTTCGTCCAGGCCGCGCGCCAGGAGGCCGACCGCGACCGCTGGAACATCGCACGTGACCCGCGCCGTCGACCGACCAACTTGCCTGACCGTCGACAGTGGGACCGCTCCCGGGAGAAGCGGTCCCGTTGCCGAGCAACTCGTGGCGAGGCGGACCGGCCGAGCGCGTAGCAGATCAACTGTCGCCGCGGGCGTTGTCCACAGCCCGCCTGGTTGTCCACAGATCGGCGCGGTCGGGCAGCTTGCCGGGCGGTTTCCGAGCATGGTCGGCGGCATACCAGAGCCCGATCGCTGGAGGCCGCGATGCCATCCCGTACCTCGGTTCCGCCGACCCGCCGGCTTCCGCTGGTGGTCACCGGCGACGACGAACTGCTCGATGACCTGCTCCGACTCGCCGCCGCCGGCGGGACCGAGGTGGACCTGGCCCGCGACCCGGCCGCCGCCCGTACCCGCTGGCAGCCCGCTCCGCTGGTGTTGCTCGGCGCCGACCAGGCGCAGTCGTGTCTGCGTGCCCGGTTACCGCAGCGGTCCCGGCTGGTGCTGGTCGGCCGCGTCGGCCAGCTCGACCCCGGCTGGCAGGTCGCCGAGCTGATCGGGGCCGAGCACGTCGCCATGCTGCCCACCGCGGAGCCGTGGCTGGTGGATCGGTTCGCCGAGCAGGGTCCGGACCGCCCGGACGGCGTCGGCGCCCGGATCGTCGCGGTGCTCGGCGGCCGAGGCGGTGCCGGGGCGAGCGTGCTTGCCGGCGGCCTCGCCGTGACCGCCGCTCGGGCCCGGCTGCGCACGCTGCTTGTCGACGCGGACCCGCTCGGGGGTGGCCTCGACCTGGTGCTCGGCTGGGAGCAGTTGGAAGGGCTGCGCTGGCCGTCGCTCACCGGCGCCGACGGGCGGGTGGACGCCCCGGCGTTGGTGCGGGCACTGCCCAACCGGGGGGATCTGGTGGTGCTCTCCTGGGACCGCGGCGAGATGTTGGCGCTGCCAGCGGCGGCGATGGCGGCGACCGTCGACGCCGCCCGGCGGGGTCGGGACTTCGTGGTGGCCGACGTGCCACGGCAGTTGGACGACGCCGCAGTTGTCGCGTTGCAGGCGGCGGACCAGGCGTTCGTCGTCGTCCCCGCCGAGTTGCGTGCCACAGCGGCGGCCGCTCGGGTGGTGGCCGCGGCCGCCCCGCACTGCGCCGCGCTCTCGGTGGTGGTGCGCGGGCCCGCCCCGGGACGACTACGTGCCACCGAGGTGGCACGGGCTCTTGGCCTCCCGCTGGCAGGCACGTTGCGCCCCGAGCCGGGGCTGTGCCGCGGGCTGGAACGGGGCGAGGCGCCAGCCGCCGCAGGGAAAGGCCCGCTGGCCGCGCTCTGCCAGCGGATCGTCGCCGACCTGACAGGCGTCCCGGCGACGGGTGCGGCATGACCGGCCGGTCGCAGGACGGCACCCTCGCCGCCCGAGTGCGGCAGCGGATCGCCGCGGCCACCACCCCGGTCACGGCGGCGTCGATCGTCTCCGCGGTACGGGCCGAACCAACCACTGCGGTGCTCGGCGACAACGCCGTGCTGCGGATAGCCGACCGGGTGCACGACGATCTCGTCGGTGCCGGGCCGTTGGCCCCACTGCTCGCCGACCCAGAGGTCACCGACGTCCTCGTCAACGGGACCCGGGTGTGGGTGGATCGTGGTTCGGGGTTGCAACAGGTCGCGGTGCCGTTCGGCTCGATCGAGGACGTTCGCCGGTTGGCGCAGCGTCTGATCGCCAGCGCCGGCCGGCGGCTCGACGACGGCTCCCCGTACGCGGACGCCCGGCTCCCCGACGGCACCCGACTGCACGCCGTGCTGCCGCCGGTGGCGACCGAGGGCCCCTACCTGTCCCTGCGGACCTTCCGACACCGGCCGTTCAGCCTCGACGAACTGGTCCGCCACGGGACCGTGCCGCGACCGGTGGCACCGCTGCTCGCCGCCGTCGTGGCCGCCCGCCTGGCGTACCTGGTCACCGGGGGCACCGGGTCGGGCAAGACGACACTGCTCAACACGCTGTTGGGGATGGTGCCAGCCACCGAGCGGATAGTGCTTGTGGAAGACGCGGCCGAGCTGCGTCCGGGGCATCCGCACGTGGTCGGGCTTCAGGCGCGTACCGCGAATGTGGAGGGATCGGGCGCGGTCAGCCTCGGCGACCTGGTCCGGCAGGCGTTGCGGATGCGCCCGGACCGCCTGGTGGTGGGGGAGTGCCGGGGCGGCGAGGTGGTCGACCTGCTCGCGGCGCTCAACACCGGCCACGACGGGGGCGCCGGCACCCTGCACGCCAACTCGCCGTCCGACGTGCCGGCTCGGCTGGAGGCGCTGGGCATGCTGGGTGGGCTGCCGCGCGCCGCGCTGCACGCCCAGGTGGCCGCCGCGTTGCAGGTGCTGTTCCAGGTACGCCGTTCTGACCGGGGACGCGTCCTGGAGTCGGTCTGCCTGCTGCTGCCCGATGGGCCGGAACGGTTGGTGACAGTGGTGCCCGCCTGGGTACGCGGCGGGGGTCTCGGGTTGGCCGCCCGCGCGCTGGGGGCGTTGCTCCGGGAGCGCGGGGTGGCGGTGCCGCCGATCCTCAGCGAACCGTGGCCCGGGTCGGCAGGTCCGGCATGACCGGCGCCACGATGCTGGTGGCAGCACTGTTGCTGGTCGCCGCGGCCCTGGTGGCGTGGCCCGTACGCAGCATCCGAGCCCGTCGGCGTCGGGTGTTGACGACGGCTCGGGGGAGCGGGGTCGGGGATCCCGACGAGGCCCTGGTGGAGTGGGTCCGGGAACTCGGCCGTACGCCGGACGGGCTGGTCGACGGGCCTGGTGACTCACCGACGCCGGGTGGCTCGGTCGCTGCTTCAGGCCGGGCGCGGACCACGGCGGGCTGGACTGGGAGGTCGACCGCGCTCGGCTGGCCCAGCCGGGAGGCCACCGGCGGCGCGGGCGGGCCTGGGGCCAGGGGCGGATCGGTGCGTTATGCCCGTCCGGTAGGCCCGACACGCCCGCCGACCCGTCGGGACCCCCGACGTCCGGCCGGGAGCACCGGGCAGGAGGCCCGGGTCCCGGACGTCGCTGGACAGGGTGGCACATCCGTGGCCGCGATGACGATCTGCGGCGGCGATGAGGCGGTGGACCGTCGCGACGACGCTTCGGACGCGCTGCTGACCGCCGGGTGTGCCGACCTGGCAACCGATCCGGGCGACCGATCCGGAGCGGCCACGGCTGAGGGCCGTGCAGGTGTCGTGCACCGGGCCGACCAGCTCGTCGGATCGACCGATGCCCCGACCGTGGGTGCGTGGCGGCGGATTCCACTGTCGTCGACGCGGGTCCTGCCGCTGGTGGGGATGCTGGCAGCTGGTGCCGGTGCGGTGCTCGGCGGCCCGGTCGCAGCGGTCGCGTCTGGCGGGTACGCCGTACTTGCCGCACGGGCGATGGTGCGCTGGCGTGTGAACCGGGGTGCCGAGCGTCGAAGGCGACGTGGGCTGGACCAACTGTGTGGCCTTGCGGCCGACCTCCGGGCCGGCCTGCCCGTGCCGCACGCGATCGAGGCCGCCACCGACGGGCGGGACGGGTCCGACCGGCTGCGTCAGCTGACGGCGGCCGCGGTGCGGCTGGCCGATCGGACCGGCGCGCCACTCGCGGAACTCGTCGAGCGGATCGAGGCCGACGCGCGGGCGACCGACCGAGGGCTGGCCGCCGCGGCGGCCCAGGCGGCCGGCGCCCGGGCCACGGCCTGGTTGTTGGCCGCGTTGCCGGTGGGCGGGATCGGGCTGGGGTACGGAATCGGCGTCGACCCGGTGGCGGTGCTGCTGCACAGCGGTGTCGGCGGTGTCTGTGCCGTCGTCGCGGTCGCCTTGCAGGTCGTGGGCCTTCTCTGGACGGAGCGGCTGGGCGCGGCGCCGGGGCGGGCCGGATGATGTCGCGGAGTCCAACGAGCCCACGCGGACCAGCCGGTGGGCGGCGGCCGGACGCGATCCGCCTCGCCGCAGCGCTGGGCGGGCTGGCCGTGGCCGTGGTCGCCGAGGGTTGGCTGGGGCTGCTCGGTGCGGTCCCGACCGCGGTGCTGCTTGATTTTCTCCTGCGCCGGATCGAGTCACCGGGCGTGCGCAAGCGGCGGCTTCAGGAAGCCGCCGACCTGCCGCTCGCTGTCGACCTGCTGGCCGCCGCGATGCGGGCGGGCGCTCCGGTGGATCGCTCGGTGCTGGCCGTCGCCGAGGCTCTGGACGGACCACTCGCCGTGCGGCTGGCCCGGGCCGGCCGCACGATGCTGCTCGGCGGTGGTCCGGCGGAGGCGTGGTCCGCGCTGGACGCGGTGCCCGGTGCTGAGCGGTTGACCGCTGCGGCGTTGCGCTCGTCGAACAGCGGCGCAGCCCTGGCCGGTGCACTGACCCGGCTCGCCGACGACCTACGTGCCGACCGGGCGACCGCTGCCGAGGCGTCAGCCCGTCGGGCGGGTGTGCTCATCGTCCTGCCGCTGGGGCTCTGCTTCCTGCCGGCGTTCATTCTCGCTGGCCTGGTGCCGGTGATCGTCGCCGTTCTCGGCGACGTGCTCTGACCCATCGAGAAGGGAAACAGTAATGCGCAAACTCATCGCCCGCCTGCGTGGCGACGCCGGAATGAACACGGCGGAGTACGCCGTCGGCACACTCGCGGCGGTTGCCTTCGCCGGGATCCTGTTGAAGGTGCTGACCTCCGGCAACGTTCAGTCGGCGCTGACCGCCGTCATCGACCGGGCGCTGAAGTGATCGGGCGCCGGCAGGCTGGCCCCGATCGGAGGCGCGGCGATCCCGGGCGAGCGCGCGGCGGGCGCAGAACCCGCACCGTCGGGTGGGTCGCCGACGGCGAACGCGGGTCGTTCACCGCCGAACTGGCGGCTGGCCTGCCGGCGCTGCTCCTGCTCCTGCTGGCTGGACTCGCCGCCGTCAATGCCGTGAGTGCCCAGGCCGGCTGCCTGCACGCGGCCCGGGAAGCGGCGCTGGCCACCGCCCGTGGCGCGGACGGCGGAGCCGAAGGTGAGCGCGCGGCACCCCCGGGGGCGGAGGTGTCGGTGTCCGTGGACGGCAACCGGGTGCGGACGACGGTACGCGCGCCCGTCCGGGCGCTTGGCGGCCGGCTTCCCCGGATCACAGTGGTCGCCACCGCGGTCGCGGCGGTGGAACCTGGCGTTGCTGAGCGGAGTTGAGATGCGACGGACTCTCGGCCCGGACTCCGAACGGCTCGACGACGCCCCGCCGGACGCGCAGCGCGGCGGGGCAACCATCCTGGTGCTGGCGACCGGGCTGGTCTTTCTGCTGGTCGGCACGTTCGGCGCCGCCATCGCCGCGACTTGGTTGGCGGGTCAGCGGGCGGCGGTGGCAGCCGATCTTGGCGCGCTGGCGGGAGCCGCCCACCCGTTCGACGGCGAGGCGACGGCCTGCGCGTTCGCTGCCGACATCGCCAGCCGCAACGCCGGCCGGACGGTCGGCTGTCGCCTTGACGGACTGGACGTGCTGGTGACGGTCGAGGTGGTGTTCACCCCACTCCCCGGACTGACCCGGGTCGCCACATCGACGGCCCGCGCCGGACCGGTACGCGGTTGACCGACATCATCAGGGTCTACTCGGGGTCGATGCCAAGCATTCGGCGGACCCGCCGGAAGATCGCCGGGTCGGGGCCGAGCATTCCGTGGGCACGCCGGAAGATCGCCGGGTCGGGCGCGCGGCTGGGCGGCTGCTGCCGTTCACACAGGGCTCGCGCCAGGTGTCGGGTCGGCGGGGCCGGCCGCTCGACGAACCGGCGAACGTCGCGGTATCCGCCGACAGCCTGCTGGCCGGGACCAGGCTGAGGCCTCGTCCCGGTCAGCGGCCGGGCAGTGGGTGAGCCGAAGGTGTCAGCGAGCCTGGAGCGCGTCGAGGGCGACGGCCATGGCGATGACCAGGCGACGGTCGATCTGGGGGTGCTGCACCTCGACGATGTACTTGTCCCGCAGCCCCCACTTCTTGACCACGGTGAAGACCGGCTGGCCGCCGGCGGTGAAGTCGAAGTGGTACGGCAGCCACGACAGCGAGTCGACAAACCGGCGTAGCAGTGCCACCGGCATGCTGCGTTCCTGGCCGGTGACCTGCGGCAGGCCGGCCTGCTCGACGTGCCACGTCGACCGGAGCAGGGACTGGGCGAAGTCCTTGCGGAACAAACCGATCGCGTTGCCGGCCGCGTCGGTGACGTCGTACGTGGCGCCGAGGTCGATGCGCTGGCGGGCCTTGAAGCCGAGCAGGGGCTGCTGCTTCGAGTCGTCTGTGTAGATCGTCACCTGTTCCTTGAAGGCGAGGCGCTTCTGCTGCGCGAACGCGATCAGCTCACCCTCGGTGCCGTCCGGGGCGACCGTCCGGACCTCGTACTGGTTGACCATCATGCGCAGTCGCTGACGGACATAGAACTGCTGCTGGTTCTGCAAATTGTCGAACTGCATCTGAGCTCCTCAGGGGTTTGGTCCGCCGGAGTCTCGCACAGCCCAACAACTGTCGTGCTCCCCTGCCATCGGCGATCGCAAGACGCTGGGTAGCCGTCGGCGGGTGTCAGACCAGCGGGGGGATGGATCAGCGCCCGTCGGTGGTGGTGGCGGCGCGCAGCGCCCAGGTGTTGAAGACCTGGTGGATGACGCGCAGCCGTTCGTTGATCTGCTCCAGCCGTTCGGCCTGAGCCAGGTTGGCCAGCGCGGAACCGAGCGCGATCTGCTGGTCGAGGGTGAGTTGATCCTGGTCGATGCTGTAGAGCAGGTCGACGGTCTCGGCGATGGTGTCGGCCACGGCTTCTCCTCGGGCACGGCGGGGCAATCAGCAAGAGAGAGATCGATGGAAGCGCTCCCACACATTGTGCCCAGTGTCAGGCCGGTTCATGCAACCGCTCATTCGGGCAGGTTCGCCAGCACCACGTCGAGCACCCGGATCGCGTCCGGCTTGGAGAGGGGGTTGTTGCCGTTGCCGCACTTCGGCGACTGCACGCAGGACGGGCAACCGGTCTCGCAACCGCACTCGGCGATCGCGTCCCGAGTGGCCCGCAACCACGCCGACGCCGTCCCGTACGCCCGCTCGGCGAAACCCGCGCCACCCGGGTGCCCGTCGTAGACGAACACGGTAGGCGCCTCGGTGTCCGGGTGTACGGCTGTGGAGAGCCCACCGATGTCCCACCTGTCGCAGGTGGCCATCAGCGGCAGCAGACCGATCGCGGCGTGTTCGGCGGCATGCAGCGCACCAGGCACGTCGGCGGGCTGGACCCCGGCAAGAGCCAACGACTGCGGCGACAGGGTGAACCAGACCGCCACCGTCCGCAGTTCCCGGGTGGGCAGGTCGAGTGGTCGGGTGTCGATCACCTCGCCGGTGGCGATCCGTCGCCGCTGGTAGGACACGACCTGACTGGTCACGTCCACCTCGCCGAGGAACATGCCGACCGGCCCGGCGTCCACGTAGGAACGTACCGACACCACTGACAGGTCGGTGACGTCGCGGGCGTGGGTGGACCAGTCCGGCTCCTCGGCGTGCACGAGTGCGCAGCCGTCGGCGAGGTCGAGGTCATCGACCACGTACGAGACGCCCTGGTGCAGGTAGACCGCGCCACGGTGCAGCAGGAAGTGCGCGGAGCTGCCGTCGACAGTGCCGAGCAGCCGGCCGGTCGACGACTCCACAACGCAGACCGGGGCGCCACCCTCTCCGCGCAGGTCCACCTCGGGCCGCTCGCGATGCCGCCAGTACCAGCCGGTGGGCCGCTGCCGCAGCGCCCCGGCCTCCACCAGCTGGTCAACGGCCTCCTTCGCGCCGTCACCGAAGAGCACCAGGTCGGCCGGGGTGAGTGGCGCCTCGACGGCGGCGCAGGCGAGCTGCGGCGCCAGCACGTACGGGTTTGCCGGGTCGAGCACCGTCGCCTCCACCGGGGCACCGAAGATCGCCTCCGGGTGGTGCACCAGGTAGGTGTCGAGTGGGTCGTCCCGGGCCACCAGCACGGCGAGGGCTTCCTGTCCGGAACGCCCGGCGCGGCCCGCCTGCTGCCACAGTGACGCCCGGGTGCCCGGGTAGCCGCAGATCAGCACCGCGTCCAGCCCGACCAGGTCCACGCCCAGCTCAAGCGCGTTTGTGGAGGCCAGGCCGAGCAGGTCGCCGTGCAGCAGCGCCCGCTCCAGCTCCCGTCGCTCCTCGCGCAGGTAGCCGCCCCGGTAGGCGGCCACCCGGTCGCCGAGCCCCGGCACCGCGTCGTCGAGCGACCGGCGCGCGTTTGCCGCCACGACCTCGGCGCCCTTGCGGGAGCGGACGAACGCGAGGGTGCGTACCCCCTCGGCGACCGTGTCGGCGAGCAGGTCGGCGGTCTCGCGCAGCGCCGACCGGCGGACCTGCCGAAGGTCGTCGTGGTCGCCGGTGGCCTGCGGGGGTGCGGGCGGCGCGGTGCCGTCGCCGGTGGCCGGTGGGGGCACCGGAGGTGTGGAGGCAGGGGGTGCGGAGCCCGGCTCGGGTGGCAGCAGCGGCGGCTCCCAGAGCGCGAAGGTCACCCCGCCGCGCGGCGACGCGTCCTCGGTGACCGCCGTCACCGGCAGGCCGGTAAGCCGTCCGGCCGCGGTCGCCGGGTCGCCGGAGGTCGCCGAGGCGAGGACGAAGACCGGGGTGGCCCCGAACCGGGCGCACTGCCTGCGGAGCCGACGCAGTACGTGCGCCACGTGCGAGCCGAACACGCCACGGTAGGTGTGGCACTCGTCGATCACCACGTACGCGAGGCGGCGCAGGAAACCGGACCACTGGGCGTGGCCGGGCAGGATGCCGTGGTGCAGCATGTCGGGGTTTGTCAGCACGAACCGGGAGTGCCGGCGGACCCACTCCCGTTCGGCGCGCGGAGTGTCCCCGTCGTAGCAGGCGGGGCGTACCCCTGGCAGTTCCAGCGCGGCGACGACCCGCAGCTGGTCGGCGGAGAGCGCCTTCGTCGGTGCCAGGTAGAGCACTGTGGCCCGGGGGTCGGCGAGCAGGGTGGCAAGCGCCGGGAGCTGGTACGCCAGTGACTTGCCGGACGCGGTGCCGGTGGCGACGATCACGTGTTGACCCTCGTGCGCCAGGTCGGCCGCCGCGGCCTGGTGCTGCCAGGGTGCTGCCACTCCGCGGCTGGTGAACGCCGCGCGCAGTTCCTCCGGTGCCCACGACGGCCAGGGGGCGGGCACCCCGGCGCGGGCCGGCACCCGCTCGACGTGGGTGACCGGATCGCCGACGCCCCGGGCCCGGAGCCGGCGCAGCAGGTCGGCCGGCGCTGGCCCAGGGCCGCGAGCAGCGGATACGGTGGCCGCGGGCGACGACTCCGGGTCATGGAGCGGCGGGTGGTGCGCCGCGCCGAAGTCGTTGGAGGTCACGCCCTGCACTCTCGCACTGGTGTTCGGAGATGAAAAGTCGGGCCGGGGGGTAAGGGGAAGCCTCCGCTGGCGTCCGCAGGCCGCACCGGCGGTAGTGGTTAGATGCCCACGAGAGTTTACGGCTCTGGCGAGGAGGACCGATGGAGCTGTCGCTGGCGACCCGCACCGAGGGTGAGCACACGGTGCTCGAGGTCGGTGGTGAGGTGGACGTCTACACCGCGCCCCGGCTCCGCGAACGACTCCTCGAGTTGATCGACGGTGGCGCCCGGCACGTGGTCGTCGATCTCGACCGGGTGGATTTCCTCGACTCCACCGGTTTGGGCGTGCTGGTCGGCGCGCTCAAGCGGCTCCGCTCGGCCGGCGGCTCGTTCGCCCTGGTCTGTGACAAGGAACCGCTGCTCAAGATCTTCCGGATCACCGCACTGGACCAGGTGTTCCCGTTGCACCCGACGGTCGACGCGGCGATCAGCGCCGACCCGGCGGGCGCCGGCGCGTGATGGCGACCGTCAAGCTCTCGTTCTCCCCCGCTCCGGTGCACGTGCGCACCGCCCGGCTGGTCGGTGTCGCCGTCGCGCGGCGGGCCGGGGTCCGGGAGGACCTGCTGGACGAGGTACGCCTGGCCATCGGTGAGGCATGCACCCGTGCGGTGGCACTGCACCGGCAGTACGGCCTGGCCGACCCGGTGCTCGTGGAGATGTCCGACGGTGGTTCGTACGCGGTGCGGGTGGTGGACCGGGCGCCGATCGAGGCTGGCATCGGCCTGACCGCGCTGCCCCCGGACGAGTTGGCGAACGAGTCGCTCACCGATGAGGCGCTGACCACCGGCGTCGGGTTCGCGCTGCTCGCCGGTTTCGTCGAGGACCTCCAGGTGCGCCCGGTCGACGAGGGCATCGGCACCGAGGTACGGATGGTGTGGCCGGTCGGCCGCTGAACCGAATCGTTTCGTGGGCCGCATCCCGGTGGGGGTGCGGCCCTTTCGTTCATGGACCGTGCCCTATATCAGATTTGGATTCATAACACAGCGACGAAGATCATCGCGACACGGTGGCACCTGCGTGTGACCTCCAACACTGTGGAGGGCTACAGTACCCGGGTTGTCAGCAAGTGATCCATCCCGCAGCCAGCGGGTATGGGTGGTCATCGCTGGTCCGCTGGGGTTGGCGCTCGCTTGCGAAGTCCGCATCCAGGCGTCGGTCGGTGCGTCTCCACTCACCGGCGCGAGTGTTCGGTAACAGGAGGACACAGATGTCCGAGACCTTGGCCGCCGACGGCGGCGGGCTTTCCCTTACCGGAAGCAATGTCACCTACGTCGTCATCGCCGCGGTTGTCGCGCTGGTGGCGCTCGGTTTCGCTGCCGCCCTGACGAAAACGGTGCTGGCCGCCGGCAAGGGCACCACCAACATGCAGGAGATCTCGGGGGCGGTCCAGGAGGGCGCCTCGGCCTACCTGCTCCGTCAGTTCCGCACCCTGGCGATCTTCGTCGTCATCGCCGTGGTGCTGCTCTTCCTGCTGCCGGTGCACGACACCGACGGCAGTGAGGTAGCGGTGAAGCTCGGCCGCTCCCTCTTCTTCGTGGTGGGCGCCCTGTTCAGCGCATTCATCGGCGGAGCGGGCATGTGGTTGGCCACCCGCGCCAACCTGCGCGTCGCCGCCGCCGCGAGGGAACGGGAAGGTGGCCGCGAGGCGGCCATGAAGATCGCCTTCCGGACCGGTGGCGTCGTCGGCTTCTTCACCGTCGGCCTCGGCCTCTTCGGTGCCGCGCTCGTCGTCCTGGTCTACCGGGGTGACGCGCCGACAGTGCTGGAGGGCTTCGGCTTCGGCGCCGCGCTGCTCGCGATGTTCATGCGGGTCGGCGGCGGCATCTTCACCAAGGCCGCCGACGTCGGCGCCGACCTGGTCGGCAAGGTCGAGCAGGGCATCCCCGAGGACGACCCGCGCAACGCCGCCACCATCGCCGACAACGTGGGCGACAACGTCGGTGACTGCGCCGGCATGGCCGCCGACCTGTTCGAGTCGTACGCGGTGACGCTTGTCGCGGCGCTGATCCTCGGCCGCGCCGCGTTCGGCGAGGAGGGCCTGGTCTTCCCGCTGATCATCTCCACCATCGGCGTGCTGATCGCGATCGTCGGTGTCTTCATCACCCGGTTGCGCGCCTCCGACCGTAACGCCCTGAGCGCGATCAACCGGGCCTTCTACATCTCGGCGGTGCTCTCCGCGGTGCTGGTGGCGATCGCCGCCTACGCCTACCTCCCGGCGACGTTCGACGAGTTCGACGGCGGGCTCACCGACGCGCCCGGCAACCCTCGACTGGTAGCCATCGGCGCGGTGGTGATCGGCATCGTGCTGGCCGCCGCGATCCAGGCGCTTACCGGCTACTTCACCGAAACCAACAGGCGACCGGTGCAGGACATCGGCAAGAGTTCGCAGACCGGCGCGGCGACCGTGATCCTGGCCGGCATCAGCATCGGCCTGGAGTCGGCCGTCTACTCGGCGCTGCTCATCGGCGCCGGTGTCTTCGGCGCGTTCCTCCTCGGCGGCAGCTCCATCACGCTGTCGCTGTTCGCGGTGGCGCTGGCCGGCACCGGCCTGCTCACCACTGTCGGCGTGATCGTCGCGATGGACACGTTCGGGCCGATCTCCGACAACGCCCAGGGCATCGCCGAGATGTCCGGCGACATCGACGAGCACGGCGCCCGGACGCTCACCGAGCTGGACGCGGTTGGCAACACCACCAAGGCGATCACCAAGGGCATCGCGATCGCCACGGCGGTGCTCGCCGCGACCGCGCTGTTCGGCTCGTACACCGACTCGCTGAAGGCCGCGTACGGGGACGCGAAGGTGGGCAACGTCGAGGCGGAGATCCTCAACGCGCTCAACGTGGCGAACCCGCGCAACCTGGTCGGTCTGATCATCGGCGCGGCGGTGGTCTTCCTCTTCTCCGGGTTGGCCATCAACGCGGTGTCCCGCTCCGCCGGCGCCGTCGTGATGGAGGTCCGCCGGCAGTTCCGTGAGCTGCCCGGCATCATGGACCGCACCCAGCGCCCGGAGTACGGCAAGGTCGTCGACATCTGCACCCGGGACGCCCAGCGCGAGCTGATGACCCCCGGCCTGCTGGCCATCCTGGCGCCGATCGCTGTCGGCTTCGGCCTCGGGCCCGGCGCGCTCGCCGCGTACCTGGCCGGGGCGATCGGGGCGGGCACCCTGATGGCGGTCTTCCTGGCCAACTCCGGTGGCGCGTGGGACAACGCCAAGAAGCTTGTCGAGGACGGCGCGTACGGCGGCAAGGGCTCCGAGTCGCACGCCGCGACGGTCATCGGCGACACCGTCGGTGACCCGTTCAAGGACACCGCCGGCCCGGCGATCAACCCGCTGATCAAGGTGATGAACCTGGTCTCGCTGCTGATCGCGCCCGCCGTGGTGGCGTACAGCGTCGGCGATGACCGCAACGTCGGCGTGCGGGTCGGCATCGCGCTGGTCGCGACGCTGATCATCGTGGCGTCTGTGTTGTTCAGCAAGCGTAAGGGCATCGCGATGTCCGACTCCGACGCCGATGGCAGCACCGGCGCGGGCAGCACCGACCACCGGCCGGAGACGGTCAACGCCTGACCCGGCACCGGCACCGGGTCCCCGGTCGACGTCAGCGTCGACCGGGGACCCGGGCCGTCCGGCCCGGTGCCACACCTGCCCAAAGGCCGTACGCTGCAACGCATGCGTACGTGCCGGGCGTCTGCCGCCGGAAAGCTCACGGTGGTCCTGGCCACGATCGTCGTCGTCCTCGCCGGCTGCGGCGGTGGCCCCAGTCCACGGGCCTGGGCGGCTTCGGTGTGCGGCGCGCTCACCCCGTGGCGCTCCGAGATCAGCAAGCTGACCAGCAGCACGGACGAGCAGATGACCGCGCAGACCACGCCGGCGCAGGCCAAGGAGAACCTGGTGCGGCTCTTCGGTGGGGCGGAGCAGGCAAGTGAGGCAGCGCGCCGCAAGGTGGAACGGGCGGGTGTGCCGGAGACCGACAACGGCGAGGCCATCTCCGCCGGCTTCCGCAGCTCACTTGAGAAGATGCGGGACGCCTACGGTCGCGCCCGGGACACCATCGACGGGCTGGGCACCGGCGAGCCGACCGCCTTCTACGACGGCGTGCGGGCCGCGGTGGCGACCCTCAACACGGAGTACGACGCCAGCGCCCTGGACACCAGCAAGCTCAACTCCGAGGAGCTGAAAAAAGCCTTCGACGAGGTGCCGGAGTGTCACTGAGCGGGCTCGACGACACTCCGGCGGAGCCACCCGCGCTGTTTCCCGCCCCGGAGTCCGACGCGCCCGCACCGGCGCGGCGACGCGCCGTCCCAGCTCAGTCCGGCCGGCCGCAGCCGGAGCCGATCCAGGCCGCCGAGGCGGGTCGGCAACTTGTCTTCTTCGGGGCGGAGGCGGCCGAGCCTGCGGTCGCCGACCTGGCCGGGCTGCTAGCCGGGCCGGGCGAGGTGGTCCGGATGGGTGGCACCGCCCGGCTCTCGGTGCAGGTGGACGCCGCGTGGCGGGTGCACGTGCTCGTCGCCGAGTTGGCGGCGCGCGGGCTGGCGGCGAGCTGGGAGCCGACCGAGGGGGAGCGACACGCCGTGCGGACGTCGTACACCCGGGTGTTGAAGCCACTCGCGGCCGGCTGGCTGCACGGTACGGCGAAACGCCCGCCCGCCACCTTTCACCTGACCGGCCGGCGGCTGCGGCTGTGGCTCGCCGCCGCCGGGACGCCGGAGCCGCCCGATGGCTTCCTGTTGCGCCTCGGCCCGGACGACCGGGAGTGCTGGGAGCGGATCGGGGTCGCGCTCGCCGCGGCCGGGCTCGCTGGCACGCTGCTCGACCCCCACGACGGTGGTCCCGCGTTCCGGATCACCGGTCGCCGTCGACTCTCCCGGCTCGCCGAACTGGTCGGCGCACCCCCACCAGCAACCCCACCCCAATCCTGGCCAACCTAACCCCCACCCCCCGGTCGCGTCGATCATGGAGTCGTGGTGGGGACAGAACGCTCTCCCGGGGTGATAACGCCCACCCCAAGTCCATGATCGACGGGGTCAGAGAGGGAGGGGCGCGGGGGTGGTGGCGGATAGCCGACAGGGGTTCGGGGCTGGAAACGGGCGGGTTGGGGCTCCGCCGTAGGCCTGCCATCGTCACAGTGACCCGCTTCGAGCCCTACCCACGGTGTACGGTGGCGCCGTCTGGCAGTGCCGAGCGCGGCGGGACGGGAGTTGGCCGTCGCGCGGTGGCGGTTTGCCGCCCGCGAAACCCGAAACGCGGGCGGCGCGTTACGTTGGACATCCGGACCGCCGGTGTGACGGCGGGGTCGAAGGCGGTCGCTGTCCGGGCGCTGGCAGGCCACGAGCAGGAGTGAGGTCGGGGAGAGACGTGCCGAGCAACGCTGGAACCACCCGTCTGGTCATCGTCGAGTCACCGGCGAAGGCCAAGACGATCTCGGGCTACCTCGGCCCGGGGTACGTCGTGGAGGCCAGCTTCGGTCACGTCCGCGACCTGCCGCGCAACGCCGCCGACGTGCCGGCCAAATACAAGAAGGAGCCGTGGGCCCGACTCGGGGTGGACGTGGACAACGGCTTCCACGCGCTCTACGTCGTCTCCGCCGACCGCCGCCAGCAGATCAGCAAGCTGGTGAAGCTGGCCAAGGAGGTCGACGAGATCTTCCTGGCCACGGATGAGGACCGCGAGGGCGAGGCGATCGCCTGGCACCTGGTGGAGACGCTCAAGCCCAAGGTTCCGGTCAAGCGGATGGTCTTCCACGAGATCACCAAGCCGGCGATCCAGGCGGCGGTGGCCAACCCCCGGGAGATCGACCGGGACCTGGTCGACGCCCAGGAGGCCCGGCGCATCCTCGACCGGCTCTACGGCTACGAGGTCTCCCCGGTGCTGTGGAAGAAGGTCATGCCACGGCTCTCGGCCGGCCGGGTGCAGTCGGTGGCGACCCGCATCGTGGTCGAGCGGGAGCGGCAGCGGATGGCCTTCCGCACCGCCGAGTACTGGGACATCCTGGCCACCCTCGCCGTGGCGAACGCCGGTGAGGGTCCGCGGGCCTTCAACGCCACCCTGATCGCGCTGAACGGCGACCGGATCGCCACCGGTAAGGACTTCGAGCCGACCACGGGTCGGGTGAAGGCCGGCGCCGGTGTCGTCCACCTCGACGAGAGTGGTGCCCGGGGTCTCGCGGCCCGACTCGACGGGCGGCCGTTCACCGTCACCCGGGTCGAGGAGAAGCCCTACCGTCGCCGCCCGTACGCGCCGTTCATCACCTCGACCCTCCAGCAGGAGGCGGCCCGCAAGCTGCGCCTGTCCTCGCAGCAGACGATGCGCACCGCGCAGCGGCTCTACGAGAACGGCTACATCACCTATATGCGTACCGACTCGGTCAACCTGTCGGAGACCGCCATCTCGGCGGCCCGTCGGCAGATCGTCGAGTTGTACGGCGAGCGCAGCGTTCCGCCGGAGCCGCGTCGCTACACCGGCAAGGTGAAGAACGCGCAGGAGGCGCACGAGGCGATCCGCCCGGCGGGGGACAACTTCCGCACTCCGGGCGAGGTGGCCAAGGAGCTGTCCGCCGAGGAGTTCAAGCTCTACGAGCTGATCTGGCGGCGGACCATCGCCTCGCAGATGACCGACGCGGTCGGCTCCAGCGTGTCGGTGCGCATCCGCGCGGTCTCCACCTCGCAGGAGGAGGCCGACTTCGGCGCGACCGGCAAGACCATCACCGACCCGGGCTTCCTGCGGGCGTACGTGGAGTCCAGCGACGACGAGAACGCCGAGGCCGAGGACGCCGAGCGTCGCCTGCCCACCCTGGTCAAGGACCAGCCGCTGACCGCCGACCAGTTGGCCGCGCAGGGCCACCACACCCAGCCGCCGTCGCGCTACACGGAGGCGTCGCTGGTCAAGGCCCTGGAAGAGCTGGGCATCGGCCGGCCGTCGACCTACGCGTCGATCATGCAGACGATCCAGGACCGGGGGTACGTCACCAAGCGCGGCCAGGCGATGATCCCCACGTTCCTGGCGTTCGCGGTGATCGGGTTGATGGAGCGGCACTACCCGCGCCTGATCGACTACGACTTCACCGCCAGCATGGAAAACGAGCTGGACGAGATCGCCGGCGGCGACCACGCCGCTGTCGACTTCCTCACCGCGTTCTACTTCGGCGGCTCCACCGGTGCCGGCGACCAGGACATCGCCCGCTCGGGTGGGCTGAAGAAGCTGGTCACCGAAAATCTCAGCGACATCGACGCCCGCAGCGTCAACTCCATCCCGCTCTTCACCGACGACGAGGGCCGCGAGGTCGTTGTCCGGGTCGGCCGGTACGGGCCGTACCTGCAACGGGAGCTGCCCGGCGGCGAGCAGCAGGCGGCGGCCGCCTCGGGTGAGGGCGAGGAGGGCGGCTCCCCGGGTGACCGGGCGCCGATCCCGGAGGGCGTGGCCCCGGACGAGCTGACCCCGGAGAAGGTGCACGAGCTGTTCCTCGGCGGCAGCGGCGAGCGCAAGCTCGGCGACGACCCGGCGACCGGCGAGCCGATCGTGCTCAAGTCCGGCCGGTTCGGCCCGTACGTCTCCAGTGGCGAGCGGAAGTCGTCGCTGTTGCGGACGCAGACCCCGGACTCGTTGAGCCTGGAGGAGGCGCTCAAGCTGCTCAGCCTGCCCCGGCTTGTCGGTGTCGCGCCGGACGGTGTCGAGGTCTTCGCCAACAACGGCCGCTACGGCCCGTACGTGAAGCGGGGCGAGGAGTTCCGTTCGCTGGAGTCCGAAGACCAGATGTTCACTGTGGGCTTGGACGAGGCGTTGGCGCTGCTGGCCGCCCCGAAGGCCCGTGGACGGCGGGCGGCGGCGCCGCCACTGCGTGAGCTGGGCGTGGACCCGGCCACCGAGAAGCCGATGGTGATCAAGGACGGCCGGTTCGGCCCGTACGTCACCGACGGCGAGTTCAACGCGTCGCTGCGGCGTGGGCAGACGCCGGAGGCGCTGACCATCGAGGAAGCGTCCGAGATGCTCGCCGAGAAGCGAGCGAAGGGCCCGGCGCCGAAGAAGAAGGCGGCGGCGAAGAAGGCCCCGGCGAAGAAGGCCACGGCGGCGAAGAAGACGGCCGCCGCCAGCAAGTCCACTGCCGCGAAGAAGACCACCACGGCCAAGGCGACGACCGCCAAGGCGGCGGCCAAGAAGGCCCCGGCGAAGAAGGCCGCCCCGCGCAAGGCGGCCACCAGCACCGAGTGACCCCGCGCCACGAGATCAGGTGAAAGGCCCCTCCGGGGGCCTTTCGCTTTCAACCGGCCGCTGCCGCCAGGCCGGCCGCTGCCGCCGCGCCGGCGCCGAACCGGTGATCGTCACGGTTTTTCGTGAAGTCGCGGTATCCCACCACCACCGACAGCCCGGTTACCGGAAACCGGTGTCGATCTCCGGCTCCACAGGGGCCGGCTCGCTGCCTGACCGGGGCATCGCAACGCAATGAGGGTGCTTCGCATCACAGCCGGGGGCTCTACCTACTTGTTCGATCGGTACCCGTTTCCGGGTACCCACAGAGCGCGCCGAGGCGCTGCTCGCCGCACGGCCGGCGATGCTGCGCGACTTCGCGGCCGGCCGCGCCGGCTTCCTCGAAGCCCGACTGGTCCGGGTGTCGGCCGACGAATGGTTGGACATCGTCTTCTGGCGCTCCTCGGAGGACTTCGCCGAATCGCGGCGCCGAGGCGCGGACCGGCCCGGCATCCAGACCTTCTTCTCGCTGATCGACTCGGTGCTCAGCGTCGAGGAGGGCACCACCACCGAAGCGGCGGGGGCCTGATGCGCGCGGCGCGGTACGACCGGCAGGGCCCGCCGCGCGAGGTGCTGCAGGTCGGTGAGCTGCCCGACCCGCAGCCGGGCGAGGGCGAGGGCACACGAGTTGGTCGAGCACTCCTCGGCCGGCGGCCGGGTCGTCCTGGATATCTGAAGGGCACGCAACGACCATGATCTGGACAGCCGGTTTCCGCACCGCCGTGATCAGTCCGTACGACCGACTCCAGTTCGGCCAACCCCGCGACTTCGCCGATCAGACCGTTCGTCAGGTGCTGCACCTGGCCGGCGGTGGGGACGCCTTCCGGGTACGCCTGACCAACCGCTTCGGGCGTACCCCGTTGACAGTCGGTGCCGCCACTGTCGTCGTCGGCGACCGGTTGGTAGCGCTCACCTTCGACGGTGCCGCGCACCGCGTCATCCCGGCGGGCGAGGAGGCCGTCACGGACCCGGTCAGCACTCCGGTGGCGGCCGGCGCGGACCTGGTCGTGAGCCTCTACCTTCCGGAGCGGACCGACCTGGCCACCTACTCCCACAAGCCGGCGGAACTGACCCGGACAGCCGACGGTAACCAGGTGACGGCTCCGCAGTCGCAGTGGACGGAGCAGGTCGAGGCCCGGTTCTACCTCTCCGGCGTCGACGTGCTCGCCCCGCCCGGCACCGCCGTCGGCGTGGCCTTCGGTGACTCCTGGTTCGAGGGGGTAGGCACCACGACGGGGGCCAACCACCGCTCGGTCGACTTCCTCAACCGGCGGCTGAGGCGCGGGTGGGTCGTCAACCAGGGCATCGCCGGGAACCGGCTGCTGCGCGACACGGTAGGCGAACACGGGCTGGCCCGCTTCGACCGGGATGTCCTCTCGGTGCCGGCGGCGACCCATGTCCTGGTCCACTTCGGCATCAACGACCTGGCGTTACCCGGCATGCTCGGCGAACCTCCGGTCACCGCCGGCGACCTGGTCGACGGTTTCCGCGCGCTGGCCGACAGTGCCCACCGCGCGGGCCTGCGGATCCTCGCCGCGACCATCGGTCCGTTCGCGGGTGCCGGCCCCGAGATCGGCACGCCGGAGAGGCTCGCCGTTCGACGCGAGGTCAACGACTGGATCCGTACGACGGACACCTTCGACGCCGTCTTCGACGTGGCGCGCGTCGTCGCGAACCCACACTCGCTCGACCGCATCCACCCCGCGCTGGACAGCGGCGACGGCATGCACCTGAACGACAGGGGCGCCGAGGCGATGGCCGGTGCCGTCGACCTGGACGACCTCGCGCTCTAGGCGGCGAGCACGGATGTCAGGCGCCGAGGACGTGGTTCAGGTGCGGGCTGGTGAAGACCCGGTGCGGGTCCAGGCGGTCGCGAACGGCCTGGAAGTCGGCGAAGCGGGGGTACGCGTCGGCCAGCGAGGCGGCGTCGCGGTAGTGCAGCTTGCCCCAGTGTGGGCGGCCACCCAGCCCGGCGGCCACCTGCTCGAAGGCCCGGAAGTACGGCTCGTACGGCATCCCGACGTACTGGTGCACGGCGATGTAGGCGTTGTCCCGCCCGTAGCCGTGCGAGAGCCAGATGTCGTCGGCGGCGGTGAATCGCACCTCCACCGGGAAGAGCACCTTGAACGGCAGCCCGTCCACGATCCGCTGGAGCGCGGCGAGCGCCTCGGGTAGCGCCGCGCGGGGCAGGCCGTACTCCATCTCCACGAAGCGGACCCGGCGCGGGGTGCAGAAGACCCGGTCGGAACGGCCGGTGTACCGGCGTTCGGTGAGGGCGCGGGCGGAGACCGCGCTGATGCCCGGAGCCAGCGCGGGCACGACCCGGCCGAGTCGGCAGGCGCCGGCGAAGACCCGGTTGGCCAGGAACTCGTCGTCGAGCCAGCCGCGCCAGCGGGGCAGTGGCCGGTCGTTTGCCGGTACCCGATCGTTGGCCTTGACCTGGACCCGCGACGTGTAGGGGAACCAGTAGAACTCGACGTGGTCGTGCCGGTCGATGAGCGCGGGCAGTTCGCCGAGCACGTCGGCCAGCTCGGCCGGGCGTTCGTGGGCGCGCAGGACGAAGGCGTCCACGCAGCGCAGGGTCACCTCGACCAGGACGCCGAGCGCGCCGAGTGACACCCGGGCGGCGGCGAGCACGTCGGGGTGCTCGTCGGCGGAGCAGTGCAGCACCTCGCCGGTGCCCGTGACGAGGGTGATCGCTTCGACGAAGGTGGACAGGCACCCGTAGCCGGCTCCGGTGCCGTGGGTGCCCGTGGAGATCGCGCCGGCCACCGTCTGCGCGTCGATGTCGCCGAGGTTGGGCAGCGCGAGGCCGTGCCGGGCGAGCAGGCCGTTGAGTGCGTGCAGGGTCATGCCCGCCGGTACGGTGACCAGTCGGTGCGCGACGTCGACGCTGACCAGGGTGTCCAGCTCGGACAGGTCCATTCGGCGGTCGTCGGCGAGCGCGACGGCGGTGAACGAGTGGCCGCTGCCGGTCACCCGGATCCGGGCACCCTCGGCCACGGCCGATTGGACGGCTGCTACGACATCTGTCGGCGAGCCGGGGCGCAGGATCGCGGTGGCGCTGCCACGCTGGTTGCCGGCCCAGTTTGACCATCCAGCGGGGAGCCGTGCGGTGACGACCATGCGCACTCCTCATTCATGAATATGAACTGACTTCATATCAGGAACGTTGTGCCTGGTAAATACCGCAATTGCGATCCGCTCGTTGTACCGGTAGTCACGGACTCGTGACGTGGAGATATGTTCATCCGTCGAAGGGGGGTGGCGCCGAGTGTCCACACCAGCCGCCACGACCGGGCCGCTGCGCCGCGTTCCGGTGCAGGGTCGAAGTGTCGCGCGGGTACAGCGCATGTTGGATGCCTGTGCCGAACTCGTCGACGAGGTGGGGTATGAGGGGCTGACCACTACCCTGCTCGCCGAGCGCGCCGAAGTGGCGATCGGGTCGGTCTACCAGTTCTTCCCGGACAAACGGGCGATCGTGCAGGCGTTGACCCTGCGGACGATGGAGTCCTACCTCCAGCGCCTCGACGAGCGGTTCGCCTCCGACAAGATGACCCACTGGTGGGATGGCGTCGACGCGGGGATCGACGAGTACATCACCATGCACCGCACCGTCCCCGGCTTCCGGACGCTGCACTTCGGCGACGTGGTCGACCTGCACCTGCTCGACGAGCAGCGGGACAACAACGGCGTGATCGCCGATCAGTTGGCCCAGGTGCTCACCGAGCGGTTCGGGCTCACCGACGTGCCGAAGCTCCGGTTCGTCCTGGAGATCGCGGTCGAGGCGGCGGACTCGTTGATCAAGCTCGCGTTCCGGCGCAAGTCCGACGGTGACGAGCGGGTGTTGCTGGAGGCGAAGGCGCTGATCCGCGAATACCTGCACCGCCAGGTCGACGGCCCGGACAGCGACCGGGCCATCGTCGGGCAGGCCGAGGCGGCCCAGCCGGCCTGAGCCGGCGCGGCCTCAGAGGAAGGCCTGCCCCTCGCCCCGGTAGGTGGGGATGGTCGCCACGACCACCTCCCCCTCGACCAGGTGCAGCTCGTTCACCCGTTCACACAGCTCGCCGGCCTTGGCGTGCCGGAACCACACCCGGTCGCCGACCCGCAGGGTGGCCGCCGCCGCGCCGGACAACGGGGTCTGCACCTCACCGGCGCCCTCGGTGCCGACCAGCTTGAGCCCGGCCGGCAGCCACGGCCGGGGCAACCGGCTGTCGGCCGCCGGGCCGGAGGCGATCCAGCCGCCGCCGAGCACGGTGGCCAGCTCCGGCGTCGGCCGGCGGACCACCGCGCAGGCGAAGAACGCCGCCGGGGTGGGCCGCCACGCGCGGTACGCGTCGAACAGCGTCGGCCCGTACAGGCCCGATCCCGCGGTGACCTCGGTGACCGCGGGATCGGCGCTGGTGGCGGCCACGCTGCCGGTGCCACCGCCGTTGACGAACTCGAGGTCGGCGTGCTCGCGTACCGCGGCGACCGCCGCGCCCCGGCGGGCCAGCAACTCGCGGTACGACCCGCGCTGGGCCAGCCTGATCGCGCCCGCCAGCAGCGTCTGCCCCGGCGGCGCGTCGCCCAGGCCGGCGATCTGCGCCTCGTACGACATGAGCCCGACCAGCCGGAAGCCGGCCCGGTCGGCGACGGTGGCGGCGAGTGCGCCGGCCGCCCGGGCGCTGTGCACCGGCGAGCGGCGGACGCCGACGTGCACTCCGCGCAGCGGTCGCCAGGAGGCGTCCAGGTCCAGGCAGAGCCGCAGCTCGGCGCGCTGCCCGGGGGCGCGGACGTCGTCGATCAGGTCGAGTTGGCCGGTGCCGTCGATCATCAGGGTGATCGCGGCGGCGAGCGCCGGATCGGCGGCCAGCTCGGCGAGTGCGGCGCGGTCCACGCTCGGGTACGCGACCAGCACGTCGTCGCTCATTCCGGCCCGGACCAGCCAGATCGCCTCGGGCAGGGTGAACGCCATCACGCCCTGCCAGCCCGGTCGGGCGAGGGCTCGACTGATCAACTCGCGGGCCCGCACCGACTTGCTCGCCAACCGGACCGGTTTACCGGCGGCGCGATCGGCCAGGGCGACCGAGTTGGCGTCGAAGGCGGTGAGGTCGACCACGGCGTACGGCGGGTCGAGGTGGGCGGTCGCCCGATCCAGGCGCTCGCGCAGTTTGTCGCTTTCGATGGCCACGTGTGCACGCTAACTGTCCGGCGAGAAATGCGAAATACCCTCGCGTACGTCCGGGCTGCGGCTGGTGCCTCCGGCGGCCTAGGCTCAGCGAGCAGGAGAATGTCGTAGGTGGGGCGGCCCCCCACCCGGTCTAGAGTGTTCCACCGGAGGCGCCCAGCGATGGGCCGGCACGTGGAGGTACGGCCATCGAAAGCCAGAACGGCGGCGAGTCGCCCGGCGTGTCGCGCTCCGGCGACCAGTCGGGCAACGCCGCCAACCAGTCCAGCTCCGGCCAGGTCGATCCGTCCGGTTACGCCGCGATCCGCTCGGTGCTGCGGATCAGGCCGTTCCGGCGGCTCTGGATCGTGCTCGGTGCCGCCTCCTTCGGCGACTGGCTCGGCCTGCTGGCCACCGCCCTCTTCGCCGCCTCGCAGGTGCAGGGGAGCACCGCCCAGGGCGCCGCGTTCGGCGGGGTCACCGCGATCCGACTGCTGCCCGCGCTGGTGCTCGGCCCGGTGGCCGGCGTCTTCGCCGACCGGTTCGACAGGCGCTGGACGATGGTCATCTGTGACCTGCTGCGCTTCGTCCTCTTCGCGTCCATCCCGCTCTACGCCCTCAGCGGTGCCGCGGGCGGCCTGGTGGTCGGCTGGGCGCTGGTCGCCACCTTCCTGATCGAGTCGATCACCCTGCTCTGGATCCCGGCCAAGGAGGCCGCGGTCCCCAACCTCATCCCGCGGGCCCGGCTGGAGGCGGCCAACCAGCTCACCCTGATCACCACGTACGGCCTCACCCCGATCGCCGCCGCCGTCGGCCTGGCCGTGCTCGACCGTGGCGTCCGGGGTGCCGTCGGCGGCGACCTGCCCTCCTGGGCCGAGCCGGCACAGCTCGCGCTCTGGTTCAACGCCTTCTCCCGGCTCGCCACCGCGCTGGTGGTGGCCTTCGGGATCAAGGAGATCAGCGAGGCGCAGCGCGGTGAGGCCGAGCGTGCCGAGCAGAGCATGTTCCGGCAGTTCTCCGAGGGCTGGAAGTACATCGGCCAGACCCCGTTGGTGCGTGGCCTGGTGCTGGGCATCTTCGGGGCGTTCGCCGGTGGCGGCATCGTGGTCGGCACGGCCAAGTTCTTCGCCAACTCGCTGGGTGCCGGCGACGCCGCGTTCTCCCTGCTCTTCGGCGCCATGTTCGCCGGTCTGGCCCTCGGCATCGGTCTCGGCCCGATGATCGTCAAGGACATGTCCCGGCGCCGGTGGTTCGGCATGAGCATCGTGCTGGCCAGCGCCGCGGTGATGACCCTCGCCTTCGCCATCCACCTGTCCATGGCGATCGTCGGCGCGGTGCTGGTGGGCGCCGGTGCCGGGATGGCGTTCCTGGCCGGCACCACACTGTTGGGCGGCGAGGTGGCCGACGAGGTGCGCGGCCGGGTCTTCGCGGTGGTGCAGATCGGCACCCGGCTGGTGCTGATCCTGGCCATCGGGCTGAGCAGTGTGCTTGTCGGCGTCGGCGGCTCCCGCAAACTGACGATCGCCGACCTCGGCATCTCCATCTCCTCCACCCGGTTGCTGCTGCTCGCCGCCGGCGCCGCCGGCATCTTCGCCGGGATCAGCGCCTTCGGCCAGATGGACGACAAGAAGGGCGTCCCCGTCCTCGCGGACCTCTGGGGCTCCATCCGGGGTCGCCCGCTGATGCCCTCCGAGCCGTTCGTCTCCGCCGGGCTCTTCGTGGTCTTCGAGGGCGGCGAGGGCGCCGGTAAGTCCACCCAGCTCACCGCGCTCGCCGAGCGCCTGCGCGGCCACGGACGCGAGGTCGTGGTCACCCGCGAGCCGGGGGCCACCGGCGTCGGCCGACGGATCCGGTCGCTGGTGCTCGACACCTCCGGCGACGACGCGCCGTCACCGCGCGCCGAGGCGCTGCTCTACGCCGCCGACCGGGCACACCACGTGGCCACCGTCGTCCGGCCCGCGCTGGTCCGGGGCGGCGTGGTGATCAGCGACCGGTACGTCGACTCGTCCCTGGCGTACCAGGGCGCCGGGCGGACCCTCCCGGTCGACGAGGTGTCCTGGCTCTCCTCGTGGGCCACCGGCGGCCTCAAGCCCGACCTGGTGGTGCTGCTCGACGTCGAGCCGAAGACCGGCCTGTCCCGGGTGGCCTCCCGCAACACCGGCACCGACCGGCTGGAGGCCGAGTCGGTCGCCTTCCACGAGCGGGTCCGGTACGCCTTCCTGGACCTCGCCGCCGCCGACCCGAAGCGCTACCTGGTGCTCGACGCGTCCCGGTCGGTCGAGGAGATCAACCAGCAGGTGGTCCGCCGGGTCGAGGAGATGCTCGGCAAGCCGGGCGGCATCGTGCACCCCCGGCCGGCGCAGGGCCCGGACACGTCGGTGCAGCCCGAGTTATCCGACGCGGAGCTGGTGACGATGGAGCACAAGACCTGATGCCGGACGTCTTCGCCGACCTGGTCGGTCAGGACGAGGCGGTCGTCGAGCTGCGCCGGGCCGCCGCCGCCGCGGCTGCCGTGCTGCGCGCTGGTGCGGCCGACCGGGCACCCGCCCTGCTCACCGCCGGCGGCGCCGAATCGCCCGGCCCGGCCGGCGGTGCCGAATCTGCCGCCCCGGCCGGCGGTGCCGTTCCCGGCGAGGTGGACCCGTCCGCCGGGATGACGCACGCCTGGATCTTCACCGGTCCGCCCGGCTCCGGCCGCTCGGTCGCCGCGCGGGCGTTCGCCGCCGCCCTGCAGTGCGTGCACGGCACCGGATGCGGCGAGTGTCCCGGCTGCCGCACCACGATGGGCGGCACCCACGCCGACGTCCGACTTGTGGTCCCGGAAGGGCTGTCCATCGGTGTCGGCGAGATGCGCGCACTGGTGCTCCGCGCGGCCAGCACCCCGTCCGGCGGGCGCTGGCAGGTGGTGGTCATCGAGGACGCCGACCGGCTCACCGAGGCCGCCGGCAACGCGCTGCTCAAGGCGATCGAAGAACCCCCGCCGCGTACTGTCTTCCTGCTCTGCGCCCCGTCCACCCACCCGGACGACATCTCGGTGACCATCCGGTCCCGCTGTCGGGTCGTACCCCTGCGGCAGCCGCCGGCCGACGCGGTGGCCGAGGTGCTGGTCCGTCGGGACGGGATCGCGCCCGACGTGGCGCGGTGGGCGGCGGCGGCCGCACAGGGGCACGTGGGTCGGGCCCGCCGGCTGGCCCGCGACCCGGAGGCCCGCAAACGGCGCGAGGCGGTGCTCGCGGTGCCGCGCCGGTTGACCGGCGTCGGCGCGGCGTTCGACGCGGCGTCGGCGCTGATCGAGGCGGCCGAAGCGGAAGCCGAGGCGTCGGTCACCGACGCCGACACGACCGAGCGGGCCGCGCTGGAGACCGCGCTCGGTGCGGGCGGCACCGGCCGGGGTGCGGCCGGCGCGCTGCGCGGCGCGGCCGGGCAGCTCAAGGAGCTGGAGAAACGGCAGAAGTCCCGGGCCACCCGCGCCCAGCGGGACGCACTGGACCGGGCGCTTGTCGACCTGGCCGGCTTCTACCGGGACGCGCTCACCATGGCGTTGCGCGCGCCCGTCGCCCCGGTGCACACCGACACCGCCGCACTGGCCGGCGCTGGCGCGCAGAAGTGGGACGCCGAAGGCTCACTGCGCCGGCTGGAAGCCGTACTCGCCTGCCGGGCGGCGATCGAGGCGAACGTCAAGCCGCGGATCGCGGTGGAGGCGATGATGCTCGCCCTCTGGAAGGGCTGAACCGCAGCTTCCGGCGTTGTCCACAGGCATCGACAGGTCCGATTGCGGTGCGGTACGGTCCGGTGTGCCGTGGTGACGGTGGCGGCACGCTCAGTGATGGCTCATCCGGGAGGAGTCGGCCGATGCCACGGGGGGAGATCGACGAAGCCTGGATCGAGGAGGCGGTGCGGCGATACCGCCGGATCGAGCAGCTTCAGGCCGAGTTCGACCAGGCGGTGTCCACCGTCGAGGTGACCGTCCGGTCGCCGGACGGTCTGGTCGAGGTCGTCGTCACCGCCGGCGGGCGGATCACCCACGTCCGGTTCCTCGGCCCACTGCACAACCGCAACCCACGGGACGTCGCCGGTTCGGTGCAGGCCGCGGTCACCGCGGCCGCCGACGCGGCCGAGTGGGCACGGGAAAAGCTGCACAACGAGACGTTCGCCGCCTACCGACCGCTCGCGGGAGCCTGACATGGACACACTGCGCGCGCTCTCCGCCCGACTGGACGAGGCGAGTGCCACACTCACCACCGTCGCGCACGCTGTCACCGCCAGCGACCCGGCCCAGGCCGCGTTCGGCGCCGACGCTCCGGGCCGCCCCGGCGAGATCGGTCGCGCGCTGCACCGGCAGTGGGCCACCGCCACCGACGACCGGGCCCGGGAGGCCCGCACCGCCGCCGGTCGGCTGGCCGCCGCCGCGGCAGCGGTGCGCGAGGCCGCCGACCGCTATGCCGAGGTCGACCGGGCGGCCCGCCGCCGGCTCGCCGGAGAGCCCTGATGGACGCGCTTGACCGCCTCGCCGACCCCGGCCTCGACCTGCTGCGCCGGGTAGACCGACTGATCGCCGCCGGCGTTCCGGAGGGGCACCGGGTCTGGCCGCTGTTGCGCCGGATGCAGGTGCTGCCCGGCGACGCGGTCCGGGGCTTCCTCGACCTGCACCCCGGGCCGCTCGCCAGCGCCGGGCACGCGGTGCGCCGGCTGGTCCGGGGGTACGACGACGTCTCTGCCGCCCTCACCGACTCGGTGCTCTGGTCCGGCCCGGCCGCCACCGCGTACGGGCAACAGCGGACCGCGCTGCTGCGCCACCTCGACGAGGGGCCGGACAGCCTGGTCGGGCGGCTCGAATCCACAGCTGGTTACGCCGACGCGCTCGCCGACTGGGTGGAGGGCAGCCGTCTCGCGCTGGCCCGGACGCTGGCCGACGTGCTGCGCTCAGCCGAGGCGGTGGCCGTGGTCGCCGCCACCGCCACCGCCAGCGGTCCGCCGACCGGCCCAGGGCCGGTCGGGCCGGGTGTGGCCGACGCGGCGGAGATCGCCGCGCGGGTGCTGGCGGTGCTCTGCGTCGCGTACGACGGTGCGGAGACGTTGCTGCGGCAGTGGGCACCGAGCCTCGTCGAGACTGCGTGGCGGCCGCCGGTGGACGGCCGGCCGCACTACGACCAGCCCACCCGGGTCGGCTGGTAGCGGCTCGGACAGGCCACGGCGTCGCTCGCGGGCGTCGGACCAGAGCCGGCGTCCACGGCGACGCCGTGGTCTTCCCCCTGCACCCCCCGCAGGTCTGCCTTCACTCAACGCCGCCGGGGGCGTGCTTGTCTGCTGTCCAGGTCCGGAATCAACCGTCCGGGCGAGGCGTAACGGCACGACGGGCCGGCCGGCAATCGGTCGAGTCGACGGTCATGAATGGCAGCGGAGCTGTCCGCCAGTGCGTCCGGTGCGCTGATCCGTCGTAGGGTGGGGGGATGGGGATGCTCTGCGCGGTCAGCTTCAACAGGTACGGGCGCCTCTACTACCTCGATCCCGGCGAGTTACGTCCGCAGGTGGGCGACAGGGTGCTGGTGCCCACCGACGACGGGCCAGAGGTGGCGGAGTGCGTGTGGGCCGCGCAGTGGGTCACCGAGGAGACCGACGGCTTTCTCCGGCTGGTGGGGCTCGCCGGCGATGACGACCTGCGCCGGGACGAGGAGCTGCGACGTCGTAAGGCCGAGGCGAAGGTGGCCGCGAAACGGCTGATCCGCTCGCACGGCCTGCCGATGAAGGTGGTGGCGGTCGACCACGTGCTCGGCTCCGCCGAGGGCGGCGGCGAACGCAGCACCGTCTACTTCACCGCCCCACACCGGGTGGACTTCCGTTCCCTGGTCCGTGATCTGGGCGCCACCCTGCACTGCCGGGTCGAGCTACGCCAGCTTTCCGCACGCGACTCGGCGCGGGTGCAGGGCGGCATCGGCTCCTGCGGTCGGGACCTGTGCTGCGCGACGTTCCTCACCGACTTCGAGCCGGTGACCATCCGGATGGCCAAGGACCAGGACCTGCCACTGAACCCGCTGCGCATCTCCGGCGCGTGTGGTCGGCTGATGTGCTGCCTCAAATACGAGCATCCCCTGTACGCCAGGTTCCAGGAGACCGCCCCGGCAGTCGGCAGCCGGGTCTCCACGCCGGAGGGCGACGGTCGGGTCGTCGGCCACAGCGTCCCCCGCGACGCGGTGACGGTCCGGCTGGACGCAGACGGGTCCCGCTGCTCCTGCTCCCGCGCGTCCGTCTGCGCCCCCCGCCAGGCCCACGACCAGCACTACACCCCCTGACCTTGGTCGGACGTCGGTCAGGAGAGGACTATGGGGGCCTCGGACAGATGCGCGGCCAGGGGAGTCTTCGGGATTAGCCAGCTCGCGGGGGCCGACTGGTCGGAGTTCACCTGCCAGTCGCGGGAAACCCGGTCCACCGCGACCGGGTAGATGGTCAGCGTGCCGTCCGGGTCGATGCGCAACCGCAGGAACGACTTCGAGTCCTCGATGCCCTGCCCGGCGAACAGTTCGTTGACGTTCACCCCGAACGAGCCCGCCACCAGCAGGTACGCCGCCACCACCTGGCTGGCGACCAGGCCGATCACCGGCCCGTAGACCACCGCCGCGGCGACCGCGGGCAGTGGCCACGGCCATTCGTAGAACGGCAGCGCCAACCAGACCCAGGTGCCGCCCGCGGCCAGCGTCACCTGAGCCACCCCGTGGCTGACGCCGAGAATCCAGTGTCGGACATGCCGCTTGCCGCTGGCGCTTGGCGGCTTGGCGAACAGCACCGCCGCCACCACCGTCACCAGCACCATCAGCACCAGCGGGACGCTGAACAGTCGCTGGTTCGTGCTGTCGGCCCAGTTCGCCGTCGCGCCCGCCATGGCCAGCATCAGCAGGGTGTGCAGGGTGCCGAGCAGCGTGGCGAAGCCGGGGTTGCGGAACGGCAGCCGGGCGAAGATGCCCCAGCCGTAGCGGCGGGAGCGAGCCGCGTCCGGATAGCGGGCCGCCAGGTCGTACGGCTGCGTGCGGCTGGCCCGGCGGGCCAGCGTGTCGCGCGGCGGCACCTCGATGCGCTCCGGGAGCTTGTGGGTGGGGTACAGGTACGCGCCGCCGCCACCACAGGTGATCAACTGCCGGTCCGGGCCGGCGTAGCGGGCGTAGTGGTGCAGGTCGCCCGAGAGCAGCAGCCGCACTCGGGCACCGGTCGGGTCGATGATGGTCCGGATGAAGTAGTCGATCGAGTCGTACGCGGTCGGGCTGTCGGCGGCCTTGACCCAGGTCGGCGACGGCGCGGCCAGGATCACCTTCGACTCCGGGCCGAGCCGTCGGGCCACCTCGTCGAAGTAGGCCAACTGCGGGTCGTCCAGGTACGAGCCGGACTGGTCGTCCACGCCGAGCAGCCACCAGCCGGCCGGCAACTCCACAGCGAAGTACGACCGCGACTGCCCGGTACGCCAGCCGGCGAAGTTACGGTCCCGGGAGCGGACGAACAGCCGCAGAAAGGCGGTGAGCCCGTCGTACCAGTCGTGGTTGCCCGGCACCGCGAACAGCGTGGGACGCTCGGGCGGGGTCGTCGGCAGGGCGGCCTGGTAGGGCCCCTTGCACCGGTTCTCATACTCCGCGTAGGCCGCCGACGGGTACACCTGGTCGCCGCCCATCACCAGGGTCTGCGCCCTGGGCAGCCGGTGTCCCTCCACTGTCAGTTCCGGCTGCGCCAGCAGGTACGCGACCGAGTAGGTGGCGTTGAAGCCGTCGCCGAGGTCGGCCACGTAGTCGAGCCACAGCCCGCCGTCCGGTCCCGTCTGGCGGAAGATGTCGTCGCCGAAGGCGTTCTGCAACTCGCGCTTGTCCAGGTAGGCGCCGAACAGGATCGCCAGCAGCGTCCGGATGCCGGTGCTGATCAGCAGGAACGGTGCCAGCCACGGCACCGGCTTGCGCGGGGTGAAGCCCAGCTCAAGCGGATCCGTGGAGCGGGGCCGGGGTCGGGCACGCTCGCCGTCGGGGTGATCGTCGGTCGCTGGAGCCCGGTGGTCGTCGCGTTCGTCGCTCACCCGCCGCAGCGTAGTACCGGAGTCGGCGAGGCGCTGTCCGGTAACGGGTCAGTTGGCAGTCGTTGTCCGGTTGACGGCGGTGGTAGCTCGGGGGTATCCCGTTCGGGTCGGGCAACAGGGTGCCGTACACTTGCTCATCGTTGCCGCCTTAGCTCAGTCGGCTAGAGCGACGCACTCGTAATGCGTAGGTCGACGGTTCGATTCCGTCAGGCGGCTCCATGGAAAGGCCCAGGTCACCGGCTTGATCGCCGATCATGACCTGGGCCTTTTGCTTGCCGCCGCCAGGGCGAGCAGCCAAGCGAGCACTCGCGTGATGCAGCCACGCAACCACCGGAGTGAGGCCTGCGGCCGGACTACTGGCGTGTCGAGTCCCACCTGGTGCCTGACGAATCCGTCCCACCAGGTGCCTGGCAGTCGACCTTGGTCTGCGATGAGACTGCGCAGGGCACGAAGACTGGGAAGCCGTACGAGCCGTCAAGGTCCGCTTGATGTGGCGGGCCGGGCGGCGGCCCGCTTTGCCGTCAATCGTTTCCAGCTCGCCGGGCAGCAATCTTCAGCAGACCTTCGTAAAACTCGACAAGCTTCCTATCGCTCTGGTCGATCGTCCGCATGCGGCCGACCACGCCCTCACTGAGTGCGGCGACGATACGCTCGGCTCGATCTGGCTCCATGCCCTGCAGGTTCAGCCAACTCATCGCTCGAGCGGGCCGCAGGTGCATCACCAGATCATCATCCTCAAGCATTCCGGCGGGCACCGACTCGACAATGCCTTCGAAGACGCCTCCCTGGATGTACCATTCTCGGTCATCGTCGAATTTCACGATCATCATTGTCGTTCCCCCGTACCCAGGCCCTCTGACACACCTTGATCGCAGCCTAGCTGTCTCCTTTGCTGCCGGGGAAAGGTCGTCCTGCGGGGCACACGGGGGGCACAAGACACCGTGAAACGTTGCGAACCAGCGAGCAGCCATCGCAGACCGGGACGCCGTGGGAGCAGGCGTCGGGCGCTGTTGCCGCTGGTAGGTGCGCCAGGGCTCTAGGTTCCGCTTCAGCGTCTGACCGAGCAGCCAGACCAGTATGGACGCCCAGGTCATCGGCCTGGGCTTCGCCGCTTCCCAAGGTCGATGGCAGCGCCGCCAGACGTGCCAGTCCGCATCCCGTGCCGCCATCGCCTCATCCGGCCGGTTGGCGAACGCGTCCAGATCGCCACGACTGCCCGACGAGGAGATCCGCCGCTACAGAGGCTGGACCACCAAGATCCAAATAGCGCACGTGTACGTGTCGTGTGGAACGCTCTCGCGCATGGAAGACGCGAAGCCGATCGTCGTGCAGCTGTACTGCCGTCTTGAGATCAGCGTCGACGACCCGGACGCTCTGTTTGAGGTTGCTGAGCGGCGGCTGCGGAGTGCCGACATCGACTGGTCAAGCGAGCAGGACACTCTCGAAGAGGCCGTCGCTGAGTTGCGAAGCGACGTGGAGCAGTCGGTTGCCAGCTTGGTCGATCCTGACCGGGTGCTGGTGGACGTGCCCGGTGTAGAGGTGCGCCGTGGGCGGTGGTGGGCCGAGATCGGAGTGCCGTCCGAGCGGTTCCAGCCCGGCTCCAGGGCACCGGACGACCCTGCTTCGGCAGAAGGGCGAGCGGTCCGCAGCTAGTCCGCAAGAGGTCGACGGACAGCCAGGGAGCGGTGTGCGGTGTCAAGAAGAGTTTCCGCTGCTAGACCGTCAGCTGCCCAGCACGGCGGGCAGGCATTTTGATCTCGTTATGCGTAGGTCGGCGGTTCGATTCCGTCAGGTGGCTCCGTACAGAAGTCCAGGTGGCCGGCCCCGTCGGCGAACCTCGACATTCCGAAATCAAGCACGGCCGGGTGTGACGGCCCATGCGTCACGCAGCGCGGCGAGTGCTGCGGTGATGGCCGGCCGCTCCGCCGTGCTGGCTCGCCAGGCGGCCATGATCTGGCGGGAGCTGGCCGGCCGCAGCGGTAACGCCACGACCTCCGCGGGCAGGCGCCCGCGGCCGAGTCGGGGGAGCAGAGCCACGCCCAGCCCGGCAGCAACCAGCGACAGCTGGGACTGGTACTCGTCGACATGGCAGATGACGTTGGGTTCCCGGCCCCGTTCGGCGAAGGTCCGCATCAGCCATGCGTGGCACATCGACCCCGGCCGCTGACTGATCCACCGCTCGGCGGCCAGGTCCTCGGCCGTGACGCCGTCTCGGCAGGCCAGGGGGTGCCCTGCGGGCAGGACCGCATCGGCGATGTCGTCACCAAGCGTGGCGCAGTGCAGTCCTTCGGGGAGCACCAAGGGCGTGTTGTGCCAGTCGTGCACCACCGCGACGTCCACCTCGCCCTCAGCCACCAGCTCCACAGCGCGGAACGGGTCGACCTCGAGCACCCGGAGCTCCAGAGCGGGATGACGGCGGGTCAGGTCCACGAGAACGTCCGGCAGGAGTCCTCGGCAGGCCGTCGGGAAGGCGGCGAGCACGAGCCGGCCGTTCGGCGTTCCGTGCTCAAGTTCCAGCAGGGTCTCCGCACGCTCCAGGGCGGCCAGCACCTCACCCGCGGTCCGGGCGAGGATCTGGCCCGCCGGCGTCAGAGCGACGCGGCGGCCCTCGCGGTCGAGAAGGGTGGCCTGGGCCTCTCGTTCCAGCTTGGCGATCTGCTGGGACACGGCGGACGGCGTATAGCCCAGCGCCGTCGCGGCCCCGCTGATGGAACCGAAGGCGGCCACGGCGTGCAGGGCGCGCAGCCTGCTCAGGTCGTGTAGTGAAGCCACGCTAACGAGCTCCCATTAGAAAGTGTCAGCCTTGGGATCCTCGACGAGGTCGTCGGATACGACATCATGTTTCGGGGTCCGGTGAGGCGTGCCGGGTGGAAGGATGCCAGTCGAGGAGTTGCTGGATGAAGCCGAGCCACGTTGCGATGGCCATTTGCGTCGCCGCCATCTGGGGCGTGAACTTCGTCGTCATCGACGTCGGCCTTCAAGATTTCCCGCCGTTGCTCTTCTCCGCATTGCGCTTCATTCTCGCCGCAATTCCGGCTGTGTTCTTCGTGGGCTCGCCACGGGTGGCGTGGCGATGGGTACTCATCGTCGGAATAGTGCTGGGCGTGCTGAAGTTCAGCTTTCTCTTCATCGGAATGCACGTCGGGATGCCCGCGGGCCTCGCTTCCCTGGTGCTGCAGAGCCAGGCGGCTTTCACCGTCGTCTTCGCCACTCTGCTGCTGCGCGAGCGGCCCCGGGTGGTGCAGTTGGCCGGCATGGGAGTCGCCATGGCCGGGATCGTCCTGGTCGGCACGCGTCTCGGCGGGACGACGCCGGTCGCAGGCTTCCTGCTCGTGCTGGCCGCCGCCGTGTGCTGGGGGCTGGCGAACATCGCGACCCGCAAGGCGAACCCGCCGGACATGTTCCGGTTCATGGTGTGGGTCAGCGTGGTCCCTCCCCTGCCGCTGCTCATCCTGTCTGCCCTCTTCGAGGGCGTCGAGGAGGATCTCGCCGCGCTGCGCTCCCTGTCGGTGACCGGTGTGGTCGCCGCCGTGTACGTGGCCTGGGCCGCCACGCTGCTAGGTTACGCGGTCTGGGGCTACCTCATGCGGGTCCACGGAGCCACACCGGTGGCCCCGTACGCGTTGCTGATCCCGGTGTTCGGTCTGGGCGCCGCGGCGGTCTTCCAGGGTGAGCCCCTGACCGCCGTGACGATCCTGGCCAGCGTGCTGGTCATCTCCGGAATCGCGCTCGGTGCGGTGCGCCGACGGCGGCCCCCGGCCGGGGACCCCCCGGCGGTCGCGGGAACGGACGAACCCGTCCCGGCCCTCACGACGCGTCGCCTGCCCTAGGGGCGTTCAGGCCGTGCCGACGACACTCGGACTCGACGGGCTGCGACCGACAACCACCGTCTCGGCTCCACGTCGGGGAGTAGTGGCGTGAGCATTTCGGGCTGTCTGGTGTGTCCACGCCGGACGTGATGGTGGAAAAGGGCCAGATGTCGTTGCCGTGCGGTCACGTTCCACAGTGCTGGTCGGGGTTCGTTACCCCGAAGCGGCACCGTCAGCGGCATCCGGGTCCTCGTCGCCCCGGCAGCGGAAAGCTCGTCCGGTGGGTGGCCTCGCGGGAGCTGAGCAGCGCGCCGACGGCCGTCAGTCCCGGCCCGGCGAGCGCGATCGCCGTCTCCACGGCCGACGACACCTCAAGGGAGTCTCCGGTCGACGCCCGCACCGCCATCCCCATTTCCAGGAACGAGTCCCGGTCGGGATTGGCCATCTCCCACCAGCCCGACCACATCCCGGCGAGGTCCGAGTACGTGTCGGCCGCGCCGAGTGACAGCAGGAACAACCCCACCGGGAGCAGCAGGCGCCGGTCGGCCCGCCACCCGGACAGCGCGAGTGCCCCCATGGCCAGGAGAGCGGCAAGCAGCGCCGACCACACCGTCCCGAGCAGGTCGGGCAGCGGATAGTCGACGAACTCCCGGGCGGCGTCCAGCCCGAACCAGACGAGCAGCAGCAGCGCGAGGACCGCCGTCGCCGTACCCCGCCGACTGGCACGGGACGGTAGTGCCAGCACGCCGGCCGCGAGACATCCGACGCCAAGCGCCAGACCCAGCGCGGCGAGCTGTTGCCTGTCGATCGAATCCTGCCATGGCCTCAGGACGGACGTCTCCACTGCCGCTGGCCCGTATGCCGCCCAGCCCACGTCGACGGCCTGCTCCTGATGCCAGTGCAGTCTCAGGGCCGCCACGACGGCGAAAAACCCGATGCCGGCGGCGACGGCCCACCGCACTCGGGGCGCAGCACGACCCGGCAGGACGTAGCCGAGCAACGCGAGCAGCATGACCAGGCCGAACTGCAACGACGCGGCTGGCATGGCGAGTAGCGCCGCCGCGGCCGCGAGCAGACCGGCCGCGACGGATGCGACGAGGAGGCCCAGGGTGAGACGCATGGGCGAGATCGTGGCACGTGAATGGGAGATGCGTGGTCCCGCAACGTGCGGCCGTCCGGGTCCACACCGCCGTGTCGGACTGCTGGTTACCGTCGGCGGGCGAGGTGTTGCAGCGTCGCGCGGATGACGGTCTTCTCCTCCGCGGGGACGGTGGGGTCCATCAGGATGCGCGCGACCGCTCGCAGGTCCGGGTCGGTGCTCGGATCGGGTGTGGGTGACGGCGGTGTGCCGTCCCAGCCCAGTATCTGCGAGGCCACCGAGCGGGGGATGCCGAGGCCGTCACAGAACTGCTGGACCTGGGTGCGTTGCGGGTTGGCAATCTCGGCCCGCCGCCACCGGTAGATCGTCGATCGACCGATGCCGGTGCGTTGTTCGACGTCCTCGATGGACATGGCGCGTTCCCGTACGGCCTCGTCGAGGGCGCGTTTGATGAACCGCGCGAACGCGATGACCCGGGGATCCTGGCTGGCACTCGCTGACACAGGGTAATCGTAAGTGCCGTGTGTGGGACTCTGTTGCCGGACCCGAGCGTAGTGCCAGATCCGGCTCCGGGTCCGGCCGACGTTGCGGCGGCCACCACCCATCCTTACTGGTAGTCACGAGCGGCGATACTCTCACCTGGGCTCGGATACCACGAGCCGAAAGTACATCGCGTTGCCACGCTTGGCACTGAGTGGAGAGCGCGGTACCGTCAGTGCCATGAATGGCAATCACAGTGCCAGACCTGGTCCGTGGCGAGCGAGTCGCCGTGTCGGTGGTGGGGGAGAGCCGATGAAACTACGTCCCGTGCTGGTGGGTGCCATCGCCCTTGTCCTGGTGGCGATCGGCCTGTCCATCCCGTCGGGGACACCCGTCGCCGCCAAGGCCGCAGCCGCCGCCTCGGCCTGCCCGGAGCCGGCGCGGCCCACGGTGAAGATCCTGACCGTCGGTGATTCGATCACCGCAGGCGCGACGATGACCGAATCGGCGACCAACGGCTACCGCGAGGAGTTGGGGTGGCTGCTCGGCCAATTCTGCGTACCGTATGAGTTTGTCGTGGCGGCTGCCGGCGGGCAGACCTGCAACTACTGGTCGTCGCGGATGGCGGGCCTGGTCACCACCCACCGGCCCGACCTGATCCTGCTGAACTGCGGGACCAACAACAACCTGTCGAACGCCACCTCGGCGCAGATCGCCGCCTTCGAGAGCACCTACCGCGCGCTCTTCGACACGGCGCTGGATCTCGACCCGGACGTCGTCATGTACCCGTCCTGGCTGCAGTACAGCTCCGGGCACGGCACCGACGGCTGCACGAACCCACCGGGTCCGAGCCCGGCCTGGCTGCCGGCCAGCGAGGCCAAGGTCAATGACGCGATCTACCGCAGCATCCGGGTGATCGACGAGTACGGCGACCGGGTGCCGAATTGGATCGACTACCAGTCCATTCCGGAAGGCTATCTGGACCAGTGCGGCGTGCATCCCACGCCTGGCGGTTACACGGTGATGGGTCGGCTGGCCTACAACACCATCGCCCCCCGACTGGGCACCCCGCAGGCCCCGCTGCCGTGCGGGTTGGTGGGCCGGCGGCCCGGCTACCCGGTCGGTAACTGGGTTCCCTGCGCCAGGATGAACCTCAACTGATCAGGCGGGTCCGGTCACCGCGGTGACCCGACGCGCCACCGGGCAGCGACCAACCTCTGCCGGCTCTGCCCATCCTGGGTAGGGCCGGCTTCGTCGTTCGCGGCTTGGCGCAACCAGCCCGCTGCGGAAAGCGTGTGTCCGGGCAGTGGGCTCGCTTCAGCTCGACGGGTGCGAGATCATATTAATCTGCCGATCTCTCCTCCGGCCCTATCCCGGCAGGTCAGCGCGGCAGCCCGGTACCCCACGCGGATCGGGACGACGCCTACCGGGGGGAGGCTGCGTGTGGCTCGAACAGGGCGTCGCCCTTTCTGGTGCGGTAGCCCCACAGCGGGCTGGTATGACCCCAGCCCGCGCGGTACGCCGTTGTGCCGATGCCCGGGTGTCGGGCGTGGGCGGCCCGGTGACCGTGCCACCCACCCGCCGGGCGTCCTGGCCGCTGCGTTCGTTCCGTCCCTCGCGCAGCGACTCGATCGACTGCTGCCCCGCTCCGATGTCCCGCTGGTGGCAGGACCGGACCTGGACTCCCGCCCGGCCTGATGTGGCTCACCCGCCGCGTGACGGGTGGCGTGACCGATGCCAGCCGCCCGGTGGGCGCCCGGCTGGAGGAGACCAGACCCCAGATCCCCTCGTACCGCCGCCCCAGCGTAGATCGGAGCCCCTCGTGGATACTCGCACTCAGTCAAAGGCCGCGAATGTCGTAATCGCCGTCGCCGGACTCTGTTGGCTGGCCACCGTGCTGGTCGCCGCGATCGACTGGGACGGCGCGGTGTCCGGCCGAGCCTTCGCCGTTGGCGCCATCGCTGCCGCCGTCTCGGTCGCCGCCGTCATCGTCAACAGCCGGCAGTTGGCCGGCGGCATCAAGGTCGTGGTCGTATCGGCGGCCCGGGCACCGCAGCAGGCCTACTGGCGTGGTTACCAGGATCGTGGCACCGACATGCGGCCTGGCGACGACGACACCCCCGACCTGATGAGCATCGGCTCCTGATCACGTCAAGCGCGGGTTTGTGCCGTCCGCCTGTCAGCGTCGGGCGGAGTGGCTGAGTTGGCCGGTGCCGTCCGGCCGGTTCTGCCAGGAATCGCCGGCACGATCGGCGACGTGCGTCGCAAGTGTCCAATAACTGACCATCGACGAAATGCGGGTCGGCGGGCTTGATCTGCCTGCTCAACCGCCCTCTTTCCCTCTCGGCGTCGTGTCGCCCGAGCCGAAGCATTGCTCGATCGTCCAGGGTCGTCGACCAGACTTCGCGACGGACGGTGACCGATCGATTATGAGGTTCCGCCGGCCGGTCATGCGCTGGCAACTCTGTGTGCAGTTCGACTCCCGGTCAGGGCCACAAACTAACGATCCCCGGTTGATGGGGTCGGGCGTACCTCGTCCATATACTCGGCTCGCAATGCTCGAAGTCGATGCTTGTGCGGGCCGAAACGGGCCACGGATAACCGAATCGAGGGACGAACAGTGCGCTCATTTCTGAATCTTCTGACGGATGACGAGATCGGGGACCTCCTCGCTCTCGGCCCTGAGCGCCTATTTCCGAGACGTGCCACGCTCGTCCGCCAGGGCGACCCGACGCAGCACGTTGTGCTGTTGAACTCCGGTTGGGCGAAGGTGTCGGCCGAGTCCAGTCGGGGCGACGAACTCCTGCTGGCCATCCGCGGGGAACGCGACATCATCGGTGAACTGTCCGCAATCGATGATCGGCCGCGGTCGGCCACGGTGACAGCCTTGGTCCCGGTACGCGCACGAGTCATCCAGGCCCAACGGATCGTGCAGCACCTCCGGGACCACCCGAACGTCATGTTCGCCATGCTGCGACACGTCGCCGGACGGCTGCGAGAATCGGACGCCGAACGACTGCGATACGTTTCCACCTCGAGCTCGGCGCGGACCGTCGGACTATTGCTCGATCTCGCCGACCGGCATGGGGTCCAGTTCGGCAAGGGCGTCCTCATCGATTTGCCGCTCACCCAGCAGGAAATGGCGAAGGCGGCGGCGACATCCCGCGAAATGGTGGCCCGCACGCTGCGTATTCTGCGCGAGAGGGGCCTGGTACGGACCAGTCGGCAGCGCATCGTCCTGGTCGAGACCGATGTGCTCCGGACGATGGTCGACTCTGTGTCGGATGACGCATAGCGAGTGTGTCCAGCGGCGTCGAGGTCCGCGGCAAAGCGGTGCAGCCTACCAATATGGAGGAACAGCAGATCGCCGAGCAGCTTCTCATGCACAACCGTCAAGAGATCGACCGAGCCGATGGCAAGGCGGTGCACGCCCTCGCGGTGGCCGGCACCGCAGCGGCGGCGGTCGTCGGGTTCGTCCTCGGTGGCGGCTGGTCACCACGAAACCTTGGACTGGTGCAGACGTGGTGTTGGTGGGCCGGCGCGGCCCTGTGGATCCTCGGGACGGTCAGTCTTCTGCTCGCCATCTATCCGCGGATGTCCGGGGACCCGGCCCGTGGTCAGCTCGCCTACTTCGGCCACGTGGGCGCGATGGAGCAGGGGGAACTGGCCGAGGCGCTGCGCCGTGCGGCGACACGGCCGCTGGACGGTGTGGTCAGCGAGTTGCACTGGACCAGTCGCATCGTCCTCATCAAGTACCGCTTCATCCGGGTGGGCCTGGTCTGCCTGTGTCTGTCACTGGTGAGCCTGGCGCCACAGGCTCTCTGACCGGAAGGGACATGACGTGGACGAATCGATCGACGCGGGACGGGACACCCTTCTCGAGCGTCTCCCACGCCAGACGGGCCGGAAGTTGCTGGCCATCGGCCAGCGGCGGACCTACGCCGACGGCGACTATCTGATCCGGCACGACGACGACGGCGACTTCGCCGTGATCCTGTCCAGCGCACAGGTCAAGGTGGTCACCGTGACCTCCACCGGAAGGTCGTGTCTGCTCGGCATCCGTCGTGCCGGAGATGTGGTGGGGGAAATGGCGCTCCTGGACGCCAAACCCCGCTCGGCGTCGGTGATCGCGGACGGCCCTACCTCGGGGTACGTCATTCCGGGCCCGCGGTTCGTCCGGCTGCTGGACCGGGAGCCGGTCGCGGCACGGGAGGTGGCGCGGACGGTGGTCGACCGGCTGCGGCATGCCGACGCGCGGCGGGTGGACTTCACCTACCCGGTTCCGGTCCGCGTGATCCGTCTGCTCTCGGAGCAGGTCGCCAGGGCTGGCGACGCGCGGCGGGAGGTCACCGTCCGGTTGACACAGCGGGAAATCGCGGAGTTGGTCGGTGCGGCCGAGGTGTCGGTCCAGAAGGTGATCCGGGACCTGGTCGCGGCCGGTCTGATCACGACGGGATACGGCGTCCTCACCGTGCCCAGTCCGGAGCTCTGGGTCACCGAAGCCCATCGACTGGCGCAAACCCGTCATCGGATGTAGTCGCAGGAGATCGCGGCGCTCACGCTGATTCGTCGTTCGCGAGGGAAGGAAGACCGAGAGATGCATCATCACGCACACTCGTACACCGTTATTTCCATCGATATCGTCAATTCGTCCGAAGGCGGCTCGCTGCGACACACCCGCCTGCTGGTGGGGCTGCACAAGGCGGTACACGCCTCCGTGGCCGATTGCCCACTCGGCGAGAAGTGGGTGCTGCGCAGGGACGGCGACAGCATGACGATCGCGGTCCCGCCGGCCGTCAGCAAGGGAGAGGTGCTGGGTGAGTTCCCCCATCGGCTCGACCGGGAGTTGCGACGGTTCAACGCGGAGCGAACCCCGCAGGCTCAGCTGCGGATCCGGATGGCGGTGGCCCACGGCGACGTGGTCGTCGACGGCGACCAACTGCTCGGCGGAGACGGGCTGGTCGAGGCGGCCCGGGTCCGTGACATCACCCCGCTGCGCCTGGCGATGGACGCCGCGCCGGATGCGTACGTCGGTCTGGTGCTGCCCGACGCCGTCTACCGTACGTCGGTCCGCGATGGCGACCCGGCGCTCATGCCGCACGCGTATCGGCAGGTCAGGGCGAGTTCGAAGCGGTACGAGGGAACGGCCTGGATTCGGCTGATCGGCGTCGACCTGCCGCGCGACGGAAACCGCGGACCGCGCGAAGCGGTGCCTGCCGAACCTGGGTCGGTGCCGCGCGACGCCGCCGCCCAGCCCTCGGCGGGCGACACCGCGCGCTCGGCGGGCGACACGTACAACACCCGGGTCGGCACGATCAATGGGACTTTCGTGCTCGGGCGCGGAGCGCGTGCGGGGACCTCCGATGGCAGCTGACGACCGTCTCCCGGCTGGCGAGCCGGTGCCCGAGACACCGGTGCCCGAGACCTCCGTGCCCGAGACGCCGGTGACCGAGCAGCCGGAGGCGGACCGCGACGACGACGTGGTGGCCGATCCCGGCCCACCGGCCGAGCCGGAGAGTCCAGCCGCCGCGCCCGGTCCACCCGCCGCCCCACCGGCTGCGGAAGGACCGGCGGACCGGGACGGCGACACCGGTAACGAGCGGCGGCCGGAAACCGTCCAGGACAGCGTTCACGAGCGGCTCGGCAAGAACTCGCCGGTGGGGAAAGACCGCCAGGACACCGAGACGGAGTCGGACGCCTTCCTGCTCGGCAGGGCCGACGAGGACATCGCGCGGCGCCTCAGCGGTGACCGGTTCGCCACTCGCATCGGCAGCATCGACGGCCCGGTGGCGATGGGCACGAACGCCGTCGCATATCAGTTCACGCTGCCCGGTGGCGAGCAGATCACCCTCGCTCGGTACGAGTTGACCGCCGACTTCCTGATCAAGCTGCGTCGGCGGTACTTCAGAGGGCCGAGCTTCGCCCCGGCCCTGCGCACGCTTCGGGCCCAGCGTGTGCTGGTGCTGCGAGGCCCCGAGGGGAGTGGCCGCACCGCGGCGGGGCACGCGCTGTTGGAGAGCCTCCGGCAGGACGGCCTCATCACCAAGGTCGGTGGCCTGGTGATGCCCGACGGTGTGTCGGTGGGTGACGTGACCCAGAAGCCAGAGGTGTTCCCGGCCGGCTGGGGCATGGTCCTGGAGTTGCGTGATGGCACGGAGTTGGCCATGGGAGCCCGCGTCGAGGCCTACCGCACGATGGCGGCAAAGGCCCAGGGGTACGTCGTGCTGCTGGGCCCGCCGGCCGGCGAGGAGGAGACCAACCAGTACGAGGTGCCGCACGACTGGCCGGGGCCCGCCGAGGTGCTGGAGAGCTATCTCCTGGCGGAACTGCCCGACTCGTTCCCCGATGCGCAGCTCCGCGAACTCCTCGACGACGAGGCGGTCACCGGATACCTCGCCAACCACCGCCGGCCGGGTCAGGTGGTGAAGCTGGCGGTCGCCCTGGTGGACGGCGTGCCGCGAGGCAGGTCCCCGGGGGCGGTGGTGGCATCCCTCGAACCGGACTGGCGCATGGTGGCCCGCCGGGCGTTCGAGGACGCGCTGCCCGCCACCGATCCGTTCGGTGCCCCTCGGCGTCAGGCGCTACGCACGGCGTACGCCATCTTCGACGGTCTGGAGTTGGTCGACGTCTTCTCCGCCGCGGAGGAACTGCTGGGAATGCTGCGATTCGTCGAGGCGCCCGATTCGTCGCCCGCTCGGCCGGTCTTCGACGACGGCCTGGAAAAGCTCCTGTTCCCGGACATGCTCGGCGAGGACAGCGCCGAGAACGGCAAATCGTCCCCGACGCGCCGGGCGATGCTGCGCAGCCCGCAGTTGTCCGACGCCTTTCTCGACGTGGCCTGGAACGACTACGACACCACCCGGCTGGTCCTGCTCTACTGGCTGGACCGGGTGGTGGTCGAAGGACGCGTCGCCATCCGGCTCCGTGCCGCGCAGGCGGCGGGCAAGCTGGCGCTCTACGACTTCGACAAGGTCATGGCCGACCTGATCCGGCCCTGGGCGAGGGATCCCAGCGGCGTCCGGCGGCAGGCGGCCGCGTGGGCCCTGGAACAGGTGAGCCGGAACGAGTTGTTCGTCGGCCGGGTACGCCGGCAGGTGAGCGACTGGGTGCTGAGCAACGACGCGGCACTGCACGACACCGCAGCGAAGGTGTACGCCACCACGTTCGGCGCCGCGCTGCCGGTTATCGCAATGACCCACCTGCGCACCATTGCCACGGATCCCCGCCAACTGCCCTACCGTAGCGTCGGCCGCGCCGTCGCGAACGTCTACCTGACCGATCCCTCCGGGCCCGTACTGGATCATCTCGACGCCTGGCTCGACGACGCCGCACCGGAGGTCAGGGCGCACACCACGTGGGCGCTGCTCTTCCTCGCCCGCATCCTGGACAACGACCGCCCGACGTGGCCCCGGCTGCTGCTGGACGTCGAGGCCGCACCGGAGCGACAGCCGGTGCTGGCCCGACTGTGGACGGCCGCCCTCGCCGCGTCGGCGACCGCCTTCCCGGCCTGGGACCTGTTGCGCCAGTGGCTCGAACTGCCCTACGGCCACGGTGCCAACGACGGAGACCTGGCCAAGGCCCTCCTGCGCCTCACCACCGCCGCCCTCGACGGCGCCGCGCTGCGCCGCCGCGGGCTCTGGCACATCCGCCTCTGGCATCGCCGCCGCCCCGACGACCGACTCCTGAGCGACCTCATCCAACGACTGACGGAGGGCTGAGCCCATGACGAATCACGCGGACGACAACGACAGGTCCGGTTTCTGGCGGCGTCTCTGGCGAAGGATCACCGGTCGCCCGACCGGCCCGGGCAACAGGCTGCCGGAGCCCGTGCGTCCGCCGGTCCAGCCGGATCTCCCGTTGACCGAGGTGGGCGACGCCGGCCAACCGCTCGCCATCCCGGCTCTGGGCGAGGCGTACGACTTCCAGGTCCAGGTGGAGGCCACCTGGACCGCCGTCGCGAAGGATGTCGACGCGCTGCGCGTGCGGACCGACGTTCAGGCGGAGAGCGTCCGACGGGCGGTACGCGACAAGATCTGGCAGGTCGGCCGGAGATTCGCGCCGCACGATGCGCTTGAGGCCGAGCGGGCGATGTCGGCCGAGTTGCCCGCCGAGCTGTGTTTCACCGACGCCGACGGCACTCTGCGCTGCAAGGTCACTCTGCGGGTGCGGCCGGACGCCCGTGTCGTGGAGCATCTGCTGCCCTTCTCGCAGAGCTATCTGGAGATGACCTCGAGGCAGGTGCTCATGCTGCTGCGGGCGGAGCAGGTGGAGGAGTTGGCCGGGCGGTGGCGCGAGGTCCTGTCCGGGTTCGTCGGCCAGGACGTCGGCGACCTGGTCCTGCCCTACGCGGCGCAGTTGACCGACAAGCCGTTCGCGGCGTCGGTGACCGGGTTGGAAGCCGACCGGCGGCGAGCTCGCGCGGAGCTGGCCGAGGTGCTCGATCGCGCGGCCAAGAGCCACACCCGGGTGGGCCTGTTCGAGTTCGCCGAGTCGTACGAGGCCGCGCTGCAGTCCTTCCGTCGCAGCCAGGGCCTGGCCGTCGAGGTTGGAGACGGGTCATGAGGATCACGTCGTGCCGGGGCGGCGCGCTGGTGGTCGCCGCGCTCCTGGGCGTGCCGCTCCTGGCCGCGTGCACGCCGCCGGTGGGCCCGCAGCCCTGCGGGTGGATGGAGGAGAAGAGCGAGACGTCGGGGCGTACCGCCATCCTCGTCGACGTCACGAACTCGACGCGTTCGGCCGGCTCTGGTCGCGGCGCTCCTGACTATCAGGAAGCGCTCCGGGACGTCATCGCCGCTGCTGTCGAGGCGAGGGACACCGTCTCCGTGGCACCGTTCAGCGGGTCGGCGGCGGACCTGTCCGCGAGCGCGGTGGTGCGGTCCGCGGACTGGAAGCACGACGACGACAATCCGGACAACCAAGGCGACCGCAGGACGGAGGCCGAGCGTTGCCTCGGCGCGGCGGTCGGTGCGGCACAGGCCTCGTCGCCGACGGCCGTCGGGACCGACGTGCTGCGACCGGCGGCCTCCGCCGCCGACTGGCTCCGGCAGGGCAAGGGCGCCAAACATCTGGTGGTCGCGACGGACGGCCTCGTCACGAGCGGGTGTGCGAGCCTGGTCAAGTCCGACTTCTCCGGCGGGGCGGAGATCGAGGCGATCACCGCTGCCTGCGCCGACGAGTCCGTTCAGGAGCTACGGCCGGCCGTCTTCGACGGGATCGAGGTGACCCTCGTCGGCATCGGGCATCCCGCAGCGGGCCAGGCCGTGCCGAAGCCCGCGCAGACGCAGTGGCTCAAGCAGCTGTGGGAGCGGTTCTGCGCGTTCCAGGGTGGCACCTGCGACGTGCGGACGTCGTCCGTCGGCAGCGCGCGCGATCGAGTCGGGCCGAGTCCTGTGCCGGAGTTCGCCGACCCGCAGATCGGCTATGGGTCGACGACGGTCATATTCGACCTTCCGGAAGCCGCGCTCTTCGAGACCGGGAAGGCGCGGCTCCTGCCGGCCGCCCTACCGCTTCTCACCCAGCTCGCGGTGACCCTGCGAACCGGCGCGGTGGTCACTGCCAAGGTTCGGGGTTTCGCCGATCCGCGGGGCGACGACCGCAGCAACAAGATCCTCTCCGAAGGCCGGGCCAAGGCGGTCGCGGACTTCCTCCGGACCGAGGGCGTGCCGAACGTCGAGGCCGAGGGCATGGGCGAAACCACCAGGTGCACCGACGGCAGAGTCGTCCCCGCAACTGCCACCTCCGACCAGGAGACCGAATGCGCCCGCCGGGTCGAGATCCTGGCCACCAGAGCGTGAGGAGAGACCGACGATGGATGATCTAGTCAGCAACGGCCAGCGGTGGCAGACTCCGGTGCCCTGCCCCGCCACCACGGTCCTGCTCGGCAACCCGGCGCTACCCTCGGCGGAACCGCGCCTGCGGGACGTCGAGGCGGCGGCCCTGCTGCGCGCGCTCGGCAACGGCAACGCCGCCCTGCTGGCGGCACAGTCCGGCCTGGAGGCGGCCAGCAGTCGTGTGGTGGATCGGTACCACGCGGCGCATCACGCGATCGACGACGTCAATCGGTACGTGGCCCGGGAACAGGTCAGCGAGGCTCGCCGCGCGGAGTACGAGGTCGCTCGACTGCACGCCGACGACGGCCCGGAGAATCTGCGGCGGCGGGTCCTACCGAAGTGGATGATCTGGGTGGTGCTGACCCTCGCCGCCATCTTCGACGTGGCCTTCGTCGGGAACGTGGTCCAACGCATCTTCGCCGTCGGACCCGACCACATCGTGTACTGGCTGGCGTACCTGCCCGGCGTCGGGTTGGCGCTGTGCCTGCTGACCGCCGGTCACAACCTGGCGGAGCACCTGTTCCGGTACCGCATCCGGGCGACCCGCGCACCCCGGCGCGGGCGTCTCAACCCGTGGCTACTGCTGCGGAAGGTGTTCTGGGACTGGCGTCCCCAGGAGCAGTCCCGGCAGGACCGCGACCTGCCGTGGGACCGCCTGGCCGGCCCGGTGACCGTCGCCGGACTGGCCCTGGGCGTGCTCGCGGCCGGCGCCTATGTCCGGGCCGTGCAGGCAGATAGTTTCAGCGGCCTGGGCAGCTTTCGATTCGTCTTCGTCGGGATCCTGGTGCTGCTGAGCCTCTCCGCCGTGGCCGTGAAGGTGCTCTCGCACAATCCGTACGCCGACAGTGCCGACGAGGCACGCCGGGGGATGGCGGAGGTGCAGAAGCGGTCGAACCGACTCAGGAGTGACGCCAGCGCTCGGCTGGTCGAGCACAGCAGCGCGTGGAGCGCGCTCCAGTCGGCCATTCTGTCGGCCGAGATCGGGGCGCTCCGCATCGTCGAGGACGAGTGCGCCCGGATCCTCGACGAGCGTGGCAGGCGGGGGGCGGACGGCTCGCTGCGGCTGCCGCTCAGCGCGCTGGCGTGGCTCGAGAGGGGCGAGGAGTCGACCGAACCCGAAGCGGTCCCGGGCCTGCGTCTCGACATCCTGCAGAACGCCCGCGACATCGCCGACCGTCACGATCCCAGGACCCTCCGGGCCACCTACCTCGTCGCACTGGCCGCCCTCAACCGGCAGTTGCGTCTCACCGGCCCCGCGACCGGGCAGGAGGGACGACCGCCGACCATCATCGAGGCCGCTTGAACGAGGGCGAACTGTCGCCGATCCCGGCCGGGATCAGGTGTAGATGGTCTTGGCGTACTCCGGGCCGTAGTACCGTTCCAGGTCATCGAGGCTCTCCGTGACCGCCTCGACCTCCTTGATGAGGCGGGCGCGGGACGGCAGCGCCTCGGGCTGCCAGGTCTCCGGCTTCCACAGCTCGGACCGGAGGAACGCCTTCGCGCAGTGATAGAAGATCTGCTCGATCTCCACCACCACCGCGAGCACCGGCCGGTGCCCCTTGACCGTCATGTCGTCGAACCAGGGCGCGTCGCTGACCAGGCGGGCCCGCCCGTTTATCCGCAGGGTGTCGGTGCGGCCCGGGATCAGGAAGAGCAACCCGACGTGCGGGTTGTCCAGGATGTTGCGGTAGCCGTCGGCCCGCCGGTTGCCCGGCCGCTCCGGCACGGCGATTGTGGTGTCGTCGAGCACCAGGGCGAAGCCGGCCGGGTCGCCCTTGGGTGACACGTCGCAGCTGCCGTCCGCGCCGGCGGTCGCCAGCAGGCAGAACGGCGACGCGCCGAGCCACTCGCGGTCCCGCTCGTGCAGGCGACGGCGTTCCTTGTTGGCGGCCCGCGCGGTCGGCACCCCGAGCAGGTCGCGAAGCTCCTCGTGCGAAGTGATCTCCACCGTCACGTGATCCTCCCTCAGGCGTTGACCCGTTGGCGGGCACCGCCGCGTCTCAGCCTAGGCCGCCGTGACCAGCGTGAGGTTTGTGCCCGGTTGTCGGGGGTACGGCCTCACCCGACGCGCCCGCCGCAACGAGGACCGTTTCGCAGGACGCCGACCAGTGGAGGCCGGGAGATGGAGAGCCGACTCAAGGTACTGGGCCACCCAGTCCATCCGATGCTCGTCATGTTTCCGGTAGCGCTGCTGACCACGGCTGTGCTGTTCGACGTGATCGATACCGTCGGTGGCCCCGACCTCCTCGGCGAGGTCGCGTACTGGAACATCACCGTCGGCCTGATCGGCGGTCTGCTCGCGGCGGCGGCCGGCTCGTTCGACCTGTTGGCCATCCCGACCGGCACCCGCGCCAAGCGGGTGGGTCTGCTGCACGCCGCCGCGAACGTCGCGGTGATCCTGCTCTTCGCCGCCGTGTGGGCCGTCCGGCTCAACGCCGACTCCCGGGCCGCGGGCGGCGCCCTGGTCGCCATCGAGGTGGTCGCGGTGGCGATCCTCGGCGTCAGCGCCTGGTTGGGCGGCGAGCTGGTCGACCGGCTCGGGGTGGGCGTCGACCGGGATGCCGGCCTGGACGCACCGAGCTCACTACGGCCGCCCACGGCCACCCAGCGGATCGGAGAGGTGTGATGAGCGAGCAGCAGAGCGGCGGATTCGGTAGGGGCTGGCGCGGCGGCCGGCAGCAGGGCTGGGACCCGATGGGGGAGCTGCAGTCGCTGCGCGCCGAGCTGAGCCGTCTGGTCGGTGGCCGGGCCGGAGGCTCCGATGTCGAGCTGACCGAGACCGCCGACGGCTGGGAGGTCGTCGTCCGGCTGCCCGGGGTGGCGCCGGAGGAGGTGGCGGTCGAGCTGGACGACCTCGAACTGTGCGTACGGGCCCGCTCGGAGGCGGAGGTCAACGCCGACCAGGGCATCCCGGGCGGCTTCGAGACCCGCGGTTTCGAATACCGGATCAACCTGCCGTCGCGGGTCGACCCGGAGGCCATCGACGCGGTCATGGATCATGGTCTGCTCCGGGTCCGCCTGCCCCGGGCCACCCGACCCGCGCCGCGCACCATCACCGTCGGCCGCACCGGGCCGCGCTCCGGCAACCACTCCACTGGTACGCCGATGCCCGCCGACCCCGCCGCGGACCGGGAGTTGCACCGCCCGGACACCGTTGGCGAGGTCGACCGGACGTAGCGGGAAGCGTGACCACTCCGTCCCTGCTCGGCCCGAGCGCCGGGCGAGTCGACGACGTGCGGCGCATCGCGGTGCTGCGCGCCAACGCCCTCGGCGACTTCATCTTCGTCCTGCCGGCGTTGGACGCGTTGCGTGCCGCGTACCCGGCGGCGGAGATCGTGCTGCTCGGCGCGCCGTGGCACGCGAAGCTCTGGCGCGACCGGCCCGGCCCGGTGGACCGGGTGCTCGTGGTGCCGCCCGCGCCCGGCATCCGGGCTCCCGACCCGGGTGAACCGGAGTCGTCGATTGACGACTTCCTGGCCGCCGCGACCGGCTTCGACCTCGCGGTGCAGATCCACGGCGGCGGCGCCAACTCCAACCCGCTGATCGGCCGCCTCGGTGCCCGGGTGACCGTCGGCCTGCGCGCCGACGACGCGCCGCCACTGGACCGGTGGATCCGCTACGTCTACTACCAGCACGAGGTGATCCGCTACCTGGAGGTGGTCGGCCTGGTGGGAGCGGCGGCGACCACCATCACGCCGACCCTGGCGGTGACCGACGCCGACCGGGCCGAGGCCGCCCGGGTGCTCGGCCCGGCGGACCGGCCCCGGGTGGCGCTGCATCCGGGAGCCAGCGACACCCGCCGCCGCTGGCCTGCCGAAGGGTTCGCCGAGGTGGCCCGTGAGCTGCACGGCGACGGGTACGAGGTGCTTGTCACCGGTACGCCCGCCGAGCAGGAGGTGGTGGACCGGGTGGTCGCTGCGGCGGGGGTGCCGGTCCGGCCCCAGGTGGGCACGCTCAGCCTCGGCGGCCTGGCCGGCTGCTTCCACGACTGCGCATTGGTGATCTCCAACGACACCGGCCCGCTGCATCTGGCCGCCGCGGTGGGTGCCCCGACGGTGGGCATCTTCTGGGTCGGCAACCTGATCAACACGGCCAACCCGTTGCGCGGTCGGCATCGGCCGATCTGCTCGTGGACGGTGCACTGTCCGGTGTGCGGGGTGGACTGCACACCGGGCATCTACCCGCACCGGCCCGGCGACGGGGAGTGCCCACACCGGGATTCGTTCGTGGCCGACGTGCCGGTTGCCGAGGTGCTGGAAGCGTCCCGGGACCTGCTCACCCCGCACTGACCGGCGTCAGGCCGGCTGGGGAGAGTCCTCGTCGACGAGGACGACCTCCCACGCCTCCACGTCCCGGTCCGTGACGGTGGTGGGGGACTCCAGGTGGTAGGCGCCGCTGGGTAGGACGCCCGCGCCTCCGTGCCGGGCCAGCACCGCGAGCTGCGCGGCCACGTCCTCACCCTGATGCTTCGCCGGCACCCGACGCCAGAAGTCGAAGCCCCCGGCGTCGACGAGCTTGGCCCGGTCGTAGAGCACGCACCCACCGATCCAGGACACCTTGTACGCCCGCCACGCGCCCGGCGGCAGCGCCAACTGCTCGGTGATGTGCAGCAGGTTCGCCGCCGAGTGGATCCGGGCGCGGTGCCACTGCGGTGTGTCGGGTCGGATCTGCTCCGGCGTGGGCGGGCCGGCCCACTCCTCGTAGTGCCCGTGCGAGTCCGGCCGCCTGTCGTCGGCGTACGACAGCCCGTGCACGCCGTTGCCGACGAACCCGCAGCCCAGCTCACCGATCGCCGTCACCAGCCGGTGCAGTGTCCCCGGTTCCAGCCAGACATCGTCGTCGAGGCTGAGCACGTACCGGGCGGTCGAGGCGGCGAGCAGGTACGCCCGGTGTTCGGCCAACCCCCGGCGGGGCAACCGGCGGGTCAGCAGCACCGGGTGACCCCGGTGTCGCAGCGCCCGGACCATTGTGGCGGCGGCGGGATGCGCGTACGCCGGATCCCCGTCGGACTGGTCGCTCACCACCACCCCGAAACCGGGCACCCCGTCCTGGGCGGCGAGCCCGCCCAGTGTGACCGCCAACTCGGCGGGCCGGTTCCGGGTCGGAATCAACACGTCGACCAGCCGGTCGGTGCGGAACTCCGCCGGGGTGCCGAGGTTCAGGGGGCGGTTCACGACGTCTGGGTGCGGGTGCTCAGCGACGGGTCGGGCGCCGGCTCGTTCGTGGCTGGCGACGGGTCCTGGCTGTGTGACCGGATCCGTTCGATGATCGCCGAGGTGGACCGGTCCGGCACGTACCCGAGGGTGTGCACCTGGCCACCCAGCCGGCGCACCAGCGGCGCCTCCGGCACCAGCTCCGGCGGGTAGTCCCCGCCCTTGACGTAGACGTCCGGCCGGACCGCCTCGATGAGTGCGGCGGGTGAGTCCTCCTCGAAGACCACCACGTGGTCCACACAGGCGAGTGCGGCGAGCAGGGCACCGCGGTCCTCGACCGGGTTGACCGGGCGGTCCGGGCCCTTCAGCCGGCGTACGCTGCCGTCCGAGTTGACCGCCACGATCAGCAGGTCACCAAGTGCGCGGGCCTGCTCCAGATAGCGCACGTGCCCCCGGTGCAGCACGTCGAAGCAGCCGTTCGTGAAGACCACCGACCGTCCCGCCTCGCGGTACTCGGCGACGATCGCGTCCAGCTCGTCGTTGCCGACCAGGGCGGGATGGCCCACCGTCTCGATCGGCTGGTCGAGCGCGGTGAGCAGATCCTCGCGCCGGCAGACGCAGGTGCCGGTGTCGGAGACGGTGATGGTGGCCGCCAACTGGGCGAGCTGGGCGGCCGTGGGCAGCGGCGCGTCGGCGGCCAGGGCCAAAGTCATCGCCGCCAGGTACGCGTCGCCGGCGCCCACGGCGTGGCTGGCCGGGACCGGCGTGCTGTGACTGCGCCGCGGCTCCCCGTCGGCGCCACCCACCACCGCACCCTCCGTGTCCAGGGTCACCGCGACCACGTCGGCGCCGGTGTGCGCACGCAGCTCCGCCAGGCGCGACTCGGCAAGCACGGCCCGGTCCACGCCCTCCCCGGCCTGGGTGTTCACTGTGACGCCGGTGCCGGTGACGCTGAGCCCGTCGCCGGTAAGGGCCACCCGGCCCTCGCTCGGGGTGGGCTCACCGACCGGGCCCGGACGGTCTGCGGTGTCGTCGGCGCGTACCCCGCCGGGGGCCGCGCCGACGGTCAGCTCGGACGGGCCGTCGGCCGGGTCAGCGTGCGGGTGCTCCAGGTGCAGTTCGGGGCCGGCGGCCGGTCGGGTCGGGCCGCCGGCTCGGGCCAGCAACCGGGTCGCCTCGGCGAAGCTGGGCGTGACCACTGTCGGCGCGAGGCCCCGCCAGTCGGCCAGGTCGTGGGCGTCCAGGGCGACTGTGGCGTACCGCTCGCGTTGTTCGACAAGCCACGCGCGGACCGGCGCGGGCAGCGCCCCGAGGCCGTAGTCGCAGACCACCAGGGTCGGTGCCGCCCCACCGGCTGCGGCGCGCAGCTCCTCGGTGGCGCAGCTCAGGGCGGTGAGCAGCCGGGTCACGCCGTCCTGGTCGAGCGCGTCGTCCGGGTCGCCGGAGTCCTCCCGGAGCAGGATCTGGTTACCGGCGAGCATCCGCCGCTTCACCGGGGTGGGCCGTCCGGGCTGGTTGACAGTGCGGTCCCAGACGCCCGCACGGTCCAGGCAGTCGTGCAACTCGTCGCCGGCCACGTCGGCGCCGACCGGTGCCACAAGCACCGCGAGGCCGCCGAGGGCGGCGACGTTGACAGCGGTGTTCGCGGCCCCTCCGGCGGCGGAGATCCGTCGGCGCAGGGTGAGGACCGGTGCGGGCGCCTCTCGGCAGAGCCGGTCGGAGTCGGCGAACCGCCACTCGTCCAACATGGCGTCACCGACGATCAGGACTGGGCGTTCGAGCCAGCTCTCCACGACGGTGGCGAGCCGGCGCTGTTCCGCTGCTGCTCCTGCCATGCCTCCCCGGGTCCCCAGCGCCCTCCGGGCCAAACCTGGCACGGGCCGGACCTGCGGCTCTGTCACCGCCGTGCCGTTACTGCTCCGCTGGGTCGTTTCGGGCGTCCGGGGCCGGGAAGGGAGTGGGGAGAACCCCGGAAAGGAGATGTACCGAGATGGCAGCGCAACTACAGGGCAAGCGGATCGCCTTCCTGGCCACCGACGGCGTGGAGGAGGTCGAGTACGTCCAGCCGCGGGAGGCGGTCGAGAACGCCGGTGCGACGGCCGAGTTGGTCTCGTTGAAGCCCGGGTCCATCCAGTCCTTCAACCACCTGGACCAGTCGAAGACGTACGACGTGGAGGTGACCGTGGACAAGGCGGACGCCGCCGGCTACGACGCGCTCGTGCTGCCCGGAGGTGTCGCGAACCCGGACTTCCTGCGTGGCGACCCGGACGCGGTGCGGTTCGTCAAGGCGTTCTTCGAGGCGGGCAAGCCCGTCGGGGTGATCTGCCACGGTCCGTGGACGCTGATCGAGGCGGACGTGGTGCGTGGTCGACGGATCACGTCCTGGCCCACCCTGCGTACCGACCTGACGAACGCCGGTGCCACCTGGGTCGACGAGGAGTGCGTCACCGACGGCAACCTGACCAGCAGCCGCAACCCCGACGACCTCCCGGCCTTCTGCCAGAAAATCACCCAAACCTTCGCCGCCGCCTAACCCCTCCCGCCCCACCCCCACCCCCACCCCACCCCACTCCGGGCCCCCGCCCACCCTCGCCCGTTGATCATGAAGTTATTGCCCCCTGACTCGGCGTGTCGGGGCAATAACTTCATGATCAACGCGTGAGGGGTTGGGAGGGGGCCCGGAGTGGGCGGGGAGGGGCGGGGGTGGGGGTGGGAGGGGGTTTTTTGGGGGTTGGGCGCATGTTCTGCGGCGTGCGGGATAGAAGGCCACATGACCACCGAAGCCTCCGCCGCGCCGGTGCTGAATCGTCAGCAGATCCGGCTGCTCATGCTCGGCCTGATGACCGGCATGCTGTTGGCCGCACTCGACCAGACAATCGTCGGTACGGCCCTGCCGACAATCGTCGGGGAGTTGGGCGGGATCAACCACTACTCGTGGGTGGTCACCGCGTACCTGCTCGCCTCGACGGCGTCGACGCCGCTGTACGGCAAGATGGCCGACCTGTACGGGCGCCGCCCGGTCTTCCTCTTCTCGATCGGCACGTTCCTGGTCGGCTCGTTGCTGGCCGGGCTGTCCCAGAACATGACCCAGCTGATCGTCACCCGGGGCATCCAGGGCCTCGGTGCCGGCGGTCTGCTGACGCTCGCGTTCACCATCATCTCGGACGTGGTGTCACCCCGGGAGCGGGGGCGCTACCAGGGACTCTTCGGCGCGGTGTTCGGGATCTCGTCGGTGGCCGGGCCGCTTGTCGGCGGATATTTCGCGGAGACCGACTGGCGGTGGATCTTCTACATCAACGTGCCGCTGGCGATCCTCGCCATCGTGGTCTGTTACCACGTGATGCGGCTGATCCCGTTCGAACGCCGGGACCACTCGATCGACTGGCTCGGTGCCGGGCTGTTGGTCGCCGGGGTGAGTTCGTTGCTGCTCGCGCTGAGCTGGGGTGGCAACGAGTACGCCTGGGGATCGGGTGTGATCGTCACGCTCTTCGTCGTCGGTGCGGTGCTGGGGGTGCTCTTCGTCCTCCAGGAGGCCCGGGTGGCCGAGCCGATCCTGCCGCTGCGGCTGTTCCGCAGCGCCACCTTCGCCCTGGCCAACTCGGCGTTGCTCATCATCGGTCTGGTGATGTTCGGTTCGATCATCTTCATCCCGTTGTACCTGCAGATCGTCAAGGGCGCCTCGCCGACCCAGAGCGGTCTGCTGATGCTGCCGATGATGGCCGGCATCATCATCACCTCGATCCTGACCGGTCGCGCGATGACCCGGATCGGCAGGTACAAGTGGTTCCCGGTGGCCGGCTCGGTGACCCTGCTGGTCGGCATGTTCCTGTTCACCCGACTGGAGGTGAGCACCTCCCTCTGGGTGGCGTTCGGGTTCATGGTGGTGATCGGTGTCGGGCTGGGTCTGTGTATGCAGTCGCTGATCCTGGCAGTGCAGAACGCGGTCTCCATCCGTGACCTGGGCGCCGGCACCTCCTCGGCGACCTTCTTCCGGTCGCTCGGTGGTTCGTTCGGAGTGGCGATCCTCGGCACTGTGCTCTCGTCCCGGCTGGCCAGCGGCCTCGGCGACCGGCTGCCCGGTGCGATCGCGCAGCTTCCGCCGCAGGAGCGGGCCGCGGTGGCGGCGAGCGGCGGCACCAACATCTCGATCAACGATCCGGCGACCATCCTGGCCCTGCCGGGGCCGGTGCGCGCCGCCATCCAGGGCGCCTTCGTCGACGCGCTGGACATGGTCTTCCTGACCGCCGGCCTGATCGCGATCGTGGCGGTGGTGGTCACCCTGACGCTGCCCAACACGCAGCTTCGGGGTGCCGGCCCGCAGGGTGCCACCGGTGGTGCCGACCCGCTCGGCGGGGAGGCCCCGGCCCCGGGTGGCAAGCCGCTCACCCGCGAGTCCAAGGAGGAGGCCGCCGCCGACATGGAGGCCAAGTCCCAGACGATGATCTGAGCAGGTCGTCGGGTGGAACGACGCGCCAGCCGGCGTGCTCGACCCGGGGTCGGTGAGGTCGGGGTGTCCGGACCACAGGATGCCCCGACTTCCCGGAGTCGGAGTCGATCAAGGCGGTCGGTGGTCAGGCGGGGCGGCGGTAGGCGCCGTACCACCAGGTCGCTGCCAACTCCCGGGCGGCCGCCGCGTCGGTGTCGGGGTCGGCCGCGGTGGTGCTGACGTGGTCGGCCAGGAAGCGGTCGCCGCCGATCACGATCAACCGGCTGGCCGTCGTCACGTCCAGGTCGGGCGGGGTACGCCCGGCCTGCTGCTCGATCCGGAGCGCGTCAGCGGTGCGGTTCACGAACCGTTCCAGCCCGGCGGCCCAGTACTCCCGGATCACCTCGTCGTACGCGGCGACCTCGCTGACCGCGGCCAGCACCGGGGCGTACGTCCGGTATATCCGGATCACGTCGGCGAAGGCCTCGGTCAGCCGATCGAGCGGGTTGCCGGGGCCGGCCGGGTCCCATTCGCCGGTGCGGTCGAACGAGGTCTCCCGCATGGTGCCGGCGAGGCGCATGAGCAGCTCGCTCTTGTCCCGGAAGTGGGTGTAGAAGGTCGACCGGGCCACGCCGGCCTCGGCGGCGATCCGCTGTACGCCGAGGTCGGTGAAGCGGACGCCCTCCTTCAGCAGCCGCTCGGTGGCCGCCAGCACCCGCGCTTCGACGGCCGCGCGCCCGTCGGGGTTGTGCGGACGGCGGCGGGTGATCGAGGGCATAGCCGGAATCCTAGGTGGCCGGGGGTCGGGTGGGCGACGTACGCTCGTTGCCGGACACAGTGTCCGACATAGTGACCACGGAGTGCCCGCCCTCGGCCTCCGACCCACCACGAGGAGCAATACACGTGAAGTACCGACTGCTGGGCACCACCGGGGTGTACGTCTCGGAGATCTCGCTCGGCGCGATGACCTTCGGCGGCAGCGGGCACCCGCTCTGGGGCACCCTCGGCGCGCTGGCGCTGCCCGACGTGCAGCGGCTTGTCGACACCGCGCTGGACGCCGGGGTCAACTTCGTCGACACCGCCGACGGCTACAGCGACGGCGAGAGCGAGGAACTGCTCGGCAAGGCGCTCGGCAAGCGGCGTCGCGACGTCGTGCTGGCCACCAAGGTGCACTCGCGGACCGGCCCCGGCCCGAACGACGTCGGCACCTCCCGGCTGCACATCATGCAGAACCTGGAGGACAGCCTGCGCCGGCTCGGCACCGATCACATCGACCTGTACCAGATCCACAACTTCGACCAGGTCACTCCCATGGAGGAGATGCTTCGCGCGCTCGACGACGCGGTCCGGCAGGGCAAGGTCCGCTACGTCGGGGCCGCCAACTTCGCGGCGTGGCAGCTGGCCAAGGCGCTCGGCATCTCCGCCCGGGAGAAGCTCGCCGGGTTCGTCTCGGTGCAGGAGTACTACTCCCTGCTGGGCCGGGACGTCGAGCGCGACGTGGTGCCGATGGCGCTCGACGCCAACGTCGGGCTGACCGTGTGGAGCCCGCTCGCCGGTGGTTTCCTCTCCGGCAAGGTGAGCCGGGACGGCGTCGTCGCCGACGGTGGCGCCCGTAGCGCCCAGCCGGGCTACTCCAGCTTCACGCCGTTCGACCCCGACACCGCCTTCGGGGTGGTCGACGTGCTCAAGGGCGTCGCCGAGCGGCACGAGGTCAGCCCGGCCCGGGTGGCGGTCGCCTGGCTGCTGTCCCGGCCGGCCGTGACCAGCGTGATCGTCGGGGCCCGCAAGCAGGAGCAACTTGTGGACAACATCGCCGCCTCGGACCTCACGCTCACCGCGCAGGACCTCGCCGAACTCGACGAGGTGAGCAAGCTGCCTGTCGCGTACCCGAACTGGATCCAGGAGGGGTTCTTCGCGGAGATGCGCCACCCGCAGTGAGGCGCGGCCCCGGGGTCGGTGACCCCGGGGTCGACCTACTTGAGGATGAGCCGGTTGGTCTGCTCGAAGACGTCCAGGTCGGCGAGGGTCTCGGTGACCGACGCGGAGAGCGGGGTGGGGAACCGGTCGCGGGGGAAGAAGCCGGCGTCGGTGGTCTCGTCGGTGACCCGGACCAACTCCCCGTCCCACTCCTCCACCCGGAACGCCGTGGTGAAGACCTGGTACGTGTGCCCGTACATGTTGGTGTTGGTCCGGTCGGGGCCGGTGTAGAGGGCGAACGCGCACACCCGCAGCGCCCGCAGCCCGGTCTCCTCGCGGACCTCACGTACCGCGCAGTCGGCGATCGACTCGCCCAACTCCATCGCCCCGGCCGGCATGGCCCACTGGCCGTTGTCGGAGCGTCGGATCAGCAGGATGCGCCCGGCGTTGTCGCTGACCACGGCGCGGGCGCCGACGAACATCAGCGTCCGGTCACCGGCGAGCGCGCGCAACTGCCCCACGTACGAGTCGGCCCAGGAAATGCTCACCTGCGACAATGTACGGGGGTTCCCAAGGTGTGACCGCCGACACTAGCTTGTTACCCATGCGTAGCACGATGATGGACGCCCCGCTGCAGGTCTCCCGGATCCTCGACCACGGCGCCCAGGTGCACGGCTCCGCCGAGGTGGTCACCTGGACCGGTGCCGAGCCCCGCCGGATGACGTACGCCGAGGTGGGCCGCACCGCCGCCCGGCTGGCACACGCGCTGCGCGACGACTGCGGGGTGACCGGCGACGAGCGGGTCGCCACCTTCATGTGGAACAACAACGAGCACCTGGTCGCCTACTTCGCGGTGCCGAGCATGGGCGCGGTGCTGCACACGCTCAACATCCGGCTCTTCCCTGACCAGGTCGTCTACATCGCCAACCACGCCGAGGACCGGGTGGTGCTCGTCGACAGCACGCTCATCCCGCTGCTGGCCCGGGTGATCGGTGAGTTGGACACGGTGCGGCACGTGGTGGTGGTCGGTGGCGGCGACCCGTCGCCACTGGTGGCGGCGGCCGGTGACCGGATCACCGTGCACCACTGGGACGCGCTGCTCGCCGACCGGCCCGAGGTGTACGACTGGCCCGAGGTGGACGAGCGGGACGCCGCGGCGCTCTGCTACACCTCCGGCACCACCGGCAACCCGAAGGGTGTGGCCTACTCGCACCGCTCCATCTACCTGCACTCGTTGCAGGTCTGCATGCCGGAGGGGTTCGGGCTGGCCCCGACCGACCGGGAGTTGGCCATCGTGCCGATGTTCCACGCCATGTCGTGGGGTCTGCCGTACGCGGCCTTCCTGTCCGGCGCGTCGCTGATCATGCCGGACCGGTTTCTGCAGGCCGCGCCGATCGCCGAGATGGTCGCCGCCGAGCGGCCCACCCTGGCCGGTGCGGTCCCCACCATCTGGACGGACCTGCTTGCCTACCTGGACACCCACGACGTGGACACGTCCTCACTCACCGAGGTGATCGTCGGCGGCTCGGCCTGCCCGCCGGCGCTGATGCACGCGTTCGACGAGCGGCACGGGATCGACGTCATCCACGCCTGGGGGATGACCGAGATGTCCCCGCTGGGGTCGGTCTCGCGTCCGCCGGCCGGCGCGACCGGCGAACAGGCGTGGCGGTACCGCTACACGCAGGGGCGGGTGCCGGCGGGGGTGCGGGCGCGGATCGTCGGCCCGGCCGGCGAGCCGCTGCCCGCCGACGGCAAGGCCGTGGGCGAGCTGGAGGTCAGGGGTCCGTGGGTGACCGCGCGGTACGTCGGTGACGACGCTCCGGACGAGGAGAAGTTCCGGGACGGCTGGCTGCGTACCGGGGATGTGGGCACCCTCTCGCCGGACGGCTACATCACGCTCACCGACCGCGCCAAGGACGTGATCAAGTCCGGCGGTGAGTGGATTTCCTCGGTCGAGCTGGAAAATGCGCTGATGGGGCACCCGGCGGTGCTGGAGGCGTGCGTGGTGGGCGTGCCGGACGAGCGGTGGGACGAGCGGCCGCTGGCCACCGTGGTGCTCCGGGAGGGCGTCTCGGTGACCGCCGAGGAGCTGCGGGACTTCCTGGCCGGCTCGGTGGCCCGCTGGCAGTTGCCGGAGCGGTGGGCGTTCATCGACTCGGTGCCGAAGACGAGCGTGGGCAAGTTCGACAAGAAGGTCGTCCGTTCGCGGTACGCCGAGGGTGACCTGACTGTCCGGGAGCTGACAGCGCCGTAACGTTTTCCCCGGCACTGTCGCCGGGCGGGGTGAAGTGCCGCTCGACATTCCTCCGCAGGGGGCGGCCCCGGCGTTCGCACCGCGCCGGGGCCGCCCGTTCCACGCGGGGCGACCCGCAGAATCATTGTTGCGAAACTTGTTCGCCTCTGTCCTGATGACGGGGAAATCAGGTGTGCAGCGACCCGATTAGGCGTCGCTTGTGGTGATGAGCACCTTGCCCACCGTCGCGTCCTCCACCGCCTGGTGCGCCGCTGCCGCCTCGGCCAGGGCGTACTGGTGCAGCGGCAGGCCAGCGTCGACGCCGACCCGAAGAGCGCCCTGGCTGGCCGCCGCCGCCACGTCCTTGACGCCCTGCGCCTTGGCCGCCTTCGGCTCGGTGTAGACAAGCACGAACTGCCACCGGGCGTTCGGCACCATCATCGCCCGGATCGGAATGGTCACCTCGTCGCCGCCGTCGTCGGCGTACATGCAGACCGCGCCGCCGTGCCGCAGCACCTGCGCGTCGATCGCGGCGTTGTGGGCCGGGGCTACCTCCACGATCGTGTGCACCCCGTCGGGAGCGATCTTGCGGACCTCCTCGACCACGTCCTGCTCCCGGTAATTGATCACGAAGGAAGCGCCGGCCGCCGCCGCGAGCTGCGCCTTCTCGGCACTGCTCACCGTGGCGATCACCGTGGCGTCGGCCCAGCGGGCGAGCTGGATCGCGGCGTTGCCGACCGCGCCCGCCCCGCCCTGCACCAGCACCGTGTGGTCGGCGAGCGCACCGGGGCGCAGGGTGTCCGGCATGAATTCGCCGGCGGTCAGACAGCGGTGCGCGGTGAGGAACGGAATGCCCAGGGCGGCGCCCAGCTCGAACGGTGCGTCACCGAGGCGGACCGCCTGCCGGACCGGCACCAGCGTGTATTCCGCTGCCGTGCCCCACGGCCGCTGCCAGGCGGCCTCCCAGATCCAGACGCGCTCACCGATCAGATCAGGGTCGACCCCCGCGCCGACCGCCTCCACCACTCCCGCGCCGTCCTGCCCGGGAATCTGCCAGCCCTTCGGCGTGAAGGAGCGCCGCGACTTCCAGTCGGTCGGGTTGACCCCCGACACCGCCATCCGGACCAGCACCTCGCCAGCCCCCGGCTCGGGTACCGGCCGATCGACAAGCTTCAGGACCGAAGGGTCGCCGGTCTGCTCGTACACGATCGCTTTCATCTGTGGTCGCTACCTTTCATCAGTGGTCTCTACCCCGCCGGGGCGGCGTCAACCCAGGCTCTCCACCAGCTCCGGGGTCAGCTCCCCGATCGCACCCACTGTCACCACGGCGAGCCCGGCGGCGTCCGGATCGAGCGGGTACGAACCGTGCGGCACCGCCACCACCCGCATCCCCGCCGCCGCGGCCGAACGCACCCCGTTCGACGAGTCCTCCACCGCCACACAGCGGGCCGGATCGACGCCGAGGCGCTGGGCGACGCTCAGGTAGACGTCGGGTGCCGGCTTGCCCCGCTCGGTCTGCTCGGTGGAGAGGGTCGCGCCGAACGCGTCGGTCAGGCCGGTGGCGGCCAGCGCCGCCTCGATCAGCCGGGTCGGCGACGAGCTGGCCAACCCCAGCGGCCACCGCGCGGCCAGTCGCCGCACCACCTGGTCGGCACCGTCGATGAGGGGTACGTGGTCCCGGTAGCGGCGGGTCATCTCCTCGACCACCTCGACGGCGACCTGCTCGGCGGTGCGGTCAACGCCCAGCTCGCCGCTGAGATAGTGGGCCCACTCGCCGGTGCTCATCCCCATCAGCCGACGTTGCGTGTCGGGCTGCCACGTCCCGCCGTGCGCTGCCACGTACGCCCGGCGGACCTCCTCCCACACCGGCTCGGAATCCACGATCACGCCGTCCAGGTCGAAGACCACCGCATCTGCCACGAGCCCATCCTGCCCGATCGGCGGGCGCCCGGTCAGCCGGGAAGCGCGGGCAGGACGAGCGGGCCGCCGGCCGCGGTCAGCGTGTGACCGGACCGGGCGATCGGCTCCAACAGCTCCCGGAGCCGGTCCGTGCCGTCGGCGCCGAGCGCCTGCCACGGGTGGGCAGCCGCCCGGTCGGTGGCGTCCTCGATGGCCTGGAACCCGGCCTCCGAACGGTCGGTGGTCGCGCCGTCCGCGGTCAGCCAACCCCGCTGGGTGAGCCGCTCGCGGGCGGCGTGCCAGTGCTCCTCGGACCAACCCCGACCCAGCAGGTACTGCGGATGTGAACCGTCCCGGGCGACCCGCCAGGTGAGCGTCTCCACCGGGTCCAGGCCGGCGGCCACCAGCGCCGCCACGTGCCCGTCCCCCCGGTGTTCGCGCAGCGTGGTGGCGGCCTGCCAGAGCCGGGCCAGCGGATATTCCCCGACCGGCAGTGCCGCGTTGGCCGCGCCGAGCACCCGGCCGGCGGTCTGCGCCGCCGAGGCGGCCCGCTCCAGCAGGTCGGCGGCCTCGGCCAGGTGCGACTCCGGCAGCTCGTAGGTCAGCTCCGCGAGCCCCTGCACGGCACCGGTCAGGCGGGCCCGCAGCGCCTCCGGCGGGGTGGCCAACCGCCACACCGCCGGCAGCGCGCGCGCCACCATGTGCGGCGCGAAGCTGAAGAAGGCGGCGGTCACCGGGGCCGCCTCGGTCGCGCCCAGCGGCGCGGCCCGGCCGGCGAAGTAACCGCGCCAGTAACCACGCAGACCGACCGCCTCGTACGCGGCGCGGGCGCGGGGGTGCAGGTAGGTGACCGCGTGCACCGGCTCGAAGTAGGCCCACATCACCCGGGCCGCCCGTCCAGCCTCGTCCAGCGCCGTCATCTGCACCTCCGCGTCCGGTTACGGATGATCACCCCGGGCGGCGAACCGCCCGGGGTGACGCCGAACCTACTGCCGCTAGGTGACGGGCCGGAAGCCCCATGTGAACAACTCCATCGCGGCCCGGCGACAACCGGGGCGATCCGGACAGGTCACTGGGCGGCGAGCACGTCCACCACGAAGCGCAGCGGGCCCTCCGGCTGACCCTTGCTCGCGGCGTCCTTGCCGAACGCCAGGTCCGTCGGGATGTCGAGCTGCACCCGGCTGCCCACTGTCACCCCGACCAGGCCCTGGTCCCAACCGGGGATGACCTGGCCCACGCCGATCGGGAAGATGGCCGGCTGCCCGCCCTTCCAGGAGGAGTCGAACTCCTTGCCGTCCTTGAAGAACACCCCCACGTAGTTGGTGGTGATGTTCTGGCCCTTCTTCACGGCCGGGCCGGTGCCCTTGATCAGCGGGGTGACGGCGAGCTTCGTGAGCTCACCAGTGCCCGGCTGCACCGTCGGCTTGCTGCCCAGCGCCGGGTCGGCGCCCTCGGGGAGCTGCGGAGCGGGGGGCGCGGCGGCGTCGGGACCGTCGGGGGCCGGCACTGACGCCGACGGGGTCGCGTCGGCCTGGTTCTTGGACTTGTCCTCGCCACCGCCGATCGTCACGAAGACGGCGATCAACCCCCCGGCCACGACGACGGCGGCGATGCCGCTGAGCCACGCGTTCCGGCGGCGCCTCGCGTCGGCGGCCTTCTTCGCCGCCAACTGGGCGGCCAGCCGGCGCCCCGACTTGGTCGCCGGGCTCTGGTCCTGGTCCGCCGACCGGTTCTGCTGCGTCCGCTCGCTCACGTCGTCGACTCCCTGCTGCGAAGTGTGGCCGGCACCCGGTGCCGGGGGGAAAGCCGACGCACACGGTACCCGCACCACGGCCCACCGTGCCCGCCGCGGACGCCTCGGATCGCCCAGCGCGGCAGTTCCGGTGCCGTCCCGGGCGGTTATCCCGGAACGACCATGAAGTCGGTCACGAACGAGGTGACCCGGCCATCGGCGGTACGCCCGATCCAGGTGCCGTAGCAGCCGTCGCCCCAACCGGTGGCCACTGTGACGACGTTGGCGCCGCTGGCCTCGTCCAGGACGGCGGTGATCAACCCGCGCACCGGCGAGGCGGGCAGCTCGGCGGGGATGAAGACCTCTTCGATCCGGTCCTCGTCCCAGCCTTCGAGCGCGGCGAGCGCTGTCGGGTCGGCGAGGGTGCCGGCTCCGGAGTCGACCCCGTAGCCGAAGTAGTCGTCCGCGCCGAGCGTGGCGATGTCCTGGTCGCCCGCGACGGCCGGCTCCCACCGGGCGGTGGGTTCGGCGGTGACGACAAGCTCCAGTGCGGCCACGCGCCGGTCCACCTCGGCGTCCTCCCGGAGCACCACTGCCACCCAGGCGCGGGCCGGATAACGCCCCGGGGCCACTGTGACGGTGAACGGCTCGGCCTCCGGGCACACCAGCGGGTCACACCCGACCACCTGGCCGGTGGGCAGCACGACGTCGCCCACCGGATGGACCTCGATCAGGTACGCGCCGTGCTGGTCGGTGAAGCGGGTGCCGGGCGTCAACAACCGGTCCAGGTCAGGGGTGTACGGCATGAGGGCTCCTCCGGTGGCCAACGGCCGGCGGAGCGTACCCGGCCCGCCGGACACCGCCGTCGCTGCCGTACCGGTCAGGCGCTCTTGCGGGGTGCGCTCTTGCGGGCGGCCGTCTTCTTCGCCGGCTCCGCCTTCTTCGCGGGGGTCTTCTTGGCGGCGGTCTTCTTCGCCGGCTCTGCCGTCTTCTTCGCCGCCGTCTTCTTCGCGGGGGCCTTGGCGGCCTTCTTCTCCGCGGCCTTCTTCTCCGCCGCCTTCTGCGCCGACCGGGCCGACGAGATGGGTGTCGGCTCACCACCACCACCACCGCCACGGGTGGGTTCCTCGCCGCGGGCCGCCTTGGCCCGCTCCACCGAGGCCTTCAGCGCGGCCATCAGGTCCACCGCCGCGGCCGGGGCCTCCTCGACCTCCTCCGGCTGGACGACCTCCCGGCCCTCCACCTTCGCGTCGATGACCTCCTGCAACGCGGCCCGGTAGTCGTCGGTGAACACGTCCGGCTCGAACTCGCCGGTCATCGAGTCGATAAGTGAGCTGGCCATCGCCAGCTCGGGCGGGCGCACCTTGAGGTCCTCGTCGAGGAAACCGAAGTCCGGCGTACGGATCTCGTCCGGCCAGAGCATCGTGTTGAGCAGCAGCACACCCTCGCGCACCCGCAGGGTGGCGAGCTGCTCCCGCTGGCGCAGCGCCACCTTGACGATGGCCACCCGCTCCGAGTCGATCAACGCGTCGCGCAGCAGCACGTACGGCTTGGTGGCGGTGCCCTCCGGCTCCAGGAAGTACGCCTTGTTGTAGAGGATCGGGTCGACCTGCTCGGCCGGCACGAACTCCAACACGTCGATCGCACGGGAGCTGGTCAGCGGCAGGTCGGCGAAGTCCTCGTCGGTGAGGATCACCATCTCGCCGCCGCCGATGTCGTAGCCCTTGGCGATGTCGTCGTAGGTGACCTCCTCGCCGCAGACCGAGCAGGTGCGCTTGTAGCGGATCCGGCCGCCGTCCTCCCGGTGCACCTGGTGGAACCGGATGTCCTTCTCCTCGGTCGCGGAGTAGAGCTTCACCCCGATCGAGACGAGCCCGAACGACACGGCTCCCTTCCAGATGGCACGCATCCTGCGCTCCCTTCCCCGGTATCGACAATGCTCGCATCCGAAAGAACCGGACGCGAGGTGTTCGGCCTGCTACTACAGTCGGGTCGTGCCCGGCGCGCCGCTCAAGCCGATGCTCGCGATGACCGGGCCGCTCCCGGCGGGTGACGGCTGGGCGTACGAGTTCAAGTGGGACGGCGTCCGCGCCCTGGCCGACATCTCCGGTGGCGGTCAGCACCTGTATGCCCGATCCGGCGTCGAGATCACCGCCGCGTACCCGGAATTGGCCACCCTGCCCGAGCAGGTCGACGACGCGCTGCTCGACGGCGAGGTGGTGCTGCTCGGCGAGAGCGGACAGCCGTCGTTCACCGCGCTGGCCGAGCGGATGCACGTGCGGGACCGGAACAAGGCGGCCCGGTTGGCGGCGGTCATGCCGGTGACGTACATGATCTTCGACCTGCTGCGGCTGCGCGGGGACGACCTGACCGGCTGGCCGTACGAGCGCCGCCGGCAGGCCCTGGACGCGCTCGCCCTCGGCGGCCCCCGGTGGGCGGTGCCGCCGGTCTTCGCCGACGGCCCGGCCACCTACGACGCGGCCGGCGAGCACGGTCTGGAAGGCGTGATGGCCAAGCGGGTCGGTGCCGTCTACCGCCCGGGGGTGCGCTCACCGGACTGGGTGAAGGTCAAGTTGGAGGTGACCGGCGACTTCGTCATCGGCGGCTGGCGACCGGGCGCGCGGCGGATCGGCGGGCTGCTGGTCGGCGTGCCCGGCCCGGACGGCACGTTGATCTACCGGGGGCGGGTCGGCGGCGGGATCGGCGCGGCCATCGAGCGGCAGCTCCTCGCCGAGTTGGAGCCGCTGCGCTCCGGTGGGTCACCGTTCGCACCAGGTGTGCCCCGCGAGGATGCCCGGGGGGCGATCTGGGTAGCACCCCGGGTGGTGGTGGAGGTGAAGTACGGCCAGCGCACCCCCGATGGCCGGCTGCGCTTCCCCCGGGTGCTGCGGTTGCGCCCGGACAAACCTCCGGAGGAGGTCGACGATGCCGGCTGAACGGCTACGGGTGGACGTCGAGGGTCGCCCGCTCGAGCTTTCCAACCTGGACAAGGTGCTCTACCCGGCGGCCGGTTTCACAAAGGGTGAGGTGATCGACTACTACACCCGCATCTCCCCGGTGCTGCTGCCGCACCTGCGGGACCGGCCGGTGACCCGGATCCGCTTTCCCAACGGGGTGGACGACAAGTCGTTCTTCGAGAAGAACACGCCGGCCGCGACCCCGGACTGGGTGCGGGTGGAGAACCTGCCCGCGCCCGGGTCGACGAAGGGCCGGGAGACCATCGACTACGTGGTCGCCGACGACCTGCCCACCCTGGTGTGGCTTGCCAACCTGGCCGCGCTTGAGCTGCACACGCCGCAGTGGAAGGTCGGCGAGCACCCGGACATGATGGTTGTCGACCTGGACCCGGGGCCACCGGCCGGGCTCGCCGAGTGCTGCCCGGTGGCGGTGCTGATGCGCGACCGGCTCGCCGACGACGGCATCGAGTCGTACCCGAAGACCTCCGGCAAGAAGGGCATGCAGCTCTGCTGCCCGATCGCCGGCACCCAGTCCTCCGACGACGTCTCCGCCTATGCCCGGCGGATCGCCCAGGAGTTGGAGCAGGCCCACCCGAAGCTGATCGTGTCGAAGATGGCGAAGAACCTGCGCCCGGGGAAGGTCTTCATCGACTGGAGTCAGAACAACGCGGCGAAGACCACTGTCGCGCCGTACTCGTTGCGGGCACAGTCGGTGCCGTCGGTGTCGACGCCGCTGACCTGGGACGAGGTCGAGGCCGGCGCCCGTGGCCGGAAGCCGGCCGTCCGCCAGTTCACCGCCGCCGAGGTCCTGGACCGGGTCGAGGAGTACGGCGACCTGCTCGCCCCGCTGCTCGACGGCGGCCCGGAACTGCCCGCGCGCTGAAGTCTGCGTCCAGGAGCCGAGTCAGCCGTTCGAACACGCGGACGCACGCCCGGCGTCCGCGTGTTCGTGGTGACGCTTCGTGTCGGGGCGGCAGGTCGAGGTCGGCCACTCAACGTGATGCCTCTCGGTGCGGCCGGCAGGACTGCTCAACCCCTTTGCTCTGCTTCAATAGACGAAACACTCGGCCTACCTGCCGCTTTGCTGTCCACCGAGGGTGGGGCGGTCGGATCGGCGGTCACGGCGCGTGTCTGTTGCGTCCGTTGAAGCAGAGCAAAGGATGGGTGCAGGGGGTGGCAGGGTCGGCGTGTGGTCACGGTTCGCGACCGACGCTCAGCCAGGGGTAGATGTGCGGCCGGCCCGACGCCCACCCCTGCGCAGGTGGGCGTCGGGCGGCAATCGGATCAGCGGTGGCCGAAGACCTTCCGGCTGGAGCCGAGCCGGAGGAACACCGTCTCGCCGGTGGCGTCCTGCACCGCGTCGTTGTCGGTGATCGCGTACACCTCGCCGTTGCCGGCCACGGTCAGGCCCTCAAGCTTCTCCTGGGTCCAGCCGTTTGTGGCGCGCAGCGCGGGCAGCACGTCGACGGCGAGCGTCTTCGGCAGCACGGTCAGCGGGCCGGTCGTCGCCGCGCCCGGCAGCGGCACCGTGTAGATCCGCTTGACCGTGGCGGCCGGGCCGTTCAGCTTGTCCCGCTCGATGACCGCGAGCCGGTCACCGACCACGGTGATCTCGGAGAGGCCCATCCAGTCGCCCGGCACCGTGGTGGCGTCGAGCTGGTATCCGAACCAGCTCCAGGTGCCCGCGGTGACGTCGTAGCGGCCCAGCCGGACGATGCCGGTCGGGTCGGTGCTCAGCTCCCGCTGTACGGCCACCCAGACGATCTCCCGACCCTGCCGGTCGGTGGTGGCGGTGACGCCCTCCAGACCCTGCTTGCCGAGCCCGGCGGCGACCTCGGCGGGCAGCGCGACGGTCTGCCGGGTCACCCCGGCCGCGTCGAGCCGGACCAGCTTGTTCTCCGCGCCCTTGGCACCCTCGACGGCGAGCCAGAAACCGCCCTGCGGGCGGGCGAAGATGCCCTCCGCGTCGTACCCGACAGGTGTGCCGGCCGCGTCCCGCGCCGGCAGCGCGCCGGTGATCACCGCAGGCGTGCGCTTCGCGTCGATCGTGAGGATCCGGGTCTGGCTGTACGCGGCGTCGGTGACGCTGTAGAGCTGGTCCCGCTTCCCCGGCACCGCGCTCAACGCGCCGAGCGCGCCCCAGCCGATCGGGGCACCCGAGCTGTCCGAGGCGGAGACGATGCTCGGGAACGCCGGGGTGCCCTTGCCGAGATGGAAGAGCGACACCGAGGCGCGGACGTTGACCGAGGCGTCGTCCTCCTCGCTGGAGACCGCGAGCAGACCCCGCGACGGGATGGGCAGCAGCCCCTCCGGCCCGTTGGTGGTCGGGAGCACCTGCTTGAACACCGGCTTCGTGGGGTTGCCCAGGTCGTAGACGGCGACGAAGTTGCTGCGCTCCGAGCCGACGAACGCGTACCGCACGCCGTCGTACTCGGCGACGGCCACACCCTCCGGCTCGGTGCCCTTCTTGCCGGCCCGATCCTCGTTGTGCAGCCCGTACGTGACGGCGAGCCGCTCGAAGGTGTTGCCGGCGTCCCAGGCGACACGCCCGGTACGGCTGTCGAAGATCGACCAGCCTCGGGTGCCCCCGTGCCAGTCGCCCTCGTTGGCTGTGGCGAGGTAACGGTCGTCGACCCAGGCCACCGCGTCGGGCTCGCGCGGCACGTCGGTGCTGCTGCCGGTCAGGTCGATGACACCGTCCTTCTTGGTGTCGATCCCGCTGATCGTGGCGGTGCCGGCGCTGAACACCGTGGTGATCCGGCCGGTAGGCAGGTCGATGAGGGCGACGCCGTTGTTCTCCTGGAGCGTCACGGCCAACTGGTTCCGGCTGTTGATCGAGACGTACTCGGGCTCCGGGTCGGTCGGCGCGGCGAGCCCGGCCTGGACCAGGGCGGGCAGCGCGCTCCCGTCGGCGCCGGTCAACGCGACAGGGCGCAGCCGCCACGCGGACGGGGACTTCCCGGTCAGGTCGACGATCTGCACGAAACCGGCAGGCGCCTGCGGCAGGTCGCCCTCCTCGCCGCCGGGTGGGGTGGCCTCCTCGTCGCGCTCGTTCTCGATCGCGATGGCGGCGTAGCGCTTGTCCTTGCTGATCGCGATCGAGTCGGGCTGACCACCGAGGTCGAAGCTGGCCACCCGCTTGCGGCTGGTCAACTCGATCACGTCGAGGCGGCCGGACGGCTCGGTGTAGCTGCTGCTGGTATTCACCACCACCAGCACGTACCTGCCGACCGATGCCACCGAGGTGGGTTCGTCCTCGGCGTCGCCGAGTTGTGCCAGGGAGAGCGTGCCGAGGCCGCGCGGCCGGTCGGCACGGGAGATGTCCAGGAAGCCGATGCGCCGGGCCAGCGCGTCGGTGTGGATGAGGGTGCGGCCGTCCTCGCTCACCGCCGAGATCTCGGCGACAGTCGCGGTCGCCGGGTCCTCTCCGGCCGGGCGGTTCTGGAACACCGGGTACGTGGCGACCCGGTCGAAGGCGAGCGACGGGTGGTGTCCGCCGGCCGAAGCGGGGGTGGCCCCGGTCAGGCTGGCGGCGGCGACACCGGCTGCGGTGAGCGCGGTGAATGCTCTTCTGAGTGTCAAGGACTTCCTCCGTTAGGTCGTACCCGCACGGAGGCTGACACCCGTTGGGGAGCATCAGCTTGCGCTTGCGTGAACAGCCGGCGAAGCGCGGCGCAGACGCCACCAGGCGCCGACGACCAGGGCCGCGGTGACGACGGTGACCGCGACGTCGCCCGCCAGGGCCGCCACCGGGCTGGCCGGGGAGTACGGCGGCACCAGGTACGCGAACGCGGCGGCGCTCACCAGACCCGCTGTGCCGGCCGTGAGCACGTGCCGCTGACCCCAGCCGCTGCCCGACGACAAGTACGCGATGAGCCCTCCTACAACGCCGGCGAGCGAGAGCGCGATGACCACCCCCGGCCAGCCAGGCGTCAGGTCGGCGCCGAAGCGGACGAGAACGACAAGCAGCCCCACCCAGAGAGGGTGCGGCACCCGACGGACCCGGCGCGGTTCGCGGCGGCGCCAGCGGGGCAGCAGCGCCGCTGCGACAAGTGCGAGAACCAGCGCTGTCGCGGAGGCCAACTGAAGCGGACCGGCTAGGAAATCCTTCCGACCGCTGCTGTCGGAGAAGATCAGCAGACTGCCGAGCAGATAGATCACGCCGACCACGGCGAGACCGGAACGGCCGAGCCACGGCCGAAGCCGCCGTTTCGCGCCGAGGAAGGACTCGACGAACACGATCGGCGCGCAGATGGTCAGCAGGATGTGGTTGCCCACGTAGTCGAACGCCTGCCGGAGACTGAACCCGAGCCCCGGCACCAGCGTCGCCTCGGCTGCGGCACGGGTGTCGGCGTACTGGGTGTCATTCAAAAAGCCGGGGTTGAACAGCGACTGGTCGACAAGCCCGGCCTGGAGCACACCGAACGCGGCGGCGAGCAGCACGATCGACGGCCACCCCGCGCCGAGGTGCCGGGCGGTCTCCCGGATCAGGATCGCCGCCCCGCCGTACATCGGACCCAGGAAGATCAGCACGGGTAGGAAGTCGTCGATGGCGAAGCCACCCCAGGAGCACTCCGCCGCCCACGGAGCGAGCAGCAGCAACGCGATCACCGGCAGGAGTCTGCGGCGCAGCGGGAGGGCGGTGGCGCGGCTGGCGGCGGCAGGTTCGGCTGGCTCGGTGGCGGCGGGGTCAGGCTCGGCCAGCATGAGAACTCCTCGGCAGCGCTACGGGGATGTGCCCGTACCGTGCCTGGGTCAGCCGGCCGACCGATACGGCCGTCGGTCGACGCAGGGCTCGACCAAAGTCGTTGAGTAGTGTGGTACCGACCTCACCCCGGGGAGCGTGCCGACATGCAGCCAACCGTCACTGCTGACCTGACGGCCCGACCCGTCGAGCCCGAGAGTCCCCTGCTCAGCTACCGCGACGAGGCGACCGGAGAGAGGGTCGACCTCACCGCACACCAGGTCGGTTCCTGGGCGGCGCGCAGCGCGAGCCTGCTGCGGGACGGCTGCGGGCTCGGCCCCGGCAGCCGCGTAGCGGTGCTGCTGCCGCCGCACTGGCGTACCGCCGCGGTGTTGTTGGGCGCGTGGGCCTCGGGCCTGGCGGTGTCGTTCCGGCCGCGCGCCACGGCGGGCCTGCCGGTGCTGGAGCCCGGCGGCGACCGGCCGTTCGACGCGGTCTTCGTGACCCCCGAACGGCAGGACGACTGGCTGGAGGACGTCCCGGACGCGCCGCACCGCTACCTGGTGGGCACCGGGCCGGGGCGGTTGGTCGACGTGCCGCTGGGCTGGTTGGACTGGTCCGCCGAGGTGCTCCGCCACAGCGACACGACGCCTGACCACACCGCCATCCGCCCGTCGGACCCGGCAGGTGCGGACGGCACCACCTACGGTCAGTGGGGTGCGCTCGCCCGGGAGGTCGCCGGGATGCTCGACCTGCGCGCCGGTGACCGGCTTCTCGTCGACGCCGCCGAGACCGAGCAGCCGCTGAAGTGGTTGCTCGCGCCGCTTTCCGCTGGCGCGTCAGTGGTGATCAGCGCCAATCTCGACCCGACGCGGCGGGACGCTGTCGTCACCGCCGAACAGGTGACCCGGGTCCTCTGACCGCTGCCGGACCGCGCTAACAGCGCTGGCCAGTCCTGTTCCGTTACATCGGCATCTGCCCTGCTCAGAGGGGTTTTGTCGATGCCGTCGGCGTGTTCTCATACCGAACAGCGACGTCATCGACACCGCACCGCTCCCTCACTGAAAGGTGCACCGATGCACACGAGACTGACCTTCCGACTGGCGGTTCTCACCGCCACCGCCGCCACGTTCCTGGCGTCCGGCGGAGCCTCCGGGGCACTGGCCACGGCCGCCCCCGCGACCGCCTCCCCGGGTGTCGCGGCGTGTGACCCGGGGGCCGACGCCCCCGCCGCCGCCCGGGTCGCCAAGGGTGCCGCCGCGCAGGAGCCGGAGCTGTACTCGAAGAACGAGGCCAAGGCATACGGCGTCATCAAGGACGCGCCGCGCCTGCCCAACGGCAGCGTGACCATCCCGACGGTCTTCCACATGGTCTCCGACCACCCGCTGACCGCCGCCGAGACGGCCAGGTGGAACACCCTGATCGCGGCGCAGATGACGGTGCTCAACGACTCCTACGCGGGCCGTACGGCGGCGGACGCCTCCGACACCCCGTTCCGGTTCTCGCTCGTCGACACCACGTGGACGGTGAACAGCGCCTGGTACACGGTCGAGCCGGGCAAGAACGAGCGAGACATGAAGAAGGCGCTCTACACCGGCGACTCCCGCACCCTGAACGTGTACGCGGCAAACATCGGCGGCGGCCTGCTCGGCTGGGCGTACTTCCCGAAGGGCTACAACAACGGCCGCGACTACATCGACGGTGTGGTGATGCTCGACGAGTCGATGCCGGGCGGCACGGCAGGCAAGTACGCCCTCGGTGACACGCTGACCCACGAGGTGGGGCACTGGCTGATGCTTGAGCACACCTTCGCGCACGGCTGTTCCGCGTCCGGCGACTTCGTCGCGGACACCCCCCGCGAGGCGGCTCCGCAGTTCGACTGCCCGATCGGCGCGGACACCTGCACCGCACCGGGGCTGGACCCGATCCACAACTTCATGGACTACACGCAGGACTCCTGCATGGACATGTTCACCGCCGGGCAGGCGGACCGGATGAGCGACGCCTGGGTGGCGTTCCGCGCCGGCGGCGCCGGATAGCCCACTGAAAGTCACGGGCCGGCGGGTCGCTCTGCGGCGACCTGCCAGCCTGTTCGCCTCACCTTCCGGTGGAGCCCGACGATTTCGCCGGTCCTCACGTTGCCCACCCCTGACGTCGTGACCGATCAACCCGAACGGGTCGGCCCGACGATCCGTGCGCGGGTCAGCTGGCGAACAGCAGGGCGGCGTCCAGGAGAACGACGAGGGTGGTGGCGAAGTGGACGCCGAATGCGACGCCTCTCGTCCCGCCGTTGGCAGCACGTCAACCGTGTTGCCGCGGGTTGAGCGCGACTATCAGCATGAACAGGCCACGGCATCGGCGCTGCTGAAGGCGATCAGGGCGAGGCCGATCAGCCCGTAGCTGAGATCGCGCAGGCTCTTGACCTCAGGTAGGCGGGTCCCCGTCCGGCCGGGTCGGCACGCCGTAGCCAGCGCCCGCCGTCTGCCTTGCCAGCAGGAACCGCGCGCCGACGACCAGGGGCGGGCGGCGCTCAGGTCACCCTAATCAGTGGAGAACGAGTCCGGGTCCATGCCGTGGATCTGCACCGGCGCACCGGTCGGTCAGGGAGTCTGACACGCCACTGTGCGAAGCGATGCCCGGCGGAGAGACCTGTCCTTGAGCGGTCTCTGGGTATTTGGGCTCAAAACTACATTCGTCCTCTATTGGGTATTTACGCCGATATTGTGGCTTCTGCGCGTCCTGCGAGGGCGCTCGCGATGTGTCGGCCCGTTCCGGTGGAGGGGACATGAAGGAAAATACGGAACGTAAGCCGCTGGCGAGTCCGAGGCACTTCAAGGCCGCATCGGGTTTGAGCTCCGTGCTGATCGTGGCCGGGTTGACCACCGGTGTCACCCCCGCTCAGGCGGCGGCCGGGGTGGTCCACAAGGCCCGCGCCGAGCGCAGCTACCAGGGCACGCCCGGGCCGTTCGGGCAGGCGCAGGCGTGGCAGCCCGGCGCAACCCTCGTGCGGGACGGCGGCCCCGACGGATGGTCCGATCCGCAGGGTTGGCAGTGGCAGGACCAGGGGCCGGGTCGGCGCCGCCATGAAGGCGGCAAGGTGGGTCCGCAGGGTCCGCAGGGTCCGCAGGGTGCCGAGGGCGAACGCGGGGGGCGTGGTCCGCGTGGCTTCCAGGGTGCTACCGGCGCGCAGGGTTTCCAGGGTGCGCCGGGTCTGCAGGGTGCGCAGGGCGAGGTCGGTCCGCAAGGTGCGCAGGGTGCGCAGGGTTTCCAGGGTGCGCAGGGCGAGGTCGGTCCGCAAGGTGCGCAGGGTGCGCAGGGCGAGGCCGGTCCGCAAGGTGAGGCCGGTCCGCAGGGTCTCCAGGGTGCGCAGGGCGATGTTGGTCCGCAGGGTGCGCAGGGCGAGGTCGGTCCGCAGGGTCCGCAGGGTCCGCAGGGTTTCCAGGGTGCGCAGGGCGATGTCGGTCCGCAAGGTGTGCAGGGCGAGGTCGGTCCGCAGGGTCCGCAGGGTCCGCAGGGTTTCCAGGGTGCGCAGGGCGATGTCGGTCCGCAAGGTGTGCAGGGCGATGTCGGTCCGCAAGGTGTGCAGGGCGAGGTCGGTCCGCAAGGTGCGCAGGGTGCGCAGGGCGAGGCCGGTCCGCAAGGTGAGGCCGGTCCGCAGGGTCTCCAGGGTGCGCAGGGCGATGTTGGTCCGCAGGGTGCGCAGGGCGAGGTCGGTCCGCAGGGTCCGCAGGGTTTCCAGGGTGCGCAGGGCGAGGTCGGTCCGCAAGGTGCGCAGGGTTTCCAGGGTGCGCAGGGCGAGGTCGGTCCGCAGGGCGAGGTCGGTGCGCAGGGTCCGCAGGGTTTCCAGGGTGTGCAGGGCGAGGTCGGTCCGCAAGGTGCGCAGGGTGAGGTCGGTCCGCAGGGTTTCCAGGGTGCGCAGGGCGATGTTGGTCCGCAGGGTGCGCAGGGCGATGTTGGTCCGCAGGGTGCGCAGGGCGATGTCGGTCCGCAGGGTGCGCAGGGCTCGCAGGGTGCGCAGGGCGAGGCCGGTCCCCAGGGCCCGCAGGGTTTCCAGGGTGCGCAGGGCGACGTCGGTCCGCAAGGTGCGCAGGGTGAGGTCGGTGCGCAGGGCGCGCAGGGCTTCCAGGGCCCACAGGGCCCACAGGGCCCACAGGGCGCCCTGACGGGCGTTCATGTCGAATCTTCTGATCCGGGTACCGGCCTGATAACCGTCCGTTGCCCCACCGGCGAAGTGGCGTCGGGCGGCGGCTACACCAGCAACGGAAGCGTGACCGTGGATAGCCCGGTCCTAGAAGGAGAGACTCCGGTCGGATGGCAGGTCAGCATCCTGGGGGGAGAAATCGGCCAGGTCTACGCCATCTGCGCGCCCGCCACATCGTGATCGGCGAGCACACCCAGATTGATCGGCAGGAAGAGGAAGACAGTGAGAATGCGACAGGTGTTCGGCACACTTGCCTGCGGCTCTGTGCTGCTGGCTGGGGCGGGTGCGTGCAGTGACGACAAGACGCCCGTAGCGAAGGAATCCGGCGGAACCGTCGCTCCAGGGGCCGGGCAGGGGGACCCGGGGGTCCTGCTCCAGCAGGGTATCGAGCAGGGTCAGGCCGGCAAGTCCGACGAGGCGAAGGCAACCTTCGAGAAGGTGGTCGCGCTTCAGGGGGACAACAAGTTCGCCTGGTTCAACCTCGGCTACCTCGCCCAGTCGCGTAATGCAGCCGACGAAGCGGTGGCGGACTACGACAAGGCGCTGCGAATCGACGGCTCCTACCGGCCCGCCCTCTACAACAAGGCAATGCTGTTGGAGGAGGCGAAGCCGGACGAGGCGGTCGCGCTGTATCGCAAGATCGTCGATACCGATGACGGCGCTTCCACGGCGTACCTGCGGCTGGGGTTGATGCTCGTCAAGCAGCAAGACCGGACGGGCGCGCGAGCGGCGTTCGCGTCGGCGATCGATGCAGACCCGAAGCTGGCGTCGGCGGTCCCCGAGGACTTCCGCCCGCAGAAGACAAAGAGGTGATCGCGTGGTGACGGCGCCACACGTCACGGTTTTCACGGGTAGCAACCGAACCCGCTTCCTGGACGACTGTCTGCTGTCCCTGCTGGCGCAGACGTACGCAAACTGGGAATGGGTGGTCATCCTCAACCAGGGCACTCGGTGGCGCCCCGAAGCGAACGATCCGCGGATCCGCCTCCTGGTGCGGGACGGGCTGTCCGGTGTCGGTGCGGTGAAGCGACAGGCCTGCGCCGAGGCGTACGGGGACATCCTCGTCGAACTCGACGACGACGACCTGCTCAGCAGCGACTGCCTGGCGGAGGTCGTGGCCGCCTTCGACGCGAACCCCGGGGCTGGCTTGGTCTACAGCGACACGGCCCAGATCAACGAGGACGGCGGCCGGGACGACTCGCGGTTCGCCGCCGCGCACGGGTGGCGCTACCGCGAAGAGCGAACCGACGGGCGTGAGGTTTTGGCCTGCTACTCGCTGGAGCCGACACCGCACAACGTCAGCTACATCTGGTACGCCCCGAACCACGTCCGGGCGTTCCGACGGGATCTGTACGAGAAGGTGGGCGGCTACAACGAGGAGCTTGACGTGGCCGACGACCTCGACCTGATGTGCCGGCTGTACCAGGCGGCCGAGTTCCATCAGATCCCCAAGTGCCTTTACCTGCAACGGATGCACACCCGAAACACCCAGCGCGACCCTGAGGTCAACGCGCGCATCCAGCGGCGGTCCGTGGAGATCTACGACCGCAACATCCAGTTCAACGCGTTGGCCTGGGCGAAACGGCGGGACCTGCTGGCCCTGGATATGGGAGCGGCATACAACAAGCCGGAGGGCTTCCTCGGGCTGGACCGCCGTGCCGGGGACGGCGTGGACATCGTCTGTGACGTCACGAACGGGATCGACCTGCCGGACAACAGCGTCGGGGTGATCCGGGCAGTCGACTTCCTGGAGCACATCCCGGACAAGATCGGGATCTTCAACGAGTTGTACCGGGTCCTCGCCCCGAACGGGTTGTTGCTGTCCCTGACACCCAGCTCGGACGGACGGGGCGCGTATCAGGACCCGACGCATGTCGCGTTCTACAACGAGAACTCGTTCTGGTATTTCACCAACGAACAGTACGCACGCTTCGTGCCGGAGATCCGCTGCCGATTCCAGGTGTCCCGCCTGGGCACGTACTTCCCGAGCGATTTCCACCAGGCGAACAACATCCCGTACGTCGTCGCGAACCTGATCGCGGTGAAGGACGAGACCCGCAACGGAGGTCTGTTGACGATCTGAGCCGACGGCCGTAACGCGGCAGTGCGGCCTCCGGCTGGGTGTACTGATCAGGGGGTCGGTTTCGGTCCTCATTTTGTCCCAATCCCGGCACCGACCAATCACCATGGACGGCGGGCCCGACGGTCTGCCCGACGGTCACAGGGCGAACAGCAGTGCGGCGTCCAGGAGGACCACTGCGGCGGTGGCGAAGTGGATGCCGAAGGCTACGGCCTTTGTTCCGCCGTTGCGCAGCACGATGAGGGTGTCGCCAAGCGGGACGAGCGCGACGATCAGCATGAACCACGCGACCGCGTCGGCGGTGGTGAAGGCGATCAGGGCGAGGCCGAGCAACCCGAAGGTGAGGTCCTTCAGGCCCTTGACCGTCAGGTAGGCGGGGTCGCCGTCCGGTCGGGCCGGCACGCCGTACCCGGCCGCTGCGGCCTGCGGCACCAGCAGGAACCGCGCACCGATGAAGGCGACGAAGAGGCTGAGCACGACGGCGAGCCCGTAGGCGAGGGGTGACAACATGATCGGTTCCAATTCCTAGCGCTGCTAGATATGTGAGCGACGCTAGCAGAGCAATGACAGGATCGCTAGCGGTGCTAGCATCGGTGTCATGGCAACGGGAACGCGCCGGGAGCGCGAGCGGGCGGAACGCGAGCGGGCGATCATCGCCGCAGCGCGTGCCCTGGCCCTGGCCGAAGGTTGGGACGCGGTCACCACCCGACGGCTCGCCGCCCAGATCGAGTACAGCCAGCCCGTCCTCTACAGCCATTTCAAGGGCAAGGACGCGATCATGGCGGCGGTCGCCGTCGAGGGCTTCGCCGAGCTGGCCACCGCGCTGGCCACGGCCCGCGCCTCGGCCGCCGGTCCACGGCAGGCGGTCGCCGACGTCGCGGCGGCGTACGTCACCTTCGCCGAACAGCGCCCCGCCCTCTACGACGCGATGTTCACCCTCGCCGTGGACCTGCCGTTCGCCAGCCAGGACGTCCCGACCGACCTGGCCCGGGGGTTCGCCGAGCTTGCCGACGCGGTGCGGCCGATCGCCGGTGACGACGACCTGGAGGCGGTCACCGAGACGTTCTGGAGCGGCCTGCACGGGCTGGTCACGCTGATGCGCAGCGGTCGGCTCCGCCGCGCCGACCACGACCGCCGGCTTGCGGTCCTGGTGGACCGCTTCTCCCGCTGAGCGTTGCCGTCACGGCCGTGCGCGCCTGGCGGTCGGCCGGACCGGGTGTCTTCGTCACGGAGTCCGGGGGTCCCGGAGTCCGGGTCCCGGACTCCGGGAAGCCCTTTGGTAAACGCCGACGCCCGATTCGTCTACGACATCAGCTCCAAAGGAAGCCCACGAGACACCCGTCCCCCGCACCGTCCCACGCGTCTCCGCACCGTCCCCACGCGTCCCGCGCCGCCGCCGCGACCAAGCGCACTGATCGACTCGGTTACCCGAACAACCGGAGTGTCGAAGCGCCCGGGACACCCCGACTTCCTGAAAACCGAGTCGATCAAGGCCGTGTGTCGGTCAGTCGAAGGACGGTAGGGACGGGCCGAGGACGTCGTCGGCGTCGACGATCGTGTACGCGTACCCCTGCTCGGCGAGGAAGCGCTGCCGGTGCGCCGCGTACTCGGCGTCGATGGTGTCCCGGGACACCACAGTGTAGAAGTGCGCCTGCCGCCCGTCGGCCTTCGGCCGGAGCACCCGCCCCAACCGCTGCGCCTCCTCCTGCCGCGACCCGAAGGTGCCGGACACCTGGATCGCCACCGCCGCCTCGGGCAGGTCGATGGAGAAGTTGCCCACCTTCGAGATCACCAGGGTGCGCAGTTCACCGGCCCGGAACGCGTCGAACAGCCGCTCCCGCTCCTTGTTCGTGGTCGAACCCTGGATGATCGGCGCGTCCAGGTATTCGCCGAGCTGGTGCAACTGGTCGATGTACGCCCCGATCACCAGCACCTGGTCGTTCGGGTGCCGGTCGACAAGCGCCCGCACCACCGGCAGCTTCGTGCGGGCGGTCGCCGCCATCCGGTAGCGCTCCTCGGCCTCCGCCGTCGCGTACGACATCCGCTCCGCGTCGGTGAGGGTCACCCGAACCTCGGTGCACTCGGCCGGGGCGATCCAGCCCTGCGACTCGATGTCCTTCCACGGCGCGTCGTACCGCTTCGGGCCGATCAGGCTGAACACGTCACCCTCGCGGCCGTCCTCGCGTACCAGCGTCGCCGTCAGGCCCAGCCGACGACGGGCCTGGAGGTCCGCGGTGAACCGGAAGATCGGCGCGGGCAGCAGGTGCACCTCGTCGTAGACGACAAGGCCCCAGTCGCGGGCCCCGAACAGGTCCAGGTGGGTGAACGCGCCGCCGCGCCGCGAGGTGAGCACCTGGTACGTGGCGATGGTGACCGGGCGGATCTCCTTGCGCTCGCCGGAGTATTCGCCGATCTCCTCCTCGGTCAGCGACGTGCGGGCGATCAACTCCCGCTTCCACTGCCGGCCGGCGACCGTGTTGGTGACCAGGATCAGCGTGGTCGCCTTCGCCTCGGCCATCGCCGCCGCGCCGACCAGGGTCTTACCGGCGCCGCAGGGCAGCACCACCACACCCGACCCGCCGGCCCAGAACGCCTCGACCGCCTCCCGTTGGTACGACCGCAGCGTCCACGGCTTGCGCCCGTCCTTGCCGGCCTCGGCCAGCTCGATCGGGTGCGCCTCACCGTCGACGTAACCGGCCAGGTCCTCCGCCGGCCAACCCAGCTTGAGCAGCGCCTGCTTGAGCCGGCCCCGCTCGGACGGGTGGACCCGGATCGTGTCGTCGTCGATCTTGTCGCCGAGCATCCCGGCGAGCTTCCTGCTCTTCGCCACCTCGATCAGCACCAGCCGGTCGAGTGCGCGCAGCACCAGCCCGTACGCGGGGTCGTTGGCGAGCTGGAGCCGGCCGTAGCGGTCCATCGTCTCGGCCACGTCCACCAGCAGCGCGTGCGGCACCGGGTAGCGGGAATACTTGATCAACGAGTCGACCACACCCTCCGCGTCGTGCCCCGCCGCCCGGGCGTTCCACAGTCCCAGCGGGGTCAGCCGGTAGGTGTGCACGTGCTCCGGTGAGCGCTCCAGCTCGGCGAACGGCGCGATCGCCATCCGGCAGGCCTGCGCGTCGGGGTGGTCGATCTCCAGCAGCAGCGTCTTGTCCGACTGCACGATCAGTGGTCCACCGCTCACGCCAGCGTCCTCTCCTCGGTTGGTCGTCCGGCTGGAACGGGGTCGCATACCCGCCGCTGGCCGACCATCCAGTGTTGCACGATGTGGGATCCCCGAAGAAAGATGCTCACCGGCGGCAACCGTGACGGCACTCACGAACGTCTAGTAAAGGGACGATGGTTGGGGAGGTTCGATGCAACTCGTCCGGATCTCTTCTCGGCTGGTCGCCCTGGCGGTGGTTGTGCTGGTCGGCGCCGGTGCGTGCGCGTTCGATCCGCAGTCCGGCGGGGGTGGTGGCGGGGGAGCCGCCCCGGCCGGTGCGGCGGAACAGGCATCGGGGGCGAGCGCCACGTCCGGACCGGGCCAGCGCGACCAGCCAACACCCGCCGCAGCCACCCCGACACCGAAGGCGACCCGGCCGCCGGTGCCGAAACCAAGCCGCAGCGCGACGCCGAAGCCGACCACCAGCCCCGCGGCGCGGACGGTCGCCGGTTGCCCGCAGGGCCAGCACCAGCGCGAGGTGGAGACCTACCTGTCCCGCCTGGGCGGCTTCGGCGCCGTGACAGTGGACGGCCGGCAGTCCGCCGCCGACTGCGCCGCGATCAAGAGGTTCCAGCAGAGGTACGGCATTCGCCCCGTCGAGGGTCGCGCCGGACCGACCACCTACGACGTGGCCCAGCGCCTCGCCACCACCGACCCGGCGCGGTGCAGGGCCGGCACGGGCACCACGTTCTGCGTGGACCTGACCCGGCAGACCGTCTGGGCGGTCCGGGGCGGCAAAGTGATCATGCCGCCGACGGTGACCCGCACCGGCATGGCCGGCTACCGCACCCCGGCCGGCACGTTCACCGTCAACTTCCGCAACCCGAAGGAGTGGTCCGACCCGTACGAGGTGTGGTTGCCGTACTGGCAGCACTTCACCCAGGGCATGGGCTTCCACGAGACCACCACCTACCTGCACGACAAGTCGATCGGCTCGCACGGCTGCGTCAACCTGCTGCACGCCGACGCGGTCCGGATGTGGGAGCTGGGCAAGGTCGGCACCCGGGTGGTGCTGATCGGCCGCCGCCCCGGCACCTGACCGACACGCAGCGAATCGCGGGGATAACCCCCTGTCCGACCGGTCTCCCGAGTGTCACCCTTGGGGTCCAGGGCCGGACCGGGCGGGGAGGCTGGGTATGACGGTCGACCGTGACGTGATCGCAGAGCATGAGCAAACATCACCCGACGAGGTGTCCCGGGCGACCGTGGTCGCCTATGCCGTCGCCGCGACGCTCCTCGTCGGGTGGTTCCTCTTCGGCTGGCTGGTGCTGCGCCAGGGCTTCGTCGACTCGGTCGGCGAGTCCGCCGGCGCCGGCTTCGCGCTGCTGCTTGTCATCTCGGTGGTCGGCACCGTACGCCGCAGCCGCCGCTGAACACGGCGGCGGCGCCGCTCAGTCCGCAAGCACCGCCGCGGTGATCCGGTGCAACGCGAACGTGTGCAGCATCTCGGTCCGTTCGTCCTCGGCGCGTAGGTAGCCGGCACCGATCGAGACCGGCTTGACCAACCGGGACGCGGTCGCCCCGTGCGCGTCGACGTAACCGACCCAGACCAACGCCTTGTCACGAACCGCCTGTTGCAGCACCGCCAGGGCCTCGCTGTGCGTGTGCGCCGGCACCGGGCCGCCGCCCAGCCCGGCCGCCCCGCCGCGCACCACAGCCGGTGCCCGCCGGGCCGCCCGCGCCGCCGCGTCCCCGCGCCGGATGTGCTCCACCACCCCGAGCAGCCGGGGCATCGGCAGCTTCGGGGCGGCCAACGGGTCGAGTGTCCGGGTGGTCACCGACACCCGGGCCGGGGCCCGCCGGATCCGTGGCCGGGCCAGCACCGTGCTGCCGGTGCCGTCCTCCTGCACCGGGGCGAACCCGGCGTCCCGCAACGCGCCCAACAACCGACCGACCTGGTACGGCGTACACAGCACCGTCGGCGCGAGCCGGCGCAGCGCCAACGACTCCAACCGGCGGTCGGCAAGCACCTCACTGATCAGGGTCTCGTCATCGCTGCGCAGGTACGCCCCGGCCAGTCCCACCCGCAGCCCACCGTGCTTACGGGCCACGTCGTCCACCAGATAGGTGAGCCCCTGTGGCACCGGGGTACGCGACCGTCGCCGGAAGACGTCGTGCAGGTCGTCGGCCGTGTAGCCCGAATCCAGCGCCCGCCGCACGCTCGCCGTGGTGACCCGGTGCACGCTGGCCCCACCTGCCGATTCGAGTTCGGTCATCGCCTCCAACTCGGCGGCGAGCGCCGGTTCGGGCGGGCCGGGCACCACCACGGTCAGGTCGGCCTGCACCAGGAAGTGGTCGACCGGGGCGGGCAGCAGCGCGTCCAGGGCCCGGGCGGCACTGGACGGGTCCCCGCTCTCCACGTCGGCGTGCACGCCGAGCGGGTCGTCGCCGCCCCGCTCGTCGGCCGACGTCAGGTCACCGAGCAGCAGCCGACCGTACGAGGTCAGCGCCCCCAGCCCGGTGACGCCGAGCTGCGCCGCCTCGGCCAGCACCTCCCGGTGAACGGCGTCCCGGCCCCGGCTACGCCGCGGTGCCCGCCAGTCCAACAGGTCCTGCACCTCCTGCGGGGTGGGCGCGGTCGCCGGTTCCAGGTCGGCGAGCACGCCGAGCACCGCCCGCCGGGTGGCCGGCGCGCTGGCCCGTTCGGCCTCGGCGGACAGCGCGGTGATGGGCCGGTCCCGGTCGTCGCGGCGACCGACAAGCCCCACCTGCCGGCTCATGGTCAGCCAGGCTCGGGCGAGCTGTTCCCACCGTTGGGCAAGCGAGGCGGCCCGCCACACCTCGTAACCGCCGGTCGGCAGCACCTGCTGGTCCGCCCCGTACCGGCTGGTGGTCGCGCCGGGCATCTCCAGCTCACCCGCGAGCCCCGCCGCGTACGCCACCTCCAGCAGCAGCGCGGTCGTCGGCTCGTCCAACCCGGCGGTCCGCGCCAGCCGACGCAGGTCCCGCACCCCGATGCCGCCCGAGCGCAGCACCGGGGCCGGCTCGTCGGCGAGTTGTTCCAGCAGCCCTTCGGTGTGCCGGACCACCTCCATCGTCTGACCGGCGCCAGCCGAGTCGACCGCCTTCGGCTCACGCGGCGCGGCGGCCACCGGCGGTGGGCTGGTGCGCAGTGGCCCGAGCGGCCCGCTGTCGCGCCGGAGCAGCAGGCCGACCTCACGGGGCAACTCCACAGTGCCGCTGGCCGTCGACGAGCCGGTCGTCACCGGGACCAGGAGCCGGTTGTCGACGAGCCAACGCACCGGGGAACCGGCCGGGGCGCCACCGTTCGTCGGGTCGGCGAGCACCGGGTCGTCGGCACCGAGCGGCGGCGCCTGCAGTGCGCCCGGGGGGACGCTGCCCACCGGCGGGCCAGCCGCCAACCGATCGAGGATCGCCCGGGCCGAGGGTGGAGCGGCGAGCAGCGTCCGTCGCAGCTTCGCCGGGTCCGCGCAGAGCGCGGCCGAGCGCGGGTCCAGCTCCGCCGCGGGCCGGCCGAGCCCGGCGGGGTACGGGGCGACTTCGTCGACTGCGGGCACCACGTGCAGTGCGTGCTCCGGCCCGTACAGCAGGAAAAGCGCGCGGAGCCGGCCCACGGCGGCTCGGACGGCCGTCGGAGCGGGCGGGTGCGGCCCGGCGGTCGCCATGGCGAGTACGGCGTCGGTGGCGGTGGTGCCGTCGTCCGGGTTCCGGGTGAGGCGGGCGGCGTCGAGGATCTGTTGGGTGAACTGGTCCAGCCCGTCCAGCGCGCGGGCCACCGACACCCGGGACTGGGCCCGGATGGCCAGGGCGGAGATGTCGGCTGGCACGGGCACGACGAGGTCGGGCCGCAACTGGAGGAGCGCGGCCAGTGACTCGTCGGGCAGCGACCGCAGGTGGTCGGCGAGTGAGGTGGTCATCGTCTTTCCACGCTAGCCCGGCAGTGGGCTTTCGCGCCTCTCGGACGTCCGGTCGGCCGGGAGTCGGCGGGTAGGTTTCTCGACATGCCCGCACTGACCGTCGGATTCGACCTCGACATGACCCTGGTGGATTCCCGCCCCGGCATCGCCGCGACCTATCGGGCGCTGACCGCGAGGACCGGCGTGCCGGTGGACGCCGAGCTGGCGGTGTCCCGGCTCGGGCCGCCGCTGCGTACCGAGATCGCGCACTGGTTCCCGCCGGACCAGATCGAGTCGGCCGTGCGGGTGTACCGCGAGCTGTACCCGGCGTACGCGATCACCCCGGCTGTCCTGTTGCCGGGCGCGCGGGAGGCCATCGACGCGATCCGTGCCCGGAACGGCCGGGTGCTTGTCGTCACGTCCAAGATCGGTCGGCTGGCCCGGCTGCACCTGGACCACCTCGGCCTCGCCGTCGACGAGTTGGCCGGTGACCTGTTCGCCGAGCAGAAGGCGACGGCCCTACGGGAACACGACGCGACCCACTACGTCGGTGATCACGTCGCGGACATGGTCGCCGCGGCGACCGCCGGGGTGCCCGGCATCGGTGTCGCCACCGGCCCGTGCTCCCGGGAGGAGCTGCGCGCGGCCGGGGCGGACGCGGTGCTTGACGATCTCACCGAATTCCCGGCGGCGCTGGACGGCATGATCCAGCTAGCCTGGAAGCAGTAGCGGCTCAAGTGAAGCAGGGGTTGTCAGGTGCCTACGGGTCGAGTGAAGTGGTACGACACGGCCAAGGGATATGGCTTCGTCACCAGTGACGAGGGCGGCGACGTGTTCCTGCCCAAGGGGGCGCTGCCGACGGGTGTCACCGACCTCAAGGGTGGCCAGCGGGTCGACTTCAGCGTGGTTGACAGTCGCCGGGGTGCACAGGCCATGGGAGTCAAGCTGCTGGACGCGCCGCCGTCGATGGCGGAGTTGCGCCGTCGGCCGGCCGAGGAACTGCACGGCCTCGTCGAGGACATGATCAAGGTGCTGGAGGCGAAGGTCCAGCCGGACCTGCGCCGCGGTCGGTACCCGGACAAGAAGACGGCGCAGAAGATCGCTCAGCTGGTCCACGCGGTTGCCCGCGAGCTGGAGGTCTGAGGCACCAGGCCGGCGGTGGCGGCTCGATCGAGCAGTGCCGCCACCGCGGCGAATCCGGCCTCGCCCAGGTCTGCGGTGAACTCGTTGACGTAGAGGCCGATGTGCCGGTCCACCACGTCGAGCTCCATCTCCTGGGCGTGGGCCAGCACGTACTCCCGGCTGGCGGCCGGGTCCGCCCAGGCCTGCCGGACCGACTCGCGGACCCAGCCGGCCGCGGCCTCCGGATCCACAGCGCCGCGTCGGGCCAGAATCGCGCCGAGGGGAATGGGCAGCCCGGTGTCGGCCTCCCACCACTCGCCGAGGTCGACAAGGGCGGTCAGGCCGTGCCGGTGGTAGGTGAACCGTGCCTCGTGGATGACCAACCCGGCGTCGTAGCGGCCGGCCGCTACGCCCGGCATGATCTCGTGGAACGGGACCACTTCGATCCGGGCCGGCGGTCGTCCGGCCGACCAGAGTCGGAACAGCAGGTACGCGGTGGTCCGGTCGCCCGGCACCGCCACCGTGGCCCCGGTCAGGTCGGTGCGGTCCGGCCCGCCGTCACGATCGCTGCGGGTGAGCACCAGTGGGCCGCAGCCACGACCGAGCGCGCCGCCGCAGGGCAGCAGGTGGTAGTCGTCGAGCAGCCACGGCAGCGCCGCGAAACTCACCTTGACCAGGTCGAACGCGCCCTGCTCGGCCGCCGTGTTGGTAACGTCCACGTCGGCGTACGTCACCTCGACCGGCGGCGCGCCGGGCACCCGCCCGTGCACCAGGGCGTGGAAGACGAACGTGTCGTTGGGGCAGGGCGAGATCGCCAGAGAGAGCGCCACGTCCCTCACGTTAGCCCTGCCCCCGCGTCGGGGCCCGTGCCCACCCCCGCCCACTGTGATCCGTGACGGCCTGGCGGGCCGGTCGCGCACCTGCTGCAGGCTCCCTTTGGAGCTGATGTCGTAAACGAATCGCCCTGTGCCGCCCGCGCCGCAGCGCCGTGCTGCCCTGCCCCGAGCCGCCCTGCCCTGAGCCGCCCCGCCCCGCCCCGTCCCGAGCCGCGCCGAGCCGTGCCGGGATGAGCCGAGCCGCGCCGGGATGAGCCGCGCCGGGACGGGATGAGCCGGGCCGGGGCGAGCTGCCCTGCGCCAGGCTGCGCCATCCGGGCCATGCGAGTCGGCGGGCGGTGATGCCTCAAACGATTCAGCTCCAAAGGGCCCGCGAAGTGACCATCCACCGACCCACGGCCTTTTCCACAGGGTTATCCACAGCTCTGGCCGGGCTGTTGATAGCCGGTTCACCGCCCGGGACCATCGACGCGTGACCGAGGCGACCGACCGTCCGGAAGAAGGCGGCGAAACTGATCTTGGCCGGGCTCTGCGAGCTCTGCGCCGGCGCGCCGATCTCAGTCAGCGGGAGCTGGCCGAGAGGTCGGGAGTGCCGCAGCCGACGCTGGCGCGGATCGAGTCGGGGCGCGCTGTCAATCCCCGGTTCCGGACGGTGGAGCGTCTCGTCCGGGCTGCGGGTGGGGAGTTGGCCGTCGGGGTGCCGTCGGCGGCCCTCGCCATCGTCGCGCCGACGACGGTTCCGCACGATGACATGCGGGACGATGCTGGGCGGCGGTACCCGGCTCACCTTGACGTGTGGCCGGTCCACGAGCCTCGGGACTGGCCGGGTGCCTGGTGGGCGGAGTGGTACAGGTTGCCGCCCGAGCGATATCCCTTGCCGCTGCCACCGGCCGCGTACGAGCTGAACCGGCGCTACCGCGACAACCGGCGGTGGGGCGCGGAGGTCCGTCGGACGGTCCAGGTTCGCCGGGTCGTCGGCGATCTACCGGCCACAAGTTGGCGGTACACCGCCGAGCTGCCCGACGGGCAGGTGATCGGGGAACTGCGGGCACATGAGCGGAGTCCGTTCCTCGAGCAGGGGGAGTGGCATCCCGGTATGGCGGAGCGGGAGATGGTGCTCGACGGCGTGCTCGTCGACGCCCGGTACCGGCGGCTGGGGCTCGGACGTCGGCTGGTCACGGCTCTGCTCACCGAGATGCGTGCGGCGGGAGTCGACGACGCTGCCGCGCTTGCCGAGGGCGGCGGCATCGACCTGCTGCTGGCCTGCGGCTTCGAGATCGAGGCCCGCCGGCCCGCCGCGCTTCGGCTGGGACGCGCCGGACGGCAGAGCTACAGCTGAACCCCGCTCAGCGCAGCGCGGGCGCCGCGACGGTCAGGGCGGCGAGAGCTTCGCGCAGCCGCCAGGCGTCGCGGTCGCGCGGGCCGATCGGGTTGGAGATGGTCCGCAGCTCGGCGAAGGGCACCTTGGCCTGGGCGGCGGCGACCGCCACCCCGTACCCCTCCATGGCCTCGGCGACCGCCTCCGGATGTCGTCGGCGCAGCTCCCGCGTGCCGGCTTCGGTGCCGGTGACCGTGCTGACGGTGAGCACCGGGCCGGTCGTCGCCGCCGGGAGGGCAGCCCGCAGTGCCGCCAGCAGGCCCGGGTCGGTCGACACCGCGCCACCGACGCCCAGCATCGCCGGCGGCATGCCCAACTCGTCGATCGGGATGAACCCGTCCGGTGACTCGGCGCCCAGATCGGCGGCGATGCTGGCGGTGCCGAGCACTGTGTCGCCGACCTCGGCCCGCCCGCTGAAGCCGCCGGCCACGCCGGCGCTGACCACCGCGCGGTACGGCTGTCCGGCTGCTTCGGCCAGCACCAGCAGGCGCGCGGTGGCGGCAGCGGCGACGGCCGGGCCCACACCGACCGGGGCGACGGTCACTGTGTGGTCGGTCAGACCGGCGCGGACCGCGTCCGCCTCGGCGGGAACCGCCGTCACCACCAGCAGACCGGTCACGAGACCGAGCCGGGGGATTCGCGGCGGGTCTCGTCGTCCGCCCCGCCACCCGGGCCGCCGACGGCCGAGGACGGGCGGTAGATGTGGTAGCCCGGCGGGGCCAGGCTCGGGTCGTCGTACTGCGGCGAGCTGGCCTGCGCCGGGGCCGGCGAGGTGGGCGCGGCGTCCCCGGGCTCCTCCGCCGGCTCTTCCTCGATCAGCTCGTCGTCGCCGAGCGGGCGCCCGGCCAATTTCTCGCCGCGCAGCCGGGAGGCGATCAGCACACCCCGGATCGCGGCCAGGATGCCCACGCCGGCGGCCACCGCGATGCCCACCCGACCGTCGAACGGCACCAGGCCGAGCCCGCCGCCGGCGACGAAGGCGAGCATCAGCACCGTCTCGGAGTGGGCGAACGAGCTCGCGCGCAGCCGTTCCGGGATGCGCTCCTGGATCGAGGCATCCACGGCCAGCTTCGAAATCCCGCTGACCAGCGCCGCGACCAGGCAGAGCAGGGCGACCATCACCAGCGAGAACTGGATGACGGTGAGCACCCCCACCCCGGCCACAATGATCATGCTGCTCGACTGAATGGCGGTCGGTCGGTGGATGCGCAGTCGGGTGCCGACGGCGGTGGCCAGGAAGGTGCCGACCGCTAGCGCCCCGCCGACCAGCCCCAACGCCCACTCGGCGCCCAACTCCCGGCCGAACGCCACGGTGGTCAGGTCGCCCTTCTTGATCGCGAAGGCGAGGAAGAGCAGTAGGAAGCCGTAGACCGCGCGGAGCGTCGCGGCACCGATCAGGGTGGCGATCACCAGTCGGCCGGCGGGCCGCCCTCGACCCAGCGGCCGGTCGCCGCGGTGCCGGCCCAGCGCGCGCAGCGGCCGGGGGACCCGCTCCGGTGGCTCCGAGTCGGCCTTCGGCGGCAACCGGAGCGAGATCACCATGCCGATCAGGAAGATCACCGACGCGACGCGTAGCGGCCACTGCGGGCCGAACCAGAACGCGGCCAACCCGATCGGTGCCACGAGCGCACCCGCCACCGTGCCGTAGACGCTGGCTCGGGCACCCACCTGGGAGAGGCCGAGCCCTTCCGGCAACAACCGGGGCACCGCCGCGGACCGGGCCACACCGTACGCCCGGGACAGCGCGAGCACCCCGAACGCGGCCGGATAGAGCCCGAAGCCGTGGATGTAGTCGGAGATCAACCAGGCCAGGAACGCGCGGCCGAGCATGGTGGCGGCCAGGGCGTAGCGCCGACCGTGCCGGAAGTGGTCCAACAGTGGGCCCACCACGGGGGCGAGCATGGCGAACGGCACCATGGTCACCAGCAGGTAGAGCGCGACCTTGCTGCGGGCCTCGCCCAGCGGGACGTTGAAGAAGATCGTCCCGGCCAGGCCGATGGCGATAAGCGTGTCACCGGCGCAGGAGACCGCGTGCAGGTCGAACAGGCGAACCATGCCGACCTCGCCGCCGGCCCCCCGGGCCCGGGCCCGACCGGCCCGCCGGGTCACCCAACGGCCGCTGCCCAGCGAACCACGCAGCAGCAGGCGAACGGCGCGGATGCCGGTGCCGACAGTGCGCCCGAGGACGGATCGCCCGGAGCGGGAGTACGACGGCATGTGCACCATCCTCGCCCATCTGATCCGGGTACGCCGCACCACTGCGGGGAAAGGTTCCCCGGGAGTCACTGTCACCCCTGCGGGGCGCATGGGGAACAATGGTTAGGTGACCAGGCCTGTCTCCACCCGTGCCGCCCGTCTCGACCAGGTCTGCGCCGCCGCCGTCGAGGTGGCCCGCGCTGGCATCACCGAGGTCGACGCCGACGATGTCGGCGACCACCTGCAGGTCGTGGCCGAGGGTGAACGGCTTGTCACCCACTACTTCGAATGCCTCCTCGCTGGCTACCGCGGTTGGCGGTGGGCGGTCACCGTCACCCGGGTGTCGCGCAGCAAGACGGTGACAATCTGCGAGACGGTGTTGCTGCCCGGCCCGGACGCGCTGCTCGCGCCCGGTTGGCTGCCCTGGCAGGAGCGGCTCAAGCCGGGCGATCTCGGTCCGGGTGACCTGCTGCCCACGGCCCCGGACGACGATCGCCTGGTCCCCGGTTACCTGCTCTCCGACGACCCGGCGGTCGAGGAGACGGCGTGGGAGTTGGGCCTCGGGCGGGCGCGCGTGCTCTCCCGGGAGGGCCGCGCCGACGCGGCGCAGCGCTGGTACGACGGCGACCACGGCCCCGCCGCGCCCATCTCCACCGCCGCACCGGCCGCTGCCCGGTGCGGCACCTGCGGCTTCTACCTGCCGCTTGCGGGTGCGATGCGGCAGGCGTTCGGGGCCTGTGGCAACTTCTACGCACCTGACGACGGCCGGGTGGTGAGTGCCGACCACGGTTGCGGCGCGCACTCCGAGACGCTCATCGAGGCGGCCGAGACCGCCGTGGAAGAGCTACCGACGGTGTACGACGACAGCGCGGTGGAGGCCATGTCGGTAAGCCGCGCCCTGGGTTCGGTGGAGGCAGCCGAGCCGGCGGAGCCGTACGGGCACTCCTGACCGTTCGCGCCGGGGTGCCCCGGGGGCGGCGGGTAGGTCAGCTCGCGCGGCGGCGGCGACGGTTGGCGTCGTGCCGCATCATCACGGCGAGGCCCGGGAAGCCCCACAGGAAGCCGGCGAGGCAGGTCCAGAGCCAGTTCTGGTGACCGTGGTCGGTCAGCCAGCCGCGGAAGAAGATCAGCAGGATCAGCCCGGCCAGCGCCCACGCGATCAGACCGGCGAGGGCGAACGGCACCATCGGCGGGTCCAGTGGTGCGGGCCGCGGTGGCTGCTCGTTCGGCATTCGGCAAGCGTACGCGATCCACTTCCCCTGCCCGTTCGTGATCTGGGACGATGCGCGCGTCAACCGGAAGATCACCTGCGAGGACCTGATGGCAGTATTGCCGCCCGACAACGGCACACCTCCCGACCCCGCTCACCCACGTAACGGCTTCGACCGGTTCTTTGAGATCTCCGCCCGTGGCTCGACGATGAGCCGTGAGGTACGCGGCGGCCTGGCGACCTTCTTCACGATGGCGTACATCGTGGTGCTCAACCCACTGATCCTGGGTGGTGCCGTCGACGGTGACGGCAAGACCCTGCCGATTCCCGCGCTGGCTGCCGCGACCGCGCTGGTCGCCGGCCTGATGACCATCCTGATGGGCGTGGTCGGCCGATTCCCGCTGGCGCTCGCCGCCGGGCTGGGCGTCAACGCGCTCGTCGCGTACGAGATCGCGCCCGAGATGACCTGGGCCGACGCGATGGGCCTGGTGGTGATCGAAGGTGTGATCATCGCGGTGTTGGTGCTGACCGGTCTGCGGACCGCTGTGTTCCGGTCGGTGCCGACCCAGCTGAAGACCGCGATCGGGGTCGGTATCGGTCTGTTCCTGACCATCATCGGTCTGGTGGACGCCGGCTTCGTCCGACGGCTCCCGGACGCCGCAAACACCACAGTCCCGGTCGGCCTGGGCATCGGCGGCAAGCTGGTGAGCTGGCCGCTGCTGGTCTTCGTGGTGGGTCTGCTGATCACCCTGGTGCTCGTGGTGCGCCGGGTGAAGGGCGCGATCCTGATCGGCATCCTCACCTCCACGGTGCTCGCGGTGATCGTGGAGGCGGTCGGCAACATCGGCCCGTCGTTCGTCGACGGGAAGCCCAACCCGAAGGGCTGGGCGCTGAACGTGCCGGAGTTGCCGAAGACGATCGTCGACCTGCCGGACCTGTCGCTGCTCGGCAAGTTCAACGTGCTGGACTCGTGGGGGCGGGCCGGCTGGGTGGTCGTGCTGATGTTCGTCTTCACGCTGCTGATCACCGACTTCTTCGACACCATGGGCACGATGGTGGCGGTGGGCCAGGAGGGCGGCCTGCTCGACGAGCAGGGCACTCCGCCGCGGACCAAGGAGATCCTGTTCGTCGACTCGGTCGCCGCGGCGGCCGGCGGTGTGGCCAGCACCTCCAGCAACACGTCGTACATCGAGAGTGCCGCAGGTGTCGGTGAGGGCGCCCGGACCGGTGTGGCCAGCCTGGTCACCGGCGTGCTGTTCCTGTTGGCGATGTTCCTGGCGCCGCTGGTGGTGATCGTGCCGTTCGAGGCGGCCTCGACGGCCCTGGTCGTGGTCGGTTTCCTGATGATGACAGCGGTCCGGACGATCGACTGGTCGGACTACGAGATCGCCATCCCGGCGTTCCTCACCATCGTGCTGATGCCGTTCACCTACTCCATCTCCAACGGGATCGGTGCCGGCCTGATCACCTTCGTGGTGCTCAAGGTGGCGCGCGGTAAGGCCCGGGAGGTCCACCCGCTGCTGTATGGGGTGGCCGCGCTGTTCGTGCTGTACTTCCTGCGTGGGCCCATCGAGTCGCTGGTGCTCTGACGCGTGTCCGGGCGGGAGATGAAACAGGATTTCCCGCCCGGATCAGCATTAACGTCCTCGTGAGCCTGGTCATAACCGATGTCGTTAGCCATGCTCATTAGTTAAGCTAACTACTGTGACGGAGCGGACGGTGACGGCGAAACGCGTGCCACCGGCGCAGCTGGCCCCCCAGTTGCGTGATGCGATAACTCGACTCAACCGGCGGGTCCGCCAGGCCCGACCGGTCGGCGACCTCACGGTCACCCAGGTCTCCGCGCTCACCAGCCTGCGGCTGGCGGGTGCGATGACCCCCCGGGAGTTGGCCGACGTCGAGCGGGTGCAGCCACCGACGATGACCAAGATCGTTGGGAAGTTGGAGGACCGCGGCCTCGTGCAGCGGACACCCCATCCGACCGACGGCCGGCAGGTCATCCTCGCGGCGACCGAGGGAGCGCAGGCCGTGCTCGACCAGTTCGAGCGGGCCCGCGACGAGTGGCTGGCCCACCGGCTGGCCGCACTCGACGAGGACGAACGGGAGACCCTGCAGCGGGCCGCCGAGATTCTTCAGCAGCTCGCTCGCGCCTGAGCCGCACCACCCCACCGGGCCGTGCCGTCACCTGTCGATGACGCGTACGTCCGAGGAGGCGCACCAAGAGTGCAGGCCAAGCTGAGCACGATGTTCCAGTCCCTACAGGTTCGCAACTACCGCCTTTTCGCATCCGGGCAGCTGATCAAGTTGGTCGGCGTCTGGATGATGTTCATCGCCCAGGACTGGCTCGTCCTCGACCTCTCCAACAACTCGGCCACCGCGCTCGGCGTGGTCACCGCCTGCCAGTTCACCCCGGTGCTGCTGCTCACCCTGCTCTCCGGCCGGCTGGCCGACCGGTACGACAAGCGGGTGCTGCTCTTCGTCGCCAACGCCTTCTGGAGCCTGCTGGCGCTGGGCATGTCCCTGCTGGTCCTCACCGACCTGGTGCAGCTCTGGCACGTCTTCGCCTTCGCGGCGCTGCTCGGCACGGCCAACGCCGTCGAGACCCCGGTCCGCCAGGCGTTCGTCTCCGAACTCGTCGGCACGCCCCTGCTGCCCAACGCGCTGTCACTGAACGCCGCAGTGTTCAACTCCGCCCGGATCGTCGGCCCGGCCGTCGCCGGGTTGGCCATCGCCGCGTTCGACGTCGGCCCGGTCTTCCTCTTCACTGCCGTCAGCTCCATCGCGCCCCTGGTGAACGTCGTCCGGATGCGCACCGCCGACCTGCACCGTGACGCCCTGTTGCCGCGCGACGAGCGGGCGTCCGCCCGGGTCATCGACGGGCTGCGGTACGTGTGGCGCCGGCCCGACCTGCTGCTGCCGATGGCGGTCATGTCGGTGATCGGCATGTCGCTCTTCAACTTCCAGCTCACCCTGGCCGCACTGGCGAAGACGGTCTTCAACACCGGGGCCGCCTCCTTTGGCCTGTTCAGCACGGCTCTGGCCGTCGGCGCGCTCGGCGGTGCGCTCAGTGGCACCGGCCGGCGCAGTCGCCCGTCGGTCTGGTTGGTGCTCGGCGCCGCGATCGCCTGTGCCAGCTTCGGCACCCTGGTCGGCCTCGCGTCGGCGTACTGGCTGGTGGTGGTGCTGCTGGTGCCGACCGGCTTCTTCATGGTCTTCTTCGCCCAGGCGGCCAACCAGCGGGTTCAGTTGGGGGTGGACGCGGCCTTCCGGGGTCGGGTGATGTCCCTGTGGGTGCTTGTCTTCCTGGGCACCAATCCGGTCGGCGCGCCGCTGGTCGGCTGGGTCGCGGAGCACTTCGGGGCCGGTGCCAGCATCTGGATGGGCGCGTTGATCTCGCTGGCCGCCGCGCTGATCGCCCTCACCTGGCAACTGCGCCGCTCCGGCGCCCGGCTGCGCTTCCGGGTGCTCCCGATGCCCCGCTTCTACGTGACCTCCACCGACTGCTGAGGTTTACCGCCGCTGGGGTCGCGCCTGGTTGAGCGGATGCTGCGGATGCGGCCAAACCGCTGGCGAGTCGGCACGACGGGACTTAGCGTCGATGTGTGGGAGTCGGACGCGCGCTGATGCTGGCCTTGGCGTTTCTTGCCGTCGCCAGTCTGCCGGCTGCCTTCGCCCTGCTCTTCTGCTACGACGAGATCCTCGACCGGGTCGTCTGCGGCTGGTCCGAGTGGCGGGAGCGCCGCCGGGAGCGGCGCACCATCGCCCGCCTGGACCGGGCCGTCGAGGCCGACGCGCTGACCCGCGACATCGACCTCACCGAGTTCGACAGGGCCGACCGGCGACCCCTGCAGCAGCTCGCCGCCGACCTGCGCCGCCTCGGCGGTCAGCGGCTCGGTGGCAGCGGTCGGTCGATGGTGTGGCACGGCGCGCTCCTACAGGCGTACGACGACCGGCTCCGGCTGGCCTGTCGCGCCCTCGGCATCACCGAACACCTCGCCGAGTTGACGGGCGTCGACCAGGAGATCGAGCGGGTCCGGGTGGAGGGCGTGCTGCACGCCGCCGGGCTGGCCCTGCCCGCGGCCCGGGCCGGGCACCGGCAACGGCACCGCTGAGCGACGGTCGCGGTTCCGCCCCACCCTGACCCTGGCCCGGCGACCCGATGGATTCGGCTCGCGCTACGAACGGCTCTCCGCCTGGTCGTGCTGACCCGGTGCCGTCGGCGCGACAGCCGGCACGGGAGCCTGGCCCTGGTCCGAAGTCGGTTGGTCGGCCGCCGTACCGGGTCTGATGTGGAGGACTTCGCGGGCCTGTTCGGCGGCGCGGATGATGCTCTCGCTGATGAAGTCGAGGAACCGGGCGATGTTCTCCAGGCGGGCGGCGGCCGGCGTGTGTGGGCCGAGCAGGGCGACACCCTGCCGTGCGACGGCGACGAGCTGGTCGTTGGCTCGGGCGCCGGCGATCGTGGCCTGGTAGAAGAGCTCGTTGTCGACGACGTAGCGGTCGCGGCGGCGTTCGTCACGTTCGCGCCGCACCAGGCTCTGGCTCTCCAGGAAGGTGATCGCCTTGGAGATGGACGCCGGGCTGACCTGGAGGCGCTTGGCGAGCTCGGACGCGGTGAGGCTGCCCGCGTCGGTGGTGAACAGGCGGGTCAACACGCGGGCCGCCATCTTGCTCAGCCCCGACCCCATGAGGACGGTGGTGAACGCCTCCTCGTATTCGGCCACAGCCTCGGCGTCGCCCCCGTGCTGCTGGACGACGGACCCGGTCGGAGCGGAGGAGTCGGGCCGGCGCCGGTGGGCGCGGCGTTCGGTGGCGCGGTGGGCCAGGTCGGCGCGGTAGGCAAGGGGGCCGCCGTTGCGCATCACCTCGCGGGTGATCGTCGAGGTGGGTCGGTCGAGACGCCGGGCGATCTCGGCGTAGGAGAGGCTGTCGGCAAGCCCCAGCGCGATCTGGTGGCGTTCCTGCTGGGTGAGTCGGCCTCCGGGCATCTGATCTCCCTGGTGATTCTTCATGGCGCCCTCGTGGCCCGCTCACCATAGCGTTCACTTCTCACTCATTGCAACAGACTGCCTGTCGGGCCGTTGCGTTACTTGACCTATCGTTGCAACAATGTCGTGGCTCTTAGCTGCCAAAACAGCATGCTAATGCAATATGAGCGTTGCCGACGGATTGAAAGCAACGTAGCGTTTCCGATATCAGAAACGCCGCGCGAGCACTGGAGAGCACGATGAACTCGTACGCCACCCCCGCCCCGATCACCGCCATCCTGAACATCCCCGCCGGGCGCATCCAGCTCATCGCCGCGGACCGCGCCGACACCACTGTCGAGGTGCTGCCGACCGATCCGGCCAAGCGCCGCGACACCAGGGCCGCCGAGCAGACAATCGTCGCGTACGCCGACGGCGTCCTGCGGATCACGGCCGCCACCCCCGGCAACGCGCTCGTCGGCCCCTCCGGGTCCGTGCAGGTGACGGTCCAACTGCCCGCCGACTCCCGCATCGACGCCAAGGCCGCCAGCGCCGAGCTGCGGGGAGTGGGACGCCTCGGCGACATCACCTTCGACGGCGCGTACCGCGAGATCAAGATCGACGAGGCCGCGAGCGTCCGTCTCACCGCGATCGACGGCGACGTCCAGGTCGGCCGGCTCACCGGCGCTGCGGAGATCAACACCCTCCGCGGCGACATCCGGATCGCCGAAGCCGGGCGCGGCACCGTGGTGCTGACGACTCAGTCCGGCGACATCTCGGTCGCCGCCGCCGCTGGCGTCTCCGCCGCCCTGGACGCCGGCACCGGGCACGGCCGGGTGAGCAACGCCCTGCGCAACGACGGCACCGTCGCACTCGACATCCGCGCCACCACCTCCCACGGCGACATCACCGCCCGCAGCCTCTGATCCCGACCCGACCCCCGACGCGACAAGGAGTGCGGACATGACGATGAACAACGCTTCCGCGACCCGCTCGACGTGGACCGGCATGGTGCCGATCGACGACACCGCCCTGGCCGTCACCGACACCGGCGGCCCCGGTGTCCCAGTGCTCTACCTCAACGGCCAGTTCGCCACCCAGGGATACTGGCGTCGAGTCATCGCCGAACTGGGCACCGGTTGGCGGCACATCACCTACGACGAGCGGGCCCGCGGCCGGAAGTCGAAGCGCTCGGCGGACTACTCCTTCGAGGCGGCCGTCCGCGACGTCGATGCCGTCCTCGCCGCCCGGAAGGTGGACCGCGCGCTTGTGGTCGGCTGGTCGTACGGGGCCGTCGTCGGGGCGCACTGGGCCAACCGCAACCCGGACCGCGCTCTCGGCGCTGTCCTGGTCGACGGCGCGTTTCCCCACGACTGGCTCGACGAGGCCATGGAACAGCGGATCCGGAAGCTGTTCCGCCGGATGAACGTGTTCATGCCGCTGCTGCGCCCGACCGGTCTGACCCCGCGAATGAATGCCGCGCAGATGGCGGAGAGCAACATCGAGCTGGGCAGACTCTCCCGTGAGCGCGAACTGGGCCCCGTGCTCGACAACATCAGCGTGCCGGTGCGCTACGTCGTCGCCTCCGGCACGTCCCTCGGCAGTCGCGGTGACGAGCAGGAGAAGATCCGTACCAGCCTCGACGCGGTGACCGTCCGCAACCCGCACATCGAGATCGCCGCGAAGGTCGCCAGCAACCACGGCGCGATCCTCAAGAAGGACTTCTCCGCCGTCGCTGAGGCCGTACGTGCGGTTGCCGCTCTCGACCGGGCGGCGGAAACCCCGCGAGATGGCCTGCTGTAGTGGGCGAGGCCAGCATCTCCTGGGTACGCCCAGTCCGTGTCGCCGTCGAAGGGCGGGATTCGGGCTGGGCGTTCGTCCTGTAAGGGTCCCGCTAGTCCGCCTCAATGCCGGCGGCCCGCAGGATCTGGCGGACCCGTTCGCGGCTGTAGCCGGTCCGCTTGACCAGTTCCACCTGGCGGACACCGGCCCGGTACTCCGCCGCCATGGCACGGTGCAGCTCAGTGCGGGCCTGCTCGACCCGAGTCCGAGCTTCGGCCTTGATCTGCCGGGCGGCACGTGCGGCCTGATCTTCCGCCTGGGGTAGCGCCTCTTCGGCGGCCCTCAGTGCGCGCATAGCCCGTTCGAGATCCACTTGGCCATCTTTCCTGGAACCTCTGTAGGCCAAAGCAATCGGGGCAGCAGCTAGGCCAACTTGCATCTATCGCTGATTGGCCAACTACAGTATTGTGCGTATTTGGCGACATTCATCGTCGGGCGGACGCCTCTCGCGGACGTGATCGCACATCGGAGGTGCAATCTGTGGACGATCTACCCTTTCAGTTGGCCGACTGCGGAGCACCAGCAACCATCCGAATCGAGGTGTGCAGCGCCATCGAGAAATCGGGCGCTGGATCCCTGGACGGCGCGGTCTACGTCTGCCCCGCGCACCCGGATGCGGCCGCCGTTGCCATCGCTGCGGCTGGATTTACCTCCGCGGCGGGTCCGATGAGCACCGACCTGCAACGGCCATGCGGATACGTGCACGCCTACCCCACGGGTGCCCTGGCGAACGACAGCGGTCATCCCCGGTGGTGTGATCGGAACGGATGCGGCCGGCGCGGCGAACACTGGTCACAGGTCGCCGCGCTCGACGACGATCGGCAGCAACCGTCGATCGTCGCAGTGTGGCTGGTACAGACACTCGCTCCGACGGCCGAAACGATCGTGGCGTTGTCCGTCACTGACCGGACGACGGCTAAGCGGGTGTTGTTGTCCGTCGGCCAGGCGCGAGCGCTGCGTTACCGCCTCGGCAGCCTGCTTGCGGTGTGAATGGGTGGCAGGTGAGGTGGCCCGACACCGCGTGCCCTGCGTCGACGGGTGGCCGTTCGCCACCCGTCGACGCTTAGCGTCAGGACGACTCGCGCGCGGCCGGCCCGCTGCCGAAGAGCACGTCGTCCCAGCTCGGCAGGCGCTTGCGCGGCTTGCCGTTGGCGTCGGTGGACTCACCACCGGCGGCTGCCGCAGCGCCGGTGCGGCGGGGCCGCAGCACCGCCAGCGACGGCACGGCCGGCACCTCCTTGGGCGCGTCCGAGTCGTCGTCGAACGCCGACCCCTGGCCACCGCCGAGCAGCGCGGCGGCACCTCCGCCGACCGGCCGCTGCCGAGGCGCGTCCGAGCCGGCGAGAGCAGCCGGGGTACGCGGTTCGAGGCCACGGCCAGACGAAGCACCGAGCGGGCGGTCCAGGGAGGCGAGCAGCGCGTCCCGGCCGGCCCGGATCGGGTCCCGGCCAGGGCGCGGGTGCTCGGACGCCGCCGGCAAGCCGTGCCCACCACGGCTCGGCTCGCCACGCGAGGGACCGGGCAGGCCGTGCCCGCCCCGCTCCGGCGCCGGCTCCTGGCCGAGAATCGGCGTGGGCCGCTCGGCGCACAGATATTGCGCCATGTCGTCGTGCGGTGCAACCGACTGCCGGGTCTTGTCGAGATCCCAGATGGCCTGCGCGGTGGCCTTGCCGGACGGCCAGGTCGCGATGATCCGCCAGGTGCCGTCGTCCCGCCGGTACGCGTCCCAGGAAATCTTCTCGGTGTCGATGCCGTGCTGGCTCAACCGACCGTTGACCACCTCGGCCAACGGGGTCGGCTTCTCCGCGCCCTTGAGCCGGGTGCGGCGGGCGTGCTGGGCGAGCATCGCCCGCTCCTGGAGCACCGGGCCGGCATAGCGCAGCACACGGTCGACGGGCACGCCGGCGATCCGGGCGACATCCTCGGCGGACTCACCCGAGCGGATGCGGGCCTGAATGTCCCGGGGGGACAGTGAGGGAATCGGATCGGCGGCGCTCGGTGCCGCCGGCAGCGGCGGCGCGCCGGGCTCGGCGTGCAGCGCACCCGAGATCCGGTCGTCGATCGGCAGGGCGAGCAACCGCCCGACCTCGTCGGCGAGAACCAGGGCATGGCCGTCCTCGGAGAGGGCGACGAAGCGTACTGGGCGCATAGCGTTGCCTCCGTCCCGCTTCGCTGGCCGCACGCCACGAGTCGGCCACCCAGGCGTCTCGGACCACCGTACGCGCATCTGTCTCGGGGTGGGGGAAGCGACACCCCGCATGTCGCGACTGAGCTGCAACGATGATCACGGTCGGTGTCCGTGGAGGCCTCCACGAACACCGACCGTGACGAAGGTCAGAGTCGCTCGATGACGTAGTCGATGGACGCGGTCAACGCCTCGACATCGGTCGGCTCGACGGCCGGGAACAGCGCCACCCGCAGCTGGTTGCGACCGAGCTTGCGGTACGGCTCGGTGTCCACGATGCCGTTGGCCCGCAGCGCCTTCGCGATGGCGGTGGCGTCCACCCCGTCGGCGAAGTCGATTGTGGCGACCACGTTGGAGCGCAGCGCCGGGTCGGTCACGAACGGGGTGGCCACGCTGGACCGCTCCGCCCAGCCGTACACCGTGGCGGCGCTCTCGGCGGTGCGCTTGGCCGCCCAGGACAGGCCACCCTGCGCGTTCATCCAGTCGGTCTGCTCGGCGGCCAGGAAGATGGTGGCCAGCGCCGGGGTGTTGTAGGTCTGCTCCAGCCGCGAGTTGTCGATCGCGGTGACCAGGTCGAGGAAGGCGGGGATGTAACGCCCGGAGGCCTTGATCTCGGCGGCGCGATCAAGCGCGGCCGGTGACATCAGGGCCAGCCAGAGGCCACCGTCGGAGCCGAAGCACTTCTGCGGCGCGAAGTAGTAGACATCGGTCTCGCCGACGTTCACCTCCAGGCCACCCGCGCCGGACGTGGCGTCGACGAGCAGCAGTGCGCCCTCGTCGGCCCCGGCCACCCGGCTGATCGGGACGGCCACGCCGGTCGACGTCTCGTTCTGCGGAGTCGCGTACGCGTCCACGCCGGACTCGGCGACCAGCGTCGGGGCGCTGCCCGCGTCGGCCTTGCGGACGGTCGGCTCGCCCAGGAACGGCGCGTCCTTCACCGACTTGGCGAACTTGGCGCCGAACTCGCCGAAGCTGGCGAACTGGGCCCGGTCGCGGACCAGCCCGAAGGTGGCGACCTCCCAGAAGGCGGTGGTGCCGCCGTTGCCGATCACGACCTCGTAACCCTCGGGCAGCGAGAAGAACTCGGCGATGCCGGAACGCAGCCGGGCCACCTGGTCGCGAACCGTCTTCTGCCGGTGTGAGGTGCCCAGGTAGCTGGTGGCGACCTCGGCAAGTGCGGACACCGCCGCGGGGCGGACCTTGGACGGGCCGCAGCCGAAGCGTCCGTCGGCGGGCTTGAGGTCATCGGGAATCCGGATGATCGGTGCGTCAGCCACGGTCTTGAAGATCCTTCCGCAAAGGCGAGGGCGGGCCCGGCGACACTGCCGGCCCTCATCCTCGCACTCGGACCCATCGGTGGAAGCCGGGCCCCTTCCGTTCAGATCAGACGCCGTGTGGGATGGCGGCCCAGCCCTCGACGCCGGACGGCTTGCGGGACTCCGGGCCGACGTAGCGGGCGGACGGGCGGACCAGCCGCTGGAGGCGCTTCTGCTCCAGGATGTGCGCGCTCCAGCCGCCCATCCGGGCGCAGGTGAACATCGAGGTGAACATGTGCGCCGGCACCTCGGCGAAGTCAAGCACCACTGCCGACCAGAACTCGACGTTGGTGGCCAGCACCCGGTCCGGGCGGCGGGCCTGCAACTCGGCGAGGGCCGCCTTCTCCAGTGCCTCGGCGATCTCGAAGCGCGGCGCGCCCAGTTCCTTTGCCGTGCGTCGGAGCACCCGGGCGCGCGGGTCCTCGGCCCGGTAGACGCGGTGGCCGAAGCCCATCAGCCGCTCGCCGCGATCGAGTACGCCCTTGACGTAGCCCTCCGCGTCGCCGCTGCGCTCCACCGCCTCGAGCATGCTGAGCACCCGGGACGGCGCGCCACCGTGCAGCGGGCCGGAGAGGGCGCCGATGCCCGACGAGATGCAGGCCGCCGCGTCCGCGCCGGTGGAGGCCACGATGCGGGCGGTGAAGGTGGAGGCGTTCAGGCCGTGCTCAGCGGCCGAGATGAAGTACGCGTCGACGGCCTTGACATGCCGGGGGTCGGGCTCGCCGCGCCACCGCTTCATGAACCGCTCGACGATGGTCTGCGCCTTGTCGATCTCCTTCTGCGGCACCGCCGGCAGGCCGAGGCCCCGGGCCGACTGGGCGACGAAGGAGAGCGCGGTCACCGAAACCCGGGCGAGGTCCTCGCGGGCCTGCTCGTCGGAGATGTCGAGCAGTTGGCTGAGCCCCCAGTACGGGGCGAGCATGGCGACCGCGGACTGCACGTCGACCCGGATGTCACCGGAGTGCACAGGCACCGGGAACGGCTCCGCCGGCGGCAGACCCGGCCCGAACCGGCCGTCGACAAGCAGCGCCCAGACGTTGCCGAATGACACCTGACCGATCAGATCCTCGATGTCGACCCCGCGGTAGCGCAGCGCGCCACCCTCGCGGTCAGGTTCGGCGATCTCGGTCTCGAAGGCGACGACGCCCTCCAGCCCGGGTTTGAAATCGGCCATGTCGCTCTCCTGGATCTGGTCGGTGCGCCCGGTCGGCTCATCCGGCCCGGTCGGCCGAGCGCCTCAGGCGACCCTCAGGGATGTGTTCGGAACATCTTGCCTGCTGGGTAACCGGATACGCGAGCCACCCAGACTGTGCTGCACGCGACACCCCCAAACGCGCATTCTCCGCCGGACTCGGTGAGACTGGGCAGCGCGGTCTGGCCAGCGCGGGAGGGCGCCGGCGGACCTGCCGAGAAGGAGTGGGTACGTGACGGGCGACACACCTGCCCCGGCCGCGATGCGTAACGAGTACGCCGCGGACCTGGGCCTGACCGAGGCTGACCTGGCCCCCGACTGGCACACCCAGTTCGACAGCTGGTTCGCCGACGCGGTGGCCTTCGGGCTGCCCGAGGTGAACGCGATGGTGGTGGGCACCGCGGACGCGGCCGGCCGGCCGAGCGGCCGGACCGTGCTGCTCAAGGGGTACGACCCCGACGGCTTTGTCTTCTTCACCAACCACCTGTCCCGCAAGGGTGTCGAGGCGGCCGACAACCCGTACGCCAGCCTGGTCTTTCCGTGGTTTCCCATGCAGCGGCAGGTGGTGGTCGCCGGGCAGGTCGTGCCGGTGGACCGCGCGACGAGCGCGGCGTACTTCGCCAGCCGGCCGCGCGGCTCCCAACTGGGTGCCTGGGCCAGCCCACAGTCCCAGGTGGTGCCGGACCGGGCGGCGCTGGAAGGGCGCTACCGGGAGGTGGCCGAGCGGTTCGCCGACGAGGCGGAGATCCCGATCCCGCCGCACTGGGGCGGGTTGCGGGTTCGGCCCGAGTCTGTGGAGTTCTGGCAGGGTCGGGCCGGCCGGTTGCACGACCGGCTCCGTTTCCGCCGCGACGAGGGTGGCTGGACCGTCGAGCGGTTGGCGCCGTGACGGGTGTGCAGGAGGCCCGGTCGCGCGGAGCGCGGCGCTGGGCGATCGACGTACGCCCGCTGCGGGTGCCCGCGTACCGGCGGCTGTGGCTCGGCAACACCGTGGCGATGTTCGGGTTCCAATTCACGGCGGTAGCCGTTCCGGTGGAGATGTACGCCCTGACCAGGGATTCGTTCTGGGTGGGCCTGCTGGGCGTGGCGGCCTTCGTACCGCTGCTGATCTTCGGGCTCTGGGGTGGCGCGGTCGCCGACGCCCGCGACCGTCGTGCGGTATTGCTCGGTGGGTCATTGTTGCTTTGGGCATCCACCCTGGGATTGCTGGTCCAGGCGCTGCTGGATGTGGGCAGTCCGGTGCTGCTGCTGGTGCTCATGGCGTTGCAGTCGGTGGCGTTCGCGATCAGCTCGCCGGCCCGCAGTGCCATGCTGCCCCGGCTGGTGCCGGACGACCTGGTGCCGGCCGCCAGCACCCTGAACTACACGACCTTCACCGCGGCCTCGGTCGCCGGCCCGCTCGCCGCCGGCCTGATCCTGGCCGCCTCACCGGACACCGCTGTGGTCCTGCCCATCGCGTACGGGGTGGACGCGGTGCTGTTCACCGCGATGCTCTGGGCGGCGCTGCGACTGCCCGCGTTGCCGCCCGAGCCGACCGCCGACGGTGAGCCCCGCCGCGCCGGCCTGGCCAGTGTGGTGGACGGATTCCGCTACCTGGCCACCACACCGGTGCTGCTGCTGTCCTTCGGGGTGGACCTGATCGCGATGATCCTCGCCATGCCGCGGGCGCTCTTTCCGGAGATCGCCCAGGAGCGGTTCGGCGGTGGTGGGTCGGTCGGCCTGCTCTACAGCGCCATCGCGATCGGTTCGATGATCGGCGGGCTGACCTCCGGCTGGATCGGCCGGCTCCGTCGGCAGGGGCTCGGCCTGGTGGTAGCGGTGGTCGCCTGGGGAGTCGCGATCGCCGCTGCCGGGCTCGCCCACCGACTCTGGCTGATGGTCCTCCTGTTGGCCGTGGCCGGGGCCGCCGACCTGGTGAGCGCGGTGCTGCGTCAGTCGATGCTGCTGGTCTACGCACCGGACCGGATGCGTGGCCGGCTGCAGGGCGTCAACACGGTGGTGGTGGCCGGTGGTCCGCGGCTCGGCGATCTGCGGGCCGGCACGATGGCCGCCGGGTTCGGCGGCGGGGTGGCCTGGGTGGCCGGCGGGCTCGCCTCGGCGGTGCTCGTCGTGGTGCTCGCTGTCGCGTTCCCGGCTCTGCTGCGCTACCGGGCGGCGGCGGCGTCGAGCGGCGACCGGACGTGACCGGTTAGGGTCGCCGACATGGAAAGCCCCGAGCAGCGCGCGTTCTCCGGCGCCCAGTGGACCATCTCCGCCGCCGGCCACGAGGCCGTCATCGTGGAGGTGGGTGGTGGGCTGCGGACGTACCGGCACGACGGTGTCGACCTGGTCGACGGTTACCAGACCGACGAGGTATGCCCCGGCTGCGCCGGGCAGGTGTTGGCACCCTGGCCGAACCGGATCCGCGATGGCCGCTACCCGTTCGGTGAGCGGACGCACCAGCTCCCGCTGACCGAGCCGGAGCGGCACGTGGCGATCCACGGGCTGGTCAACTGGGTGCCGTGGCGTCTGGTGGAGCAGTCGGAGACCGCCGTGACCCTCGGCTACGACCTGCCGCCGCAGCCTGGCTACCCGTGGCCGCTGCGGCTGCTCAGCCGGTGGAGCGTCGGCGCGGAGGGGCTGCGCGCCGAGCACGAGGTGACGAACGTCGGTGCCGAGGTGGCGCCGTTCGGCTTCTCCGTGCACCCGTACCTGCAACTGCCGGGCGTCGCGGTCGACGACCTGGTCATGCGGCTGCCGACCCGGACCCGACTGCTTGTCGACAGTCGGTTGCTGCCGATCGGCGCCACCCCGGTGGCCGGCACCGAGTACGACTGGACCAGCCCGCGCCGGATCGGCGCCGCCGAGCTGGACCTGTGTTTCGGCGACGTGATCCGCGACGCCGACGGCGGCTCGTCGGTGGGCCTGTCCGCCCCGGACGGTTCGACCGGGGTGCAGATCTGGGCGGACGCGGAGTTCGGCTGGTGGCAGGTGTTCACCGGGGATGCGCTCACCGGTGTGCGGCACCGCCGCTCGGTGGCGATCGAGCCGATGACCTGCCCTCCGGACGCGTTCCGGTCGGGGCGGGACCTGCTCACCCTCAAGCCCGGGACGACCTGGCGGGGTGCCTGGGGCATCCGGCCCGGGGCCTGATGGAGTTCGCCGAGGTGGTCCGGCGTCGGCGGATGGTGCGCAACTACGACCCGGACCGTCAGGTCCCGCCCGACGTGGTGGAACGGCTGCTCGACCACGCGATCCGTGCCCCGTCGGCCGGGTTCGCCCAGGGCTGGGGCTTCCTGGTGCTCGACGAGCCGGCCGACCGGGAGCGGTTCTGGACGGCCACCACCCCGGACGGCGGTGGCCGGGAGCGCTGGCTGGCCGGAATGCGTCGGGCGCCGCTCATCGTGGTGCCGCACGCCAACGAGTCGGCCTACCTGCGGCGCTACGCCGAGCCGGACAAGGGCTGGACGGACCGGTCCACTGATCGGTGGCCGGTGCCGTACTGGCATGTGGACACCGGCTTCGCGGCGTTGCTGATGCTGCTCACCGCTGTGGACGAGGGGCTGGGGGCCTGTTTCTTCGGCATTCCGCCGCAGCGGCTGGGCAGCTACCGGGATGCCTTCGGCGTGCCGGACGAGTACCAACCCATCGGTGCCATCACAATCGGTTACCGAGCACCCGACCATCGGTCACCGTCGCTGCGCCGTGGGCGTCGGGGATTGGACGAGGTTGTCCGGCGCGGCCGGTGGAGCTGAGCGCGACGTCCCGTTCGTCCGATTGAGGATCGGACGAGCGATAGCGAAACTGACATCAGGGAGCAGAACGTAACGAGCACTGGGCGGCTAGGCTGGCACGGTCATCGGTGCCGCGCCGCGCGGTGCCCGCCGCGGCCCGGCTCGGCGCCGTCGGTCGGCCCGGCCACGGGGAGGGGAGCGTGCCGTCGTGATCTTCAGAGCGGTCCGGGACGGGCGTCCCTACCCGGAGCACAACCTGACCCTCAAGCAGTGGGCGGAGATCCCGCCCCGTCCACTGCGCCTGGATCAGATGATCACCACCAAGCGCGAGTTGGCGCTCGACAAGCTCCTCGCCGAGGATTCCACCTTCTACGGCGACCTCTTCCCGCACGTGGTGCAGTGGAACGGCGGGCTGTACCTGGAAGACGGGCTGCACCGCGCGTTGCGCGCCGCCCTGCAGCAGCGCAACCAGATCCACGCGCGGGTGCTGGTGCTCTCGGAGCCGATCGAGTGACGAGCCCTTCTCCCGCGCGCTGAACCTTCGTTAAGGTGGCGTCCATGACCGCTCCGCTCGACCTGCTCGACCTGGACCTGTCACTCACCGAGGAGGAGCGGCAGATCCGCGACGTCGTCCGCCAGCTCGTCGACGACCGGGTGCGCCCGCACGTCGCCGACTGGTACGAGGACGGCCAGGTGCCGGCCCGGGACCTGGCCCGCGAGTTCGGCAAGCTCGGGCTGCTCGGCATGCACCTGAGCGGCTACGGCTGCGCCGGTGCGTCAGCGGTCGCCTACGGGCTTGCCTGCCAGGAGTTGGAGGCCGCCGACTCCGGCCTCCGCTCACTGGTGTCGGTGCAGGGCTCGCTCGCCATGTTCGCCATCTGGCGCTACGGCAGCGAGGAGCAGAAACGCCGTTGGCTGCCGTCGATGGCCACCGGCGAGGCGATCGGCTGCTTCGGCCTTACCGAACCGGACCACGGCTCCGACCCCGCCTCGATGACCACCCGGGCCCGCCGCGACGGCGACGACTGGCTACTCACCGGCGGAAAAATGTGGATCACCAACGCGCCGATCGCCGACGTCGCGGTGATCTGGGCACGCACCGACGAGGGCGTGCGCGGCTTCGTCGTACCCATGGACACCCCGGGTGTCACGGCCCGGGAGATCCGCCGCAAGATGTCGCTGCGCGCGTCAGTCACCGGCGAGATCGTGCTCGACGACGTCCGGCTCCCGGCGGACGCCCAACTGCCCGAGGCGGTCGGGCTCAAGGCGCCACTGAGCTGCCTCACCGAAGCCCGCTACGGCATCGTCTGGGGGGCGATCGGCGCCGCCCGGGACTGCCTGGAAACCACACTGGCGTACGCCGGCACCCGCACCCAGTTCGGTCGCCCGCTGGCCGGTTTCCAGCTCACCCAGGCGAAGCTCGCCGACATGGCCGTCGAGCTGGCGAAGGGGCAACTGCTCGCGCTGCACCTGGGTCGGCTTGCCGACACCCACAGGTTGCGGCCCGAGCAGGTGAGCGTGGGCAAGCTGAACAACGTGCGGGAGGCCCTCGCCATCGCCCGGCAGTGCCGGACCATCCTCGGCGCCAACGGTGTCTCCGGCGACTACCCGGTGATGCGGCACGCCAACAACCTGGAGAGCGTGCTGACCTACGAGGGCACCTCCGAGATCCACCAGTTGGTCGTCGGGCAGCGCCTCACCGGGCTCTCCGCGTTCGCCTGACCTGCCTGTTTACGCCTTCCCGGCGCTCGACGCGCGACTGTCGCAGGAGGGCCGTACCGTCATCAGCAGACGACGTGTCTGACGAGGACGGTGAGCGTGATGGCCCGCGACGCTGGCAGCAACGAGCCCACGAGAGAGTTCCCCGGTTACCCGACCGGCGACGATCTCCGGGAGCGGTCGGCCACTACACCAGAGCCGACCACTGATAGTCCCGGTGGCCCCGGTGGCCCGCCGGCCGGCCCTCCCGGCGGCCCGACCGCCGGTGGCGACGGCGGTGGGGGTGGGGCCGCTCGCGGCCTGCTCCTGCTGCTCGGCGCCGCCGCGGTGGCGGTGGTGGTGCTGCTCGGCATCCAGGCGACCGGTTTCCTGCCCGATTTCCGCAACCCGTTCGCCAAGGAGCAGACCGACCGCAGCCAGCCACCACTGCTGAAGTCGATCCAGGACCTCAGCCGTTACGTGGCCGCCGAGGGCAACTTCCAGGTGGTCGTCGACACCCAGAACGACAGGCGCAACGTGCCGGACTTCCTGCTCAACGAACGCACCCTGTTCGTCGGAGCCGGCAGCGTCGAGGCGTACGTCGACTTCACCAAGATCGGTGACGGTGCCATCGTGCAGTCCGCCGACGGCAAGTCCGTCGAGATCAAGCTGCCCGCGCCGCAGCTCGGCGAGACCAACCTCGACATGGAGAAGAGCTACGTCTTCGCGGAGCAGCGTGGCCTGCTCAACCGGCTCGGCGACCTGGTCGGCAACGACCCCAACCGGCAGCAGCAGATCTACCAGCTCGCCGAGGATCGGATCACCGCCGCCGCCCGCGACAGCGGTCTCTCCGCCCGAGCCGAGGAGAACACCCGCAAGATGCTCGAAGGGCTGCTGCGCTCCCTCGGCTACCAGCAGATCACAGTGACCTACACGGCCCCCTGACCGTCCACACCCCGTACGCGGAAGCGCCCGCCCCGACGTCCGTCGGAGCGGGCGCTTCTCCATCGGGGCCGTCGGCAGCGCCGGTGGCGGTCACGGTCGGCGGTCGTCGCCTGTGGCCGCTGTCGATCAACGTCGAGGTGGGCAGCAACTTCCTGGAAACAGGGGCCTTGGACGTGCGGGAGGCCACTACAACAGGGTTGTAGTGGCCTCCCGGACGCGATGTCGCCTCGACGTCGGCGCCGGTGACGCGGGGCGCGTGAGGGGTGGGGATCAGTGCTGGGTGGAGGCCAGGTAACGGTCCTCGTTCGGCATGAGCACCCAGAGGATCAGGTAGACGATCACCTGCGTGCCGGGCAGCAGCAGGGACAGCAGGAACAGCAGCCGGACCATGCCGGCGGACATCCCGAACCGCCGACCGAGGCCGGCGCAGACACCGGCGAGCATGCGCCCCTCGCGGGGCCGGACCAGTTTGCGACTCATCGTCGTACTCCCACTCTGCGGCGGTGCGCCGCGTCTGCAATCCACGGTAGAAGGGGGCAGCCACTTCGCCCTCGGTCGCGAGGATGAACGGCAGCACGTGGACCCGTAGGTGCATTACCCGGGGAGACCCCGGCTGACGCCTCCGCCCCGACGGGGTCGGGGCGCGGCGACAGCGGGGGGTGCGGTGGCGGGTGGCGGGGGTGCGGTGAGCTGGGCGGGTACGCTGGCAGATCGGCCACCCACACCCCGGGCGGCCGGAACCCATACCCCGGTCGATCACGAGCGGGGCCGTCAGATCGACGGTCCTGGCGCGGCCGGGTCCCGTACGCCGGGACGACGGCGAGGAAGCGCAGCCATGATCAGTGTTTTCGACCTCTTCAGTGTCGGTATCGGGCCGTCCAGCTCGCACACGGTGGGGCCGATGCGGGCCGCGCGGACGTTCGTCGCCGGGCTCAAGGCCGACGGTCTGCTCACCGACGTGGCGCGGGTGCAGGCCGAGCTGTTCGGCTCGTTGGGTGCCACCGGGCACGGTCACGGCAGCGGTCCGGCGGTGCTGCTCGGCTTGGCGGGCGAGTCGCCGGAGACCGTCGACACGGACAGCATCGGACCTCGGGTCGAGCGGATCCGGGCCGAGCGGCGGATCAGCATCCTGGCCGCGCACGAGATCGACTTCGACCCGGATCGGGACCTGACGTTGCACCGGCGGCGTTCGCTGCCGTACCACCCGAACGGGATGACCTTCGCGGCGTACGACCGGGCCGGCGTCGAGCTGCGCAGCCGCACCTACTACTCGGTGGGTGGCGGGTTCGTGGTGGACGAGGCCGCAGCCGGCGCGGACCGGATCAAGCCGGACAGCACGCGGGTGCGGTACCCCTTCCTGACCGGGGCGCAGCTGCTCGACGTCACCACCTCCACCGGCCTGTCGATAAGCGAGGTGATGCTGGCCAACGAGCGCTCCTGGCGCAGTGAGGCGGACATCCGGGCCGGCCTGCTGGAGATCTGGCGGGTGATGCGGGAGTGCGTGCAGCGCGGTTGCGAGCGGGACGGCGTACTCCCTGGGGGGTTGAAGGTTCGGCGGCGGGCGGCGGAGCTGCGGCGGGGCCTGGAGGCGGACGCCGGGACGCCCGACCCGCTGCACGCGATGGACTGGGTGACGCTGTTCGCTCTCGCGGTGAACGAGGAGAACGCGGCAGGCGGCCGGGTGGTCACCGCGCCGACGAACGGTGCGGCCGGGATCATTCCGGCGGTGCTGCACTACTACACCCGGTTCGTGCCGGGCGCCGACGACGACGGTGTGGTGCGGTTCCTGCTGACGGCCGGCGCGATCGGGGTGCTGTTCAAGGAGAACGCGTCGATCTCCGGCGCGGAGGTCGGCTGTCAGGGTGAGGTGGGTTCGGCGTGCTCGATGGCGGCGGCCGGCTTGGCCGAGGCGCTCGGCGGCACCCCGGAGCAGGTGGAGAACGCGGCCGAGATCGGGATGGAGCACAACCTCGGGTTGACCTGTGACCCGGTGGGTGGCCTGGTGCAGATCCCCTGCATCGAGCGGAACGCGGTGGCTAGCATCAAGGCGATCACGGCCGCCCGGCTGGCGCTGCGCGGCGACGGTGTGCACAAGGTGTCGCTGGACAAGGTCATCAAGACCATGCGGGAGACGGGCGCCGACATGAAGGTCAAATACAAGGAGACGGCGCGCGGCGGTCTGGCCGTCAATGTGATCGAGTGCTGAGTACGGCCGATTCGGGGCATTCGTTCACCGACTGCTAACCTGTCGTCCGTTTCAGGAGGCGGGAGGCTCGCGGTGACCTCTGGCGTCGCGGCGTTGTGGTCGCACCGCAACTCGCTGCGCATCCTGGTCCGACGGGATCTGGCGGTCAAGTACCAGCAGTCGGTGCTCGGCTACTTCTGGTCGTTGATCGAGCCGCTCGGCATGGGCGCCATCTACTGGTTCGTGTTCGGGGTGCTCTACTCCCGGGACACCGGCCGGCATCTGGGCGAGGCGGCCGGATCGTACCCGCTGTTCCTGATCACCGGGATCTTCGCCTGGATGTGGACCAGTTCGGCGCTGAGCGAGGCGACCAACGCGCTCACCGGCCAGTCCCGGTTGATCACCACGATGAACGTGCCGCGTCAGGTCTTCCCGATCGGCCGGGTCACCGGCCGGTTCGCCGAGTACGCGGCCGGCCTGCCGATCCTGATCGCCATCGCGGTGATCTACGCGGCGCACGGTCGGATCCACCCCGGCTGGTCGCTGCTCGCCCTGCCGCTCGCGGTCGCCGTCCAGGCCGTCCTGCTGATCGGGCTGGCGCTGTTGCTGTCCGCGTGGAACGTGCTGATGCGCGACGTGGAACGGTTGATGCGGCTGATCATCCGGGTGCTCTTCTACGCCACGCCGATCATTTATCCGCTCAGCCTGGTCCGGGAGTCCGAGCTGCCCGGCTGGTTGAAGGTGGCGTACGAGCTGAACCCGCTGGTCGGGATCTTCCAGCTGCACCACGCGATCTGGTACCCGGACGAGTTCCCGGACACCCGGCTGCTCGCCACCACCGTCGTCGGCAGCCTGCTGGTGCTGGCCGCCGGCTGGTGGTCGTTCCGTCGGCTGGAACCCGCAGTGCTCAAGGAACTCTGACATGGCCGCGCCGATCATCGAGGCCGACGGGCTGGGCATCCGGTTCGTCCGTAACCGTCGCCGCCAACTGCGGTTGCGGGAGCTGTTCATCCACCGGGGGAAGCGTGGCGCGCTGCCCGGGCAGTTCTGGCCGTTGCGGGACGTGTCGTTCACCGTCGAGCCGGGCGAGACGGTCGGGGTGATCGGCCGCAACGGCACCGGCAAGAGCACGCTGCTGCGGCTGATCGCCGGGGTGCTGATCCCGGACGAGGGCAGCATCCGGGTGCACGGCGCTGTGGCGCCGTTGCTGGAGTTGTCGGCGGGTTTCTCCAACGACCTGACCGGGCGGGAGAACCTGCACCTGGTCGGTGGGCTGCACGGACTGTCGACCGGCTATCTGAAGCGACACTTCGACGAGATCGTCGAGTTCGCCGGTGAGCAGGTGCAGGGTGCCATCGACACGTCGGTGCGGCACTACTCGTCGGGGATGAAGGTGCGGCTCGGCTTCGCGATCATCTCGCACCTGCCGCACCCGATCCTGCTGATGGACGAGGTCACCGCGGTGGGCGACGCGGAGTTCCGCAAGAAGTGCTACGCGACGATTGATCGTCTGCTCGGGGAGGGGCGCACGCTCGTGTTGGTGTCACACAACGAAAAGGACCTGACCCGGTTCTGCCGTCGGGGGTTGTACCTCGACGCGGGCCGGTTGACGCTCGACGGCACCATCGCCGAGGCGCTCGACGCGTACCACGCCGCGGTCCCGCGATGACGCTCGCGATAGTGCTCGCCGCCGGGACGCCCGCGGCGGGCCTGACCACCTCGACCGGCGAGCCATTGACCGAGCGGCTGGCCGCCCAGCTGCGCCGGGCCGGGGCGGCCGAGGTGCGGTTCGCCGCCGACCTCGACGAGTTGGCCGCGTTCGCCGACGCCGCCGACGGCCCGCTGCTGATCGCGGGCACCGACCTGGTGGCCCACACGGCGGTGCTGCGGCACCTGGCCACCAGCCCGGTCGGGCCGACGGTGGCGCTGGTGCTCACCGACCCGCCGGTGCCCGGACGGACGGCCGTGCGCGAGGAACGCGGCCAGGTGGTCGACGCCGGCCCGCTGGACGCCCTCGACGGCGCGGCCACCGGCGTGTTCGGCGGCGCGCTGCGGGTCGGCGTGGACGACCTGCCCACGCTCGCCGCCGCGGCCCGGGCCGCCACGTCCGGGATGCTTCCGGTCGCCGCCCCGATCGGTCCGGTCGGCGACGTGGCGGCGCTGCCGGCGACCGACGGGACCAGCTCCGGCGGGTCGGTCGCCGCCGGCGGTCCCGGGTCCGCCGTCGACCGGCTCGTCGCGGGTCTAGCGGCGCTCGGCACCCTGATCTTCGCCCAGCGGGTACGCCTGCTCGTCGCGCACCGGGTCGCCGACGCGCCCGGCCTGGTGGCTGCCGAAGCGGCGGTCACCGCTGTCGACGAGGACCGGGCCGAGTTGCGGCTGTCGGTGAAGGAGAAGGACGACTTCTTCTCCACCTACTTCGTCAGCACCTGGTCGCCGTACCTGGTCCGGTTGTCCGCCCGGCTCCGGCTCACCCCGTCCGGGGTGACGGCGATCTCGGTGCTGTTCGCGCTGGCCGCGGCGGTGCTGTTCGGAGTCGGCGGGCGGCCCGCGCTGGTCGGCGGCGCGGTGCTGCTCTACCTCGGCTTCGTGCTCGACTGCGTGGACGGCCAGTTGGCCCGCTACACCCGGCACTTCAGCGCGTGGGGCGGCTGGCTGGACACCATGGCGGACCGGGCCAAGGAATACCTGGTCTACGCCGGCCTGGGCTTCGGGGTGAGTCACGCCGGGCTGGGCAACGGTTGGGCCCTCGCCATCGCCGCGATGACGTTGCAGACCGTCCGGCACATGACCGACACCTGGTACGGGGTGCTGCACGACGAGGCGGCCCGCCGACCCCGGGCGGCGACGGGCAGCAGCGGCGGTATCGGCGACCGGCTCAACGCGGCGTCCACCCGGGTGCAGGCCGACACCGGCTCGCTGTCGTACTGGCTCAAGCGCACAGTGGTCTTCCCGATCGGTGAGCGCTGGGCGTTGATCGCACTGACCGTCGCGCTGTTCAACCCGCTTGTCAGCCTGATCGCGGTGCTGGTCTGGGGGGTGCTGGCGTTCGCGTACACCGGTGCCCTGCGGACGCTGCGGGCCCGCTGGATGTGGGTGCCGGTGCTGGACACGGTGGATGCCACACTGCACCGCGACGACGGGCCGTTGGCCCGGCGGCTGCCGGTGGTCCGCCTGATGGGGCCGCTCACCCTGGCGGTGATCGCCGCGCTGGGGCCGGCGGTGCTGCTCGTCGTGGCCCTGCTCGGCGATGCGCCGGACGGTCTGCGCTGGGCGGTGCCGGTGGCGCTGCTGGTGCTGCTGGCCGGTGGGCTGGGTGCCGGGGCCGCACACAACGGTCCGCTGGACTGGCTGGTGCCGGCGGCGTTGCGGGCGGCAGAGTACCTGTTCGCCATCGCGGTCGGCGTTGTCGGTGGCGCGCCGGGTTGGTTGATCTTCGGGTACGTCTTCGTGCTCACCGTGCACCACTACGACCTGACCGCCCGGCTGGAGAAACGGCAGGCGGCACCGCCGCTGCACGCGGCCACGCTGGGCTGGGACGGACGGTCGGTGCTGCTGGCCCTCGCGGCGATTGTCGGCGTGGCGGGTATCGGGCTGGCTACACTCGGTGCGTACCTTCTCGTGGTTTTCGTGGTGAGCGTCGTCCTGGCCTGGTTCGTCCGACCGGCCCGTAGCGCGCGGGCGTCTGTCGCGCCGGTGGGCGCCGGAGGTGCCGCGCCACGCTGACGGAGGGACGGCCGGATGACCCTGATCAGCTTCGTGGTGCCGGCCTTCCGGGTGCAGGGATACCTGCGCGAATGCCTGGACTCCATCCTCGGTCAGCCGGAGACCGACATCGAGGTGATCGCCGTCGACGACTGCTCGCCGGATGCCAGCGGCGACATCATCGACGAGTACGCGGCCCGCGACCGGCGGGTCCGCTCGGTCCGGCTGCCGGAGAACGTCGGCCTCGGTCCGGCCCGCAACATCGGGCTGGACCGGGCCGTCGGCGAGTACGTGTGGTTCCTCGACGGCGACGACTGGCTGGCACCGGAGTGCCTGTCGGACGTCGCCCAGCGGTTGCGGGTGACCCGCCCGGACGTGCTGCTCGTCGACCACGTCCGGACCCACTGGAACAACACCGCCACCCGCAGCGCGATGGCCGAGGTGTTCCCCGAGTCGCCCGGCACGCGCACCTTCCGGCTGAAGGACCGGCCGGCGGCGATGCGCCTGCTGCACACCGCGTGGAACCGGCTGGTCCGCCGGGAGTTCCTGACCGACCTGGGGCTGCGGTTCGCGCCCGGCTGGTACGAGGACGTCTCGTTCAGCTACCCGGTGCTGATGGCGGCGCAGCGGATCGGCGTACTGGACCGGGTCTGCGTCAACTACCGGCAACGCCGTGCCGGCGCGATCACCCGCACCCGGGGGGACCGGCATTTCGAGGTCTTCCCCCAGTGGCACCGGGTCTTCCACTTGATGGACGCCTGGTCACCGGCGGTGGACGCGCTGCGGCCGGCGGTCTTCGAACGGATGATCTGGCACTACCTCACAGTGCTCGGTAACGGTCAGCGGATCGCCCCGGAGCTGCGGCCGGCGTTCTTCGCGCAGATCACCGCCGACTACGAACGCTGGCTGCCGCCCGGCGGCTATCCGGTGCCGGACGGGGTGGAGGGGATCAAGCACCGGCTGGTCGCCGCCGGCCGTTGGCACACCTTCAGCGCGTTGCGGACCGCCAGCCGGGCCCGCGACACCGCCCGTCGGAAGGTCCGCACCGCCCGGCGTCGGGTCGGCCCGGTCGCTCGGCGCGGCGCCCGGCTGACCCGCGACGGCCTGCTGCGCGAGTACTACCGGGCCGAGCTACGACGGCCGATCGATCCGACGCTCGCCGTGTACGCCGCCTACTGGTACCGGGGTTACTCCTGCAACCCGGCGGCGATCTACGAGGTGGCCCGCCGGTTGGCGCCGGGGGTGCGCGGGGTGTGGATCGTGCGCCGGGACCGGGTGGACAGCGTGCCCGCCGGGGTGGAGTACGTGGTCGCCGGCACCCCGGCGTACTACCGGGTGCTCGCCCGCGCCCGGTGGTTGGTCAACAACGTCAACTTCCCGGACTTCGTCCGGAAGCGGCCCGAGCAGGTGCACCTCCAGACCCACCACGGCACCCCGGTGAAGGTGATGGGTCTGGACCAGCAGCGCTACCCGATCGGCGCGGGCCGGATGGACTTCGCCGGGCTGCTGCACCGGGTGGACCGCTGGGACTACAGCGTCAGCGCCAACAGTTTCTCCACCCAGATGTGGGACCGGGCGTACCCGGCCACGTACACGACACTTGAGGTGGGCTACCCGCGCAACGACCGCCTGGTCAACGCCGGCCCGGACGAGGTGCGTCGACTGCGCGCGGAGTTCGACCTCGGCCCCGACGAGCAGGTGGTGCTGTACGCCCCGACGCACCGCGAGCACCTGCCCGGCTACCGGCCGCCGTTCGACCCGGACCGGTTCGTGCGGGCGCTCGGTGACTCGGGCCGGCTGCTGATGCGTAGTCACTACTTCCACGACCGTGATCGGCGTCCCGGTCGGCCGGCGGACTGGGAGCGGGTCCGCGACGTCAGCGGCCACCAGCGGGTGGAGGATCTCTACCTGGTGGCGGATGTGCTGGTCACCGACTATTCGTCGGCGATGTTCGACTACGCGGTGCTGGATCGGCCGATCGTGCTGTACGCCCCGGACTGGGAGGCGTACCGGCTGGCCCGGGGTGTCTACTTCGACGTGACTGCTGAGCCGCCGGGCGCGGTGGCCACCACCTTCGATGATCTGCTTGACCTGTTCCGGTCCGACGTGGTGCGGTCGGAGGCGGCGGCCGAGGCCCGGGCGCGGTTCCGGGGGCGGTTCTGCACATTGGACGACGGGCACGCGGCGGAGCGGGTGGTCCGTCAGGTGTTCCTCGGCGAGCCGGGTGAGCGGCCCGGACGCTGCTGAGCGGACGTATGTCGCTTAATAGCACCGTCACCGTCTGAACATAGGACGTTTACCCGATGTCCTAAACCCATGATGCTGGTCACAGTCTTCAGGGGTTCGGCCGACCGACTGGGGGGAACGACGGTGAGTACCGTCACGCTCAAGGATGTGACCAAGGTGTTCAGAGATGGCACCATGGCCGTCGACAGCATCAACCTCGATGTCAACGACGGCGAGTTCATGGTGCTCCTCGGGCCGTCCGGGTGCGGCAAGTCCACTGTGCTGCGGATGATCGCCGGGTTGGAGGAGCCGACCAGCGGCGCTGTCGTGCTCGACGGAGAGTTGGCGAACGACCTGCCGCCCCGGGATCGCAAGATCGCCATGGTCTTCCAGGACTTCGCGCTCTACCCGCACATGAGCGTCGGCGACAACATCGCCTTTCCGTTGCGGCTGGCCGGCGTGGAACCGGAACCGCGCGGCGAGCGGGTGAGTGACGTGGCCAGCGCGCTGGGCATCGGTGACGTGCTGGCCCGCAAGCCCGGCCAGCTCTCCGGTGGGCAGCGGCAGCGGGTGGCCATGGGTCGGGCGATCGTCCGCCGGCCCGGCCTGTTCCTGATGGACGAGCCCCTGTCGAACCTGGACAGCGGTCTGCGGGCCGAGTTGCGCGCGGAGATCTCGGGCCTGACCCGGGAGTTGGGCGTCACCACCGTCTACGTGACCCACGACCAGGCCGAGGCGCTCACCATGGCGGACCGGGTGGCCATCATGCGTAAGGGCGTGCTCCAGGACGTGGGCACCCCCACCCAGGTGTACGGCCGGCCGGCCACGCTCTACGTGGCCGCGTTCCTGGGCAGCCCGCGGATGAACCTGCTGGAGGCGTCGGTCTACGTCCACCTCGACCGGTACGTCACCCTCAACCTCGGTGAGCAGTCGCTCTACCTGCCCTGGAACGACATCCGCAGCCGGGCGGTCGCGCACTACCACGGTGAGCGGATCGTGGTCGGCATGCGGGCCGAGGCGCTCACCCCTGTCGCTCCGGACAGCCCGGGCGACGTGCTGCGCGGGCGGATCCGCTACCTGGAGCACCACGGGCACGAGTCGCTGGCGTTCCTCGACATCGGCGCGACCGCGATCATGGTCGACGAGATGGGTGCGCCGCTCGACCCGCCGCCGGTGGGCCAGCGTGGCCTGCGGCGGTTCGGCTCGGTGATGCAGCGGCTCACCGGTAAGCCGGTGGAGCCGCAGGAGCCGCCGAGCAGTGGCACCCAGACCAGCGTGCTCCCCGATCCGGGCCGGCACCACCGCCGCCCGGCGGAGCTGGCGGTGCGGTTGGCACCGTACCCGGCGGTCAGCGCCGGTCACCCGCTCGCCGTCTCGGTGCGGATGGACGCCCTGCACTTCTTCGACGAGCGGGGTGCCCGGATCGACGTGGGTTGGCGCTGACGACTCGCCGCAGCGGGGTGGCGGCCGGGCCGCGACTGCCCTACCGTCTGTCCACCCGGTCCACAGTGAAAGACCACCGAAAAGGGGTGTGCCCGTGTCGGGTGACCAGCCGAGCCCGCTCGTCATCGAGCGCATCCTGCGCGATCGCGAGGGCATCTGGCAGCAGGTCGTGGCCGGGCGTGACCTCAACGCGTTGACCGGTCGGATGCTCGCCAGCTCCGCCGTCGCGCTCGCCTGCTACGGGGCGGTGCTCGGGGCGTTCCACAGTCCGCTGATGGCGCTGACCTCCGCGCTGAAGCTGCCCCTGCTGTTCCTTGTCACGTTGGCCATCTGCCTGCCCACGCTCTACCTGTTCAACCTGGTCTTCGGCGCCCGGCTCTCGGTGCGTCAGTCGGTGGCCCTGGTGATGGTGGCGATCACTGTCACCTCGATGCTCGCTGTGGCGTTCGCGCCGATCAGTCTCTTCTTCCTGATCACCGCGCCCGACTACGGGTTCTTCAAGCTGCTGAACGTGGCGATCCTGGCGCTCTCGGCGCTTGTCGGGCTGCGCTTCCTGACCGGCGGCATGCAGGTGCTCAACGACCACGGCCTGCTCGCGCCGCCGGTCACCAGGACCCAGGCCGACGGGTACGCCCCGGCACAGGTCAACGCGCCAGCCCAGGCGGTCCCCGTAGCACAACCGGCGGCCCCGGCTGCCGCCCCGGTCGCCGCTCCGGCTGCCGAGCCGGTGGCCGTGCCGGCTGCCGAGCCGGTGGCCGTGCCGGCCGGAGCCGCGGTGGCTGGAGCCGTGCCGGCTGGAGCCGTGCCGGCCGGGTCGACCTCGAATGGTGCCGCGGCGACCCCGCCGGCTCCGGCGCACGTGCCAGCCCAGCCGAGCGGCCAGCCGGCCGTCGCCGCGTTCCCGCCCGGCATGGCGCCGGGCTACGGGCCGGTGCAGCGCCCGCCGGTGCGGCGTGGCGAGCCGACGCAGCGGCCGGCGAGCATGACCCTGCTCTACATCTGGATCCTGCTCTTCGGCTTCGTCGGCACCCAACTGGCGTGGACGCTGCGTCCGTTCTTCGGTGACCCGGGCCAGGACTTCGCCTTCTTCCGCAGCATCGACGGCAACTTCTACGCCGAGATCCTGCGGACGATCGCCAACCTCTGACCCTTCCGGCGACGACGAAACTCCTGGTTGCCGGCCTTATTACCGGCTAGTAACGTTAGTGCATGACAATCGACTCCCGTCAGGTCGCGGCCGGCATGCTCGAAGCGGTGCCCTTCGCCCGTACGCTCGGCCTCGAATTCGTCGAGGTGGCACCCGAGGCGGCGGGCGGGGTCCGGGCAGTCGTCCGGCTGCCCGACTCGACGGCCACCCACAACCACGTCGGCGGCCCCCACGCGGGCGCCATCTTCGCCCTCGGCGAGACGGCCTCCGGCGCGGTAGTGCTGGCGGCCTTCGGGCACCTGCTCGACCGGGCCGTCCCGCTCGCCGTCCGGGCCGAGATCGCCTACCGCAAGCTCGCCATGGGCCCGGTGCGGGCCACCGCCCGGCTCGGCCGATCGGCCCTCGACGTGATCGAGGAGTTCGAGTCCGGTCGGCGGCCGGAGTTCGGGGTCGAGGTGGAGATCGCTACCGAAGACGGCAGGCCGACCTCGGCCCTGACCGTGATCTGGACGCTGCGACCCAACTGAAACCGTGCCGAGGAGGCCGAAACGGGTTTGCGGACCCAGCGGGGTGGATAGATTCGTACCGTGCTGGGCCTACCTGCTCACGTGACCGCCTGTCTCTTCGATCTGGACGGTGTGCTGACGCAGACCGCCCGTGTGCACAACGCCGCCTGGACGCAGACGTTCGACGAGTTTCTCCGGCAGCGCGCCGCCGCCACCGGTGAGCCGTTCCACCCGTTCGATCCCGGGCCCGACTACAACCGCTACGTCGACGGCCGACCCCGCGCCGACGGCGTCCGGTCGTTCCTCGCCTCCCGCGGCATCGTGCTGCCCGAGGGCAGCCCGGACGACCCACCGGACGCTGACACCGTCAACGGGGTGGGCAACCGCAAGAACGTGCTGCTGCTCAAGCAGCTACGCGAATCCGGTGTCGAGGTCTACCCCGGATCGGTGCGCTATTTGCAGGCGGCCGCCGACGCCGGGCTGCGCCGGGCAGTGGTGACCGCGAGTGCCAACGGTGCCGAGGTGGTCGCCGCGGCCGGGCTGGCAACGCTGCTGGAGGCCCGGGTCGACGGGCTGGTGGCACGGGGCGAGGGGCTGCGCGGAAAGCCGGAACCCGACACGTTCCTCGCCGGGGCCCGGCTGCTCGGCGTGGACCCGACACAGGCCGCCGTCTTCGAGGACGCCCTCTCCGGGGTGGCCGCCGGCCGTGCCGGCGGCTTCGGTTACGTGGTCGGTGTCGACCGGGTCGGGCAGGCCGACGAGTTGCGCGCGCACGGCGCCGACATCGTGGTGCGGGACCTGGCCGACCTGCTCGGCACCGCCGACCCGGCGGTGCCGGCCCAGACCGCTGCCACCCAGCAGCCGAACACCCGACCGGACCTCACGTGATCCGGGAACGGGCCTATCCGGTCGAGCCGTGGCATGTCCGCGAGACCCGGCTGGACATGGACGTGCTGGCCCAGTCCGAGTCGGTCTTCGCGCTCTCCAACGGGCACGTCGGGCTGCGCGGCAACCTCGACGAGGGCGAGCCGCACGGCCTGCCCGGCACGTACCTCAACTCGTTCTACGAGCTGCGCCCGCTGCCGTACGCGGAGGCCGGCTACGGCTTCCCCGAGTCCGGGCAGACGATCGTCAACGTCACGAACGGCAAGCTGATACGGCTGCTCGTCGACGACGAACCACTCGACGTGCGGTACGGGGAGCTGCTGGCCCACGAGCGGATCCTCGACATGCGGGCCGGCACCCTGCACCGGGAGCTGCACTGGCGCTCGCCGGCCGGCCGGGAGGTGAAGGTTCGCAGCACCCGCCTGGTCTCGTTCACGCAGCGGTCGGTCGCCGCGATCAGCTACGAGGTGGAGGCCGTCGACGGCCCGCTACGGCTGATCGTGCAGTCCGAGCTGGTGGCAAACGAGTCGCTGCCCGCGCAGAGCAAGGACCCCCGGGTCGCCGCGGTGCTGGAGTCACCGCTGCAGGCCGAGGAGGAGCTGACCACCCCGGACGGTGGGCAGCTGATCCACCGCACCAAAGTCTCCGGTCTACGGGTCGCCGCCGCCATGGAGCACGAGGTGCACGGCCCGGACCACACCACCATCGAGTCCGAGGGTTACCAGGACTGGGTGCGCACCACTATCGCCTGCGTGCTCAAGCCCGGCGAGAAGCTGCGGGTGATCAAGTACCTGACGTACAGCTGGTCGAGCCGGCGCTCGCTGCCCGCCCTGCGCGACCAGGTGGGCGCGGCACTCGCCGGTGCCCGGCTGGACGGCTGGGACGGGCTGCACCGGGAGCAGCGCAACTACCTCGACGCGTTCTGGGACGCGTCCGACGTGCTGGTCGAGGGTGACCCGGAGGTGCAGCAGGCGGTCCGGTTCGGTCTGTTCCACGTGCTTCAGGCCGGCGCGCGGGCCGAGCAGCGGCCGATCTCGGCGAAGGGGCTGACCGGCCCCGGGTACGACGGGCACGCCTTCTGGGACACCGAGATGTTCGTGCTGCCGGTGCTCACGTACACCCAGCCGAGCGCGGTGCGTAGCGCGTTGCAGTGGCGGCACAGCACCCTTGACTCGGCGCGGGAGCGGGCCGAGACGCTCAACCTCAGGGGTGCCGCGTTCCCCTGGCGGACCATCGAGGGGCCGGAGTCCTCCGGCTACTGGCCGGCAGGCACCGCGGCCTTCCACATCGCCGCCGACATCGCCGACGCCGTGCGCCGCTACGTGATGGTCACCGGGGACACCCAGTTCGAGCGGGAGGTCGGGCTGGAACTGCTCGTGGAGACCGCCCGGCTGTGGCGCTCGATCGGCCACCACGACCGGCACGGCCAGTTCCACATCGACGGAGTCACCGGCCCGGACGAGTACACCGCTGTGAAGAACGACAACATCTACACCAACCTGATGGCACAGCGGAACCTGCTCACGGCGGCCGACGTGGTGATGCGCCACCGGGACGAGGCGTTCCACCTCGGGGTCACCGACGAGGAGGCGGCGGCCTGGCGGGACGCCGCCACCGCCATGCACGTTCCGTACGACGAGGAACTCGACGTGCACCAGCAGGTGGAGGGCTTCACCCGGCTGCAGGAGTGGGACTTCCCGCACACCCCGGTGGAGAAGTACCCGCTGCTGCTGCACTACCCGTACTTCGAGCTGTACCGCAAGCAGGTGGTCAAGCAGGCCGACCTCGTCCTCGCCATGCACTGGCGGGGGGACGCGTTCACCCCCGAGCAGAAGGTCCGCAACTTCCTCTACTACGAGCGGCGCACCGTGCGCGACTCGTCGTTGTCGGCCTGCACCCAGGCGGTGCTCGCCGCCGAGGTGGGCCACCCGGAACTCGCGCACACCTACCTGCGTGAGGCAGCCCTGATGGACCTGCACGACCTCAACGAGAACACCCGGGACGGCGTACACATGGCGTCGTTGGCCGGCGCCTGGCTCGCCCTGGTCGGTGGGCTCGGCGGGCTCCGGGACCACGACGGCGAGTTGTCCTTCGCGCCCCGGCTGTCCAGCCGACTCAACCGACTGGAGTTCTCCCTGCAGTGGCGGGGGCTGGCGCTGCGGGTGGATGTCCGCCCGCACCAGACGACGTACTCGCTGCGGCACGGCGGCCCGGACGACGTGGTGCAGCTGCGCCACCACGACCAGGTGCTGCGGGTGACCTGCGACGAACCGGTGACGGTGCCGGTGCCGCAGGCCGAGTCGTCCGGCCCGCCGCCCGAGCAGCCACCGGGCCGGTCACCGCTGCTGCGGTTGCCGGAACGCGCGAACGTGGAACAGTGACGGTCGGGGCGGGAGTTTTCCCGCCCCGACCGCCTGCGTTACGTCAGGTCAGACGGGTTCGCCGGTCGACGGCCGCCCGATCGCGTCCCGGGGCGCCATCGCCCGGGGATCGTCGGGCAGGCGAGCCTCGACGGCCCGGTCCCCGAAGTCCTTGTTGCGCTCGGCGTCCTGTGCGCGCTGGTCCCGTTCGTCCATCTGCTGCTGCCGGGACGTCTGCTGCTTGGCCATGGCGATCCTCGCGATCCGTCGGGGCGCGGCTGCGCCGACACGGTCTGCGGTCCCTCGTCGCCTACCCGATGGCCCTGCTGACAAACGCGGTCGGCGGCGAGGGCCACTCGAGTGCGTGCGACGCGGTGGGTGGGGTATCCGGGCGGCCGACGAGCACCCCGGAGGTGGGCTGTGGACGAGCAGCGCGGCACCGTGACCATTCCGGTCGGGGACGTTCAGCTCCCCGCCGACCTGATGCTGCCCGCCGAGCCGGTCGGAGTGGTGCTCTTCGCGCACGGCAGCGGCAGCTCCCGGCACAGCCCGCGCAACGTGGCGGTGGCCCGGACGTTGCACGGCAGTGGGCTCGCGACGGTGCTTGTGGATCTGCTCAGCCCCGCCGAGGACGAGGTGGACGCCCGGACCGCCGAGCTGCGCTTCGACATCGGGCTGCTGGCCAGCCGGCTGGCCGGGATCATCGACTGGTTGGCGGTCGAGCGTCCCGCCGGTGACGTACCGATCGGCCTGTTCGGGGCCAGCACCGGAGCCGCCGCCGCGCTTGTCGCGGCGGCGTCCCGGGCGGATCGGGTGGGTGCCGTGGTCAGTCGGGGCGGCCGGCCGGACCTGGCCGGTGCCGCGCTGGCCCAGGTCCGCACCCCGACGTTGCTGCTGGTGGGCGGCCTGGATGAGGAAGTGATCACGCTTAACGAGCGGGCGTTGGCGCAGCTGGGGGAGGTCGGTGAGCTACGGGTGATCCCGGGCGCCACCCACCTCTTCGAGGAGCCCGGCACGCTGGAGCAGGTCGCCGACCAGGCCGGCGCGTGGTTCACCACCCGGCTGCGCTGACGATCGGCCTCAGGAGGTGAGGGCCGAGGCGGAGCGACGCTGTTGGACGGTGTCGATGACGCGCCAGAGGACTGCGGTGATCGGAACGCTGACGAATGCGCCGGCGATCCCCGCGATGAGTGTGCCGGCGGTGACCGCCACCAGGATCACCGCCGGATGCAGCCGGACCTGCCGCTTCATGATCAGCGGCTCCAGCAGGTTGCCCTCGATCTGCTGCACGGCGATCACGGCGGCCAGGGTCAGCAGGGCGGTGGTGGGGCCGTTCGCGGCGAGCGCCACCAGAACGGCGACCGCGCCGGCCACCGTTGCCCCGATGATCGGCACGAAGCCGCCGAGAAAGGTGATCAGCGCCAGCGGCAGGGCGAGCGGCACCCGCAGCACCACAAGCGCCAACCCGATGCCCAGCGCGTCGATGGCGGCGATGAACATGGTGCCCCGGCTGTACGCGCCCAACGTCTGCCAACCGGCCCGGCCGGCCTCGGCCAGCACCGGCCGGTTCGGGCCGGACACCCGTGACAGCACCCACTGCCACATCGATCGGCCGTCCTTGAGCAGGAAGAAGAGCAACACCAGGGCGAGCAGTGCGGAACCGAGCACCTCGCTCGCCGTCCGGGCGCCCGACACCGGGTCCGGGGAGCCGCTGCTGAGCCCCTGCCGGGCCTGGTCGATCAGCTTGTCGAGTTGGGCGTCGCTGACCGGGAGGGTGGACGTCACGAAGTCCCGACTGCGCTCCACCCCCTGCGTCAGCTCCTGGCTGAGCTGGTCGAACTGGCTGGCGGTCAGATTCCACACGAGCGCGCCGACACCGACCAGGATGCCGAGCAGCAGCAGGACGGTGAGCAGCGCGGCAGGCGCGGCGGGCAGCCGCAGCCGGCGCAGCCGGACCAGCACCGGGTCGAGCAGCGCGGTGAGGAAGATGGTGGCGGCCAGGGCGATGGCCAGCGGCGCCAGCAGAACGGCGATCCGACCCAGCAGGTAGAGCCCGGTGACGATCACCACCAGGCAGGCGCTCCACAGCACCGCCGTCCGGACCAGCCAGGGCAGCGCCGCCCACGCGTGCCGCGCTCCGGTGTCACCGGCCGTCGGCGTACTGCCGGTTGTCGCCGTACCGCCGGTTGTCGGCGCGGCGTCCGCCCCGGGTTGGTCTGCCCTCATGTCGGCCCTCCTCGATCTCGGCGAGATCGGTACCCGGCCGGTCGTGCGCCGACACCCGACCGCCCGCGCGGATCGTACGCCGACACCGCTCCACTGGTCAGGCCTTCGCGGTGTACGCCCGAATCGCCGGTGTTTGCGCTGTCCGGCCAAGGGAACGCAAAAGGACTACCCGAGAAGGAGGAACGTCGTGAGTGACTTCATGGACAAGGCAAAGGACTTCGCTGACAAGCACGACAAGCAGGTCGACCAGGGCATGGAGAAGGCCGGCGACATGGCCGACAAGCGCACCGGCGGCAAGCACGGCGACCAGATCGACAAGGGCGTCGACCAGGCCCAGGCGCGCACCGGTGCGGGCGATCAGGTCCGCTGACGTACCGGACGTCTCCCGGGCCGTCGAGGACTCGGCGGCCCGGGATCGTCCGGTCCGGACCGGACGCGGGTCAGCGTTGCCGCTGCTCGCGTAGCTCGGCGATCGAGGTCGGCCGGTCGCTCAACGCGTCGCGCAGCCGGTCGATCATCCCCGTGCCGGGGGCGAGCAGCTTGTTCGCCGGCGGGTGGTCCGGTGCGCTCGGATGCGGGCGGGTCGGCGCGATCTTCTTGAACGCCGTGACCTTGCCGGCCAGCTCGACCAGCTCCTCCCGGGCGGTGGCGGCGCGCAGGCGGGGGAAGAGGTCGTTCTCCTCGTCCCGCACGTGGTGGCGAATGGTGCTGGTGAGGTGGGCCAGCAACTCGTCGAAGCGGGGATCGGACGGGTCGGTCGACTCCAGGTCCTTCATGGTCCGTTCGGCGTCGGCGTGCTCGGCGATCTCGTGCTCGGCGATCTGGTCTCCGTCGGGAAGTGTCTTGCGCGCCGTCGGATAGACGTACGCCTCCTCGGCCACGGCGTGCCGGACCAGCTCGGCGATCACCACGTCGGCGAGTTGGCGGCGGTACTCGGGCGTGCCCTGCCGCGTCTCCAACTCGACGAAGAGGGTCTCGACCCCGCGGTGATCGGCGACCAGGATGTCGACGACATCCTGGTCACCGGTGGTCTGTGTACTGCTCATCTGGGCCCCTTACCGGTTGCGGACGGTGGGTGTGTGGCCCCTGGTACCCCGCAGCGATCGGGCAAACCCACGGATGCCGATGGATTCGTCGGCGACCCGTTGTTCATGCGGCCGCCGTCGGGGTATCCGCCGCCATGGCCGACGCCCGTCCAGCCGCCGACCGCGAGCAGTCGCGGCTCGACGACGCCGCCCAGCGCAGCGGCCGGGCGGTCCGACGGGCGCGGCACCGCAGCGGGCAGGCCGGCCGGATCCGGGCCCGCCAGTGGGAGGTCACTCTGGTGATCTCACTCCAGGCTGGACTGGCCGCCGCGATCGCCGCGCTGCTCGCCAAGAGTCTGCTCGGCACCGGATCGCACGTCTTCGCTCCCGCCGCCGCCGTCGGTACGATCGCCACCGCCATCGGACAGCGGGCCCGACGTACCTTCGCGCTGCTGGCCGGAGTGGCCCTGGGCATCATCATCGGCGACACGCTGCGTTTCCTGCTCGGCTCCGGCCCGTGGCAGACCGGTGTGGTGGTCGCGCTGGCCATCGCCGCCGCATTGCTGGTGGCCGGCAAGGGCGGCCCGCTGGTCGGCCAGGCCGGCGGTACCGCCGTGCTGATCGCCACGCTGGCACCGATGGAACGAGGTCTGGAACTGCCCCGGATCTTCGACGCGCTCGTCGGCGGGGCGGTCGGCCTGGTGGTGGTAGCACTGCTGCTGCCGATCAACCCCATGCGTGTGCTGGACCGGGCCGCGGCGCCGATCTACGCGACCCTCTGCGCGCAGCTTTACGCCCTGGCCGGCGCGCTGCGCAAACGCGACGAGGAGGGGACGTTGCGCGTCCTGGAGCGGCTCCGTGGCACCGACGACGACCTGGGTCGGCTGCACGACGCGCTCAGCGGCGCGGAGGAGGTGGTGACCATCGCGCCGGTCCGCTGGCACCGCCGCCAGCAGTACCACAGGTACGCCCGCAGCGCGGACCACCTGGAGCGGCTGCTGCTGGACACCCGCGCCCTGGCCCGCTGGGCGACGACCGCGCTGCAGTACGACGAACCCATTCCGCACGAGTTGCCGGACGCGATGAGCCGGTTGGGTCAGGCGGTGGAAAAAATGCGGACGGAGTGCCGGGTGGGGGATGACCCGAAGTGCACCCGCCGGTTGGTCGAGGAGTGCGCCGAACTGGCCGGGCGGGCCTCCGCGACCGGGCTCAAGTCGTTCGGCGAGTCGCTCGTCACCGGGTTGCGGACATCGGCCAGCGACCTACTCCGGGCGGCCGGTTGCGAACCCGACGACGCCAATCGGATCGTGCGGCGGGCAGCCGGCGTCGGCGTGGCCGAAGTCCACCCACCGGTCCGGCGACACCTGCGCCGGGTCCGTCCGACCCGGGCCGCCCGGGTTCGTCGTCGTACGCACCTGGCCGCCCGGATGCGCGACGACAGCCGGGCCGGCCGCCCCGCGAGGGAGCGACCGGCCCGGTGACCGGTTCGGGTGGTCAGGCGGAGTAGCCGCGCTCGGCGATCCAGTTGGCGACCTTGGGCAGGCTGACCCAGTACTCGCCGAGGGCCGGGTCGGCCGGGTCGGCGACCCGGATGGTGTCGCCACCGTCGCGGTAGCCGACGAGCGCCACGTAGTGGCCGCCCTCGTACGAGTGCGGGTTGCCGTCGACGTCCACTGTCGTGCCCTTGATGTTCGCCACCACCGGTCGGCCGGCGTCCACCGCGGCCAGCACGTTGTGGCGCAACTGCTCGACCTGGTCCGGGCGGGCCACCGAGTCACGAATCTCAGTGGTCCGGTACTTGCCGCCGGTCAGTTCGTTGAGCACCCGGGTGGTGTCCAGCGCCGAGGGGGTGCCCGCCTCGGTGGTGCCCAGCAGCCTGGCCACCGCGTCCTGGGTGAATGTCTTGCCCTGGGCGGACAACGCGATCCGCGTCGCGGCCGGGCCGCAGTAGAAGAAGTTGGGCTGAGCCTGGTAGTCGATGGCAAGGATTCGCTCGGCGGACCGATCGGTCTGGCTCGACGGCGCAGGTGCGGCCGGTGCCGGTGCGGCCTGGGCGGCTACCGCCGGGCCGAGGGCGCAACCCCCGGCGACGAGCATGCCGACGACGGACAGTCCGCTCTTCTGGACGATCGGATTCATTGTCGAGTCTCCGTTCGGGGGTTGTGCGCCTCCGACCTTCGGAGGGCAGCAGCACCGGGAATGGCGCTCGGCTCAGCACGCGGCGACGACCAGCGGCCGGTCTCGGCCCCGGGTGTCCCGGGTAGGTAACGGCTCCGCGGTAACGGGCATTCCGCCGGCCCGGGGGTGCGCGCGCCGTCGACCAGGTGCAACGACTGCCGGTTGGCGCGGATTCCGGGCGTGCTGCCGGGCCCGGCCACGGGGTGGTCAGCCGGGCGCAGGCGACAAGCGGAACGTCATCCGGGCCGAAGACTCGGACAAAGCGGGCGGGGCCCGCCCGACATCACAAACTGCCCAGCAGCCCGCTGACGGTGATCTCGATGACGACCCGTTCCGGATTAGGGCGGGGGGTCCGATACCTCTCGGCGTAGCGGCGCTCCGCGTCGGCCACAGCGGCCCGATCCGACCGCAGCACCGCGCGGCCCTCGATCGTCAGCCAGCGGCGGCCGTCCACCTGGCAGACCGCCACCGCCGCGCCGGCCGCGCCGGCAGCGGCCACCTGGCGGGCCTTACGGGAGCCGCCAGAGGTGATGACCCGGGCCAACCCGGCCGCCGGATCGAGGGTCACCCCGACCGGTACGACGTGCGGGGTCCCGTCCGCACGAATCGTGGTCAGGGTCGCGAGGTGCCGTTCCGCGCAGAAGGCGACAACCCGCTCGTCGTGCACGTCCAACCGATGATCGCCCGCCATGCCCGTCCCCTGTTCACCGAACCGACCCCGATCATGGCACCTGACGGCGGGCCCGCTCCCGATCGACAGCCGAATCCGGTTGGCCGGGTAGTTGGCGTCCGGCCGCCCGGCGCTTGTGCACCAGCCGGGTGAGGTAGATCAGCGCGGCGGCCAGGACACCCATGTCGTCCAGGTAGATCGGATCCGGCAGCACGTCCACCGGGAAGATCGTGTAGATCAGCGCGCCGTAGAAGGCGACCTTGCCGCCCGCGCCGAGCCCGGTCAGCAGCCGGCGCGTACGCACCACCCGCACCGCCAGCACCACGGCACCGACAAGCGTGGCGAGCGCCAGGATGCCGGCGATCACCACGAGGACCCACGCCTGTCGGGACATGCCGTCACGTTAACCCACCGGGAGTCGCGCGGCTCAGAACGCGGGCACCGCCGCGCGGCCACGGGCGGCGACCTTGTTCTCCCGGGTCTGCTCGACCGACGGCTTGGCCACCTCGCTCAGCGGCAGCACCGACGCCGACTCCGCCACCCGTCGCCCGGTGGCGGCGTGGGCCTCCTCGCGCAGACTGCGGGCCGCCGCCACGGCCAGCTCGGCCGCCCGCCAGGCAACCTGCTCCTGCTCGCGGGCCGTGGCGTGCCGGGCCGCCAGGTTGTCCCGGATCGCCCGCCGCAGCACCAGTTCCTGCGCGACCGGGTGCAGCCGAGGGTCCCAGCCGTCCCGGTGCGCGAAGACGTCGCTGAGCTGCTCCACCGACAACTCCCGCCGCCAGTACGCGTCGAGCGCGGCCCGGTGCAGGTAGCGCTCGCGGTCCGCGTACTCGGCGGGAGTGCGGGCGGTCTGCGGCAGTGGCATGGCGGCTGCCGCGTCGAGTCGCCGGACGGCCGCCTCGGCCTCCTCGTACCTCTGCCAGGCTGCCTCGACCGCCTCCTGCGCGGCCACCCACTCCGTTCGGCGGCGCTGAGCGGTGGTGGTCGCCCGCGCCGCGGCCACGGCGACCTCCTGCGCGTACCGGCTCTGCTCACGCTCCTCCTGCACCTGTTCGAGTTGGCTCGGCATGGCCGCGCGGCGGATCCGGGCAACCGGATCGAGGCGGAGCCGGCCGGGCCGGAGCAGCAGGGCGGCGACGGTGACGCCGACGAGCCCGAGCAGGCTCAGCCAGATGACGGCAGCCCGGGACAGATCGGGCAGGGCGGCGGAGAGGAGGGATTGCATGATCAGCACCTCGCGGTCGAAGGCGGGTATCGACGGGTGGTAGGAGGGGCCCGACGGCAACTGTCAGCCGGGTGACGGGAGCATCCCGCCGGGGGCGACTCAGCTGCTGCCACGGATTGCCCGGGACCGGGGCCCGGGGATCACCGGGCCAGGATCAGCGGACGGGTGGGCCGCGTCGCGCGGGGGTGCCACGGCCGGGATCGATGGCCGGGGCCGGAACCATGCCCGCCGCGACCAGCCCGGTCGCCGCGGTGGTGTCCGCCAGGCCAGCCGGGCGGACGGCAGCGGGCGGGCCCGCCTGCTCGGTGGACGGCGTGGCATCGGGACGGACACTTGCCACCCGGCTGCTCACGGCACTGGGCCGGAGCTGCGTCGGGGTGGGCGGTGGGGTCGCGGCGAGGACGCCGCCCAGGCCGACCGCGAGCACCAGCGCGGTGATCGCCAGACGGGTCAGCTCACGCAGTGACCGCAGCACAGCCCAACGGGCCGGGCGGACAAACACTGCGGACGACACCCGACCAACCTAACGCCTGCCCTGCCGGGCCGCAGCACGACGATGGCCCGGGCCGGCGTGACCGCCACCACCCTGTGCACTATGGAGGGTGGGATCGACACCTGGAAAAGGCGGTGCCCCCGGGCCGGATCGGTCCGGCCGGGGGCACCGCGTGTGCGCCTGTGCGGTATTGGTCAGTTGCCGGTGCCGAGCACCGGCGGCGCGGCGTTCCTGCCGTCGTGCCACACCATCTCGTCCTCGGTCAACCAGGTCAGCCGCTCGTCGGAGTCGTCGTCCTCCGGGCGACCTCGCCCGCCGAGCACGCCGGCACCGTTGCGGCCGGAGCCCGAACCACCGGTCGCCGCCGACCGGCCACCGCTGCCGCCACGCTGGCCGTCCACGCTGCGGCCGATGCCGCTGGCGGACCGCCCTTCGGCCGGGGGCGCCCCACCGGTCGGCCGGCCCGAGGGGGTGGGGGTGCTGTTGCTCGAACCGGCGAGCGCCGCGGTGCGCAGGACCCCGCCGGCGGGTGATCCACCTGGCGCCGCGTAGAGCAGCCCGGGGCCGGTGCTCACGGCGGTGGTCAGCGGGGCCGCCCCGGACAGGCCGGCCAGCCCGGCGGCGGCACCACCGGTGAGCAGTGCGGTGCTGGCGAGCGGATCCGCACCGGCGAGCACGGTGCCGCGCGGGTCGGAGCCGCCGACAGCGCCGTGCGGACCGGCGGCCACGGCAGGCGTGCCAGCGGTGACCGAGCCACCCCGGTCGGAGACCGAGCCGTCACCGGCGACCGGCGGTGCGGCGGCGCGTTCGAGTTTCGTGATTGTCGCGTCGCCGGTGTACGCGCTGACGCCACTGCTGCCCGGCCCGGCGCTCGCCCTGGCGACGGCCCCGACGCTCTGCGGAGTCGTCGGCTCCGTGTTGAGCCGGTTCGGGATGTCCGGGTCCGGCGGCGGCGGATCGACCACCCGGTCGTACGCGGACATCTCGTAGCCGTCGGCCAACTCGGCCACCAGGTTGACCATCCGCTGGTGGGCCTTCTCCTGCTCCTGCTTGTCCTGCTGGTGGCCCACGAAGCCCATGACCACCGCACCGGGCAGACCGAAGGTGGTGGCACCCTTGATCGTGCCGGAGATCGCCTTGTCGTTGTCGTCGGTCTCCTCTGGGCTCTCGGCCTGCTTGTGCGCGGTGCGCAGATGGTCGGCCATCATCGTGAGCCCCTGCTTGATGCCCGCCATCCCCTCACTCAGGGCGTCGGAGTGGGCCACGATCAGGCTGAGTCGCCGATGGAACTCCCGACCCGCGGAACCCGTCCAGGTGTTGCCGAGCTTCTCCAGGTCGCCGCTCAACTCCCGGCCGAGCCCGTCGAGGATTCCCTTGAGCTCGGCCCACTGGGCGGCGACGCCCTCGATCTGCTCCGGCTTACCGGCCATCACGCCGTCGTACAGCTGCTGATGGCTGCTGCCCTGGTAGCGCGCGGTGTACTCAGACACGGCCGTTCTCCTTCGGCTGCAACGCCCGATCGACTCCGGTCAGCGCCCCGGACACATCTGTGGCGTTGGCGGCGTTACGCGCCTCGGCGGTGCGGTAGTTGGTCAGAATCGTGCTGGTGGCCTGCTGCGCCGCCAGCACCGCCTGCCGGATCCGTTCGGCTTCGTTCACATAGGACTGGTGCACTTCGGTGTAGCGACGCGCCTTGTCGGTGGCGTCGAAGAACGACCCCAACGCCGGTGGACGGCACTGCATCTCGCTGTTGAGTTTGCGCAGCACCGACTCGACCTGGCTCAACCGCGAAGCAAGGTTATGGTGAAAGTCCTCAAGGGACAGCAGGTCAACTTCCGTACGCCCGGTCATGGCAACATCCCCGTCGTTCTGGTTGACAACCGTCAGCGACATTCAGGTTAGTCCACCGCCGCTCTTCGGTGCGACCCGTCACGGCTGCTCAGCCGTTGCCCCCGGTCGATCCCGCCGGCGTCCCGCCACCCGCGCCACCGGCCGGCGGCGCGGCTACCGGCGGTGCGGCCGGGGCCGGGGCGTCGGGTGCGAAGACCGCCATAGCGTTCTCCTGGGTGAGGGTGGGCCCGGTCGGGATCAGTGCGAGCAGCGAGCCGGGCACCGCCAGCGGGGTGATCCCGGCATAGCCGAGCACGTCAAGCGTCGCCGCCGAGCCGAGTGGATACCGGATGCCCTGCGGGGTGATCAGGTAGATCGTCGAGCCGGCGGCGCCGGCTCCACTGGTCCCGGCGCCGGGCGAGGCCTGCGCGACGACGCCCTTGCCGCCGGGCAGCAGCACCGCCTCGGCGGTGCGGACGGCGTCCCGCCTGGTCTGGGGCACCGGCACCGGGCCTGGACCGCTCCCGGTCAGCTCCGCCGGCGCCCGGTCGAAGACCTCGAGGGTGGTGGTCGGCTGGCCGCCCGCGCTGCCCGCCCGGTACGTCGCGCAGATCGTGGTCTGGCCGGGCCTGGCCTGGTAGACGGCGGGCAGCGCCGTCGGCAGCCCCTCCTCGTCGACGCGCTGCTCGACGTAGAGTTCGCCGGCCTGATCCGGGGTGATGTCGGTGATCTGGCCACCGCCGCGGACCATCAACAGCGCGGTGATCTCACTGATCGAGGCAAGACCCTCCCGGGTCAGTACGTAGTGCTGCCCGGCGGCGCTGAACACCTGACCGATGACGGCGGGCCGGCCGGCCACCCTCCGTACGCTGCTCTCGCCCTCGCCGGGCAGCGTCGGTTTGCGCAGCGGTGGCCCGGCCGGCACGGCGTTGAGCAGCTGCTGACCGACCCGGAGCGGAGTGGCGCGGGACATCTTCAGCGCGGTGATCGTCGGATCTCCGTCGAGCACCTGGAGTCGGGAGTTGTTGGCGAGCAGGTACCGCTGATCGTCCATCACGACGAGCACCGCGCGGTCACCGAGCGGCACGCCGCCGGGCAGCGCCCGGTCGATCACCAAACGGGTGTTCGATCGCGCGGGATCGACCGGGTCGGGCACGTCGCAGACCGACCAGGGCAGGCCGGTGAGCGACTTGCGGTCCGGCAGGGCGTCCGGTGCCCCGACGATGCCGAGGGTGAGCCCGCGCGGCTGGTCCCGCAGTGCCGCCTGGGACATCGTCCGCGCCGTGGCGTCCGGCTGGTTCAGCACCAGGCGGGCCGAGGTGTAGTTGAGGGTCGGGTGCAGCTGCCCGTTCATGAAGACGTACGTCGCACCGGTCTCCCGTTCGATGACCAGGGTCTGGTCCTTCAGCGGCACGGTGTTACCTGTCAACTGGCCGTAGGCACCAACCCCACCGAGCACGATGGCCGCGGTGATGACGCTGCCGAAGACGGCCATGCCGAGCCGTCGCATCGGGAGGTTGGTGGTCTCCGGGTCGCCCGACAGCAGCGCGGAGACGATCCGGCGGGTGACGAAGCGGTACGCCTGCACCTGATCGCGGCGGGTCCGCATGACTTACCTCCGGCGGGGTGTTTCCGCGACGATCAGGTCGGGGTGCCGTCGCGGGCTTCCCTACGATAAGGGGCCGACGGAGGTTCCTCGGGACCACCGTTCGTGGTCGGCACCGGACCGACCCCGGTGCAGAGCCGTACCGTGCAGGAGGGACAGTCAGCGATGACGCAGGTTCAGGCGCGACCCGCCCGAGCGGCCACCGACCAGACCGAGGTGGTGGCGCGTTCGGCGCCGACCGGCCGACCCGGTCGTGGTCGGCTCGGTCCGGTGCTTGTCGGTCAGCTCGTCGTGCTTGAGTTGTGCGTGCTCGGCGTCTGGGCCGCGTCGGCCGGGCCCAGTTGGCTGCTCGGCGTGGCGGCTGGCGTGGCGGCGCTCGTCGTCGCGGCCACCTTCGCCCGTCGTGGGGGCCTCTGGTGGTTCGAGGACCTGCTGTTGCGTGGGCGTCTGCGGCGGCGCGCCGAGCGGGCGTCGGGGGCGCTGGGGGGCGGCCTGGCGGGCGACCCGCGGTTGGCGGCACTCGCCCCCGAGCTGAGCGTGATCGAGCTGACCGACCGCGGCACGCGACTCGGTATCGGGCGCGACGACGGGGGTTGGTTCGCGGCCGTCGCGGTGCAGCCCGCTAGCGGTGCGGCAGTCGGTTCGGTGACCGCGTCCACAGTCGACAGGGTGGTGCGGGTGCTCGCGGACTTCAGCGCCCCGGTCTCCCGTAGCCAGGTGGTCGCGCACACCCTGGTGTGGTACCCGGCGCCCGGTGCGCCACCGGCGGCGCACCGGACCGTCTGGGTGGCGCTACGGCTTACCGTCGGCGATGCCCGCGCGGAGGCGGTGAGCCGGGGCGGTGGACTCGCCGGGGTGCACCGCACGATGGCCGCCGGAATCGGTCGACTGGGCAAGGCGCTGACCTCGGCGGGGCTGGCCCACCGGCCACTCAACCGGGACGAGTTGCGGGCCGCCATCGTCTCGGCCGCCGGGCTGGACCTGGGACCGGAGGCGCCGACGGAGACCTGGCACGGGCTGCGCGGCGGTGGCTGGACCCATCGTTGCCTGGTGTTGCGCGGTCGGGCGGAGGTGCCGCTCGGCCCGCTCGTGGACGCGATCACCGCGACCTCCGCGCCGTCGCACACGGTGGCCGTGACGGTCTCGGCGGACGGTCGGGTGGCGTCGCCGCTGTTGCGGGTCGCGGCGATGGACAACCACGTCGAGGCGCTGGTCAAGGTGGTCCGCGACATCGCCCAGCGAGCCGGCACGTCCACCCGGCCCATGGACGGTCGGCACGGGCCGGGCGTCTACGCCACCGCTCCGGTCGCGTCGGCGCTCGGCGTCTCCGCCCGTCCGCAGCCGCAGTGACCGGCGCGGCCGGTCAGGGCCGGAGGTTGACGATCCAGCCGTAGAGGCCGCAGACCCAGAAGGCGAGCGGGACCAGCGCGATGATCAGCAGGATCTCGGCGATGTCGAGCAGCCGACCCCAGACCGGCGAGATGCGCTTGCCGGCGACGGTCAACCCGTAGATCAGGCTGACCACGGCGGCCAGCACCAGCCCGCCCAGGATCAGCCCGAGCCGCACCGACAGCGACCCGCCGGCGAACGTGGCGGCGGCGGCCAGGCCCAGCCCCACGGTGCCGGCGAGCAGCACTGGGGTGCGCTGGGCGCGGCCCAGCAACGGCCGGCCCCGGAGCATCGACAGCAGGGCCAGCACCAGGCACAACAGCACCGCCGACCCACGGCCGTCCAGGGCGAGCACGAACTGCGCACCCAGCACCAGCACCGCGACCGTCCACAACAATCCGGTGATGAACTGGTCGGCGCGCTCGCTGCGCTGGAGCACCTGCCGGCCGTCGACCGACTCGCTGTCGGTCTTCAGGTCCTCCGGACCGGTCGGGATCGAGGGCACCGGCAGTCGCGCCAGTCGGTAGGCCACCATCGGCAGGGCCGGCACCACGCCGAAGGCGACAGTCGCCACCACCGCCGCGGCGGCCGGCGCGTCGAGGCCGAACGCCAGGCAGAGCAGCGCGCCCATCCCGGTGGCGGCGCCCACCCCGATCGCGGCGAAGAAGAGCGGATAGCGGTCGCCGACCGCCAACACGGCGACCGCGCCGGCAACCACCGCGGCGGTCGCCGCGAGCAGCACATGCGGGCTGGCCAACTCGGTGAGGGGCCGGTCACCGGCGAGCAGCAGCAGTCCGCCGACGGCGGCGTACCCGAGGGCGACCACGGCCAGCACCGCGCCGGTGCGGCTGTCGGCGGCGGCCCGGGACAGCACCGCCGCGCCGACGAGCAAGGCCACCGCCACCAGCACGGCGGCCAGTGCGCCGGGCAGGTGCGGCGGGCCGGCGAAGAGGGCGGCGAGCGCACCGGCACCGAGCGCCGACGCCGCGAAGACCACGGCGAAGGAGCGGGTCGCACCGACCTGCCAGGCGCCGGGGCGGTTGTTGGTAGCGGTGGCGACGGCATCCACCACGTCGTCGAAGACGATCTCCGGCGCGGCCGCGGACCGGGGGTTGAAGTAGAGCACCTCACCGTCACGGACGCTGAGCTGCGCGGCGGTACGGCCACCGTCGAGCGGCGCACCGCCCAATCTGGACAGTGCCCAGCCGCCGTGCCGCGCACCCTCGTCGGCCAGGTCCTCGCCGGCATAGCGCAGCAGGGTGGGGAGCAGGTCGGCCATCGGCACGTCCGACGGCAGTGCCAGATCCATCCGGGTACGCGGAGCCACGATGGTGATCCGGCTCAGCCCACCGGTCGCCGTCTTCGTCGCCACAGTGGCCTCCAGGTGTGCGTCGGTGCTCGGCTGGCCGCGATGCCGCGCTCCGGGTCCACCGCGCCCACGGCAGATTACCTACGATGGCGGGCACGTACGATGCCCACCCGCGGGCTACGGTCCGCGGCGGCACGTCAGCAGGCCGCTTCTGGGGAGGAAACAGCCGTGAGCACTGTGGTGTTCCGTCGGCTCTCGCGTCAGCCGGGACCGGCTCTACCACGCGGCGAGGTGCTGCTGGAGTCCCCTCCCGAGCTGCCCGAGCCGACGCCCCGCGGGATGGGGCAGCTGCTCATGATCCTGCCGATGTTCTGCGGGGTCGGCGCGATGGCGTTCCTCTACGCCGGCAAGGGCGGCGGCATGATGACGTACGTCGCCGGTGGCCTCTTCGGCGTCTCGATGCTCGGCATGGCGATCGGTTCGCTCGCCAACAACGGCGGCAAGGACAAGGCCGAGCTGAACGCCGACCGGCGCGACTACATGCGCTACCTGGCCCAGATGCGCAAGCGCACCCGGCGGGCCGCGGAGCAGCAGCGGGCGGCGATGACCTGGCGGCACCCGGAGCCCGACGCGCTCTGGTCGATCGCCGCGTCGCGGCGGCTGTGGGAGCGACGGACCACCGAGGACGACTTCGGCGAGACCCGGATCGCGCTCGGCCCGCAGCGACTGGCAGTGGAGATCGTCCCACCGGAGACGAAGCCGGTGGAGGACCTGGAGCCGATGAGCGCCATCGCGCTGCGCCGGTTCGTCCGCGCCCACTCCACAGTTCCCGAGCTGCCGACCGCGTTGTCGGTGCGCGCGTTCAGTCGGGTGGCGTTGCGCGGTGACCGCACGCCCGTGCTCGACCTGACCCGGGCGGCGCTCGGGCAGCTGGCCACCTTCCACGCCCCGGACGACCTGGTGATCGCGGTGGTCGCCGCGCCGGACCGGCAGCCGTCCTGGGACTGGGTGAAGTGGCTGCCGCACGCCCACCACCGCGGGCGTACGGACGCCGCGGGTGCCCGCCGGCTGGTCTTCGCCAGTCTGGCCGAGGCCGAGGAGTCGCTCACCGCCGAGCTGGCCGGGCGGCCCCGGTTCGCGCCCGAGGCCAAGCCGTTGACCACAGCACCGCACCTGGTCGTGGTGATCGACGGTGGCGAGATCTCCCCGACCTGCCAACTGGTGGGCCCGGGGCTGCTCGGCACCACGGTGATCGACCTGTCCGGGACGGTGCCCCGCGACGCCGGTCGCTGGCTGCTCTGCCTGGACGTGGCCGACGGAAACTCACTCGACCTGGTCCGGGGCAGCTCGTCGTCGCCGCTGGGTCGCCCCGACCGGCTCAGCGCCGAGGCGGCCGAGGGGCTGGCCCGGCAGATCGCCCCCTATCGCCTCTCCCAGCAGCAGACCAGCAGCGATGAGCCGCTGGCGCGCAGCATGGAGCTGCCGGACCTGCTCGGGGTGGGCGACGCGGCGACTGTGGACGTGCAGCACACCTGGCGACCGCGCGGTCACCGGGACCGGCTGCGGATCCCGCTCGGCGTCGGCCCGGACGGCAACGTGGTCGAACTCGACTTCAAGGAGTCCGCGCACGAGGGCATGGGCCCCCACGGCCTGGTGATCGGTGCCACCGGCTCCGGCAAGAGCGAGCTGCTCCGTACGGTGGTGGCCGCCCTGGCGGTGACCCACTCCTCGGAGGAGCTGAACTTCGTCCTGGTGGACTTCAAGGGCGGCGCGACGTTCGCCTCGCTGGAGGCGCTGCCGCACACCAGCGCGGTGATCACCAACCTGGCCGACGAGTTGCCGCTCGTCGACCGGATGCGCGATGCGCTCGCCGGTGAGATGGTGCGCCGGCAGGAGTTGCTGCGGGCGGCGGGCAACTACGTGTCCCGCTTCGAGTACGAGAAGGCGCGGGCGGCCGGTGAGCCGCTGGCCCCGATGCCGAGCTTGTTGATCATCTGTGACGAGTTCAGCGAGTTGCTCGCCGCCAAGCCCGACTTCATCGACCTGTTCGTGATGATCGGCCGGCTGGGCCGGTCGCTGGGCGTGCACCTGCTGCTGGCCAGCCAGCGGCTCGAAGAGGGCAAGCTGCGGGGTCTGGACACCCACCTGTCGTACCGGATCGGTCTGCGGACGTTCTCGGCGGTGGAGAGCCGGATCGTGCTCGGGGTGCCGGACGCGTACGAGCTGCCGAACGCGCCCGGCCACGGCTACCTGAAAACGGACACCAGCACCATGCTGCGGTTCCGGGCCGCGTACGTGTCCGGGGCGTACCGGGCGCCGGGGCAACAGGCCGCCGCGTCGCAGGCGCTGGTGCAGCGCCGGATCGTGCCGTACGGCCTGGACTTCATCGCGGCACAGACGCCGCAGATGCCGGTGAACAGCGCGCCGGAGCCCGAGCAGCCGGCCGACGGCAAGGCCGTGGCGATGCTCGACGTGCTCATCGGTCAGCTCAAGGGGCGGGGCCGCCCGGCCCACCAGGTGTGGCTCCCGCCGTTGGCCGACCCGCCTGGTCTGGGTGAGCTGCTCGGCCCGCTGGCCGTCGACCCGACCTACGGGCTGTGCACCGCCTCCTGGCCGGGGCGCGGGCGGCTGACAGTGCCGGTCGGGGTGGTGGACCGCCCGTACGAGCAGCGCCGTGACCCGATGATGGTCGAGCTGGCCGGGGCCGGCGGCAACGTGGTCATCGTCGGCCGGTCGCTCAGTGGCAAGAGCACCATGCTGCGTACGCTGCTCGCCTCGCTGGCGCTCACCCACACCCCACGGGAGGCGCAGTTCTTCTGCCTGGACTTCGGCGGCGGCGCGCTGCGCAGCCTGGAGCGCCTGCCGCACATGGCCGGGGTGGCCGGTCGGCGGGACGTCGAGGCGGTACGCCGGACGGTGGCCGAGGTGGTCGCCGTGCTCGACGACCGGGAGACGCGCTTCGCCCAGCACGGCATCGACTCGGTGGCCAGTTACCGCCGTCGTCGGGCGGCCGGTGAGTTCGCCGACGATCCGTTCGGTGACGTGTTCCTGGTGGTGGATGGGTGGAACACGCTGCGCCAGGACTACGAGGAGCTGGAGCAGACCATCACCACGCTCGCCAACCGGGGTCTCGGCTTCGGCGTGCACGTGGTGCTGACCGCGGTGCGGTGGGCGGAGATCCGGATCAACATGCGCGATCTGCTCGGTACCAAGTTGGAGCTGCGGCTCGGTGACCCGTCCGAGTCCGAGATCGACCGCCGCGCGGCGATGAACGTGCCGGAGAAGTCGCCGGGTCGTGGCCTGACCCGGGACAAGCTGCATTTCCTCACCGCCGTCTCCCGGCTCGACGGTCGTCGGGACATCGACGACCTGAGCGAGGCGTCGCTGGCCCTGGCCGGGCATGTGGCCACGAACTGGCCGGGTCGTCCGGCTCCGAAGGTGCGGCTGCTGCCCCGCCGGTTGCCGGTGGCCGAGCTGGCCCGGATCATCGACCGGTCGGCGCCAGGTCTGCCGATCGGTGTCAACGAGTCGGCGCTCGCGCCGGTCTACCTGGATCTGGCGAACGAGCCGCACCTGACGGTCTTCGGCGACGCCGAGTGCGGCAAGACCAACCTGCTGCGGCTGATCGCCCGGGGCATCACCGAGCGGTACACGCCCGCCCAGGCGCGGCTGGTCATCGCCGACTACCGGCGTGGCCTGCTGGGCGCGGTGGAGGGCGACCATCTGCTCGACTACGCCCCGTCCAACCAGGCGTTCGCCCAGGGGCTGGCGTCGATCCGCAGCGCGCTGTCCAACCGGTTGCCCGGCCCGGACGTGACCACCGCGCAGTTGCGCGACCGCAGCTGGTGGAAGGGTCCCGACCTGTACATCCTGGTGGACGACTACGACCTGGTGGCCTCCGGCGGGAGCAACCCGCTCAGTTCGCTGCAGGAGTTGTTGCCGCAGGCCCGGGACATCGGTCTGCACCTGATCGTCACGCGTCGCGTCGGCGGGGTGTCGAGGGCGCTCTACGAGCCGGTGCTACAGCGGTTGCGCGAGCTTGACTCGCCGGGCCTGCTGATGTCCGGCAACCGGGAGGAGGGCGCCGTGTTCGGCACTCTGCGCCCGAGTCCGCAACCGCCGGGTCGGGGCACCCTCATCCGTCGTCGTGATGGCCAGCAACTGATTCAGACGGCGTGGTCCGAACCGTCCTGAGTGGTGTGACTGTCGGGCCGATCCACCGCCGTCCATCGCACGGTGCCGAGCAGGGCTGCGGATGCTCGACTGGTTCCGCTACGGTCTTCACTGGAGTGTCCGTCGGTGGGGTGTTGCTGCCTTGCCGCGGGGGAGGGGTGCGGCGAAGCCGCCACCACAACATGACGGAAGGGTGTGAAGCATGGCGTTCGAGGTCGAAGCTTCGACTCTGCATACCGCCGCGAGTGACGTGCGGTCCACGCGCAGTGAGGTCGACGGCGAGCTGAAGAAGCTGTGGAACGTCGTCGACGACCTGGCCATGGCGTGGAAGGGTCAGGCGTCCACGGGTTTCCAGTCGCTGATGACGCGCTGGAACGAAGACACGGTCAAGCTGCTGACGGCGATGGACAACATCGCCGACCTGCTCGACAAGTCGGGTACGACGCATCAGGTCAACGACGAAGAGCAGCAGCAGATGTTGGACAAGTTCCACTCTGCTCTCAACCCGTGATCCGCAGCCAGCAGAGGAGGAAATCGTGACGATCAAAGTTGACTACGCGGTCCTCGAGAGCAGCAATCAGCAGATGCAGGCCATCTCGAAGACGCTCGAGGAAAAGCTCGACACGCTCCGGTCCATGCTGACCAAGCTCCACTGGGACGGCGAGGACCGGGTTGCCTACGAGCAGCACCAGGCGAAGTGGGACACGGCGGTCCGGGACATCAACCGGATCCTGAACGAGATCGGCGGTGCCGTCGGCATCGCTCGGGAAAACTACCTCACCACCGAGATGAGCAACTCCAAGGTGTGGGGCTGAGCCACTGATCGGTGCGGCTCCGGTCCGGTTCACCCGGGCCGGAGCCGCATTGTGTCGGCGTCGGCGAGGTACGGGGGATCGATGCGTACGGGGAAGCCCTTCCGATCGGCACGGGCTGTGGGCGCGGCCGCGCTGGCGCTGTGCGCCGCGCTGGCCCCGGCCGTGACTGTCATGCCGACGCCAGCCCGGGCCGCGGACACGGTCCGCGGTTATCAGTGGTACCTGGACTATCTGAAAATCCCTGCCGCGCACAAGATCACCAAGGGCGCGGGTGTCGTGGTCGCAGTCGTCGACAGTGGGGTCGAGGCCAACCATCCCGACCTGCGCGGCCAGGTGCTCGCCGGGCACGGCACCAACGCGATGGCCGCCAGGGACGGCCGGCGTGACGACGACAAGGAAAAGGGGCACGGCACCTCGATGGCCGGCATCATCGCCGGGCGCGGCGGTGGCAATATGCACGTGCTGGGCATCGCCCCGGCCGCGAAGATCCTCCCGGTCTCCACGGGCGCCAATTTCGACAGCCAAGACGTGCTCCTGGGCGTCCGGTGGGCCGCGGACAACGGAGCTGACGTCATCAACCTCTCGCTCGGCGACGAGGGGACGGCCCCGCCGGAACTGGTGGACGCCATCAACTACGCGCTGAGCAAGGACGCCGTGGTGGTCGCCTCCGCGGGCAACATCGAGCAGGGCGACCGACAGGTCATCGCACCGGCCAACATCCCCGGCGTCATCGCCGTCTCCGGGTTCGACAAGCGGGGTGGCTTCTTCGCCGGCTCCGTGCAGGGCCCGGAGGTCGTCATCGCGAGTCCGATGGAGAGCATTATCCGGCCGGCGCCCAAGGTGGTCTCGCCGAACGGTTACTCGCTCGGCAGCGGCACCAGTTCGGCGGCGGCCATCATCTCCGGGGTGGTGGCGCTGATCCGCGCTGAGTACCCGAAGCTCGATGCGCCCAACGTCATCAACCGCCTGATCGAAACTGCCCGCGACGCCGGGCCGGCCGGCCGGGACCCCCAGTTCGGCTTCGGGCGGGTCGACCCGATCGCCGCCCTGACCCGCTCGGTGCCCGCCGTGACGGCGAACCCGCTGCTGAAGGGCGAGGCCCCCGGCCCGACCCGTCCCGGCCGCGCCACCCCACCCGGCGACGATGCCGGCCCGGCGATCGAGTTCGGCGTCTCGAACAAGGCCGGCGCGATCGTCCAGGTGGGACTCTGCCTGGGCGTGCCTATCATCGGGCTGGTCGTGCTGCTGGTGGTGCTGCGACGCCGCAAGCGGCGTACCCCGCCGGCGACGGTCGCTCCGTACCCCGGCGCACCCGGCATGCCGCCACCCGGCTGGCCCGCCAGCCATCCGCCGGCGGCTGGCTACAGCCCGCCGCCCGTCCCTGGGCACAGCCCGCCGCCCGTCCCTGGGCACGGCCCGCCGGGCCAGCCCGGGTACCCGCCGTCCGGCTATCCACCGGCGGGTCAACCGCCCTCGCCGACCGCTCCGGTGCCCGGCCCGTCCGGCTGGCCAGGTCTGGGCCCGCCGCCGGGTCCGTATCAGCAGCAGTGAGCGCACACCGTCAGCCGGGTTTCAGGGAGCGGCCCGATGGCGGTCGACCGGACCAACCCACCGAGAAACGGCCCCTTGATGCCGGTGCCGGTGTGGGCGGCGCGCCGACGAGTCGGCTCAGCCGGTGACGGGCTCGTCGGTGCGGCGGCCGGGGCGCCAGCCGCGTTGGCGGCCCCGGGCCACGATCGGCCGGGCGACAAGCAGCAGCAGGGCCAGCAGCCCGCCGACCGCCGCGGCCCAGATCGCGGCGGTGCGCTGCCAGCCCAGTGGGTCCTGCGGCGCGACCGGAGCCGGGAGCGCGGCGGCCGGCGGGTTGGCCCGGGTGCCCAGCAGGCCCGACACCGCCCGGTACGGGTTGACCACGCCGTAGCCGATGTCACTGTTGTGACCCTCCGGCGGATTGTCCGCCGTGCGCTGCAGCCGTTCGGCGACCTGTGCCGGGGTGAGGTCCGGGTAGGCGGACCGGACCAGCGCGGCCACTCCCGAGACGTACGCGGCGGCAAAGCTGGTGCCGCCGGCCGGCTCGGCGCGGTAGCCGGACCCCTGAGGTGCCGGCCCGATGATGTTCAGCCCTGGTGCGGCGATGTCGACATAGTCGCCGCTTGTCGAGCTGCCCACGTGACCGCCCTGCTCGTCGACTCCGCCGACCGCGATCACGCCGGGGTGCGCGGCGGGGTAGCCCGGACGGTCCTGCTGATCCTCCTTCCGGTTGCCGGCGGCGGCGACCAGCACCACCCGCTGGGCCAGCGCACGGTCGACGGCCGCCGTCAGCTCGGGAACAGGCACTGTCGTGAGGGACAGGTTGATCACGTCGGCGCCCTGTTCGACAGCAAAGTCGATCGCTGCGGCGATCTGCAGGGGAAGGTCGGGGTCCCTGGTGTCCTTGAGGTCCGGCAGGACCCGGAGGGGCAGAATGCGGGCGGCCGGCGCGACGCCGCTGAACGGGGCGCCGGTGCCCTCCCGGCCGGCGATGATGCCGGCGATCATCGTGCCGTGCCCGACCAGATCGCACTGGCCCTGTCTGGCTGCCAGGTTGCTGAAGTCGCGACCCTCGAGCACCTGGCCCGCGAGCAGCGGGTGGACGGCGGAGACCCCGGAGTCGATGACCGCGACTGTCACTCCGGCACCCCGGGACAGCGGCCACGCCGCGGACGGCTCCAGCCGGCGCAGCGCCCACGGCATCGCTGTCAGGCTCTCCGCACTGGCCGGGCCGCAGGCCGACGGTGCCGCCCGGGCCGGTGCGGGTGCGATCAGCGCGGTGCCGAGCAGGGCCGCCAGGGCTCCACTGAGGACACTGCGAGCGACACGGGCGCTGCGGTGGAACGGATTGGTCGCGCTCAACGGCGGGCATTCGCGCACCCGCAGAGATTACCGCTGCGCCCGGTCCGGTAGCGGCCCGGCGACGGGGGTCACGTCTCGGGACCGACCTCGGTGTCGGGCTCGTCGGCGAACAGGGCCAGCAGGTCGCCGACCTGGCGGTCGGCTTCGGCGGGGTGTCGGAACCGGCCGGCCGGGTTGAGGGTGTATTCGTTGCGCCGTCCGACCCGGGTGCGGTGCAGGTAACCGCCGGCTTCCAGGTCGGCGACGATCGCCTGCGCGGCCCGTTCGGTCACCCCGACCTCGGCCGCTACCTCGCGGAGCCGGGCGGTGGGGTTGCGGCCGATGGCCAGCAGCACGTGCCCGTGGTTGGTGAGGAACGTCCAGTTCCGCCCGCCGCCGGTCTCGCCCGTCGGGGTGCTCGCCATCGTGTGACCGCCTCTCCGGGCGTCCGCCCTGACCCTGGGAGTCTCGCCCCCCGTGCGTCAGGTGGATTACCCAGGGTGCGAACCGACGTCAACCTATGAAATCTAAATCACGCATCCCTTGACGCATCTTAGGGTGCGTGTGACGGTGGAGCCCGAGCCAGCGCCGCCGCCGGCCCGGCTGACAAGCCACCTGACCAGGCCAGACGCGTGAAGACGAGGTGCGGGGATGAGTCGTGCTGGAACTCCCGACGGGCAGCCGGGTCCGCAGCGGAGCGCCGACCGGGCGCCCGCACTCAGCGAGCCGGTCCGGGCGTACGCCGAGCTGACCGCCGGAAACGTGCGCTTCGTCAGCGGCGCCCCACGCCACCCCAACCAGGACGCCGGGCACCGGGCCGCCGTGGCCGACGGGCAGCACCCGTTCGCGGTGATCGTCGGCTGCTCCGACTCCCGACTGGCCGCCGAGATCATCTTTGACCGAGGGCTGGGTGACCTGTTCGTGGTCCGCACGGCCGGGCACACCACCGGCCCGGAGGTGCTCGGCAGCGTGGAGTACGCGGTGGCCGTCCTGGGCACCCCCCTGGTGGTCGTGCTCGGCCACGACTCGTGCGGGGCGGTGCAGGCGGCGCGGGAATCCGTCGCGACCGGCACCCAACCGGCCGGGCACCTGCCGGCGGTGGTAGATGCAGTGCTGCCCAGTCTGCGTCGGGCCGAGGCCGAGGGCGTGGACGACATCGACGGCATCGTCGACATCCACATCGCGCAGACCGTCGAGACGTTGCTCCGGCAGTCGCCGGTGCTGGCCGCCGAGGTGGAGCGGGGGCGCTGCGCTGTGGTGGGCGTGTCGTACCGGCTCGCCGCCGGAGTGGTGCGCCCGGTGGCCGCCGTGCCGGCCGGCTTCGCGACGCTCGGCGTGCCGGCCGGGTCGGCTGACCCGGCTGCTGCCGCCTGACCTGCCGAGGGCCGCCCCGCAGTACGCGGAGCGGCCCTCGGCAACAGGTGGCGCGGGTCAGAGCATCGACATGTGTACGTGGTCGGTGTGGTTCGACGGTCCGCTGTAGGACTTCCAGCCGGTCGCCGGGAACCAGATCTGCCGGTTCCAGATCACGTAGTAGATGCCGAGCCGGTCGGCGTTGCGGATGAGGAACGCGGCCACGTTGTTGCCGTACATCCGGGTGTCGTTGTTGTGCCACGGGCTGAAGCCGCTCTTCTGCAACGACCAGTCGCAGGCGCGGCCCTTCGGGTGCTCGTACGGTCCACCGTTGCGGTGACAGCCGACGAACCGGTTGAATCCGGCGGCCTTGACTTCCTTGTACGCGTGCAGCGTCCGCGGCGTGACGCAACCGGACGTGGTCGGGTCCTTCTCGCTGCAGGACTGCGGCTTCCAGTCACCGTCGGCGGTGCGACCCGGGCCGATCTTGGCGACCTTCGAGGTGGCGTCGACCAGGCCGCCGGTGAAGCCCTTGCCGCCGACCAGGGCGAGCGCCTTGTCGGCCTCGCTCTTGCGCTTGGCCATCACGGCGGTCTGCTTCTGCTGCTCCCGGACCTCGGTGTCGAGGAGCAGTTTGGCCTGCTCGGCGCGGGACTTCGCCGCGTTGACCTCGGCGAGCTTGTTCTCGTTCACCATGTTGATCTCGTCGAGCATCGCGGCGCGCTGGACGAACGTGTCCGGGGCGTCGCTCTCCAGCAGCATCGCGAGCGCGCCGATCCGACCGGTCCGGTACGACTGGGCGGCGATCTGCCCGACCTGTGGTGTCAGTGCGTCCAGGTCGGCCTTGGCCCGGTCCACCTCCAGCGCCAACTCCAACTGCCGCTTCTTGGATTTGTCCAGCTTGGACTTGGCGGCGGAGTAGTCGCGGTTGACCTGCTCGATGAGGTCGGTGATGAGCTTGGGCTCGTCGTCCTCCTCGTGCCCGGATGGTGTGGGGGTCGTCGGAGCGGCGTGGGCCGGGAGAGGCCCGGCGAGCACGGTCAGTGCGGCGATCACGGCCACCACGGGTGTCAACCAGCGGCGTAGGGGTGCCGTCACAATGTTCCCTTCCCTCGACCGCCGACCGGGTTAGCTGACGGGTTCGGGGCGGAAGTGGCCCCTACCGCTGACGCGGATTCACCCCACACACCTGGGTCCCCGGCTCGCCGGTTGGCGATTGGGCGGTGGCACCGCAGGCGCCGCTTCGCGCCTTCATCGGTAACCGGCAGCGAGGTTACCCGAGAGTCGACTCGGTGAGCTACGCCTGGATGCCGACCAAAAGTGTCATTTCGCCATAGCGTTTGGTAACCAGTGACGCGGTTCTCAGGGGGGAGACCCGATCTGGTCACGCTGAGGAGTGTCACCATGCCGTATCCGTGCTCCTGTTCGACTCCGGCCACCCGTCGGTGGCGGTGGATGCGGGCCGGGTCCGCGTCTCGTCCGGCTCGTCGGATCGCGCCGTCCGCGGCGCGTTGAGGGCGGCAAGTGCCTCCGCCGGGTCCGGTTGGGGGCGCGGCCCGGGGGCGTCGCCCGGCGGCGTGGCGTCGACACGTCCGGCCGTGGTCACGATCGCGGCCAGCCCGGTGGTCAGTGGCACGGCGGCGATCAGCCCGAGTGTGGCGACCGCGCTGCGGACGATTTCCTGCGCGAGGAACTCGCTCGTGAGAATCTGCCCGATCGGCCGCGAGTCGGCGGTGAGCAGGAGCAGGAGGGGCAGCGACGCGCCCGCGTACGCCAACACGATGGTGTTGACGGTGGAGGCGATGTGCGCGCGGCCGACGCGGGTCGCCGCCCGGTACAGCTGTATCCGGGTCAGCCCGGGATTGGCGTTCGCCAACTCGGTGACGGTGGCGGCCTGGGTGACCGTCACGTCGTCGAGCACCCCGAGCGAACCGATGATGATCCCGGCGAGCAGCAGGCCGTGCAGGTCCACGTCACCCTGGAACATCGACAGTGTCGTCGCCTCCTCACTGCCGAAGCCGGTGAGGTGGGTCGCCGCGGTGGCGATGGTGGCGAGCGCGCCGGTCAGTACCAGGCTGCCCAGGGTGCCGAGCACCGCGACCGAGGTCTGCGCGGTGACGCCGTGGGTCAGATAGAGCACCACGAACATGATCAGGGCGGCGCCGACCACCGCCACCAGCAGCGGTGATCTGCCGGCACCGATGCCCGGCAGTACGAAGGTGAGCAGGATGGCGAAGCTGGCCGCCAACCCGCCGAGCGCGGCCAGCCCCCGCCACCGGCCGAACGCGACGATCGCGGCAGCGAAGACCACCGCCAGCCACACGAGGGGAGTGCCGCGCTGGTGCTCGGCGATGTTCCAGTTGCTGGTGGCGGGATCGGTAGGGTCGGTCAACTGGACCAGGATGACCTCGTCGCCGACGTCCACCCGTGGTGCGCCCGGACCGTCGGGCACCGGTGTCCGCACCTGCTGGCCGGCGGCGGGGCCGTCGTCCACCCGGACGTCGACAGTGCCGCACGGCCCGGCGCCGGTCCTGGGTGTGTCCTCGGGGCTCGACGGCAGCGGCGGGCACGGCTCGGTCACCACGCGGGTCACCGTGCCGGCGTAGCGCGGCACGTCCGCTCCTCCGTCGGTCTGCGTCGCTCCTCCGCGCGGCCAGAGCAGTGCCGCGGCGAGCACTGTGGCGACGAAGAGGGGCACCACCGTCACGACGAGGATCCGTCGCACCCGGGGCGGGGCGGACGGCGCGGGACGGGCGTGGTCGGAACCCAAGTCGAGACTCCCAACGATCCGGTGCGGGATACGTGTCAGCGGGCCGCGCGGTTCACCGTTTCGACGCGAACGCGCCGGACGGCGGTGCGGTTCGCTGCCTGCCGACCGCCTGATCACTGACGGTCAGTGCGCGGCCGGTCGGCCGCGTCACCACGCCGTCGCGGCGTCCGGATGTGCGGCGGCATGCGCAGGGCGATCATGGGAGATGCTAGTCAGCCCACCGGGAGGTTGCCGGGCGCGCCGGAGCGTCGAGCGGCCGAACCGCCCGCGTGGTGGCCGTCGGGCCGGCATGTTGGAAGCATGTCCGCTCCGACCCCACCCGAGCACCCACAGCGCGCTGCACCCGTGCCGCACGAAAAGCACGCCGGACACGACAAGCACGCCGGGCACGATCCTGCCATGTTCCGCCGCCGGTTCTGGGTCTGCCTGGTGCTCACCGTCCCGGTGGTGCTGACGAGTCACCTCGTGTCGGATCGGCTGGGCCTGGCCGGAGGCGCTGGCTCCTGGGTGGGGCCGGTGCTCGGCTCGGTGGTGTTCTGGTGGGGCGGTTGGCCGTTCCTGGTCGGTGCGATCCGGGAGGTGCGCGACCGGGCGCCCGGGATGATGCTGCTCGTCGCGATGGCGATCACCGTCGCCTACACCGCGTCCCTGGCCACCAGCCTGGGTGCCTTCGACCTGGACTTCTGGTGGGAGTTGGCAGCGCTGGTCACCATCATGCTGCTCGGGCACTGGCAGGAGATGAAGGCCATCGGGCAGGCCCGGGGGGCGCTGGCGGCGCTGGCCGCGCTGCTGCCGGACGAGGCGGAACGGGTGGCGGCGGACGGCCGGATCGAGGTGGTGCCGGTGACCGTGCTGCGGCTCGACGACGTGGTGCTGGTCCGGCCGGGGGGTCGGGTGCCGGCGGACGGCCGGGTCGTCGGCGGTGGCGCCGAACTGGACGAGTCGATGATCACTGGCGAGTCGCGACCGGTCGCGCGGTCGACAGGTGACCGGGTGGTGGCCGGCACCGTCGCCACCGACTCGGCGATCCGGGTCCGGGTGGAGGCGGTGGGTGAGCAGACCGCCCTCGCCGGCATCCAGCGGATGGTCGCGCAGGCCCAGGGCTCCGGCGGGCGGGCCCAACTGCTTGCCGACCGGTTCGCCGCCGCGCTGTTCTACCTGGCAACCGGCACCGCCGTGCTGACCGTGCTGGTCTGGACCGCGCTCGGTCAGCCGGACCAGGCGGTGGTCCGTGCGGTCACCGTCCTGGTGATCGCCTGTCCGCACGCGCTTGGTCTCGCCATCCCGCTTGTCGTCGCGCTCTCCACCGGCCTCGCCGCGCGGTCCGGGATCCTGGTGAAGGACCGGTTGGCGTTGGAACGGATGCGCACCGTCGGCGCGGTGCTCTTCGACAAGACCGGCACGCTGACCCGGGGTGAGCACGGGGTGACCGACCTGGTGACGGCGGCGGGCGTCGGACGGGACGAGGTGCTGCGGATCGCGGCGGCCGTCGAGTCGGACAGCGAACATCCGTTGGCCCGGGCGATCGTGGCGGCGGCCGAGCCCGGTGGCGCGGCCCGGGCCGTCGGGTTCCGGTCCCTGCCGGGCCGCGGTGTGCAGGCGACAGTCGACGGCACGGAGTACGCGGTGGGCGGGCCGGCTCTGCTGCGGGAGCTGGGTCTCGTGCTCCCCGCCGACGTGGCGGCGGCGACCGGGCGGTGGTCGGCGCGGGGTGCCGCGGTGCTGCACCTGGTGCGGCTGCCGGCGGCGGTGCTCGGTGCGTTCGCGCTTACCGACGAGGTACGTCCGGAGGCCCGGCGCGCGGTCGACGAGCTGCGTGCCGAGGGGATCCGGACCATCGCCATGATCACTGGTGACGCCCGGCCGGTGGCCGAGGCGGTCGCCGCCGACCTCGGCTTCCGGCCCGGCGTCGACGAGGTCTTCGCCGAGGTGTTGCCGGCCGAGAAGGACGATCGGGTGGCCGAGCTTCAGCGGCGGGGGCTGGTGGTGGCGATGGTCGGCGACGGGGTGAACGACGCGCCGGCGCTGGCCCGGGCGGACGTGGGCATCGCGATCGGGGCGGGCACCGATGTGGCGATCGAGTCCGCCGGGGTGGTGCTGGCGTCCTCGGACCCGCGCGGGGTGGGCGCGGTGGTCCGGCTGTCCCGGGCGTCGTACCGGAAGATGCGGCAGAACCTGGCCTGGGCGGCCGGCTACAACGTGGTGGCGTTGCCGCTGGCCGCCGGGGTGCTGTCCGGGGCCGGTGTGGCGTTGAGCCCGGCGGCGGCCGCGGTGCTGATGTCCGCGTCCACGATCGTGGTGGCGCTCAACGCGCAGTTGCTGCGCCGGGTCCGGCTCGGGCCCGCCCCGGACTGAGGGCGGTCAGCCGCGCTTCATCAGCCGGCCGACCGCCGCCATCATCTCGTTGGCCATCTCGTCGGCCCGGCCTTCGGCGGCGCCCTCGTGCATGCAGTGCCGGGCGTGCCCGTCGAGCAGCCCGAGGGCCACCTTGTCGAGGGCGGCCTGGATGGCGGAGATCTGGGTGAGCACGTCGATGCAGTAGCGGTCGTCGTCGACCATCTTCTCGATGCCCCGGACCTGCCCCTCGACGCGGCGGAGCCGCGCGAGCAGCTGGTCCTTGCTGGCGGTGTATCCGCGGATCGGGGTGGGTGCGGTCATGTCGGCAAGGATAGCGTACCCCCAGGGGGTATGGTACGGTCCTATCTCGTAGAGATACCCCCACCGGGTACCGGTACCGCGAAGGAGACGATCCGATGGTCAACACGACGTACCAGGTGCAGGGCATGACCTGTGGGCACTGCGTCAGCGCGGTGAGCGCCGAGGTCGGCGCCATCGCCGGCGTACGTGACGTCCAGGTCGACCTCGCCGCCGGCCGGGTCACCGTCAGCAGCGATGAGCCCCTGGACACCGCGGTTGTCCGGGCCGCCGTCGACGAGGCCGGTTACGACCTCGTCGACGCGTGATCGGCGGGCCGGCATGCGCACCGTGACGAAACTGGCCGGGTTCGCCGTCGGCCTGGCGGCGGTCTTCGGCGCGACGTACGGGGTCGGCCGGGTGGCCGATCGCAGCACTGTGGTCGAGGGCCGGCACGACGGCGAGGCCAGCCCGGCGGCGGACGAGCACGCCGAAACGGCCGACCGGTTCCCCGGCGGCCTGCTCGTCTCCCAGAGCGGCTACACCCTCGAACCGGTCGACGCCCCGGTCGGCGAGTTCGCCTTCCGGATCGCCGGCCCGGACGGCCGCCCGGTCACCGGGTACGAGGTGGCACACGACAAGACGATGCACCTGATCGTCGCCCGCCGGGACCTCTCCGGTTTCCGCCACGTGCACCCCGACCTGGCCCCGGACGGCACCTGGCGGGTCGACACCCCGCTGACCGGCCCCGGGCAGTGGCGGGCGTTCGCCGACTTCACCCCGACCGGGGGTGAGCCGCTGACGCTCGGCGTGGACGTGACAGTCCCCGGCGAGCTGACCGAACGACCGCTGCCCGCACCGGCGACAAGCACCACCGTCGACGGCTACACGGTCACCCTCACCGGTTCGCCGCAGCCCGGTCGCACCGCCCCGCTCACCTTCACCGTCAGCCGGGACGGGCAGCCGGTCACCGACCTGGAGCCCTACCTGGGCGCGTACGGGCACCTGGTGGCACTGCGTCGGGGCGACCTCGCGTACCTGCACGTGCATCCGGACGGGACGCCGGGCGACGGCCGGACCCGGCCCGGTCCGACGGTCGGCTTCCTCGCCGAGGTGCCCTCGGCCGGCAGCTACCGGCTCTACCTCGACTTCCAGCACGGCGGAACCGTGCACACCGCCGAGTTCACAGTCGTCGCCGGCACCCCGCCGGCCGGGAACGACCCGAGCGGACCCGCGCCGAGCGGCGGCGCCGACCACGGCACCCCCGGGCACGGGCACAACTGACGGGACCAGACCATGACCACCACCAGTAGACCGCTGCCCGAGGCACCCAACCGGATCGAGTTGGCGATCGGCGGGATGACCTGCGCCGCCTGCGCCGCCCGGATCGAGAAGAAGCTCAACCGGATGGACGGGGTGAGTGCCGCGGTCAACTACGCGACCGAGAAGGCCACCGTCCGGTACGACGACGGGGTCACACCCGACGACCTGATCGAGACCGTGCGCAAGACCGGGTACTCGGCGGCGCTGCCGTCGCCGCCCACCGCCACCGAGGAGCCGGTGGACTCGCTGAAGGGTCCGCGTACCCGGCTCTGGGTCTCGGTGCTGCTCAGCGTGCCGGTGGTCCTGCTGGCCATGGTGCCGGCCTGGCAGTTCGACTACTGGCAGTGGCTGTCGCTGACCCTGGCCGCCCCGGTGGTGGTCTGGGGTGGGCTGCCGTTCCACCGGGCCGCCTGGACCAACCTGCGGCACGGCGCGGCGACGATGGACACTCTTGTCTCGCTCGGCACCCTCGCCGCGTTCGGCTGGTCGCTCTGGGCGCTCTTCCTCGGTGACGCCGGCATGCCCGGCATGACGCACCCGTTCCGCTTCGACATCACCCGCACCGACGGTGCCGGCAACATCTACCTGGAGGCCGCCGCCGGGGTGACGGTGTTCATCCTGGCCGGCCGCTACTTCGAGGCCCGCTCCAAGCAAACCGCGGGTGCGGCCCTGCGTGCCCTGCTCGAGCTCGGCGCCAAGGAGGTGGCGGTGCTGCGCGGCGGGGTGGAGACCCTGATCCCGGTGGAGCAGCTCGCCGTCGGTGACCGGTTCGTGGTGCGTCCCGGGGAGAAGATCGCCACCGACGGGGTGGTCGACGAGGGCACCTCCGCCGTGGACGCCAGCATGCTCACCGGTGAGTCGGTGCCGGTCGAGGTCGGTCCCGGCGACGGTGTGGTCGGCGCCACCATCAACGCGGGTGGCCGCCTGATCGTCAGCGCCACCCGGGTCGGCGCAGATACCCAACTCGCCCGGATGGCGGACCTGGTCGAGCAGGCGCAGAGCGGTAAGGCCGCAGTGCAGCGGCTCGCGGACCGGATCTCCGGGGTCTTCGTGCCGATCGTGATCACGCTCGCCGTCGGCACGCTCGGCTGGTGGCTCGGCACCGGGGCCGGCCCGACCGCCGCGTTCACCGCCGCCGTCGCCGTGCTGATCATCGCCTGCCCCTGCGCGCTCGGCCTGGCCACCCCGACCGCGCTGCTGGTCGGCACCGGCCGGGGCGCGCAACTCGGTGTGCTGATCAAGGGGCCGGAGGTGCTGGAGTCGACCCGCCGGGTGGACACCGTCGTGTTGGACAAGACCGGCACCGTGACGACCGGACGGATGACCCTGGTGGATGTGCTGCCAACAAGCGGCACCGATCGTGGCGAGCTGCTGCGGCTCGCCGGTGCGGTGGAGGCCGCCTCCGAGCATCCGATCGCCCGGGCGGTCGCGGCGGGTGCCGCCGAGGCGGGGTCGCTGCCCCCGGTGACCGGTTTCGGCAACCTCGAAGGGCTGGGCGTGACCGGCACTGTCGACGGAAGGGTAGTGCTTGTCGGTCGGGTCCGGCTGCTGCGGGAACGGGAGTTCGACGTACCGCCCGAGGTCGAGGAGGCTGTCCGCGACGCGGCAGCCGCCGGCCGTACGGCGATCGTCGCGGCCTGGGACGGGCGGGCCCGGGGGGTGCTCGCGGTCGCCGACGTGGTCCGGCCGACCAGCCGGGCGGCGGTGGCCCGGCTGCGGGCGCTGGGGCTCACCCCGGTCCTGCTGACCGGGGACAACGCCACGGTGGCCGGCGCGATCGCCGCCGAGGTGGGCATCGACGAGGTGATCGCCGAGGTGCTGCCGGCCGGCAAGGTCGACGTGGTCAAGCGGCTCCAGGCGCAGGGGCGGTCGGTGGCGATGGTCGGTGACGGGGTCAACGACGCCCCGGCGCTGGCCCAGGCCGACCTGGGGTTGGCCATGGGCACCGGCACCGACGTGGCGATCGAGGCGTCCGACCTCACCCTGGTCCGGGGTGATCTGGACGCCGCGGTGGACGCCATCCGGTTGTCCCGACGCACGCTCGGCATCATCCGGGGCAACCTGTTCTGGGCGTTCGGCTACAACGTGGCGGCCCTGCCGCTGGCCGCCGCCGGGCTGCTCAACCCGATGATCGCCGGTGCCACCATGGCGTTCTCCTCGGTCTTCGTGGTGGCCAACAGTCTGCGACTGCGCCGGTTCCGGTCGGCCGATCGCTGACTGTGACGGCCGTGATGGTTGGACCGGTGCCGGCGGGGGTACTGCTTGGGGCGTAGCGACGCTTGCAATGGAGGTTGGCAATGGGATTCGACGACAAGATCAACAACGCCAGCGAGGACGCGGCCGGCAAGCTGAAGGAAGGCGCCGGTCGGGCCACCGACAACGAGCAGCTCGAGGCCGAGGGTCGTGCTGACCAGTCCACGGCCAAGCTCAAGCAGGCGGGCGAGAAGATCAAGGACGCCTTCAAGAGCTGACGTACGACGTAACCCGCACGCCGGGTCGGTGATCATTCACCGGCCCGGCGTGTCTGTGTGTCCGGCCCCGACTCGCGACCCTGAGATCCCCCTGATTCCGTTCTCGGCCCGCACCGCCGCGCCGGCACACCTGCTAGCTTCCTTTTGCATGTGCGAGGGCTTGTTGTGAGCAGCAGCGCTTCGTCGCCGACCGGCAACGATCTGGTCCGGGCGCTGGCCGCGTTGGCCAACCCGCACCGGCTGCGGATCGTCGCCGCGCTGGCCCGCGAGCGTGCCTACGTCAGCGGGCTGGCCCGACAACTGGGCATCAGCCGGGCGCTGTTGCAGGTCCACCTACGGAAGCTGGCGGCGGCCGGGCTGGTCACCGCCAGCCTGGAGTTGTCGGAGGACGGGAAGGCAATGAACTACTACGAGGTGCAGCCGTTCGTGCTCACCCTCACCCCCGAGATCATCGCGGCGGCGGCCGAGACGCTGACCGTGCCCGACTCGGCCGACCAGCCGGGAGCGAACCGATGAGCGACCACGACTGGACCGAGGTGGTCGGCGCGATCGGCATCTTCGCCCTGCTGATCAGCGTGTTCACGGTGACCGTCGTGCAGCTCGCCAAGACCCGGCGGGCCCGGTACGAGGCGTCCCGGGCGGACGACTACCGCCAGCTCGCCGAGACGGCCGCCCAGGCGCAGGCGGAGAACGCCCGACTGCTCGCGGCCATGGACGGTCGGCTGGGCGGGATGGAGACCCGGATGACCAAACTCGAACGCGTCCTGCTCGAGGTCGACTGACCACGGCCGAAGGTCCCGGGCCGTCGAGCGGCTACTCGACGACCCGGGCGGAAGCAGCATCACCTCGCCCAGCGGGCGAGTTTCACCGGTAACGCTCCCTCCAGGAGAGGACAGCACCTCATGCTGCGTGTACGCAAATCAGCAGTCGGCTGGACGGTCGCCCTGGCCCTCACCGCCGCCGGGCTGACCCCGGCGACCCCGGCCGCCGCCCACCCGACGATCGACTGGCACCCCTGCGCCACGGACACCTCCGCCGAGTGCGGCACCCTGTCGCTGCCTGTCGACTGGAACCGACCCCGCGGGGAGCACTTCGACCTGGCGCTGGCCCGCCGGGCCGCCAAGCCGGCCACCCGCGAGGGTGCGCTTGTCTTCGGCCCCGGCGGCCCCGGTGACAGCGGGGTCGACCGGGTGGTCAACGGCAGCTCCCGGTTCAGCGCCGACCTGCGCCGCCGCTTCGACATCGTCAGCTTCGACCCGCGCGGCACCGGCGGCAGCCACCCGGTGGTCTGCGCCCGGGAACTACTCGCCCGGCAACCGCAACTGATCGCCGACCAGGCCCAGTTCGACGCCACGCTGGCCGGCAACGCGCTGCTGCGCGCCGACTGTCGGGCCCGCACCGGGCCGCTCTACGACCACGTGGACACGACAAGTGCCGCCCGTGACCTCGACGCGGTCCGCGCCGCGCTCGGCGAGCGGCAGTTGACCTTCCACGGCAGCTCGTACGGCACCCTGCTCGGGCAGCGGTACGCCGAGCTGTACCCCGACCGGGTCCGAGCCATGGTGCTGGAGGCGACGATGGACCACAGCGTCGGCACCCGCGCCTTCCTCGACAGTCAGGCCCGCACCGCCGAGGGCGCGTTCGACGAGTTCGTCGCCTGGTGTGACAGGTCCAGCGCGTGCGCCCTACACGGGCGGGACCTCCGGACGATCTGGGCCGGGCTGCGCGCCCGGGCCGAGGCAGGCACGCTTACCGACCCGAAACGGCCAGGGGTCGTGCTGACCCCGTTCGAGCTGGTCCGGCTCACCCACAAGGAGTTCTACGACACCGTGCGCTGGCCGGGGCTGGCCGGCTGGCTCGCCACGATGGACGCGGGCGCCGCGTCGCCCGCCGCGCTCCCGGCCGACACCAGGGCGGCCGGCGACGCCGTCGCGGCGTACCCCTTCGCGGTCTTCTGTCAGGATTGGAGCCTGCCCGTCCGGGACTACCGGGAGTACGCCGCACACCTGCGCCGGACGGCCCGACTCGCACCGGACCTGCGGTACCCACCGGCCCTGTTCGCTCTCGTCACCTGCCTGGGCACCCCCACCCCGGTGGCCAATCCGCAGCACCGGTTGCGGGTCCACACCGACGTGCCGCTGCTTGTCGCCGCCACGGTGCACGACCCGGCCAGCGGATACGACTGGTCCCGCAACGTGGCCCGTCAGCTGGGTCAGCACGGCGTGCTGCTCACCTACCAGGGCTGGGGGCACGGCAGCTACACCACAAGCGTCCAGTGTGTGGGCCGAGCGGTCGACTCCTACCTGATCGACAAGGTGGTGCCGGCCCGAGGCGTCACCTGTCCGGCCGTCGACCCCGACGCGTGACAGCGCGCCGCCGGCCGTCCGGGGTCAGCTCGGCCCGCCGGCCGGCGGTGGTCGGACGCCGCCCAGACGGGCGGCCCGGCGCTCCAGGTAGCGCTGCTCGGGCCGACTCGTGGTGCCCCGGGCCGCGCTGAGGTACGCCTCCCGCGCCGCGCCGGTCTCCCCGGCCAGCTCCAGCAGGTGCGCCCGGACGGCGGCGAGCCGGTGGTGCCCGGCGGTGCGTTCGTCGGCGTCCAGCGGGGCGAGCAGGGCGAGTCCGGCCCGCGCGCCGTCCACCATGGCCACCGCCACCGCTTGGTTCAGGGTGACCATCGGGTTCGGCGCGATCCGGGCCAGCAGCCGGTAGAGCGCGACGATCTGTCGCCAGTCCGTCTGCGCCGCCGTCGGCGCCTCGGCGTGCACCGCGGCGATCGCCGCCTGGAGTTGGTACGGGCCGGGCGGCGACCAGGTCAACGCGTCGGTGATCAGCGTGATCCCCTCGGCGGTGGCTGTCGCGTCCCACCGGCTGCGGTCCTGCTCGGCGAGCGGCACCAACTCCCCGTCCGGGCCGAGCCGCGCCGCCCGGTGCGCGTCGGTGAGCAGCATCAACGCCAGCAGACCGGTCACCTCGCCGTCGTCGGGCAGCAGCCCGTGCAGGATGCGCGCCAGCCGGATCGCCTCGCCGGTCAGTTCGGCCCGGTGTAGATCCGGGCCACTGGACGCGGTGTAGCCCTCATTGAAGATCAGGTAGAGCACCCGGAGCACGGTGCGCAGCCGCTCGTCCCGTTCGGCGGGGCCGGGCATTGTGAACCGGGCGCCGGCGGCCTCGATCCGCTGCTTGGCGCGGCGGATCCGTTGACTCATCGTCGCCTCCGGCAGCAGGTGTGCCCGGGCGATCTGGGCGGTGCTGAGACCGCCGACCGCGCGCAGGGTGAGCGCCACCTGCGCCGACCCGGTAAGCGCCGGATGGCAGCAGAGGAACAGCAGGGTGAGGGTGTCGTCGGCGTCCGGCACGGCGGGCTCCGCGTCGGCCGCCGGAGCCACCCCGGCGGACGCCGGCTCGCGCAGCGTCACCGCCAGCTCGCGGTCCCGGCGGGCGTGCTCGCTGCGCCACTCGTCGGTGAGCCGGCGGGTGGCCACGGTGAGCAGCCAGGCGCGCGGACTGTCCGGTACGCCTTGCGCGGGCCACTGGGTGGCGGCGGCGAGCAGCGCCTCCTGCACCGCGTCCTCGCACCTGTCGAACTGACCGTACCGGCGGACCAGCAGGCCGAGGACCTGCGGCGCGACAGTGCGCAGCAGGTCCTCGACCGTCCGGTCGTCTGTCACATCTCCGCTCCGGCCTCGTCCATGATCGGGCGGACCTCCATGGCACCGCCGAAGCGCACGTCCGGCCAGCGGGCGGCGATCTCGGCGGCCCGCTGCGGGCCGTCGCAGTCGACCGCCAGGTAGCCGGCGAACTGCTCCTTGCTCTCCATGAACGGCCCGTCGATGACCTCGGCCCGGCCGTCGACTGCCCGGACCGTCAACGTCTGCGCCGGGTTGGCCAGCGCCTGGCCGCCGATCAGCTCGCCGGTCTCGGTCAACTCCTTCATGATCTCGTCGACCTCACCGAACAGGGCGGTGCGGTCCTGCTCGGACAGCTCCTCGGTGAAGCCGGGCCGGTTCCAGATCAGCAGCATGTACTTCACGGCGACGCTCCTCAGGCTCTGCACGCGCCCCGGTCGGGGCGCGACTCATCGCAGGGTCGGAGCCGACAACCCGTTCCCTACGGCGTACCGAAGAAAATCGCAGATATCTTCGCTGGTGGTGATCCCACGCCGGGCGGTTCAGCGCCGATCGGGCCGGCCCGGCACCTGGCGGGGCTTCCGCCCGCCCCCGACGTCGAGCGATGCCCGGTCGGCGGCCGAGGTGCCCGACGACCAACCCTCGGCGTCGCGCACGCTCAGTCGGTGCCGGGTGACACCGGGGAAGAGGGTGTCCAGCCGCTCCCGGACCGCCTCACCCCGGGCGGCGAGCACCGGCAGCAGCCGCTCCGCCCCGGCCGTGTCGGCCGTCGCCTGATCCGCCGCGTCGGTGGCCGCCTCGGTGGCCACGCGCAGCCGCTCGCCGATCCGCAGCGCGAACGCGTTGAGGAACGACTCGTCCCAGACCTTCGTCCGTCGTCCCGATCCGGGCCGGCGCTCGGCCCGCCCGCGCAGCATGGCGGCGGTGGCCTGCACCAGCAGCGAGGTGTAGAGCAACTCCACCGCCACCAGGTCGGCCGGCCAGCCCAGCACTGTGGCGAAGCCGAGATCGTCGGACCAGACCGCCTCACACCTGTTCGCCGCCGCCACCTCCTGCACCAGCAGGGCCTTGGCACCCGCGTACGGGGTGTCGGTGCTCAGGCGGACCCCGCCGGGCACGTCGCCGCGCGCCGACCCGGCGGCCAGCAGCGCCTCGTCGATGCTGTGCCGGGCGATCAGCTCCTGCGCCTTCCCGGTCAGCGCCTCCGCCTCGGCCGGGAAGGTCGTCGACTCGGCCTTGGCCAGTAGCGCCCGGACCCGATCCAGCATCGGCGACCCGCTGCGCGCCGGACCGGCCGAGCGGGCGGTCGCCGCGCCGTTCGACCCGGGTGGCGGGCGCAGTACCGCGATCGGCGGCAGGCTCTCCACAAGCGCGATGACGTCCACGGCTGTGCGCAGCGCGTCGACCCGGTCCAGCCCCTCCCGGGCGGACCAGCCGGCCAGCACGTCCGCGGCGTTCGCCCGCCCCTCGGTGGTCAAGTCGCGTAGCTGCTCGTCGAACCAGGCCGGGACCGGATCCGGCTGCTCGCGCCGCTGCACGGCCATCGCGGCGCGGACCAGGCGCGCGGCGCGGGCGTCGAGTCGCCGCGCGGTGATCCGGTCCAGGTCGGCGGGCTGCCAGCCGCGCGGCCAGAGCCGCGTCAGGCCCCGGACCAGGCGGCCCAGCACCGCCGCGTCCACCGCCGTGGTGCCGTCCGCCGCGCCGGTGCCGACGATCAGGTGGTCCAGCTGCCGTTCGGCCTGCCGTACGTCGGCGCCGCGCACCGCCGCGAGTGCGTTGGCGACGAGTTCGTCCGCGTCCGGCACAGGCACCTCCTTCTCGGTTTCCACTGCCCCTCCAGGCTCCATGATCATGCCGTCGGTCGGGTCGGAGTCACGAAACGGGGGAGGCCGGCGACGATGGTTGCCGAGGAGTGCCGCGCCCAGTTCGGGGTAGTTTGGGGCTGACCCGACGCGGATGCGAGGTGTGTGGTGGCCGATTCCAGCCTGCCGAGAGGCCGCACCGTCCACGTCCGGCCCGCCATCCTCGCCGGCGCCCTGATCGGCATCGCGATCATGGCCGCGGTGGACGAGATCGTCTTCCACCAGTTGCTGGCCTGGCACCACTTCTACGACCGGTCGACCCCGTCGGTGGCGCTGCTCTCGGACGGGCTGCTGCACGCGGCCGAGGTGATCGCCCTGGTCGGTGGGTTCTTCTGGTACGCCGACCTGCGCCGGCGGCACGCCCTGTCGACCCGGCTCGTCTGGGGTGGCTTCCTGCTCGGCGCCGGCGGGTTCCAGCTCTTCGACGGGCTTGTCGACCACAAGGTCCTGCGGCTGCACCAGATCCGTTACGGGGTGCACCTCGTGCCGTACGACGTGGTGTGGAACCTGGCCGGCGCGGCACTGCTGCTGGCGGGTGCCCTGCTGATCTGGCGGGCCCGGTCGCGCGACGGCCGCCGATGACTCTGCTCCTGCCCGTTGCGCCGTTCGCGCACGGCGGTCACCCGGCGGGTGAGCCGTCCTGGCTTCCACTGTTTCCGGTCGCCCTGCTGGCCGGCGGCTACCTGCTGGCCGCCGGGCGCGACCCCCGGGGTTGGCGGCACCGGCGGACCGTCGCCTGGCTGGCCGGCTGCGCGGGGCTGGCGGTCGCCGTCGGGCCGCTTGCCGAACTCTCCGGCGACCCGCGCGGGCACCTGGCGCAGCATCTGCTGCTCGGCATGCTGGCCCCGCTCGGGCTGGTGCTCGGTGCTCCGATCACCCTGCTGCTGCGGGTCGCGCCGCCGCCGGTCCGCCGGGCGGTGGGCCGGTTGCTGCGCGCCCGCCTGCTGCACCTGCTCGCACACCCGGTCACCGCCGGACTGCTCAGCACTGGTGGGCTGGCGCTGGTGCTGCTCACCCCGCTGTACGCGGCGGCCGAGCGCCAGCCCGTCCTGCACCACGCCCTGCACCTGCACTACCTGGCCGCCGGTTATCTCTTCGCCTGGTCACTCGCCGGGCCGGATCCGGCGCCGCGCCGCCCGGGGCTGGCGGTCCGGGTCGGCGCGCTGCTGGGCGCGGCGGCCGGACACGCCGTGCTGGCCAAGTACCTGTACGCACAGGCCGGCACCCTCCCACCCGGCCTCGACAACCCGGATCCGGAGGCGTTCCGCTCCGCCGCCCAGCTCATGTACTACGGAGGCGACCTGGCGGAGCTGCTGCTCGCAACAGCCCTCTTCGCCGGCTGGTACAACAACCGCCGCCGTCGTCACGTGACTGACGCGACTGGGTCAGCGGAGCGCCCGTCCCCGGCACAGCTCTCCTGATCAGCGCAGCCGAGGTGCGGAGGCGCCCGCCTGGAGGGCGGTGGACAGGTTGCGGAGGAACGTGCGGATGCTCTCCTCGCTGTGCGGGGTTTCGATCTCGTCGTTGAGCGGGATCTCGGAGCGCAGCGCCTGATCCAGCGCGTCAAGCGTCTCGGCCCGGTCGCCCGGGTAGAGCCCGGCGGCCACGCCGGCGGCGACCCGGGTCACCACCGCGTCGTCGAGCGTCCTGTCGAACTGGACCCCGTAGAGGATTCCGTTGATGTAGCCCTTCCACTGATCCGTGGTCATGCTCGTCGACTCCCTGAAGAATTGGCTGCCGTCCCGGCGGGAACGGCTCCGCCGAGAGTGCCACCACGCCCCGGAACTCGCAGCCCCTCAGCCCCGTCGCGGCCAGTTCGCGAGAATCTTCGCTGCCGGTAGGACGTCCTGCTCCGGGTCCGGCGCAGGAGCTGGTCGGGCCGGGGGCGTCCGGTCGAAGCGGGGCGCCGGGGCCGGCTGGACCTCGCCGCCGACGTCGACGAAGGTCCCCCGCGCGGCGTTGTGCGGGTGCCGGTGCGCCTCACCGGGGGCGAGCACCGGCGCGACGCAGGCGTCCAGGTCGGTGAAGACCGCCGTCCACTCGTCCCGGGTCCGCTCGGCGAACCGGGCGGCGAAACGCTGGCGCAGCTCATCCCAGCCGTCCGGGTCGTACTGCGCGGGCAGGTCCGGGTCGTCGGCCAGGCCGAGGCCGGTGAGGAGTACGTCGTAGAAGGCCGGTTCGACAGCGCCGACAGCCATGAACCCACCGTCGGCGGTGGCGTACGTGTCGTAGAACGGCGCCCCGCCGTCGAACATGTTGCGCCCGCGCGGCGCGGCCCACAGGCCACTGCCGAGCAGCCCGTGCAGGAACGAGGTGAGCAGCGCCGACCCGTCCACCATCGCCGCGTCGACAACCTGACCGACGCCGGAGCGTTCCCGTTCCAGCAGCGCCGCCAGCACCCCGACGGCGAGCAGCATGCCGCCGCCACCGAAGTCGGCGAGCAGGTTCATCGGCGCGTACGGGCGCTCACCGGCCCGGCCCAGCGGCTCCAACGCCCCCGCCACCGCGAGGTAGTCGATGTCGTGCCCGGCGCGGGCCGCCAGTGGGCCGTGCTGGCCCCAACCGGTCATCCGCGCGTACACCAGCCCGGGGTTGCGCTCCTGGCACACCTCCGGGCCGAAGCCGAGCCGCTCGGCGACCCCCGGCCGGTACGCCTCGACGAGCACGTCGGCCCGCTCGACGAGGCACAGCAGGTCGGCCACACCGGCCGGGGACTTCAGGTCCAGTGCGGTCACCCGCCTGCCGCGCTGCAACGGTCCGCCGGTCGGCGCGGCCAGCCGCCCCGCACCCGGGGCACCCGGACGATCCACCCGCACCACGTCCGCGCCCAGGTCGGCGAGCACCATGCAGCCGAACGGGGCCGGCGCGAGGCTTGCCAACTCGACCACCCGTACCCCGGCCAGCGGCCCACGGTGCGCCGCGTCGCCCGGCTCGCCGGCTCGCCCACCGGCGGAGCCCGTCATGCGACGCCGGCCGGTTCGCCGGGGCGGGTGGCCGAGGCGGCGAGCCGGTCGACCAGGTCGGCCGGGGGCGTGAACCGGTCACCGTACCGGTCGGCCAGCTCGACGGCACGGGCCGCGAAGCCGGCGGGACCGCCCGCGTACTGCCGGACGTAGCGGATGACCCCGCCGGTCCAGGCCGGAAAGCCGATGCCGAAGATCGAGCCGATGTTGGCGTCGGTCTCGGTGCGCAACACACCCTCGTCGAGGCAGCGCAGCGCGTCCAGCGCCTCGGCGAAGAGCATCCGTTCCTGGAGGTCGGTGAACGGCACCGCACGGCCCACGTCGGTGACCAGGTCGGCGAGGCCCGGCCACAACCGGCCCCGGCCGCCGTCGTCGTCGTAGGAGTAGAAGCCGCGTCCCTCGGCACGCCCCGGCCGGTGGTACGCGTCGACCAGTTCGTCGACGAGCCGGTGCGCCGGCAGCGGCAGGAACTCCTCGCTGGCTTCCTCGAACTGCCGGCGGATCCGCTGGATCAGGGTGAGGCTCACCTCGTCGGCCAGCGCCAGCGGCCCGGTCGGGTAGCCCGCCTGCAGGGCGGCCTGCTCCACCGACGCGGCGGGAACACCCTCGGTGACCATGCCGACCGCCTCGTCGAGGAACCGACCGATCACCCGGCTGGTGAAGAAACCCCTGCCGTCGTTGACCACGATGGGGGTCTTGCCGATCCGCCGTCCCAGGTCGAACGCCCGCGCCAGAGCGGTGTCGCTGGTCCGCGCCCCGACCACGATCTCCAGCAGCGGCATCCGGTGCACCGGGGAGAAGAAGTGCATGCCGATGAAGTCGCCGGGCCGGTCCACCCCCTCGGCCAGCCCGGTGATCGGCAGGGTGGAGGTGTTGGAGGCGAGCAACGCGCCCGGCGCCAACACCGGCAGCACCTCGGCGAAGACCGCCTGCTTCAGCGCCGGGTCCTCGAAGACCGCCTCGATCACCGCGTCACAGCCGGCCAACGCGTCGACCTGGTCGGTGGTGGTGATCCGGTCCAGCACCGCGCGGGCGTCGGCCTGCGTCGCGCGACCCTTGCGTACCCTGCGGGCCAGCAACCGCTCGGCGTGCTCCCGGGCCCGGCCGGCGGCCTCCGGCGTGACGTCCCTGACCACCACGTCCAACCCGGCGGTGGCGCACGCGTACGCGATGCCCGCGCCCATCATCCCGGCGCCGAGCACCGCCACCCGGCGCACCGGCGGGGCGTCCACCCCGCTCGGGCGGGCCGCGCCGCCGTTCACCGCCTTCAGGTCGAAGAAGAAGGCACCGATCATGTTCTTGGCGACCTGCCCGGTGAGTAGGCCGATCAGATGCCGGGTCTCGACTGTGAACGCGGTCGCCAGGTCGACCTGCGCGCCCTCGACAGCGGTCGCCAGGATCGCCTCGGGTGCGGGCAGCCGGGCACCCTTGAGTTGCTTGCGCAGGGTGGCCGGGAAGGCCGGCAACTGGGCGGCCAGCGAGCGGCTGGTCGGGGTGCCGCCGGGCATCCGGTAGTCCTGTCGGTCCCACGGCTGGCTCGGGTGCGGGTTGGCGGCGATCCAGACCCGGGCCTGGTCCAGCAACTCCGCAGGGGTGGCGACCACCTCGTCGACCAGCCCGGCGGCCAGGGCGTCGGCGGGGCGCATCCGCCGACCGGTGAGCAGCACGGTGGTCAGTGCCGTGGCCAGGCCGAGCAGCCGTACCGTCCGGGTGACACCGCCGGCCCCGGGCAGCAGACCGAGGGTCACCTCGGGCAGGCCGAGCCGGCTGCCCGGCGCGTCAAGCGCGATCCGGTGATGGCAGGCGAGGGCGATTTCCAGGCCACCGCCGAGCGCCGAGCCGTTTATCGCGGCGACCACCGGTCGGCCCAGGGTCTCCAGCCGGCGCAGGTCCCGTTTGATGGTGTCGAGCAGCTCGGCCAGTTCGGGCGCGTCCGCGCGGCTGGCCCGGATCGTCCGCGGCAGGTCGGCGCCGGCGAAGAAGGTCGACTTCGCGCTTGTCACGATGACCCCGGTCAGCTCGTCACGCTCGGCCTCCAACCGGTCGAGCGCGGCGCTCATGGACGCCGCGTACGCCTGGTTCATGACGTTCGCGGACTGGTCCGGGTCGTCCAGGGTGAGCGTGACGACGCCGTCGGCGGCACTGTCGTACCGGATGGTGTTTGTCATTGTCGTCCCCCGGGGGTCAGCAGCGCTCGAGAACGGTGGCGACGCCCATGCCGCCGCCGATGCAGAGGGTCACCACCGCGCGGCGCAGGTCACGGCGCTCCAACTCGTCGACGGCGGTGCCGATCAGCATCGCCCCGGTCGCGCCGAGCGGATGACCGAGTGCGATAGCGCCACCGTTGACGTTCACCCGGTCCGGGTCGATACCCAGGTCCCGGACGTACTTGAGCACCGCGGCGGCGAACGCCTCGTTGAACTCGAACAGGTCGATGTCGGCGACGGTCAACCCGGCGGCGGCGAGCGCCTTGTGGGTGGCCGGGATCGGGCCGGTGAGCATCAGCGTCGGATCGGCGCCGCTGACCGCCGCGCTGATGATCCGGGCGCGCGGGGCGAGGTCGAGCTCCTGGCCGACCTGCGCCGAGCCGATCAGCACGAGTGCCGCACCGTCCACGATGCCCGACGAGTTGCCGGCGTGGTGGACGTGCTCGATCGCCTCCAACCAGTGGAACTTCTGCAACGCGACAGCGTCGAAGCCGGCGGCGTCGCCGAGCGCGGCGAACGACGGGGTGAGTCGGGCCAGCGTCTCCCGGGTGGTGTCCGGTCGCGGGTGCTCGTCCACGGTGAGGATGTCCAGCCCGTTGCCGTCGCGCACCGGCACCACCGAGCGGGCGAAGTGCCCGCCGGCCAACGCCTTGGCGGCCCGATCCTGCGACCGCAGCGCGTAACCGTCCACGTCGTCGCGGGTGAAGCCCTCCAGGGTGGCGATCAGGTCGGCGCTGATGCCCTGCGGGACGAACGACGTGGCGAGCGTGGTCTGCGGATCGCTCATCCAGGCCCCGCCGTCCGAGCCCATCGGCACCCGGGACATCGACTCCACGCCACCGGCGAGCAGCAGGTGCTCCCAGCCGGAGCGGATCCGTGCGGCAGCGATGTTCACCGCTTCCAGCCCGGAGGCGCAGAACCGGTTGAGCTGCACCCCGCCCACCTGGTCGGGTAGCCCGGCCAGCAGCGCGGCGGCCCGGGACAGGTTGCCGCCCTGCTCGCCGACCGGGGTGACGATGCCCAGCAGCAGATCCTCCAGGCGGCCCACGTCGAGCCCCGGGTTGCGCTCGCGCAGCGCGTCGATCAGGCCGACCACCAGCGAGATCGGCTTGACCCCGTGCAGCGCGCCGGTGTCCCGGCCGCGTCCGCGCGGGGTGCGGACCGCGTCGTAGACGTACGCCTCAGAGGGCACGGGCGATCAGCTCCTTCATGATCTCGTTGGTGCCGCCGTAGATCTTCTGGACCCGGGCGTCGGCGTACATCCGGGCGATCGGATACTCGGTCGTGTAGCCGTAGCCACCGAAGATCTGTAGGCACCTGTCGATGACCTCGCACTGCCCTTCGGTGAGCCAGGACTTCGCCATCGCGGCGGTCGCCACGTCCAGGTCGCCGCGGGTGTGCCGGACGATGCAGTCGTCCAGGAAGACCCGGCTGACCCGGGCGCGGGTGGCGCACTCGGCGAGCACCATCCGGGTGTGCTGGTGGCCCATCAGCGGCTTGCCGAAGGCGGTGCGCTCCTTCGCGTACGCGACGGTCAGCTCGACCGCGCGTTGCATCGCGGCCACCGCGCCGACGCCGATGACCAGCCGTTCCTGCGGGAGTTGCTGCATGAGCTGGCCGAAGCCCAGCCCTTCGGCGTCGCCGAGCAGGTTGGCCGCCGGCACCCGCAACTCGTCGAAGAACAACTCGGCGGTGTCGTTGCCGTGCAGCCCGATCTTGGACAGCAGCCGGCCCCGGCGGAAGCCCGCCGGATCGTCGCCGACCTCGCAGACCAGCAGCGAGACACCGGCCGCCCGCTGCTCGGGGTCGGTCTTCACGGCCAGGATGATCAGGTCGGCCAGGCCACCGTTGGTGATGAACGTCTTCGCGCCGGTGACCAGGTAGTCGTCCCCGTCGCGGACCGCACGGGTGCGCATCGCCTGAAGGTCGGAGCCGCCGTCCGGCTCGGTCATCGCGATGGCGCCCACGAGTTCGCCGCTGCACAGGCCGGGCAGCCACCGCCGCTTCTGCTCCGCGTTGCCGTACGCGACCAGGTAGCCGGTGACGATGCCGCTGTGCACCGCCAACCCGAGGCTGCTCTCACCCGCGTACGTCTGTTCGTGCAGCAGCACGGCCTCGTGGGTGAACTGGCCGCCTCCGCCGCCGTACTCCTCCGGGACGGACAGGCCCAACAACCCCAGCTCGCCGGCGCGGCGGTAGTGCTCGCGGTCCGGGTGGCCCTGCGCCAGCAGACGGTCGGTGTGCGGTAGCACCTCCTTGGTGAAGAAGGTGCGGGCCAGGTCGGCGAGGTCGTCGTGCTCCGGCTCGCGCCAGGCTGAGGGGGATCCGTCGAGCGGGGGCGTCGGCATGTTCATCACCCTCGCGCGCTGTTGGCGGCATGTCAATAAGTCCGGATCGGTAGCCCCACAGGTGCGGCGGGCCCAGACGGCACCGCCCCCACCGGTGCGACGGTCGACCAGGCGGGGGCGGTAGGTGCGGCTGCCCCGCGACGACTAGCGCCGCGGCGGCCGGGGTGGCGGAGTCGGGTGAACCCCGGCCAGAGTGGACACCTCCTGGCGAAGCTCGCCGAGGTAGGGGTAGAAGTAGTCGCCCGGGCACTCGGTCGGGTCGGCCCCGACGCTCGCCCAGTCCCGGTGGCCCGAGATGACCGCCACGTTGCCACCCACCCCGCTGATCGGATTGACGTAGCCGGTCCGACCGGTGGGATCGAGCCGGCTCGTCAGGCCGAGCCCCGCCAGCACGACGGCCAGTGACCGTTGCGCGGCCGGGCTCGGCAGGCGGGACGTGTAACGGCCCAGCAGGCAGATGCCGATGTTGCCCGCGTTGTAGCCGCTCACGTGCGCCGCGTTGACCGCGAGCGACCGACCGTCGGCACCCGAGGCCGGGCCGTAGACCGGCTGCGACCCCGGATCGGAGTAGCGGCCCTCGTAGACCCTGCCGGCCTCGTCGATCAACAGGTGGTAACCGATGTCCCCGAACTCCTGGAGTACGCACTGGTCGTAGTAGATGGCGCGAACCGTCGCCGCCGGATCGGGGTCGTCGTTGTGCTGGTCCACCCCACTGTGGTGCACGGTCAGCGTCTGCGCCGGGAAGAACTGCGTCGGCCACAGTGGGCTGCCGTTCGGGGCGAGCCGCAGCGACTCGTCGGCTCCCCAGCCGGACCGGGGCAGATACGTCGGCGGCCTCCGCGTGTTGGGCGGCAGCGGAAGGCCGTTCGTCTCCGCGCTCGCGATCGTCCGCCGAGCCCCGTCGACCATGTTCAGCTCGACAACTGTCGCCGCCGAACCGTCCGCGACCTGGACCTCGTATCCGGTGGCGCCGTCGGCCACCACGACGCTCGACCGGGCCGACGACGCGCGATCGTCCCGACCGCTCGGGCACGCGCTGAGCTCCAGCCAGTCGCTCCACCCCTTGCCGGTACGGAGGCGCACCGCCGCCGCCGGGCCGCTGTGCGCGACGGACAGGTGGGTCAACGGAATGGCCGGTGACGTCACCACCGTCCGACTCATCAGTCGACCACGGCGGGCCGCCAGCGGCGACGTCACGGTGGCGGCGGACGGTGCCGCCGTCGCCGACCCGCCGAACGTACCGGCGGCCGTGAGGCCGACGGCCGCACCGGCCGCGCCAGACAACACTCGACGTCGAGAAACCAAGGCTCTGCTCCCTTGCTCAGTTGATCTAGCCCGCCGGGCAGGAGCGGTGGAGACCGCGCCAGTCGGGCTGCCACTGATGAGTGGCAAGGGTAAGACAGAAAGGCGGATCACCGCAGGCCGCTCGTCGTGATCACTTGATGCTCAGCAGTTCAGGAGCGGCGCTGACAACTGCTGAGCATCAAGTGATCACGGTGAGGGTGGCGGCTGGCTAGCTGCGGGCCGAATCGCGGCGTGCCGAGGCCACCAGCCGCTCGGCGAGTGCGACGACGCGGTCGCGGAGTTCGTCCGGGCGTTCGATGACGAACGGCAGGTCGAGTGCAGCGAGCATGCCGGGCAACCAGTCGAGGCTCTCTGCCCGGATCTCCACGTCCTGCCAGCCTTCCTCCGCACCCTCTCGTACCTCGGCGATGCTGGCCGGTAGCCGCCTGCGGATCTGCTCGACAGTTCCTTGTATCCGCAGCGACACCGCATGCTGGTACGGCGCTCGTGCCATCGACCTGAGAAGGTGCCCGGCCGGATCGTTTCCGGCGGGCGGCTCGAACGAGCCCGGCAACGGTCTCGCGTCCGCGATGCGGTCGAGTCGGAGGGTTCGCTCCTCGCCGATCTCCGGATCGACCCCTGTGGCATACCACCGGCCGGCATGGTTGACCAGCCCGAACGGATGCAGCACGCGGACGCTGCGCCGACCGTCACCCGAGGTGTATTGCAGCGAGATCGGCCGGTGGTGGCGGACCGCCTCGGCGACGGTGAGTAGTACGTCGGTCTGCGGCGCGGGGAAGTCACCGGGTTCGGCGGTGAAGGCGAGGGACTGGAGCGCGGCGTCCAGCAGGTCAGCGGTCCGCGACGGCAGGACGCGACGGATCTTCGCGGCGGCGGTTTCGCCAGCGGTGCCGGTTGCCGTGGCCAACCCGGCACGACGGCCGGCGATCAGGCCGAGTAGGACGGCCAGAGCTTCGTCGTCGTTGAACATCAGCGGCGGCAGTCGGTAGCCGGCGGCGAGCCGATACCCGCCGTAGCGACCGCGCACCGACTCCACCGGCAGGTCCAGGTCGATCAGATGACTCACATAGCGCCGCACGGTGCGCGGCTCGACACCAAGGCGCTCGGCAAGCTCGGTCATCGTCCGGACGCCGCCGGATTGCAGAAGTTCCAGTAGTGCGAGCACCTGGGCTGTCGGTCGTGCCACGGTGTGAACTTTATCCGAATACTGGACCGAACCTGTCCAGTATTCGTTCTAACGTGATCTCCACCGAGCGATACCAACCGCACTGAGCAGGGAGAAGACATGGACTTCGTCTCCATCCGCATCATCACCGACGAGATCAACCGCCTGGTCGGCTTCTACGAGAAGATCACCGGCGTGCAGGCGACCTGGGGTAACGAGGACTTCGCCGAGTTGCGTACCGCCCACGGCAGGCTGGCGATCGGCAGCACCCGCACCGTCGCACTGTTCGCGCCCGACTCGGCCCGCCCGGCCGACAACCACAGCGTGATCATCGAGTTCCTCGTGGACGACGTGGACGCGCTGTACGAGAAGCTGAAGAGCGTGGTCGAGGATTTCGTGAACGAGCCCACGACCATGCCCTGGGGTAACCGGGCGCTGCTCTTCCGCGACCCCGACGGCAACCTGGTCAACTTCTTCACCCCGGTGACCCCGGCCGCGATCGAGAGGTTCCGCAGTTGACCGGTTCGGCGCGGCCTCGATGCCGCCGGTTCCGACAAGGCACGGGGGGCGTCGAGGCCGAAGCCGGCGATGTGAGCTGCCGATAGGGTCGGCCAGATGAGTGTCGAGACGGCTCCGCGCCGCCGCAGATTGGAGCCGGACGCCCGACGTGGGCAGATCCTGGCCTGCGCGGTCCGGCTGTTCGGCGAGCGGCCGTACGCGGACGTGTCGACCACCGACGTGGCCCGCGAGGCGGGTGTCGCCCGCGGGTTGGTCAACCATTACTTCGGGGCGAAGAAGGACCTCTACCTGGAGGTCGTCCGGGTCATGGTGACCATCCCGGAGGTTGCCCTGCAACGGCTGCCCAAGGGTGACCTGCGGACCCGGGTCGAGGCCAGTGTCACCTGGTTCCTCGACGTGGTGTCCCGGCACAGCACCTCCTGGCTGGCGGCGGTCACCGCGCGGGGAATGGGTGGTGACGCCGACGTGGAACGGGTGCTCGCCGAGGCCGAGGAGGTCGCCGCGGACCGCATGCTCGTCGCCGTCGGGCTTGCCGACGAGGCGGAGCGCCACGAGGAGCTACGCGGGATGGTTCGGGCGTACTGCGGCCTGGCGACCTCGACCGCCCGGGAGTGGCTCCAGCGCGGCGCGTTGACCCGCCCCCAGGTGCACCTGCTGCTCACCACCACGCTGTTGACGATCGTGGAGCAGGTCGTCCCGCAGGTCGTCGCGAGGGAGGGCGTGACGCAGGAGACTCGGCAAACGGCTGGCTGAAATAGGCATAAGACTTATGCTTATTTCGTCGGTGGGCGTGCGCCGACTGTCGCAACCCGCGTCACCGAGGAGGAAGCATGTCCCCATCTGCCCTTTCCTACGAGGTTTTGGTATTGGACGGCCCGGTCCGGGCCGGAGAGCAGCGCATGCCGGACGGCTCGCCGATCCACTTCAACCCGACAGCCACCACCCTGATCTCGGGGGCCGAGGAGGCGCTGCTGGTGGACCCGCCGTTCACCCACGAGCAGATCGCGACGGCGGGCGACTGGATCGAGCGGTCGGGCAAGCGGCTGACCGCCATCTACGCCACCCACGGGCACGGCGACCACTGGTTCGGTGCCCCCGAACTGGTCAAGCGCTTCCCCGACGCCGTCACCTACGCGACGCCCGGCACCATCGAGGTCATGCACCAGCAGGCCACCGTCGGGCGCCAGGCGGTGTTCGACAAGGTCTTCCCCGGGCTGATCCCGGAGTCGCCAGTAGACGCCATTCCGGTGCCGCCCGGCGGAATTCTGATCGACGGCAACGTCGCCCAGCCGGTCGAGACCGGGCACACCGACGGCGACCAGACCACGGTCCTGCACGTACCGTCGATCGGCCTCGTCGTGGCCGGCGACGTCGTCTACAACGGGGTCCACCAGTACCTGCTGGAAACCGTCAACGGTGGCCTGCGAGAGTGGCTCAAGGCACTCGACCGCGTCGAGGCCCTCGCGCCCCGGGCTGTCGTCGCCAGCCACAAGAACCGCAACCGCCCCGACGACCCGTCGAGCATCGACGAGACCCGGAGGTACCTGCTGAACGTGGAGCGGCTGTTGGCGGAGAAGTCGACCGCCATCGAGTTCTTCGACGCGATGATGGAGCTCTATCCGGACTGGGTGAACCCGGGACCGCTGTGGTACGGGGCGCTCGGCCTGATCGGAAAGTGATGTGACAATGCCGTCGGTGTCCACTCCGCCGTGGCCCGCTACCGCGCGATACGGCCTCGACCCCGCACCGGGCGGCCTCGGGCTGGTCCAGGACCTGCTCAACACGCTCCCGGCCGGCGCACCCCGCCAGCCGGATCTCCTCGACGATCTCGACAGCGCCACGCAGTGGACGCACGATGTCGCCGCCCGGTGGTCGACGGCCACCGGGCGGCCGGCACCCGACGTGACGCTCGACCCGGCCGGCCTGCGGGCGCTGCGGACCTTCCGCGACGAGCTGCGGTACGGGATCGACGCCAGGCTCCACGCCACACCGGAATCCGGGCCGCCCGAGCCGGTGCCGGCCCCTCGTGCCGCAGCTGCCACGCTGCGGCTCGACGGGACCGGGTCGGTCCACCTCGATCCCGCCGGGACGGGCGCCGAGTCGCTTGTCTCCCTCGTCCTGGCGGAGTTGTTCGCGGCGCAACTCACCGACGTCGGCCGGCGCATCAAGACCTGCCGCAACCCCCGGTGCCAGGTGGCGTTCTACGACCGCTCCCGCAACAACAGCGGGGTCTGGCACTCCGTCCGCGTCTGCGGCCTCCCGGCAAACCTGCGCGCCCACCGCGCGCGGCAGCGGCAGACGGACTGAACAGGCTCAGGCCGCCCGCCGGTCGCCGGTCCGGCTGGCCCGCGCGGCCCGGCCGGCCCGTGCCGCCGGAGCGGCGTGCCGATCGGCCGCCTGCGCGGGGTACGCCCCCGCGTTGACCACCCGCAGCGGCCGTTCGCCCTCGTCGGTGCCGAAACGCCAGCGCGACGGCGTCGGTTGCCGCTGCGGCGCAGGCCCGCCGGGACGCAGCCCGGGGCGGGACAGCAGCACGGTGATCAGATAGCCGACCACCAGGAAACCGTGGCTTACCAGTCGCTCCCCGTCCACCGACCCGGTGGCCAGGTCGTTCACCGAGAGCAGCAGCAGCGTGCCGACGAACGCGCTGAGCATCGGCAGCAGCCCGGCCGGCGGGCTGCGGCGTACCGCCACGAAGAGGAAGCCGGCACCCACAGCGACGTTCCACGCGGCCGACTCGTGCCACAGGTGCTGGCCCGCGGGGTGCAGGTGGTCGGCGGTCGCGCCCCGGCCCACCTGGGCCAGGCCGAGCACCAGTTGCACGGCGCCGAGCAGCCCGAGCGCCGCGCGCAACCCGACGACCAGGGCGCCGCGCCCAGGCAGGTGGGGCCGCCACCGCGACCGGCGGCTGGGCGGCGTGGCGTCGGGGACCGCGCCAGCGTCACCTGTCGCGCCGGCCGCGACACCGCCGCCGAGGGCGGCCAGGATCGCGTCGGTCCGGTCCGGGACGTCGGTGACCAATCGGGTACGAACGCGACGCGTCACCCCCGCCGCCGTCGCGAACCACGCCCGGCACTTGGCGCACTCGTCCAGGTGCCCCTGCGCCGCCGCCCGCTCGGCGGCGGTCTCCTCCCCGTCCAACTGCGCGGACAGGATCTCCCGCCACTGCTCACACCCCATGTACCGGTAGTCGCTCCGAGGGCCGCTCCGGTTCCCGGCGACAGTCACCCGTTGTGGAATACTCGCCGGATCATGACGCGCTACGGCCTGCTGATCCTGCCCGCAACCAACCGGGTGTACGCCCGCTCCGCCGTCGACCTGACCCGGGCCGAGCTGGAGATCTTCGGCCGCTCGGCGCTCGACGGTCGGATCGGCGAGCTGGACACCGAGGTCGTCGGCGGGGCGTCCTACGTCACCTTCACCGGTGACGGGCTGACCGAGCGGGACCTGAGCGTCCTGGGCAACCTCTCCGCCGGGTACGCGCTGTTCGAGATCGTCGGCGAGCTGCTGCGGCCGGTCGAGTGGAGCCGACTGGACCGCTATGACGACGACCTGCTCACCATCCAGAAGTACCCGGGCAAGACCAACGAGCAGTTCACCAAGCTGCTGCTCAACGTCACACTGCTCGCCTCGGACTGGGCCAGCGAGCTGACCAGCCGCCGGTTCCGGGTGCTCGACCCGCTCTGCGGTCGCGGCACCACCCTCAACCAGGCACTGATGTACGGCTTCGACGCGGCCGGGATCGAGCGCGACCAGAAGGACGTCGAGGCGTACCGGGCGTTCATCACCACCTGGCTGAAGCAGAAGCGGGTCAAGCACCGGGTGCTGGAGTCGGGGCCGGTGCGCCGCGAGCGCAAGGTGGTCGGCCGGCGGGTGCGGATCGAGCTGGCGCCGACCCGCGAGGAACACAAGGCCGGCCAGACCCAGCTGCTGGACGTGGTCAACGCCGACACCGCCCGGTCGGCGGAGTTCTTCCGCCCGGAGACCGTGGACCTGGTCGTCGCCGACGCGCCGTACGGCGTACAGCACGGCAGTCGTACCGCCGACCAGGGATTGACCCGCGATCCGCTGGCGCTGCTCGCGCACGCCGCGCCGGTCTGGGCGCGGCTGCTGCGTCCCGGCGGGGCGCTCGGGATCTCCTGGAACACCCACGTCGCGAGCCGCGACGACGCGGCGGCGGCGCTTGCCGACGCGGGCCTGACCGTTGTCGACGCCGAGCCCTACCGCGCGCTGCGGCACCGGGTGGACCAGTCGATCATGCGCGACGTGCTGGTGGCCCGCCGCCCGGCCTGACCCGCCGCCCACCCCCTTCGGGCCCTTTGCTCTGCTTCCACCGGCGCAACAGCGTCGGTGCCTCGCTGTTGCCTCCGTTGAAGCAGAGCAAAGGGTGGACAGCCACCCCTCGTCTCCCCGACCGACGCGCCTCTGTGCCGCATTTCACCTGTTCAGTGGGCAGGTGTGAAAACCACGTCAAGAAAAGGTTCGCCGCCGTCACTGTCGCGTTATGACCCCTGCCATCCGGCAGGCGGTGGGGCTTTGCTTGCCCGGCGCGACCGGAAGGCGGTCGCGACGAACCTTTCCGGTAAGAGGAGTCAGCGTGTCTGACGTGGTGTTCGTGGTCCTGACGGTGGTGCTGTTCGCAGCGCTCGCCCTGGTGGTCCGGGCGGTGGAGAAGCTGTGAACGCGGTAAACGCCGTCGGTCTGGTGCTCGCGATCGTCCTGGGCGCGTTCCTGGTGTTCGCCCTGCTGTTCCCGGAGCGCTTCTGATGACCATGACAACAGCGGGCGTCATCTTCGTGCTGACGCTGGTGGCGGCCATCGTCGCCGTCTACAAGCCGTTCGGCGACTACATGTTCCGGGCGGTCTCCGGAACGAAGCAGTCGCGGGTCGAGCGGGGCATCTACCGGCTGGTCGGGGTCAACCCGGCCGCCGAGCAGACCTGGGGCGTGTACGCCCGCAGCGTGCTGGCGTTCTCCGCGGTCTCGATCCTGTTCCTGTACCTGTTCCAGCGGGTGCAGAACCACCTGTGGCTGTCGCTGGGCTTCGACCCGGTGGTGCCGCACGGCGCGTGGAACACGGCAGTGTCGTTCGTGACGAACACCAACTGGCAGTCGTACTCGGGTGAATCGACGATGGGCCACCTGGTGCAGATGGCCGGCCTGGCGGTGCAGAACTTCGTCTCGGCGGCGGTCGGCATCGCGGTGGCTGTCGCGCTGGTCCGCGGCTTCGCCCGCAGCCGCACCGGGCAACTCGGCAACTTCTGGGTCGACCTGACCCGGATCGTGCTGCGCATCCTGCTGCCGATCGCCGTGCTCGGCGCCATCGCGCTGATGATCGGCGGAGCGGTGCAGAACCTCTCCGGCGGCACCGACGTGAGCACGCTTACCGGCGGCACCCAGACCATCACCGGCGGCCCGGTGGCCAGCCAGGAGGTCATCAAGGAGCTGGGCACCAACGGTGGCGGCTTCTACAACGTCAACAGCGCCCACCCGTTCGAGAACCCGACCGCCTGGACGAACTGGCTGGAGATCTTCCTGATCCTGCTGATCCCGTTCAGTCTGCCCCGGGTCTTCGGCCGGATGGTCGGGCAGAACCGGCAGGGCTACGCCATCGCCGCGGTGATGGGCATCCTCGCGTTCGCCAGCGTCGCCATCACCAACATCTTCGAGCTGGCCGGCCACGGCACGGTCCCGCAGGCGGTCGGCGCGGCGCTGGAGGGCAAGGAGGTGCGGTTCGACGTGTCGAACTCGGCCACCTTCGCCGCCGCCACCACGCTCACCTCGACCGGTGCGGTGAACTCGTTCCACGACTCGTTCACCTCGCTCGGCGGCATGATGACGATGGTCAACATGATGCTCGGCGAGGTCGCGCCGGGTGGCACCGGCTCGGGTCTCTACGGCCTGCTCATCCTCGCGGTGATCACGGTCTTCGTGGCCGGGCTGATGGTCGGCCGCACTCCCGAGTACCTGGGCAAGAAGATCGGGTCCCGCGAGATCAAGTTCGCCTCGCTGTACTTCCTGATCACGCCGATCCTGGTGCTTGTCGGCACGGCGGCGGCGTTCGCCACAGGCAACAACTCCACGGCGCTCAACGTCGGCCCGCACGGGCTCTCCGAGGTGCTGTACGCGTTCACCTCGGCCAGCAACAACAACGGCTCCGCGTTCGGCGGCATCACCGTCAACACCACCTGGTGGGACACCGCGCTCGGGTTGTGCATGCTGCTGGGCCGGTTCCTGCCGCTCATCTTCGTGCTCGCGTTGGCCGGCTCGCTGGCCCGCCAGGCACCCACCCCCGCGTCCGAGGGCACCCTGCCGACCCACCGACCGCTGTTCATCGGCATGGTCGTCGGCGTCACCGTGGTCCTCGTCGCGCTGACCTTCCTGCCCGCACTGGCGCTCGGCCCGCTGGCAGAAGGGCTCTGACCATCATGAGGAACGAGGACATGTCCGTCACGTCCGCCCCGACAGAGCAACTCCCCGGCACGCCCGCCACCCAGGGCAACCGGATCGGCGGAGGCCTGCTCGACCCCCAGCAGTTGATCCGGTCCCTGCCGGACGCGGTACGCAAGCTCAACCCGACCACCATGTGGCGTAACCCGGTGATGCTGATCGTCGAGGTCGGCGCGGCCTTCACCACGGTCCTGGCGGTGGCCGACCCGTCGGTCTTCGCCTGGGCGATCACCATCTGGCTCTGGCTGACGGTGATCTTCGCGAATCTCGCCGAGGCGGTCGCCGAGGGCCGGGGCAAGGCCCAGGCCGCGACCCTGCGGCAGGCGAAGAAGGACACCATCGCCACCCGGCTGGTCGACTGGAAGCCCGGCGCGCGGGCCAACACCTACCGCGACGAGGCGGTGCCCGCGCCGGAGCTGCGGCAGGGCGACATCGTGCTGGTCGAGGCCGGCGGCATCATCCCCGGCGACGGGGACATCGTCGAGGGCATCGCCAGCGTCGACGAGTCGGCGATCACCGGCGAGTCGGCCCCGGTCATCCGGGAGTCCGGTGGAGACCGCAGCGCGGTCACCGGTGGCACCAGGGTGCTCTCCGACCGGATCATCGTGAAGATCACCCAGAAGCCGGGGGAGAGCTTCATCGACCGGATGATCGCCCTGGTCGAGGGCGCCAACCGGCAGAAGACCCCGAACGAGATCGCCCTGAACATCCTGCTCGCCGCGCTCACGATCATCTTCCTGCTGGCAGTGGTCACCCTCCAGCCCTTGGCGATCTTCTCCAAGGCGTACCAGGCGGCCGCGCCGGACAGCGGGGCGATCACCGGTTCCGGTGTCACAGGTGTCGTGCTGGTCTCGCTGCTTGTCTGCCTGATCCCCACCACCATCGGCGCGCTGCTGTCGGCCATCGGCATCGCCGGCATGGACCGCCTCGTCCAGCGCAACGTGCTGGCCATGAGCGGCCGGGCCGTCGAGGCGGCCGGCGACGTCAACACCCTGCTGCTGGACAAGACCGGCACCATCACGCTGGGCAACCGGCAGGCCGCCGAGTTCGTACCCGTCGAAGGGGTTGCCGTCGAGGCGATGGCCGACGCCGCCCAGCTGTCCAGCCTGGCCGACGAGACCCCGGAGGGGCGCTCGGTGGTAGTCCTGGCGAAGAACGAGTTCGGGTTGCGCGAGCGCGAGCCCGGGGTGATGCCGCACGCCACCTTCGTGCCGTTCACCGCGCAGACCCGGATGAGCGGCGTCGACCTGACCCCGGACGCCACCGTCGACGGCGGCGCGTCGGGCACGGCCCGCCGGGTCCGCAAGGGCGCCGCCGCAGCGGTGATGAAGTGGGTACGCGAGAACGGCGGCCACCCGACCGAGCAGGTCGGCGAGATCGTGGACGCGATAAGCGGCACCGGCGGCACCCCGCTCGTGGTCGCCGAGCACGTCGACGGTGAGCCGGCCCGCGCCCTTGGCGTCATCCACCTCAAGGACGTGGTCAAGTCCGGCATGCGCGAGCGGTTCGACGAGATGCGCCGGATGGGCATCCGGACCGTGATGATCACCGGCGACAACCCGCGTACCGCGAAGGCCATCGCCGACGAGGCCGGGGTGGACGACTTCCTGGCCGAGGCGACGCCGGAGGACAAGCTCGCGCTGATCAAGCGGGAGCAGGAGGGCGGCCGGCTGGTCGCGATGACCGGCGACGGCACCAACGACGCACCGGCGCTCGCCCAGGCCGACGTCGGGGTGGCCATGAACACCGGCACGTCGGCCGCGAAGGAGGCCGGCAACATGGTCGACCTCGACTCCGACCCGACCAAGCTGATCGAGATCGTGGAGATCGGCAAGCAGTTGCTGATCACCCGTGGTGCGCTCACCACGTTCAGCATCTCGAACGACATCGCGAAGTACTTCGCGATCATCCCGGCCATGTTCGCCGGCCTCTACCCGAGCCTGGACGCACTGAACATCATGCGGCTGGCCAGCCCGGAGTCGGCGATCCTGTCCGCCGTCATCTTCAACGCCCTGGTGATCATCGCGCTGATCCCGCTCGCCCTGCGCGGCGTGCGGTACCGGCCGGCCGCCGCGTCGAAGCTGCTCAGCCGCAACCTGCTGGTCTACGGCCTGGGCGGCATCATCGTGCCGTTTATCGGGATCAAGCTCATCGACCTGCTCATCCAATTCATCCCGGGGATTTCGTGATGCGCCTACCCACCTGGATCGCCCAACACCTCGCCGCGCTGCGCGCCGTACTGGTCTTCACGGTGCTGCTCGGCCTGGTCTACCCGCTGGCCCTGGTCGCGGTCGGTCGACTGCCCGGCCTGAACCACAAGGTCGACGGCTCGCTTATCACCTCGGGCGGTACGACGATCGGCAGCTCGCTCATCGGCCAGTCCTTCACCGACGCGGACGGCAACCCCGTCCCGCGCTACTTCCAGTCCCGCCCGTCGGCCGCCGGTGACGGCTACGACCCGACCTCCACCTCGGCCAGCAACCTGGGCCCGGAGAGCGTCGTCGACACCATCGCCACCGACCCGGAGGAGTCCAGCGAGAGCCTGCTCACCCAGGTGTGCGGGCGCAGCAAGGCCGTCGGCGAGCTGAACGGTGTCGACGGACGTCGCCCGTACTGCACCGACGACGGGGTGGGCGCCGTGCTCGCCGTCTTCCGCGCCGACGGTCTGACCGGCCCGGTCACCCGGGTGGTAAGCGTCAACCAGGCCGCCCCGGCCACCCCGTTCGTGTCCTCGTACCAGGGGGTGCCGGTGGAGCCGGCCCAACCGGGCGAGGACTACGTGGCCGCCGGCGGGGTGGTCACCCCGATCCGGGGCGACGCCCCCGCCGACCCGGCGGTGCCCGCCGACGCGGTCACCGCCAGCGCCAGCGGCCTCGACCCGCAGATCAGCCCGGCGTACGCCGAGGTGCAGGTGAACCGGGTCGCGCGGGAACGCGGCGCGGACCCGGCGGCGGTCCGCAAGCTCATCGAGGAGCACACCGCCGGGCGGGCGCTCGGATTCATGGGTGAACCCGGCGTCAACGTGCTGGAGCTCAACCTCGCCCTCGACGAGCAGTTCCCCGCACGCTGAGCGCACCCGCAGGCGGGGCCGTGCCAACCGGGCACGGCCCCGCCCGCCGATCTGAGCAGGGAGGATGGTCCCGTGCCACGCGGAGAACTGCGCATCTATCTCGGGGCCGCCCCCGGCGTCGGCAAGACGTACGCCATGTTGGAGGAGGCCCAACGGCGGGCCGCGCGCGGCACCGACGTGGTGATCGGCTTCGTGGAGACCCACGGCCGCCAGCACACCGCCGCCATGCTGGGCGACCTGGAACAGGTGCCCCGCCGCACGCTCACCTACCGGGGCGCCGAGTTCACCGAGATGGACCTGGACGCGGTGCTGGCCCGCCACCCCGAGATCGCGATCGTGGACGAACTGGCACACACCAACGTGCCCGGCTCCCGGCACGACAAGCGTTGGCAGGACGTCCAGGAGCTGCTCGACGCGGGGATCGACGTGCTGTCCACCGTCAACGTGCAGCACCTGGAGTCGGTGAACGACGTCGTCGCCCAGATCACCGGCACCACCCAGCGGGAGACCGTGCCCGACGAGATCGTCCGCGCCGCCGAGCAGGTCGAGCTTGTCGACATGACCCCGGAGGCGCTGCGCCGGCGGATGGCGCACGGCAACATCTACCGGCCAGACAAGATCGACGCCGCGTTGGGCAACTACTTCCGGGTCGGCAACCTCACCGCGCTGCGCGAGCTGGCGCTGCTCTGGCTGGCCGACAAGGTCGACGAGCAGCTCGACCGCTACCGCAGCCAGCAGGGCATCGCCGCCACCTGGGAGGCCCGGGAACGCGTCGTCGTGGCCCTGACCGGCGGCCCGGAGGGTGAGACGTTGATCCGCCGGGCGGCCCGGGTCGCGGCCCGCAGCAAGGGCGCCGACCTGCTCGCCGTGCACGTGGCCCGCAGCGACGGCCTGGCCGGCGCGGACCCGGCCCAACTGGCCCGCCAGCGGGTCCTCGTCGAGAGCCTGGGTGGCACGTACCACCAGGTGCTCGGCACCGACGTGCCGGCCGCGCTGCTCGACTTCGCCCAGGGCGTGAACGCCACCCAGTTGGTGCTCGGGGCCAGTCGCCGGGGTCGCCTCGCGCAGATCTTCGCCCGGGGTGTCGGGGTGACCACCACGGCGCTCTCCGGCTCGATCGACGTCCACCTGGTCACCCACAAGCAGGCCGGCAAGGGCCGCCGGGCGGCGGCGGTGCCGGCGGCGCTGTCCCGGCGGCGACGGCTGCTCGGCTTCGCTCTGGCCGTGCTCGGGATGCCGCTGCTCACACTGCTGCTGAAGGCCCTGCCCGACCTGACCCTCACCAACGACATCCTGCTGTTCCTCGCCGGGGTCGTCGGGGTCGCGCTCGTCGGCGGGGTGTGGCCGGCGCTTGTCGCCGCGCTCGGCGGTTCGCTGCTGCTCAACTGGTTCTTCACCCCGCCGTACCGGACGCTCACCATCGCCGAGGCCGACAACCTGCTCGCCCTGGCCGTCTTCGTCGGCGTGGCCCTCGCGGTGAGCTGGATCGTGGACGTCGCGGCCCGGCGGACCCGGGAGGCCGCGCGCGCCGCCGCCGACGCGCAGACCCTCGCCGCCGTCGCCGGTGGCGTACTGCGCGGCGAACGCCCTCTGCCGGCCCTGCTGGACCAGCTCCGGGAGACCTTCGGGCTGCGCGCGGTGAGCGTGCTGGAGCTGGCCGAGGAGGCCGGCGGTCGTCCTGACCGGGCCCGGGAGGAGCGCGCCTGGTGCGTGGTGGCAAGCGTCGGCGACCAGCCCGCCTGCACACCCGACGGCGGTGAGACGGCGGTACCCGTCGACGAGCGGATCACCGTCGTGCTCAGCGGCCGACGGCTGGAGGCCGCCGACCGGCGGATCGTCGAGGCGTTCGCCGCCCAGGCCGCCGTGGCGCTGCGCCAGGAACGGCTCGCCGAGGAGGCCGCCACCGCCCGGCCGCTCGCCGCCGCCGACCGGATGCGCACCGCGCTGCTCGCCGCGGTCAGCCACGACCTGCGTACGCCACTGGCGTCGGCGAAGGCGGCGGTGACCAGCCTGCGCAGCCCCGACATCGAGTTCGACGAGGCCGACCGCGAGGAGCTGCTGGAGACCGCCGAGGAGTCGCTGGACCGGCTCGCCCGGCTGGTCGGCAACCTGCTGGACATGAGCCGCCTCCAGGCCGGCGTGCTCGGCATCTCGACGACAGTGATCGGCCTGGAGGACGCCGTACCCCTGGCGCTTGACGAACTCGGCCCGGCGGCCGCGACCGTCGGCACGGACATCCCGGCCGACCTGCCGGCCGCCACCGCCGACCCGGGCCTACTGGAACGGGTGCTTGTCAACATCGTCGCCAACGCGCTGCGCTACAGCCCGCCGGACCAGCCGCCGACGATCACCGCCAGTGCGCACGCCGGGCAGGTGGAGCTACGGGTGATCGACAGGGGGCCGGGCATCCCGGAGGACCAGTGGGAGCACGTCTTCCTGCCGTTCCAACGCCTCGGCGACCGGGACAACCAGACAGGCGTCGGTCTCGGACTCGCCCTGTCCCGGGGGTTGGCCGAGGCGATGGGTGGCAGCATCACCCCGGAGACCACCCCCGGCGGTGGGCTCACCATGGTGTTGCGGCTGCCGGCCGCCGCACAGACCAGCTCGGAGGGGCCGCAGGAATGACCCGCATCCTGGTCGTCGACGACGAACCGCAGATCCTGCGCGCCCTGCGGATCAACCTGCGCGCCCGCCGCTACGACGTGGACGTCGCCGACACCGGGGCCGCCGCGTTGAAGGCCGCCGCCAGTCACCCGCCCGACCTGGTGGTCCTCGACCTCGGCCTGCCCGACATCGACGGGGTGGAGGTGATCCGTGGTCTGCGCGGCTGGACCAGCGTGCCGATCATCGTGCTCTCCGGCCGGGCCGGCAGCGAGGACAAGGTCGCCGCGCTCGACGCGGGCGCGGACGACTACGTCACCAAGCCGTTCGGAGTGGAGGAGCTGCTGGCCCGCATCCGCGCCGTCACCCGCCGCCTCGGCGGCCCCACCGAGGCGGTGCCGGCGCTGCGGATCGGCAAGCACACAGTCGACCTGGCCGACCACAGTGTGCGGCGCGACGACGGCACCGAGGTCAAGCTGACCCCGATCCAGTGGAGCGTGCTGGAGAAGCTGCTCCGCCACCCCGGCAAGCTGGTCAGCCAGCGTCAGCTCCTGCAGGACGTGTGGGGGCCGGAATACCAGAACGAGACGAACTACCTGCGGCAGTACCTGGCCCAGCTGCGCCGCAAGCTGGAGGACGACCCGGCCCGCCCCCGGCACCTCATCACCGAGCCGGGAATGGGCTACCGCTACCGCCCCTGACCCGTTGACACCCGCCAGCGAACATTGAAGAATTTCGCTCGCAGCGGCAGCGGCGTGCTTCTGTAACCGTCCCCCTCCGGTTACCCCTGATGGAGCCCGCCGTGTCAGTGCCCCTGTCCCGCCGCCGCCTGTTGACCGCCGGCGGTGCCGGCCTCGTCCTGGCCGGTCTCACCGACCCGTTCCGCGCCGGCCCCGCCCGGGCCGCCGTCACCACCGCCGACCTGGTCGTCTACGGCGCCACCTCCGGCGGGCTGGCCGCCGCGATCACCATGCGCCGGCTCGGCCGCACCGCAGTGGTGGTGGAGCCCACCAGCCACGTCGGCGGGCTGAGCACCGCCGGGCTGGGCGCCACCGACACCGGCGTCCAGGCGTCCATCGGAGGTCTCGCCGCCGAGTTCTACCGCCGGGTGTACGTGAAGTACCACGGCGGGACCCTCACGCCTACCTCGCCGCTGCGGATGACCTTCGAACCGCACGTCGCCGCAGCCGTCTTCGCCGAGATGCTCGCCGAGGCGGGCGTCCCCGTGGTCGTCGGCGCGCGGCTGTCCGGCCTCGGCCGCAGCGGCAACCGGATCACCGAGCTGCGCACCGAGGACGGCTCGATCTACTCCGGCGGGGTGTTCGTCGACGCCAGCTACGAGGGCGACCTGCTGGCCATGGCCGGTGTCGGGTTCACCGTCGGGCGGGAGTCCAACGACACCTACGGCGAGACGATAAACGGGGTGCAGTCCGGCAACACCCACCAGTTCGTCTACCCCGTCGACCCGTACGTGACGGCCGGCTCGCCCGCCAGCGGCCTGCTGCCGGGCATCTCCGCCACGCCACTCGCCCCGCGCGGCAGCGCCGACGACCGGATCCAGGCGTACTGCTTCCGGATGTGCCTCACCCAGGCGGCCAACCGGATCCCGTTCGGCAGGCCGTCCGGCTACGACCCGATCCGGTACGAGCTGTTGCTACGCCACATCCAGGCCGGTTACCCGGGGCCGTACTTCACCACCCACTCGATCGGCGGCGGCAAGACCGACTCCAACAACAACGGCGCGGTCTCCACCGACCACATCGGCTTCAACCACGCGTACCCGACGGCGAGTTGGGCGGTACGGGAGAGCATCCTCGCCGAGCACCGCACGTACCAGCAGGGGCTGATGTGGTTCCTGGCCAACGATCCCCGGCTGCCGGCGTCGGTGCGTGACTCGACCGCCCGGTGGGGGCTGCCGGTCGACGAGTTCACCAGCACCGGTGGTTGGCCGCCGTTGCTCTACATCCGGGAGGCCCGCCGGATGGTGTCCGCGTACGTGGTGACCGAGGCCGACTGCCGGGGCCGGGTACGGGCCGCCGACTCGGTGGGGCTGGCCAGCTACACGATGGACTCGCACAACTGTCAACGGGTGGTCGTCGACGGGAAGGTGCGCAACGAGGGGGACGTGCAGATCGGGGTGCCGCAGCCGTACCCGGTCAGCTACCGGGCGATCGTCCCGCACCAGACGCAGTGCGCCAACCTGCTGGTGCCGGTCTGCCTCTCGGCGAGTCACATCGCGTACGGCTCGATCCGGATGGAACCGGTGTTCATGATCCTCGGGCAGGCGGCGGCCACCGCCGCGTCGCTGGCCCTCGCCGGGAACCTCGCCGTGCAGGAGGTGCCCGTGTCCACCCTCCAGGCCCGGCTGCGGCAGGACGGCGCGGTACTGGAATGGGGCTCGACCAGCGAGGTGATCCTGGACAACGCGGCGGCCAACGGGATCACCCGGGCCGGGACGTGGCTGCGCAGCACCAGCATCGGTGGCTACCACGGCCCGGACTACGAGCACGACGGCAACACCGCAAAGGGCGTCAACCGGCTGCGGTTCCGCCCGACACTGCCTGCCTCCGGGTCGTGGACCGTGCAGCTGCGCTGGACCGCGGACCCCAACCGGGCGAGCAACGTGCCGGTGGACATCGCGTACTCCGGCGGGCTGGCCACCCGGACCGTCGACCAGCGGCAGTCCGGGGGCCAGTGGGTGGCGTTGGGCACCTACCCGTTCACGGCGGGCACCGAGGGGAGCGTGTTGATCCGTACCGAGGACACCGACGGCCACGTCATAGCCGACGCGGTGCGCTTCGTCCGCGCCTGACCGATCGTGACCACCGGACGACGCCGGAGCGCCCGCCGATACGCCGTTCCGACAGGCCGTCGCCGATTTTTGACGCCGCGTTCACGCGGCTGCCGGCCGGGCCCGCCGACACGGCGAGTAACGTTCGGGACAGACCAAGATCGGCGTACGAGGAGGCGTGGTGCAGACGACGACGGTAGACATTCCGACCGACGACGGGATCGCTGACGCGTCACTGACCCGACCGGACGGCGACGGGCCGTTCCCGGCGGTGCTGCTCTTCATGGACGCCTTCGGGCCGCGCCCGCGCCTGGTGGAGATGGCGGAGCGGATCGCCGAGCGCGGCTACCTGGTGCTGACTCCCCACCTGTTCTACCGGGCCGGCCGGGCACCACTGTTCGACCTGTCCCGACTCGGCGAGGCCGACCAGCGCGCCGCGCTCTTCGAGAAAATCATGCCGTTGGTCGGCGTGTTGACCCCCGACGTGATCAACCGGGACACCGCCGCCTACCTCGACTTCCTGGCGGCCCGCGACGACGTCCGGCCGGGCCCGGTCGCGATCACCGGTTACTGCATGGGCGGCACGAACGGGCTGCGGGCCATCGAGGCGTACCCGGACCGGATCGCCGCGCTGGCGAGCTTCCACGGCGGCTGGCTCGTCACCGACGCGCCGGACAGCCCGCACCTGGGCGTCGGCTCGATCACCGGCGAGCTGTACTTCGGGCACGCCGACGCCGACCAGTCGATGACGTCCGAGCAGATCGCCACGCTGGAGAAGGCGCTCGACGCCGCCGGGGTGCGCTACCGCTCCGAGGTGTACGAGGGCGCCCACCACGGTTTCACCATGGCCGACACCCCGGCATACGACGAGAAGGCCACCGAGCGTCACTGGGCCGCCCTGTTCGACCTCCTGGACCGCACCCTGCCCGTCAGCTGAGCGCCTGCTTTGCCGATCATGGAGTTGTGGTGGGCAACAAAACACTCAAAAGCATTCCTAACCGGGCACCACAACTCCATGATCGCCAGATCCATGTCAGCGGCGCAGCAGCACCGGGCCGGCGTCGATGCGGGTGCGGAACAGCGCGTACGGCTTGCGCCGCAGGTCCTGGCCCCCCTGGTACTGCGGTTGCCGGTGCAGTTGGTTGGCGGTGACGTAGAGGTACCCGTCGGTGGCCACCGACATGGTGTCCGGCCAGAGCAGGCGCGGATCGTGGACCAGCGTCTCGTACTCGCCGTCCGGCAGTCGGCGCAGCACCGCGTTGTGTTCGTACGACGTGATGTACAACCGGCCCGCGTCGTCGCTCTCCAACCCGTCCGACGCGGTGCCCTTGTCGCCCTCGTCCACCACCGTCGCGGCGGCCGCCTCCTGGGTGACGCCCGGGTCGGCCAACGCCTCGGTGGAGACGCTGTACCAGCGTCGGGACGTCAACGGGCAGTAGTAGAGCCGGCTGCCGTCGGCGGAGATCGCGATGCCGTCGGAGCCCATCGCCACCGGCTTCGGCGGCCCGTCCGCCGGCCGTTCGAGGAACGGTCGACCCTCGACCACCGGCCGGAACGACGTCAACGGCTCCGCCTTGGTGGACGGGTGGTCGTGCAGCCGCCGCCAGGACGCCCCGCTGGCCAGGTCCACCACGATGATCCCGTTCGGCCCGGAGAGAGCCGAATCGGTGATGTACGCGACCCCCGCCTCACCGCGACGCAGGTCGAAGCGGACGTCGTTGAGGTACGTCGTCGGCAGCGCCACGTCCGCCGGGAAGGTGATCACCTGGGCGACAGTGTCGGTCTCCAGGTCGACCCGGACCAGCTTCGGGCCGCCCGGCTTGGTGGGCTGGAACATGGGGCTGCCGGTGTCCAGCACCCAGAGCCGGTCGGCCGGATCCACCACGATGCTCTGCACCGAGATGAACGCGCCCGCGTCGTCGTCGCCCGACGGGTCGTTCCACGCCTGGTCGGGGTAGGGCATCTCCCGGCCGTCGCGCAGCTCGACGACGGTGGCCGGTACCTCGTCGCCCCATTTCGGGAAGTTGACGAAGATTCGACCGGAGTGCGAGACGCTCACCCCGGTCGGCATCGGGCCGGTGAAGGTGTGCACCAACTCCAACTCGCCGACCGGCTCGTCGCCGACCGGCCCGCTCATGACGCCCGTCCCATGGTGCTCACCATCCGCCTCCTGCCGGTTGTCCCACTCCGGTGCCGCTATTCCCGCCCGGGCGTCCGGTATGCCTCACCGCGGGCAGGAAGCATCGTCGGGAGGCGGCCAGCGAGGTCGGGGCGGCGAACCGTTCGGGTTGCCTCAGGCCACCGGTGCGGCGGCCCCGGCGGCGGGTAGGCCGGGTACCGGGACGTCCACCGCGAGCAGTGCTCCGTCCGCCGGGCCGGGCGTGGTCAGCCCCACCCGGGCGGTGCCGATGAAGAGCCGGCGCAGGTCGGGGCCGCCCAGGCAGATGCCGGCGGGCTGCTTCGCCGGCAGCCGGATCTCCCGGTCCACTGTGCCGTCGGGCCGGTAGCGACGAACCGCCGAGCCGCCCCAGAACGCCACCCAGAGGTGGCCCTCCGCGTCGACTGTCATTCCGTCCGGACCGCCGTCGTCGGGGGTGAGACGCAGGAACGGCTCCCGATCGTGCAGGTCACCGGTGGCCGGGTCGACGGTGAACCTGTCGATCGCGCCACGCGGCGTGTCGGCCAGGTACATGGTGGTGCCGGTGGCGTCGAACGCCGGCCCGTTCGGGATGGTCAGCCCGGTCACCGCGGACACCGGTGCCGCGCCCGGGGTGAGCCGGTAGAGCGCGCCCTCGCCGGGGACCGCGGCGTACGTCATGCTGCCGGCCCAGAAGCGGCCGTGCGGGTCGGCGACCGCGTCGTTCATCCGGGTCGGCTCGGCTGCGGCACCGACCAGGTCGGCGACCGGTCGGGGGTCGCCGCCCGCGGGCAGCAGGGTGATGCCGGTCCCGGCGGCGGCGAGCCAGTCACCGGGTCGGCCGGCCACCGGCGCGACCGCGCCGAGCGGCACGTCGAGACGGCGCAGCTCCCGCAGCGGGGCCGGGGCGTCGCCGTCGGTTTCCAGTAGCCGTCCGGCCAGCAGGTCGACGAGGATCAGGCGCCCGTCGACCCAGCGCAGTCCTTCGCCCAGCTCCAGCCGGTCGGTGCTCCAGACTGTCGGTTCGGTCAGCTCCATGGTGTTCCTCCAAACGATCTGCGGGGGCGGCGGTGGGCGGTCGCACGATCGGCGGGCGGCCCGCCGCTGTGACTGCCCACTGCCCGGTCAGCGGACCGTACCGCCCGGCTCGTGGTCCAGCAGCGTCAGCTCGGCCCGCTCGGGCAGGCCCTCCCAGTCGCCTCGGGTGGCCACCGCGAACGCGCCGGTGGTGACCGCGCGGTCCAGCCGGGCTGGCGCGTCGACGCCGTCGAGCCAACCGGAGAGCAGTCCGGCCACGAACGCGTCGCCGGCGCCGACGGTGTCCACCACCGGCACCGTCCTGGCTGGACGGTGCACCGTGCCGGTCGCCCGGTGGCTGCTCGCCCCGCCGGCACCGTGCTTGACGACCACCTCGGTCACCCCTGCCGAGAGCAGCGCCGCGACCGGGTCGGCGGCGTCGGTGAGCACTGCCAACTCGTCGTCGGAGGCGACCACCAGATCGATCGAGGGCACCAGCGGTCGCAGCGCGGCGGCGGCCTCGGTGACCGACCAGAGCCGCTGCCGGTGGTTGACGTCGAGGCAGACGGTGCTGCCGGCCGCGCGGGCCCGGCGCACGGCCGCCAGCACCGACTGGTACGGCTCGACGCCGAGCGCGCAGGTAATGCCTGTGACGTGCAGCAGCCGGGGCGGCGACCCAGGTGCGTCGAAGGCCCGGGTCACATCGGCCGGGCCGAGCCGGGAGCCGGCGGAACCCGCGCGGTGGTAGGTCACCCGATTGATGTCGGCGACCCGGTTCTCGAAGAGGATCAGCCCGGTGGGCGCACTCGGGTCGATCCGGGACCAGGTCAGGTCGACGCCCTCGGCGTGCAGCGTACGGCGGACCAGCGCACCGGGCTCGTCGGCGCCGGTGACCCCGATCCAGGCGGCCCGGTGACCGAGCCGGGCCAGGCCGATCGCCACAGTCGACTCGGCCCCGGCGACGGAGATCCCGGCGGTGCCGCCCAGCCGCAGCGGGCCGCTGCTGCGGAAGGCCGCCATCGTCTCGCCGAGCGTGAGCAGGTCGATCACCGCTGGACCGCCGTGCGGAATGTCGCAGCGCGCTCACGTAGCGCCGACAGGTCGCCGCCCCGGACGGCGTCACCGAGCAGCGGGGAGCCGACGCCCACCGCGATCGCGCCCCGGTCCAGGTAGTGTCGCGCGCCGGCCGCGTCGACCCCGCCGACCGGTACGAACGCGGTGCCGGGGAACGGGTCGCGCAGCGCGCCCAGATAGTCGGGCCCACCGAGGGAGGCCGGGAAGAGCTTGATCGCGGCGGCCCCGCCGCTGATGGCCTGCACCATCTCGGTGGGGGTGAGCGCACCGGCGAGGACCGGCAACCCGAGCCGGCCACCCTCGGCGAGGCTCGGCGCGAGCGCCGGGGTGACCAGGAAACCGGCGCCCGCGTCGGCCGCCGCGCGGGCGTCCTCGGCGCTGAGCACGGTGCCCGCTCCCAGGCCGTAGTCCGGCCCGAGGGCGGCCCGGGCACGTCGGATGACGTCGAGCGCGTCGGCGCTGGTGAGCGAGACCTCGACCAGTGCGACGCCGCTCTCGGCAAGGGTGAGTACGGCGGCGAGCGCGGCGGCCGGGTCCGGGCCGCGCACGATGGCCAGCAACCGGTGGGTACGCAGCTCGTCGAGCAGGTTCATCGCGGGTGTCCTCAGTGGGTGCGGTGGGCGGAGATGGTGAGTCGCCAGGTGACCTCACCGGTGGCGGGTACGACCGCCGCGTCGGCGGGGCCGGCGTCGGCCAGGTCGAAGGCCGCGCCGAGCATCGGTTCGACGCCGATGCTGCGGTAGGGGCAGTCCTCCGGCCAGCCGCCCAGGTTGCGCCAGAGCGCGGTGCTGCGGGGCTGGCCGTCGCACTCCAGCTCCACTGTCAGCCGGTCGGACTCGTCGACCACCTGGACGCGGGGGCAATCGAGCAGTACCGCGCCGAGCGCGGTGCCGTCGTCCGGGCCGAACGTGTCGAGCGTCAGCCCGGCGGGGGCCGGCCACGCCCCGGTGAGCCAGGGGGCGTCGGTGGGCCAGGTGCCCGGCGGCAGGAGCGCGGCGGCCTCCGGGTGCAGCCGGGTCGGCGTGCCGGCGGGCGCGTCGAGGCGGGCCTCGGGGGAGAGGCCGAGCAGGGCGTGCGCGGCCCAGACGAACCGGTGACCGGGGTCGGCGGCCAGCCGGTAGTCGGCCACCACCACGCCGCCGGAGTCGGTGATCCGGCGGGTCAGCACGAACGTCGGGCGCTGGATGACCAGAGTGCCGGGCCCGGCGCTGCGCCAGGGGCGTGACCACACCTCGCCGTGGTCGGGCTCGCCGCGCACCGTGGGCAGGCACTCCTCCAGGCCACCGGCGTCGACGAACGCGTCGTCGGGGCGTACCCCGTGGCGGCCCTGCTGCGGGCCCCGCCACAGCCACTGTCGCCCGCCGCCGCGCAGGCTGGTCCACCGGCCGCCGTGCGCCGCGTCGTACTCCACGCGCAGCGGGACCTGCGTCGCGCCGGTCACCATTCCGCGAACGATCCGTCGGCGTGCTGCCAGACCGGGTTGCGCCAGGTGTGCGGTGTCTGGGCGGCCTTGCGGACGGCCGTCTCGTCCACCGTGATGCCCAGGCCGGGCCGGTCGAGGCGGGCGATGTGCCCGTCCACGAACCGGAACGGCTCCGGGTCGACCAGGTAGTCGAGCAACTCGGAACCCACGTTGTAGTGGATGCCGATGCTCTGCTCCTGGATCAGGAAGTTCGGCGTCGCGAAGGCCACCTGGAGGCTGGCTGCCAGCGAGATCGGGCCGAGCGGGCAGTGCGGGGCGAGCAGCGCGCCGTACGTCTCGGCCAGCGCGGCGATCCGGCGGACCTCGGAGATCCCGCCGGCGTGCGACAGGTCCGGCTGCACCACTGCGACTCCGGCCTGCAACGGGCCGAGGAACTCGCCGCGGCCGTAGAGCCGTTCCCCGGTGGCCACCGGGATCGGTGTGCTGGCGACGATGTCGCGCAGGTGGTGGGCCTGGTCGGGCAGGACCGGCTCCTCCACGAAGAACGGGTGCAGGGCGGTCAGTTCGGGCAGGATCCGGCGGACCGCGGCCAGCCCGGCCCGGCCGTGGAAGTCGAGTGCGATGTCCCGGTCGGGGCCGAGGACCTCGCGGGCGGCGGCGACCCGACCGACGATCTCGTCCAGCTCGGCGGAGGTGGGGATGGGGGAGAGCCGTCCGCAGGCGTTCATCTTCACCCCGGTGAGCCCGGCGGCGACCTGCGCGGCGGCGGCGTCGGCTACCTCGTCGGGCTCGTCCCCGCCGATCCAGGAGTAGATCCGCACCTTGTCGCGTACCGGTCCGCCGAGCAGCGCATGCACAGGTGCGCCGTACGCCTGCCCGGCGATGTCCCAGAGTGCCTGGTCGAGGCCGGCGACCGCGCTGGAGAGGATCGGGCCGCCCCGGTAGAAGCCGCCCTTGGTGAGCACCTGCCAGTGCTGCTCGATGCGCAGCGGATCGGCGCCGATCAGGTATTCGGCGAGCACCTCGACGGCACTGCGCACCACCTCGGCGCGCCCCTCCACCACCGGTTCACCCCAGCCGACCAGCCCGTCGTCGGTCTCCACCCGGCAGAACAACCACCGTGGCGCGACCAGGAAGGTCTCGATGCGCTCGATCTTCACTGACTGCCCCTTCGTCCCCGTGCCTTCTCGACGTCGCGGACGGCCTTGTCCAGCAACTCACGCATGGCGGTCTCGGCCGCTGTCTCGTTCCGCTCGCGCAGCGCGTCGACGACGGCCCGGTGGCTGGGCACCGGATCGTCGTGCGCGGCGCCGCCGTGCACCAGGCGGTCCCGTTCGGCGAGCCCGGTCTCCATCACCACCTCCATCCGTTCCAGCAGCTCGTTGTGCGTGGCGGTGAGCAGCGCGCGGTGGAAGGCGAGGTCGGCGGCGACGGCGGCGGCCGGGTCACCGTTGGCCTCGGCCATCTCGTCGAGTGCCCGGTCCAGGGCGGCCAGGTCGTCCTCGGTCGCCCGGGTGGCGGCCAGCCGGGCGGCGGCCGGTTCGATGATCGCGCGCACCTCGTGCAGCTTTTCGAGCAGTCGTTCGTCGGGGCCCTCGGCGAACTGCCAGCGGATCACGTCGCCGTCGAGCAGGTTCCAGTCGGCGCGGGGTCGGACGAAGGTGCCGCGCTTCTGCCGGGCGTCGACGAGGCCCTTGGCGGAGAGGACCTTCAGCGCCTCGCGGAGCGCGGTCAGGCTGACGTCGAACTCCTCCTGCAGGGCGACGATGTTCAGTGTCGCGTCGGCAGGGATCTCACCGGTGAGGATGCGTCGGGCGATCGCTTCGACGGTCTGCCCGTGGACGCCGCGGCGTGCGTACTGTGCCAATGCTCGTGGCCTTTTCGCTTGTCGGATCGATCTCTCAGGCCGAGGCTTTCACCGCTGTCCAGCCACCGTCCACCACCAGGCTCGCGCCGGTGATGTAGGCGGCGTCCGGCGAGGCGAGGAAGGCGACGGTCGCGGCCACCTCGTCCGGGGTGCCGAAGCGTTTCGCCACCGTCTCGGCGACGCTACGCTCGCGGTCCTCTTCGGACACGTCGGCCCAGGCGGCGGTGAGGATCGGGCCGGGCAGCACCGTGTTGACCCGCACCTGCGGGCCGTACTCCACGGCGAGTTGGCGGCCGAGCGCGACCAGGCCGCCCTTGGCCGCGGCGTAGGCGGGGCGGCCGGGCAACCCGACGAGCGCGTGTACGGAGGAGATCAGCACCACCGCGCCGGAGCGGGCCCGCAGGTCGTCGAGGCAGGCGCGGACGCCGAGGAAGGAGCCGGTGAGGCTGACGCCGAGTTGCTGGTCCCAGGACTGTCGACTGGTCTCGTGGGCCGGGGCGACCCGCACGGCGTACGCGGTGCTCACCAGGATGTCGATCGGACCGAGACGGTCGCGGGCGGCCGACACCGCAGCCGCCCAGTCGCTCTCGTCGCTGACGTCTGCCACTACGGACAGTGCTTGTGCGCCGTGAGCTTTCAGTTCGTCGGCCAGCGGGGTCGGGTCGTGCACATCGAGGAGCGCGACCGCTGCGCCCTCGGCGGCGAGCCGCCGGGCCGTGGCGGCGCCGATCCCGCCCATTGCACCGGTGACCAGCGCGTTTCTGCCTTCAAGCCGACGCATAAGCTGATCCACCTGACCTTCGCCTTGATCTCATCTAATCATTAATTACGAAGATATCTTGACAGTCGGCGACGTCCGATGCAACCTTCTCGGCACAGCATTCACATGGACGACACACTGCGCGGTGACGCTGCGTGTCGTAGAGGAAGGGATACCTCCGTGAGCGACTTCGACCCCGGTCGCCGGCGATTCCTTGGTCACCTAGGGCTGGCCGGCCTGGGTGCACTCGGCGCCAGCTCGTTCCTCAGCGCGTGCGCCAGCTCCGCAAGCGGGCCGACGACGGGCGGCGGCTCAGGCGCGGTCACCATCCAGTCCAACCTCTCCTCGCCGCAGGCCAAGGTCGCGATGGAGAAGCTGATCGAGACGTTCAACGCGCAGGGCAAGGGCACGGCGAGCCTCAACACGATCGCCTCGGAGACCTTCCGGACCCAGCTCCCGACCTACCTGACCTCGGCCAACCCACCGGACCTCTACACCTGGTACGCGGGCTCGGTCGCCAACGACTACGCCAGCAAGAACCTGCTGCTCGACGTCTCCGACGTGTGGAAGTCGCTCGGCGACTACCCGCAGTCGCTGCGCACGCTCTCCACCGATACCAGCGGCAAGCAGGTCTTCGTGCCGATGAACAACTACTGGTGGGGCTTTTTCTACCGCAAGTCCAACTTCGCCAAGTGGGGCGTGCAGGAGCCGAAGACCTGGACCGACTTCCTGGCGCTGTGCGAGACGCTGAAGAGCAAGGGCATCCCGCCGATCGGCATCGGTCTCGGCGACACCCCGTGGATCGCCTCGGCCTGGTTCGACTACCTCAACATCCGGATCAACGGCGCGCCGTTCCACCGCGAGCTGCTCGCCGGCAAGCAGCGCTTCGACGACCCGAAGGTCAAGGCGGTCTTCACCCGCTGGCGCGAGGCCCTGCCCTACTTCGACCCGAAGGGCAAGGCGTACCCGTTCCAGGAGGCCACCACCGCGTTGCTGGCCGGCAAGACCGGCATGTTCCTGATCGGCACGTTCTTCGCCGACGCCGCGCCCAAGGACGCCCTCGGTGACCTGGACTTCTTCCGGTTCCCGATCATCGACCCGGCGGTCCCGCTGGCCGAGGAGGCGCCGACGGACGGCTTCTTCGCCAGCGCGAAGACCGCCAACCCGACCGGCACCAAGGCCCTGCTCACCTACCTGGCCGGGGTCGAGGCGCAGGAGGCGTACGTCAAGGCCAGCTCCGGCATCGTGCTGCCGGCCAACCCGAAGGCCAAGGCGTCCGACTCGCCGCTTGTCGCCAAGGGCAAGGCGATGCTGGACGAGGCCAAGGAGCTGACCCAGTTCTTCAACCGCGACTCCAGCGACGCACTCCAGCCGACCGCGGACACCGCGCTCACCAAGTTCATCGACAAGCCGGACCAGATCGACGCGATCCTGCGGGAGTGGCAGGCCGGCGCCGAGAAGGTCTTCAAGGGCTGACGTGACAGCAACGATCTCCACGACTTCGGTCACCCCCACGCGGCGGCGACGGTCGGCTCGACTGTCGCCGCTGCTTGTGGCGTTCGTCCTGGTGCCGTTCGCGGTCGAGAGCATCTGGGTGTTCTGGCCGGCGCTGCAGGGTTTCTGGTTCTCGCTCACCCGCTGGGACGGCATGTCGTCGCCGGCCTTCGTCGGCACCGACAACTACGTCGAGCTGGCCGGTGACGCCACCTTCCGCGGTGCGCTCGTCAACACGGTGATCTGGCTGGTGCTCTTCGGTGGCCTCTCCGTGCTCGGCGGCTTCGGGATGGCGCTGGTCCTGCAGAAGGAGCGGCGCGGGGTCGGCTTCTACCGGGCCGCGCTGTTCACCCCTGTGGTGTTCTCGCTCGTGGTGACGGCGCTGGTCTGGCGGGTGTTCTACCAGCCCGACGGCATCGCCGACACGTTGCTGCGGGCGGTCGGCCTGGAGAGCCTGATCCGGCCCTGGCTCGCGGACCCGCAGACCGCCCTGTACGCGGTGATCCTGCCCGCCCTGTGGCGGCAGATCGGCTACGTGATGGTGCTGTTCCTGGCCGGCCTGAAGGCCATCGACCCGGCGCTGCACGAGGCGGCCCGGATGGACGGCGCCAACTCCTGGCAACGGCTGCGGCACGTCACCATTCCCCAGCTCAAGGGGGTCAACGCCGTCGTGTTGTCGGTCATCGTCATCGACTCGCTGCGCTCCTTCGACATCGTCTGGTCGCTCACCAAGGGCGGCCCGTACCACTCGTCGGAGCTGCTCAGCACCTACATGTACTCGACAGCGTTCCAGAGCCTGCGGCTGGGCTACGCCTCAGCGATCGCCGTCGTGATCTTCGTGCTCGCGCTGGCCGTCATCCTCGGCTACCTGGTCCGCGCGTTCCGGGAGGAAGCCTGATGAACAAGCTCCGTACCGGGGCCTTCCACACCGGCATGATCCTGCTGTCAGTGCTCTGGCTCGGGCCGGTGCTCTGGGTGGTGGTGATGTCCACCCGGTCGTTCGACGACATCGCCGCGCACGGGGTGGGCAGCCTGCCCCGGTCGTTCACACTGGACACGTACCGGCAGGCGTGGACCGACGGCGGTGAGCTGCGCGCCCTGATCAACAGCATGCTCGTCACCATCCCGTCGGTGGCGTTGAGCCTCGGGCTGGCCGCGATGGCCGCGTTCGCGCTGAGCCGGTTCCGGATCCCCGGCCGACGCACCATCCTGCTGCTGATGCTCGCCGGCAACCTGCTGCCACCACAGATCCTGCTCATCCCGGTGGCCAAGTTCAGCGAGCTGACCGGCATGTACGACACGCTCTGGGCGCTGATTACGGTGCAGGTCGGCTTCGGGCTGGGTTTCTACACCTTCGTCCTGCACGGCTTCATGCGGGACCTGCCGAACGAGATCCAGGAGGCGGCCACCATCGACGGCGCCGGCACAGCGCAGATCTTCACGAAGGTGATGCTGCCGCTGACCCGCCCCGCGCTCGCCGCCCTCGGTGCGTTGTCCTTCACCTGGATCTTCAACGACCTGCTCTGGGCGATCACCGTGCTGCGTACCGACGACAACATGCCCGTCACTCCGGCGCTGCTCGCCCTGCAGGGGCAGTTCGTCTCGTCCTGGAACGTCATCGCCGCCGGCACTGTCATCGCGGCCGTCCCCACTGTCGCGGTCTTCCTGCGCTTCCAGCGGCACTTCGTGTCCGGTCTGGCGCTCGGAGCGGTCAAGTGACCGCCGCGACCGGGCAGCGCTGGACGCTGCGCGGCACGAACACCGAGTACACGGTGACAGTGCCCGCGCACGGTCGCTGGCTGGAGCTTGTCGCGTGGGGCCCGCACGGCGTCTCGGACGGGCCGTCGCCGGTGGCCTACGACGGCCCGGTGCCGTTCCTCACCGCCGGCGACGCCGCCCCCATCGAGTACGCCACCGACGCCGACCGCCCGTTCACCGGCGCCGACCTGGTGGTGGAGACCGCCAACGGGCAGCGCCGGGTCGGCTTCGCCCACACCGGTGAGCGGGTCGACGCCGACCAGCGGGAGCTGGCCGTCGACCTCGCCGACCCGGTGACCGGGCTGCGCGCCACGGTGCGCTACCGGGTGCCGGCCGGCACCGACGTGGTGCAGCGCTGGGTGGAGCTGACAAACGACGGCACCGGCGTACTGCGGGTGCTCCGGGCCGTCTCGGGCGGGTTCAACGTGCCGACCCCGCACGGCGCGCTGCTCAGCCACCAGTGGGGGCAGTGGGCGCAGGAGTTCCAACTCGCCCACGTCGAGCTGGATCACGGCACGTTCAGCATCGGCAGCTCCCAGGGCGTACCCGGGCATCTGCACGTGCCCTGGCTGGCCGTGCGGGACACCGCGGACCCGGCCGGCGCGGCCTGGGGGATGGGGTTGGCCTGGACCGGCTCGTGGGAGATCAGCGCGGAGCGGGACACCGGTGGGCTGACCCGGGTCCGGGCCGGCCGGCAGTTGGTCGACGGCCCGCTTGACCTGGCCCCCGGTGAGTCGCTGACCCTGCCGGTGGTCACCGGCGCGTACAGCCCGGACGGCCTGGACGGGCTGGCCCGGGTCTGGCACACCCACCAGCGGTTGTTGGCCGCCGACCGGCTCACCCCGCGCCCGGTGCTCTACAACTCGTGGGAGGCCACCTACTTCGCGGTCGAGGCACAGAGCCAGCTCGCGCTCGCCCGGGTCGCCGCCGAGTTGGGCGTGGAGACGTTCGTGGTGGACGACGGCTGGTTCGTCGGCCGTAACGACGACACCGCCGGGCTGGGTGACTGGACGCCCGATCCGGCGAAGTTCCCGGCCGGGTTCGACGCGTTCATCGCCGACGTCCGCGCGCTCGGGCTGAACTTCGGGCTCTGGGTCGAGCCGGAGTGCGTCAACCCCAAGTCGACCCTCTATGCCGAGCACCCGGACTGGGTCTACGCCGTCGACGGCCGACCGCTCACCCCGGTGCGCAACCAGTACCTGCTCGACCTGGGCCGGCCGGAGGTCGCCGAGTTCGTGCACGCCACAGTGGACGGCCTGCTGCGCCGGTACGACATCGACTACCTGAAGTGGGACTTCAACCGGCCGCGTACCGAGCCGGGTCGGCCCGGTGGGGTCGCACCGCTCGACCTGGACGGTGCGCACGTCGCCAACCTGCACCGGATCTACGAGCAGCTGCGCCGGGACCACCCCGGCGTGCTGATCGAGGCCTGCGCCGGCGGTGGCGCGCGGACCGACCTGGCGATGGCCGCCCGCGCCGACGTCTTCTGGCCCAGCGACAACACCGGCCCACTCGACCGGCTGGCCATCCAGTACGGCTTCCTGCACGCCAACGCCCCGCACCTGCTCAGCTCCTGGGTCACCGATGCCCCCGGCCTGTTCGACACGCGCCCCCGCTCGCTGGCGTTCCGGTTCGTCCTCGCGATGGCAGGTGTGCTCGGCATCGGCGCGGACATCCGCGCGTGGACCCCTGCGGAGCGGGTCGAGGCGGCCGGCTGGATCGCCCGCTACAAGGAGATCCGGGACGTCGTCACTCACGGCGAGGTGCACCTGATCGGTGGCCCCGACCAGGCCCGCTGCGCGGTGCAGTACACCGCCCCGGACCAGCGTCGGGTGGTCGTCCTGGCCTGGCACACCGGCCGGCTCGACGGCACCGGCCTGCTGCCGTCGCGCCCGGTGCGGCTGCCGCTGCGCGGCCTCGACCCGGCGGCTCGTTACTCCCACGGCGACCGCCACTACTCCGGCAGCCACCTCGCCACGGTGGGCCTGCCGGTGCAGTGGAGTCCGACCCACGACGCCGACCTCATCGTGTTGACCCGCGACTGAGGCCGGAGCCCCACCACCCTGCGGCGGGCCCGACAGCCGGCCGGACCGGCCTCAGGCCGGCAGGATTTCGCGGCACCGACGCAGGGTGGCCACGGCGAGTGGGGCGTCCCGGCCGGCGATCCCGGCCTCCAGTTCGGTCACCGCCGCCGCGGCCCACTCCGGTGCCCCCGCCGTGGCGGCAGCCTCCGCCAGCACCAGCACCGCCTCGGCGGCCCACGCCAGGATGCCCTTGCCGCGGACCAGCGACAGCGCCTCCGTCGCATGCCCGACCGCCTCGCCCGGCCGTCCGGCCAGGGTCAGCCGGGCCAGCGCCGAGAGCGCCTGCACCAGCGGCCAGATCGCGCCGACCCGCCGAGCGTCGGCCACCACCTCCCGCAGCGCCTCTTCCGCCCGCCGTTCCTCGTCGTCCTTGTTCGCGGTGCGGGCCAGCACGGTGGCCAGTTCGGCCCGCGCGTCGAGCAGGGTGACCGGCATCCGCGCCGCGCCTGCGACAAGACGGGTGAGCCGCTCGACGAGACCGTCCAGCCGGCCGGCGGCCCGGTCAAGCGACAGCTCGGTCGCATCCACCAGGGCGGTCAGTCGCTCGTACCCGGTCTCGTCGACGAGCGTCCGACCCGCCGCCAGGAGCGCCTCGGCCTGCTCCGGGTGGCCGGCGTGCAACGCGCCCTGCGCCCAGTTCAGGCAGGCCCGAGCGTGCTCCCGCGGCCGGTCGGCCAACTCGGCGGAGGCCCGCAACTCCCCGATGATCGCCCAGGCGGCCGGGTCGCCCAGCTCCAGCAGCAGCGAGGCCCGGGCGATCCGGACCGCGAGGTGCGCCCCCGGGTCCCCGCTGGCCGCAGCGGCGCTCTCCGCCTCCGCGCAGCGGGCCAGGTGGTCGTCGACGTGCCGGCCGACGACGGTGTCGGGGGCCGCCAACACCGCGAGTGCCGGCGCCTTGCGTCGGGGTGCGCGCAGGTACGGCACGGCCCGTTCGATCTCGGTGTACCCGCGCAGCGCCTCACCCTGCTGACGCAGCATCCGGCCGAGGACCAGACCCAGCTCACCGCGGGCTCCGGGCGGCAGGCGTCGGTCGGCGAGCAGCCGCTCCAGCACCGGGATCGCCTCGGCCTGGCTGAGCCCGTCGATGGCATACCGGCCCAGCTTGGCGGCGAGCCGTACCCGTACGGGTCGAGGCAGTTCGGCGACGTCCATGGTCTGGAGCAGGAAGCTGGCGGCTGTCGCGTCGTCGCCACGCTCGGTGGCCAGGTCGGCGGCCGCCTCGGCGTTGCGGACGAAGTCCGCGCCGCTGCCGGCCCGACGGTAGTGGTGCGCGAGTTGGGCGACCGGCCGGGGCAACTCCTGCTCCAGCACCCGGGCGACGCGTAGGTGCAGCCACTCCCGGCTCTCCCGGGGCACCAGGTCGTACACCACCTGCCGGGCCAGGTCGTGGCGGAACCGCAGGCCGTCCCCGGCGTCGTGCAGCAGGCCGGCCCGGTGGGCCGCGGTCAGTGCCGTGCCGACCGCCACCCGGTCCAGGCTGAGCACCGCGGCGAGGATGCGCTGGTCCGGTGCCAACCCGAGTACGGCGGCGGCGCCGAGCACCTCCCGGGTCGCCTCGTCGAGCGCCCGCAACCGCCAGAGCAGCACGTCCCGCAGGACGAACGGGACGCTGTCGTCCGCCAACGGGTCGCCGCCCCGCTCCGCGAGCGTCCGCAGTACCTCCTCGACGACGAACGGGATGCCGGCGGTGCGGTCGAGCAGGGTGGCGACCAACTGTTGCGGCGGGTCGTCGAGCCGCAGGGTCCGGGCGGCGAGCCGGCGTACGTCGCTGGTGTCCAGCGGACCGAGCGCGACCCGCGTGACGCTCCACGGTGGAGTTCGGGCCAGGGCGTCGTGGATCGGGGTGCTGCCGCCGGCCGTCACCGTGCGGGTGGTCAGCACGACCGCCAACCCGTCGACCGGGTGGGTGCTCAGGTAGGCGAGGAATTCACAGGTCGCCGGGTCGGCCCAGTGCAGGTCCTCAAGGAGCAGCGTGGCGGGGCTCAACGCGGCGAGCACCGCCCCGACGGCTCGGAGCAGCCGGTGCCGCTCGGCTGCCGGGTCGGTAAGCGGGGGTGGCGGGTCGGGCAGCACGTCGGCCAGTTCGGGCAGCAGCGGCGCGAGGGCGCCAGCCACCGGGCTGAGGGTGCCGAGTCGGTTGGCGCTGCCCCGGATCGCGTCGAGCAGTACGCCGAGCGGGAAGGGCTCCGGCACGTCGTCGCACTCGCCGACCAGGTGGTGACCGGGAAGTTCGGTGAGCAACTCGGTGACCAGGCGGCTCTTGCCGATCCCGGGCTCGCCCTCCAGCAGGATCAGGCACGGTGGGGCTGCGGCGAGCCGACGCAACTGGGCCAACTCCGCCGCTCGTCCGACGAACTCCACGGGTCCACGCAGACGTTCGGGGCGGACGGGAGTTGGGCTCCCGCCGCCCCGTGTCGTGTCCTCGCCGCCGTCGATCACCGTGGGGCGAGCAGATCACCTCCGTCCGGCGGGACAATGGGCCGGCGGACCGGCGGTGACCTGGGTCACACGCCGATCCGCCGGGTTGGGGGAGAGGGTCAGGACTGGATGGTGACCGGCACGGTCTTCAGCGAGCCGTCACCGTTGCGGAACTCGACCAGCCCGACGTAGCGCTGACCCGCCGCGAGGCCGGACCAGCGCACTGTCAGGTTCGCCGTCGCGCCCGGCTGCACGCTGCGCTGCTTCGGGTCGATGGTGAACCGGCCGGTCGAGGTGCCCGGCGCTCCCGGCAGGTAGCTGGTGATGGTGTACGCGTTGGCTTCGTCCTTGATGTTCTCGGTGAACTCCTGCTCGACGACCACTATGTAGTCGCCGGCGCCGTCCGGCAGGCTGACCTTGGCGCCGATCCGGGTGCTGGCCGTGGCCGTGACGAACTTCCCGGACGTGTCGTAGACGTTGAGGCTGAACTCGGTGCACTCCATCACGCCCTCCTCGTCCTCCCAGTCGATGTGGGAGCAGGTGGGTCGTGCCGATGTCACGTGGATCTCCGGGCTGCGGGTGCCGGCCGGTACGTGCAGGGTGGTCTTGCTGATGGCCGCGGGCAGCGGCACCGGCAGGTTGTTCGACGTGCTCCAGTCCCAGCTCGGCCCCTCGCCCGTCAGGGTGACCGCGGTGCTGGTGCCCGCGGTCAGGCCGGAGAGCTGGGAGATCAGCTGACCCTTGTAACCGACCTCGGCGGCGATCCGGACGCTGCCGGAGGTGCCCGTGCCGGTGATGGCGTCGGGCGCGACCAGCCCCGAGTTGCGCACGACCAGTGGGCTGCGTACCTCGTGCGTGAACTGGTCGCGCCAGGTCAGCGAGCCGTCGGCCCAGGTGTCGAACGCCCCGCCGGTGTTGGTGACCTCGACGGTGAAGCGGGCGCTCTGGCCCGGACGGATCTGCAACTTCTTCGGGGTGACAGTGACCTGGTAGCCCGGCGGGGCCTGCACCGACGACGTGTAGGTGCTGGTCTTGTCGCTGACGTTGGTGACCGTGCGGGTCACGCTCTGCTTGCCGACCATCCGGCCCAGCGAGATCGACGGGTAGTTGAGCTGCGCGGTGTCGATCGCGCCGATGGTGTCGCAGCCGTCCAGGTCACCGAGCCCGTAGTCGCCGCCCCGGTCGGCCGACACCCCGCACAGGTACTTGATCCAGTCCTGCTGGTTGGAGTCGTAGACCAGGCCCGGGTCGAAGGCGCTGCCCGGCTTCACCTGACCGGCGCCGTAGTTCAGCGGGGTGGCGTCGTACGTGCCGATCTTGATCGGGTTGCCCTTGTCGGTCTTGTCCACGGCGCTTGTCATGAGCGCCGAGCGGACCGCCGCCGGCGACCAGCCGGGGTGCTTGGCCAGCAGCAGCGCGGCGATGCCGGCGATGTGTGGCGCGGCCATCGAGGTGCCCGACTCCAGGGCGAAGTCGTTGCCGCCGATGGACGGCGAGAACGCCGCGACGATGTCCTGGCCGGGCGCGCTGATGTCCGGCTTGAGCAGCTCACCGGCGTTCAGGTTGGACGGGCCGGCCGAGGAGAACGCGGCGACCGCGGGTGCCTCGACGGTCTCCAGCCTGCTTGGCGAGATGGTCGCCGTGGCGTTGCCCTTCGCGACGTACGCGCTGACAGTGGCCAGGTCGACCTCGTTGATGTGCACTGTCGGCACGGTCTGCACGTCGGCGTTGAGGGAGTTCAGCTCCTCGTTGTACAGCACCATGCCGACGCCGCCGGCCCGGGCCACCTCGATGCTCTTGTCGGTACGCGGGATCTCGCCGCGCAGGCAGAGCACGATAGCGCCCTTGACCTTGGCGGGGTCGAGTGTGTCGTCGGCGCAGAGGCCGGCGCCGTAGGCCCCGTCCGGGTCGAGCGCGCTGTCCTTCGCGAAGACCAGCGGGGCCGGCCCGACACCGGTCTCGCCCATGCCCACACCGGCGATCGTGGTGCCGTCGCCGAGGTTGAGCTGCCGGGTGTTCTGCCGGTCGGTGGTGCTCGCGGCCACAGTGGTAAGCCACGGCGTCGAGTTGTCGACGGTGTTGGCGAAGGGGCCGGAGTTGCCGGCGGCGGCGGCGACGAACACCCCAGCGGCGGCGGCGTTGAAGAACGTGGCGTCGACTGCCCCGAACTGCTCGGTGTCGTCACCGATCGAATAGTTGATCACGTCCACGCCGTCGGCGACCGCGTCGTCGATGGCGTGCACGATGTCGATGTCGGTACCTGTCGCGCCGCCCGCCCCGTTGTCGTACAGCGCCTTGTAGATCGCCAGGCGCGCGGCCGGCGCCATTCCGGAGATCAGGCCCAGGTCCTGGGTGCCCGAGGTCGCCCGGACGCCGTGCAGGCCGGCCGCGGTGCTGGCGGTGTGGGTGCCGTGGCCGTTGCGGTCACGCGGCGAGGAGTAGTCGTCCGGGAACGTGTCGGCGATGCCGCTGTCGTTGTACCAGCGGGCGCCGATCACCTTGTTGTTGCAGGTGACCGGCGCTTCGATGCCGACGTCGCAGGTGCCCTTCCACTTGGCGTCGATGACTGCCTGGTCCGGGCGCGGGCTGGGCAGCGGCGCGAAGCTCGCGCTCTCCGGCCAGTAACCACTGTCGATGACCCCGACGATGACGCCCTCGCCCGCGTGGGAGTCGCCGCGGAACTCGTTCTGCCACACCCCACCCTTGCCGGTCAGGCCCAGGTAGTCCGGAGTGTGTGAGGTGGTCGCGTGCACCTGGTGGCTCTCGTAGACCGCCCGCACCCCGCGGGTGGCGCGCAGCCGGGCGGCCTGCGGCCCGGTCAGGTCGGCGGCGAAGCCGTTGAACGCGGTCTCCATCGTGACGCGGGTGCGGTCGGCCGGCACACCGACACGGTCCAAGACTGACGTGCGCTGCTGCCGCAGGTGGTCGCGGTACGCCTTGGCGCTGCCCGACGTGCGGTTCAGCTTGGCGCCGACGGTCGGCTTGGTCGCCGCGATCCCGGGCACCCCGCCGGTGTACGTGGCCAGCGGCTCCTCGTCGAGCTGGACCAGGTAGCGGGCGGTCGGTCCACTGCTTGTCGGCGCCGCGGTGGCGCTGCCGGGCAGGCTGGTCAGGCCGGCCGTGGTCAGTGCCACGGCGGCCAGCATGCTGACCCCGCGCCTGACCCGTCCGGTCCGATGTGTGTTCGGTTGTGGCACGTCGTTGCCTCCACGTTCGGTGCCGGCCGCCACGACTGATGACGGTGGCCGAAACCTAGGTTCGGCACCGATCATCGAGAAGCACTCGTAACCTGGCTGTCATCTTGGAAACAGGCTCGTAACACAAGGGGTACTTTGCGCGTCATTTGGACGACGCCGACTCGGGGGTGTCGATGTCATTTCAGCGGTTTTCGGTGCCGGCGATCGAGACGGCCTTCGTGGTCTTCGACGAACAGGACTCCGGCTGCCTCTCCTACGGGGTCGAGCAGGCGGGCCGGCGGTGGCTCGTCAAGACGGCCATCACGGCCGAGGGCAGAGCCTCCCTCGACCGAGCCCGCGCGGTGCACGCCGCAGTCAGCCACCGCACGATCGTCCGTCCAATCCGGACGGTCGACGGACCGGCCGGGCCAACGCTCGTCTACCCCTGGTACGACGGCGACGTGTTGAACCACGCCACCGTGCATGGTGCGGACCGGACCGGGCTCTCCCGGTTCCAGCAACTGCCGTTGCCGCAGGTCGAGGCGGCCCTCGACGCGATCCTCGACGCTCATCTCGCCGTCAGCGCCGCCGGCCTCGTCGCGGTCGACCTCTACGACGGCTGCTTCCTGTACGACTTCTCCGCCGCACGGATGCGGTTGATCGACCTGGACGAGTACCGCCCCGGACCCTTTGTGCTCGACGCCGAACGGCTGCCCGGCTCGCGGCGCTACATGGCGCCGGAGGAGTTCGTCCGGGGCGCGGTGATCGACGAGCGGACCACCGTGCACCTGCTCGGCCGCACCCTGCGCCACCTGCTTGACTCGCCCGCGGGCTGGCGGGGCAACGACGACAAGCGTCGCGTCGTGGACCGGGCGACCAGGGCGGCCCCTGCCGAGCGTTACTCCGGCGTACCGGCGCTGGTCCGCGCATGGCGGGAGGCGGCTCGCCGCCCAGGAAGCCCATGACGCCGGCCCGCGACATCCTGACCCTCCCCGGGGTGGCCCTCCCCGGGGTGGCCCTCCCCGCGGGTGGCCCTCCCCGGGGTGGCCCTCCCCGGGGTGGCCCTCCCCGCGGTGGCCCTCCCCGCGGGTGGCCGTCTCCGGGGTGGCCTTCCCCGCGGGTGGTCGTCTCCGTGGTGGCTCTCCCCGCGAATGGCCTTCCCCGCGCGGGTGGCACTCCCCGCGGGTGGTCGTCTCCGAAGGTGGTCGGCCGTCACGGGGGTGGGTGGCTGTGGGTAGGGACGTGGCCCGCGGCGGGCCGGGCTCACACCCGGCGCCGGCCTGTGCGGTCGCGCCACCGTGGTGGTCCCGCCGAGCGCGCGCGGGTCATCGAGCACCCCGGCCCAGCGACGTGGAGACCTGCCTGGAACCGACTGCGTGGCGAAGGTGGGTTCAGCGTCGGTAGGTCGTGTCTATGTCCGCCGGTGGTAGTGGTTGCGGCGGGGGAGTTGTTCGGGGTCGAGCCAGGCCGGTGGGATGAATTCGGGCTGACCGTCGCCGGCCAAGCGGACGGTCCAGTCGCTGTGGTGGAGGTGTCGGTGGTGGTGGCCGCAGAGCAGGACGGCGTTGGCCAGGCTGGTGTCGCCGCCGTCGGCCCAGTGTCGGATGTGGTGGGCGTCGCACCAGCGGGGTGGGCGGTCGCAGCCGGGGAAGGCGCAGCCGCGGTCGCGGAGGACGAGTGCGCGTCGGAGTGGGCCGGTGATGAGGCGGCGTTGTCTTCCGACGTCGAGGACCTGGCCGGCGCTGCCGAGGATGGCGGGCAGGATCGCGGCGTCGCAGGCGAGCCGACGCACCGTCTCCGGGGTGAGCCGCAGCCCGGTGTCGAGGGTGCCGGCGTCGAGTTGTCTCGCGAGCATGTCGTAGCTGGTGGTGACGACGATCTGCGCGGGATCGCCGCCGTGCTCGGGTAGGTCGCCGGTGCGCAGGCTGAGTCGGCACAGGTCGGCGAGTGCGTCGTGGCGGCGTTGCCCGGGGGAGCGTCTGTCGTCTGGACCGGACGGGGCGGTCAGCGGGTCGATGGCGGCGCGGAGCAGGCCGGCGGTTTCGGTGTCGAGGGTGCCGGTGAGTCGGAGCCGCCCGTCGGACAGTTCGGAGAGGGTGAGGTGACGGTCGCGGGTCGCTTGGCGGGCTTCGGCTTCCAGTGCTGCCCGAGCGGCGGCGTCGGCGGCCTCGGGTGCGACGTGGTCGAGGATGCGGGTGCCGAGTTTGCGCAGGAGGGTGCTGTCGAACTGGCCGGCCCACTCGGTGAGCACACCGACGGCCTTGTCGGCGGCCTCCGCGCCGGCGGCCGTGTGCACGGTGGTGACGGTGTCGGCGATGACCCGGGCCTGGTCGAGGGTGATGTCCCCGTTGGCCAGAGCGGCGCGTACCCCAGGATTGCCGCTTTCCAGGGCGGCGGCGAGGTCGACGAGCCGGCGGGCGGCGGGAACGGTGAGCCGGAGTCGTTCGCGCAGCCAGACCGCTGTGCTGGACGCGCCCTGCGCGCGGGCGGTGCCCCGACCGTCGATCTCGCGAACCAGGGCGAGCGTGACGGCGGCGAGGCGTTGCGCCAGGCGGTGTGCGGCGTCGAGCGCCGCGATCAGCTCATCGTCGGCGAGGGCCCAGGCGGCGTCGTCGACGCAGACGGCGACGGCGTCGTCTGCCCGCGCCAACTCCTCAACCATGACCAGAGACTAGAACAGGTGTACGACAGTTTTAGCGATCAAAATCGATTGATAAGTGGTGCTGTGCTGGTGCCATCGGGACCTCAGGTTGGCGGCCCGCATGCCGATTTGCGAGGAATGACGCCCGGCCCGGCGGCCCGCCTGCCCGGCCGCCGCGAGGAATGACGGCCGCCCCGGCGGCCCGCGCGCCCGGCCGCCGCGAGGAATGAGCCCGCCCGCCTGCCGGTCGCCTCGGATCGAGCCCGCCCCGGCGGCCCGCGCGCCCGGCGGCCCGCGCGCCCGGCGGCCCCGCGCGCCCGGCGGCTCCCGTGCCCGGCCGGCTCGGCCGTCAGGCGCGTCGGATGATGCCCGGGCCGGCGGCGATGTCGATGTCGCCGTCCGTGATCTCGTGGCCGGCGGCGCAGCGGAGTACCGCGCGGACCGGCTCGCCGCAGTCGTGGTGGGTGGCGACGACGGATGGGCCGGCGTCGTCGGCGGCCCAGGTGTCGCCCCAGTTGCGCAGGGCGGTGATGACCGGCAGGAGTTCGCGGCCTTTGCGGGTGAGTTGGTACTCGTGGCGGGTGCGCTGCCCGGGCTCCCGGTACGGGATGCGTTCGAGTAGGCCGGCGGCGAGCATTTCCTTGAGTCGGGCGGCCATTGCGGGTTCACCGACGCCGACCCGGCGGACGAAGTCGTCGAAGCGGCGCGTGCCGAGCAGGGCCTCGCGCATGATCAGGACCGTCGACCTGCTGCCCACGATGTCCATCGCCCGGGCCACCGAGCAGTTCTCGCTCGACCAGGAGTCGCGGTCTTCCCGTAGGTCTTCCATGTCACCCAGCCTATCTGACTTGCATTGCGATTAGTCAGGTGCTTCACTGGGGCGTGCTGACTTCTGCATATGCAAGTCAGCCCGCCCGTCCCTGAGGATGCCAGTGACCAGCAACACCGCAGCCCCACCCGCGCCCGGACCGGCCGGCGTCGTCCGGTCGTCGGTCCGTGGCTCCCGTCCGGTGACCCTGATCGCCATGTGTCTGGGCGCGATGATCACGTTCTTCCAGATCACCGCGACGGTATCCGCGCTGACCACGATCCAGCAGGATCTGCGGGTCGATCCGACCACCCTGATCTGGGTCCCCAGCGCCTACACGCTGATGGTGGCGAGCGTGGTGCTGTCCGCGGCCACCCTCGGCAACCGCTACGGGCGCAAGCGCATGTTCGGTGCCGGAGTCATCGCGATGATCGTTGGTGCCGCCGTCGTGGCCAGCGCCCCGACCGTGGCCTGGGTGATCGTCGGGCAGCTGGTCGCCGGCCTCGGCGGAGCCCTGATCCTGCCGAACAGCCTGGCGATCCTCGGCGCGACCTTCACCGATCCGCACCGACGTACCGAGGTCATCACCGCGTGGTCGGCGGCCTCCGGCATCGGGCTCGCGGTCGGCCCGCTCATCGCCGGCACGCTGCTCCAGCACCACCGGTGGCACAGCGTCTACCTGTCGACCATCGTGCTCGGCGTCATCACTCTCGTCGTCGCCGCCGTCGGGGTGGCCGAGTCCCAGCCGAGCGCCGCCCGACTCGACGTACCCGGCCTCCTGCTGGGCACCGTCGCCATCGCCGCCGCCGTCTACGCGATGATCCAGGGTGGCAAGGCCGGCTACGCCAGCCCGGTGGTGCTGGTGGCGTGGATCGTCGCGCTTGTCGCACTTGTGGGGTTCGTGTTTGTCGAGCTACGGGCCGGTGCGCCAATGCTCGACGTACGGCTGTTCCGGTCCGCGTCGTTCAGCGCCGTCATGGTCGTCGCCGCGGTATCGCTGTTCGGCTTCACCGGCGTGGCGATCCTGCTTGTCCTCTTCCACGAGCGGGCCCAGGCGCTCAGCCCGCTGGACACCGGCTGGCGGATGCTCGTGCTCTTCGGCGCCTACGCGCTCACCGCCTTCGGCGTCGGGCAGGCGATCCGTCGTACCGGCTTCAAGGCACCGATCGCCCTCGGCCTGGTCCTGGGTGCGGTGGCCAGCTTCGCGCTGGCGGCCCAGGGCCCCACCACCTCGTTCGGTGCTCGCTGGGCGCTGTTCGCGTTGTTCGGCGTCGCCAGTGCTCTGGTGGTGGCCCCGGCGACGGCGGCGGCCCTGGCCAGCGTCGCGCCCGCTCAGGCCGGCATGGCCTCCGGTGCGGTGAACGCCGCCCGCCAGGTCGGCTCCGTGCTCGGCGCGTCCCTGCTGGGCACGCTCCTGACCACCACCATGCTTGCCGACCTGCCCGACCGGCTGGCCGCGCACCAGGTCGGCGAACCCACCCGGTCCGCCGTGCGGGCGGCGGTGGCCGCCGGTGCCACCGGCGACCAACCGCTGCCCGATCCGGTCCGGGCGGCACTGGCCGAGGCGCTGACCTCCGGCGTCCAGGCCGGCCTGCGCATCACCGGGATCGTCTTCCTGGTCACCGCCGTGCTCACGCTCGCACTCGTCCGCAACCGCCCGCGCCAGCACTAGGGGCTGTCGGCCAGTCCTGATGAAACAGCCCTAGGAACCGATGGTGTCCAGTTCCTCGATCGCGTCGGCCGGCAGCTTCAGCTCGGCCGCCGCGAGGTTCTCCCGCAGGTGCGCCAGCGTCGAGGTGCCCGGGATCAGCACGGTCGTCGGGGAGCGCTGGAGGAGCCAGGCGAGGGCGACCTGCTGCGGCGAGGCGCCCACCCGGGCGGCCACGTCGTTGAGGGTGTCGGACTGCAACGGCGTGAACCCGCCGAGCGGGAAGAACGCCGCGAACGCGATGTTCTCCGCCGCGCACCTGTCCACCAGGGCGTCGTCCTTGCGGTTGGCGAGGTTGTAGAGGTTCTGGACGGTGACCACCGGGGCGATGGCCTGGGCCTCGGTGAGCTGGTCGAGCGTGACGTTGCTGAGCCCGAGGTGCCGGATCAGCCCTTCCTGTCGCAGGTCCGCGAGGGCGCCGAACTGCTCGGAGAGGGGATCGTCGCCGGTGCCCTCGGCCACCCCGACCCGCAGGTTGACCACGTCGAGGACGTCCAGGCCGAGGTGTCGGAGGTTGTCCCGGACCTGGGCCTTCAGTTCGTCCGGCTCCAGCGCCGGGATCCAGGAGCGGTCGGCGCCGCGTCGCGCGCCGACCTTGGTGACCAGGTGCAGATCCTCGGGGTACGGGTGCAGCGCCTCGCGGATCAGCTCGTTCACCACCACCGGGCCGTAGAAGTCGCTCGTGTCGATGTGCCGGACCCCGCGCTCGACGGCCTCGCGGAGCACGGCGAGCGCCTGCTCGCGGTCGCGGGGCGGGCCGAACACACCCGGGCCGGCCAACTGCATCGCCCCGTAGCCCATCCGGCTCAGGGTGAGGCCGTCAGCCAGGGTCAGGGATCCGCCGGGAAGGTTCTCGCTCATGTGGTCCTCTATCCGTGCTGGGAGTCGGTACGCCTCGACTGTGCGCCGACGGTCGGCCGACCGGCAGGGCGAGCTGTTCCTGGTAGTGACACGCCCAGTCAACGGACGGCCGGGCGATCTACCGTCGGTGGTATGGACGCGATGAACCCACTCGGCGACTTTCTGCGTGCCCGTCGGGAGCAGACCCGGCCCGAGGACGTCGGGCTCGGTCCCGGCGTGGGCCTGCGCCGGGTGCCGGGGCTGCGGCGCGAGGAGGTGGCGATGCTGGCCGGCATCAGCGCCGACTACTACCTGCGGTTGGAGCAGGGACGCGAACGGCACCCCTCGGTGCAGGTGCTCGATGCCCTGGCCGGGGTGCTGCGGTTGGATCCGGAGGCGACCGCGTACCTGATCGGGTTGAGCCGGGCGCGGTCGCGTCGGGCGGTCCGACCGGCCGCCGATCGGGTGCCGGCCAGCATCCTGCACCTGCTGCGGCAGCTCGACATGCCGGCCTTCGTGCAGAACCGCTACCTCGACATCCTGGCCTCGAACCCGATGGCGAGGGTCCTGTCGCCGAATCTCGCCCCGGGCGCGAACCGACTCCGCGCGGTGTTCCTGGACCCTGCCGAACGGGAGCTGTTCCGCGACTGGCGGCAGGCGATGCAGAGCGTGGTGGGGCAGATGCGCGCCGACTCGGGCGGGGCCACCGACGACCCCCGGTTGACGGCGCTGGTGGGGGAGTTGTCCCTCAAGAGCGACTGCTTCCGCCAACTGTGGGCGCGGCACGAGGTGCGTAGGCGGGAGGGTGTGGTCAGCCGACTGCATCATCCCGAGGTGGGTGACCTCGACCTGTACTGCGACAAGCTCGCCGTCGCGGGCGCCGACGGGCAGCTGCTGGTGATCTACCACGCCGAGCCGGGTACGGAGTCCGCGCGCTCGCTGGCGCTGCTCGGCTCGCTCGCCGCCAGCACCCGGGACGACCTTCCGGACAGCGTCCGACCCGGTGACCCGGCCCGGCTCTACCCGTCCGAGTGAGCTGCGTGGGTGGGGACGTGCGCGTAGCGCTGCGCACCGGCGGCCGGGCCGACGGACTTGACGACCATTGTTTGTGAGTGCACACTTACAAACATGCGATCCACCGCCGAGGCCCGTCGGGTCACCGTGCTGAACGCCGCGGTGTCGGCGTTCGCCCGCACCGGCTTCCATGCCACCCCGGTCACCGCAGTGGCCGCCGCCGCCGGCATCTCCGAGGCGTACGTCTTCCGGCTCTTCGCCGGCAAGCTCGGGTTGTTCGTGGCGGCGGCCGGGGCGTGTTTCGACAGGATCGCCGCGGCGATCGAGGCGGGCGCGGAGCAGGCCGCGGGGAGCAGCCCCGAGGAGATCCTCGACGCCATGGGCCGCGCGTACGCGGAGTTGATCGCCGACCGTGACCTGTTGCTCTTCCAGGTGCAGGCGCAGGCCGTCACGGACATCCCCGAGATCGCCGAGGCGGTGCGGGCCGGCTACCGGCGGATCGCGACCTTCGTGCAGGACCGGGCCGGTGCCGACGACGCGCAGGTGCAGCGCTTCTTCGCGTACGGCCAGCTCTGTCACCTGATCGTCACGGCCGGCCTGGAGCAGGTCTCCGAGCCGTGGGCCCGCGCGCTGACCGCCGGCATCCGCCACCCCTGACCCGACCACCGACCCTGGGCCACGACAGTGGCCCATTTTTTGACCCGGACAAGTGTGTGAGTGCACACTTACAAACAAGGAGAATCCGATGAACCCGGATGCGACGATCACCGAAGTGGTGCTGCCCGGCGTGGTGGAGCCCGACGGACTCCACCTGCGCCGACGCGCCATGCCCGTCCCCGCCCGGGGGCAGGCGCTCGTCCAGGTCGAGGCCACCGGCATCTCGTTCGCCGAACAACAGATGCGCCACGACCGCTACCCCGGCCAGCCGAAGTTCCCCTTCGTGCCCGGCTACGACCTCGTCGGCACGGTCCGGGCGGTCGGCCCCGGCGCGGACGACGCACTCATCGGCACCCGGGTCGCGGCGGTCACCAAGACCGGCGGGTGGGCCTCCCACGCGCTCGTCGACATCGACGCCCTGACCCCCGTACCCGCGGATCTGGACCCCGCCGCCGCCGAGACGGTAGTCGTCAACGGTGTGACGGCCTGGCAGATGTTGCGGAAGGCGGGCCTGCGGGCCGGGCAGACCATCCTCGTGCACGGCGCGAACGGTGGCGTCGGCACGGTACTCGTCCAACTCGGACGACACCTCGGCCTGCGGGTCATCGGCACCGCCGCCGCACGGCACCACGCCGCGCTGCGTGAACTCGGCGTCGAACCGCTCGACTACCGTGACCCGGATCTGGCCGCCCACGTGCGTGCGCTGTCGCCGGGCGGTGTCGACGCCGTCTTCGACCCGGTGGGTGGCCCGGGTGTACGAACCTCGTACGGCCTGCTCGCCCCCGGCGGCTCGCTCGTGGTCTACGGCAACGCCGCCGCCGTGAACTCCGGCCAGCCGATCGGGTGGGTCTTCGTGAAGGTGCTGACGCGCCTTTACACCTGGAACGCGCTGCCGAACGGCCACCAGGTCGGCTTCTACAACTTCTGGGCCGGTCACCTCACCCGCCGTACCGCGTTCCGGCGTCGCCTGCGCACCGACCTGGGCATCGTGCTCGACCTGCTGCGGCAGGGGGTGATCGTGCCGCAGATCGCCGCCCGCTACCCGCTCAGCGAGGTCTCCACCGCGCTGGTGTTCGCCGAGACACGCAGCCGGGCCGGCAAGGTGGTGCTGGAGCCCTGATCAATCGATCCGAGGCGCCGGCAGCGCGTCCCGGTCGGTCGGGTGGCCGGTGCCGGTGCGGTGGCGCACCGCGAGGGCGTACGGTGAACACGTCGCCCGGGACTGCGGTGGCCGCCGGACGCCGTCCGCCACCAGCCGAAACAGGGCCTTACCGATCGTCATCCCCACCGCCGCGACGGCTGGTCGTGTTAGTGACCGCCGGCCCCGTCCCGGCTGTCGGGTCCGCCTGTCAGCACCGCCGGGACGGCGGTGGTCCGGACCGCCGCCGTCCGTGCGAATGACAGTCCTGAACGCCTAAGAGGAGAGCACCAGATGAGCATCGCCAGGCACCGGATCGTCACCGCGCTGCGCGACCGGGGCCAGCAGGCCAGAGCCGACTGGGTCGAGCGCGAACTGCCGGAGCGGGTGGACCCGGCCAAGCACTCGGGGTTGCTCGCCACCCTGCACCTCGACCCGGCCGACCTCGCCGATGTCCCAACTCGCTGAGGGCAAGGTAGCCTCACGGTCGCACCACGTGCTCCCGCGGTCGGGGAGGATTCGGGGAGGTGGGAGCTTGGGTGACGTCGGCGAGATGGTGCGTTGGCTCCAGCTCAACGCACCCAGGGGCGGTCCGGACGAGCTGTCCCAGCTCGTGGCCCAGGCGGCTCCCGCCATCGACGCCACCGAGATCGTGATCTACCTGGCCGACTACACGCAGTCCCTGCTCGTGCCGCTGCTCGGCGCGGGTCTGGTCCGGGACGCGTTGTCGATCGAGACGACTCTCGCCGGGCGGGCCTTCACCAACCTCGACATCCAGCGCGCCCCCGACAGCCCGGATCGGGTCTGGGTGCCACTGCTGCTCGGGTGCGAACGGATGGGCGTGCTGGAGGTCGTCTCGCCGGCCGCCGCCGACCCGGCGATGGACGGCCCAGCCTGGGAGGTGGCGGTGAACATCGCCCAGATCCTGGTCAACCGGCGGCTCTACGGTGACGTGGTCGAGCGGATGCGGCGGCGGCTGCCGATGCAGGTCGCCGCCGAGATCGTGTGGGGGCTGCTGCCGCCGCTGACCTTCGCCACCGACGACCTGGTGATCACCGCGATCCTCGAACCCTGTTACGACGTCGGCGGCGACATCTTCGACTACGCGTTGAACGGGGACGTGCTCAGCGTCGGGCTCTTCGACACCTGTGGGCACGGCATCAAGGCGAGCACGCTTGCCTCACTCGTGGTCAGCGCGTACCGCAACGCCCGCCGGTGTGGGCTCGACCTGGTCGACACGGCGATCAGCATCGACAAGTGGGTGCGTTCCGAGCACCCCAACTTCTTCGCGACCGGGCTGCTCATCGAGCTGGACCATCGGACCGGCAGACTGAGCACGATCAACGCGGGTCACCCGGGTGCGATGTTGCTGCGCGACGGCAAGGCCATTCGGGAGCTGCCGGGGCCGACGGCGTTGCCGCTCGGCCTGGGTCACCTGTCGGCCCGCCGCCCGACGGTGCACGTGGAGGAGTTGCACCCGGGCGACCGGATCCTCGCCTACACCGACGGCATCACCGACGCGCGGAGCTCCGACGGCATCCAGTTCGGGTTGGAGCGGCTCATCGACTTCGTCAACCGCGCCCTCAACGACGGGTTGCCCAGCCCGGAGACGATGCGTCGCCTGGTGCGTGCCGTCGTCGGCTACCAGGACGATCGGCTTGAGGACGACGCCACAGCGCTCTTCCTGGAGTGGCGGCCCCCGCATCTGCCGCTCGCGCACCTCCGCGACCTCGCCGCTTCCCGGTCCTGACCGGAGCAGTGGGATTTTGCACTCTCAGTGCACTTGTCTGGGTCGGCGCGGGTGTCTAGCGTCACCTCATGGCCGACTCATGGACCTTCGCCGTGGCGCGTGACGACCTCGGACGGACCACGCTCGTCGATGGCGACCCGCCCGCGGTGGCCGACGGCGAGGCGCTGCTGCGGGTGGACCGGGTCGGCCTGACCGCCAACAACGTGACCTACGCGGTGCTCGGTGAGGCGATGCGTTACTGGCAGTTCTTTCCGCCGGTGGGGCTCGGGCCACAGTGGGGTCTGCCGCCGCTCTGGGGCTTCGCCGAGGTGGTCGCCTCCACTGTCGCGGGCGTCGTGGTGGGGCAGCGGATCTACGGCTATCTCCCGCCCGCGGGTCACCTGCTGGTCCGGCCGGACCGGGTGGACGCGTCCGGGTTCCGGGACGCCAGCCCGCACCGGGCCGAGCTGCCGTCCCCGTACAACGCGTACCGGTCGACCACGGGCGACCCGGCGTACCGGCCCGACCAGGAGGATCTGCTGATCCTGTTCCGGCCGTTGTTCTTCACCTCGTTCATGCTTGCCGACCAGGTTCTCGACAACGACTGCTACGGTGCCGAGTCGCTGCTGCTGTCCTCGGCGTCGAGCAAGACCGCGTACGCCGCCGCGTTCGAGCTGCGTGGGCGCGGGCCGCGCCTGGTCGGGCTCACCTCACCCGGCAACCTGACCTTCACCCGCTCGCTCGGCTGCTACGACCAGGTCGTCGCGTACGACGACATCGAGGCACTGGACGCCGTTGCCTCGGTGTACCTCGACCTGTCCGGCGCGCCCTCGACCCGGGCCGCCCTGCGTCGGCACCTCGGCGACCGGTTGGTCCGGGACATCGCTGTCGGCCTCACCACCCAGACGCCGAACGCCGACGCCGCCGACGAGGTGTTCTTCGCGCCGGTACAGATGCGCAAACGCGGCCAGGACTGGGGCCGTGCGGGGCTCGACGAGCGGTTCACCGAGGCCTGGCAACGCTTCACCGCGATCGTGGGCGGGTGGCTCGACGTCCAGGTCGGTGCCGGGCCGGCGGCCCTCCAGCGGGCCTGGCTCGACGTCCTCGCCGGTCGTACGCCGCCACGGGTGGGTCACGTCGTCCAGCTCTGAGCGGTCGACGACGCCGACGGTCAGAACGAGTTGTCGCCGGAGAGGTGGCGACGCAGCGTGGCCAACGACCGGTTGATCAGCCGGGAGACGTGCATCTGCGAGACACCGACCCGCTCGGCGATCTGGGACTGGGTCAGGTTGCCGTGGAAGCGCAGGCTCAGGATCTCGCGTTCGCGCTCCGGCAGAGTGGCGAGGGCCGGCCCGAGGGCCACCCGGATCTCCACGACGTCGAATTCGTGGTCGTCGCCGCCGAGAGTGTCGCCGAGCTCCCGGTCGCCGGCCCCGATCGGGGTGGACAGTGAGGTGGCCCGGTAGGCGCGGGCACCCTCCAACCCTTCCAGGACGGTCTCCTCGGAGAGGTCGAGGTGGGACGCGATGTCGGCCACTGTCGGCGAGCGGCCGAGGGTCTGGGTCAGCGCGCTGTTCGCCGCGCTTATCGACAGGCGCAACTCCTGGAGGCGGCGGGGCACGCGGACCGCCCAGGTGCGGTCCCGGAAGTACCGCTTGATCTCGCCGATGATGGTGGGGATGGCGTACCCGGCGAAGTCGATGCCGCGGCTGGGGTCGAAGTTGTCGACCGCCTTGATCAGCCCGACCGAGGCGGTCTGGCTCAGGTCCTCGTCGGCGGCGCCGCGCCCGCCGTAGCGGCGGGCCAGGTGTCGGGCGAGCGGCAGCCAGGCCTCGATGACGCGGTCCCGCAGCGCTTGGCGGCGCGGGTCGTCGGCCGGGGTCGCCGCCAGGGTGGCCAGCAGTTCGTCCGGGCTCTGGTCACTGCTTCGGTTGCCGCGGAGGGTGCTGGTAGCGGTTCCGGCGATGCTGGCCATGAGGTGGTCCTTCCCACAGTTGCCCGTCAATCGGATCGACCGGAAGAAGTTCTCCGAACTGGCTGTCGCCGGGGCGCACGTGCGGGCGGGGTGCGCTGTCGCAACGCATGGCCACGATCACGGGCCTCGCCGCCGCGTCATGTCATTCACCTGTCGACCTGGACACTACCCGAAAGATTGAGAGTTTCCTAGCCGAAAGGATGAGTCGATATGGACCGTTAGTGTTTGCGGCAGTGACACACCGCGCCCGCCGCCGCCATGCACGGCCAGCTCTCCCACCTGCGGCGCTACGCCTGGGTCGCCCCTGGCCGCCACCGACAAGGGTCGGTGTTCAGGCCGGCGTCGGGTGCTTCGCCACGAAGCGGGCGCGGGTGAGGAACGCGAGCTGAGCCCGCTTGTCCGGCATGTCGATCTCCGAGTCGAAGGTGAAGCCCTCGATCTCCAACCGGCGCAGGGCGAGGTGGTTGCGGACGTCCGGCTCGACGACGATCCGCTGGGCGGCCGGGTCGCGGAACAGGAAGCGGGCCAGCGCCGGCCCGACGGCGTTGGTGAGGCCGCGGGCGATCCGCCGGTCCGGACTGAGCAGCAGGTGCATCCCGATGTCGCCGGGCTGGACCCGGTAACGCTCGCCGACCGGGTCGGCCTCGGGCTGGTAGGTCTGGAACAGGCCGACCGGCTCGGCTTCCACCATGATCAGGTACGCGTGGTGCGTCGGCAGGCTGTCCACGAAGGCGTAGATGTCGCGGACCTCGTCGACTGTGTGTGCGCCCATGCCCCAGAAGGAGTTCCGGGGTTGGCTGACCCAGCCGTGCAGGAGGGCGGCGTGCCGGTCGGGGTCCACTGTCAGCAACGACAACTCACCGAGACCGGCGACCTTCTCCAGGTGTGTCATCGGGCGCGCTCCTCTGTTCCATCGGGGGCGCAACTTAGGTTAACCTCCCCTAACCAAGGATGACCTTACCTGGAGGGGTGCGTGAAACGGAACTGGGAGGCCCTGGTCCTCAAGGCCATGGGCGGCCGGGACTTTCGGTTGACCGTGCTGGGCACCGAGTCGATCGACGGGCACTACCAGCGCCTGCTCCTCGACGGGGGCGGCCTGCTGGCGGCGTGCGGGGTGCACCCCACGATGTGGATCCGGCTGTGGTTCGACAACGACGGGCGGGCCCACCAGCGCGCGTACACGCTTGTCGACCCCGACCCGGCCACCGGTCGGTTCACGCTCGAATTCGCCCTCCACGACGGCTGCGCGGCCAACTGGGCCACCGGGGCGCAGGTCGGCGACACCATCACCGCGACCGTCCAGGGCAGCGCGTTCGAACTGCCCGACCCGGCGCCCGAACACCTCTACCTCGTCGGCGACGCCGCGTCGCTACCCGCGGTGAACAGCCTGCTCGACGCCGGCGCCGACATCCCGGCCACGGTCTGGCTGGAGTACGCCCACGAGGGCGAGAAGGCGCTCGCGCTGCGCACCCGCGAGCACCACGACGTCACCTGGGTGCCTCGGCGCGACGCCGGTCAACACCTCGTCGACACTGTGTGCGCGGCGCTGCCGGCCAGCGGCGCGGCGCACTACTGGGTGGCCTGCGAGGCCGCCAGCACCCGTGGCATCACCCGGCACATTCGACGGACGCTCGGCGTCGACAAGGACCGGTTGACCTCCCTCGGCTACTGGAAAGCCGCATGAAGGGCCGGCTCGGCACGCTCACCGCGCTGTACGTCACCCAGTACCTCGGCGTCGGTTTCATCACCGTCGGGTTGACCGCCATCCTGCGCGACGGCGGCACCTCACTCGACACCCTTGCGTTGTTGCAGATCGTCGGGCTGATCTGGCCCATCAAGTTCCTCTGGGCGCCGATCCTCGACAGGTACGGGTCGCGACACCGCGGCCACTACCGATCCTGGCTGCTCGTGCTCCAGAGCGCCCTGGTGCTCGCCCTGCTGGCGCTGCTGCCGTTCGCCGACCCGGCCGACGCGCTGGGGCCGATCATCGCGATCTGCGCCGCGTACGTCTTCTTCTCCGCCACCCAGGACATCGCCGTCGACGCCGTGGCCGTCCGGATGCTCGCCGAGTCGGCCCGGGGCACCGGCAACGGCATCCAGGTCGCCGCCAGCTACCTCGGCAACCTGCTCGGCGGCGGTGCCTGCGTGCTGGTCTACGACAGGTTCGGCTGGGCACCGGCGATCGGTCTGCTGGCCGCGATGACCGCTGTCGGTCTGCTCGTGGTGTGGCGGTTCCGGGAGCCGGCCCGGACCGATCGGGTGGCCCGGGTGGGCACTGCCTACCGGGCGTTGCTGTCGGTGTTCGGCCAGCCGGGCTGCCGATGGTGGACCTTCGGCGTGGTGCCGCTTGTCTACGTCGGCGCCGGAATGGCGTACGCCCTGGTCACGCCGGCCCTTGTCGACGCGGGCTGGTCGTTGGGTCGGATCGGTGTCGTGACGGGCGTGGTGACGAGCGCTCCGGCCATCGTGGCGGGCCTGGTCGCGGGGCTCGGGGTCAGTCGCTTCGGGCGCAGTGGCGTGCTCGTGGTCGGCGGGGTGACCCTCACGGTGTCGACGTTGCTGCTGTTGCCGCTGATGAACGGGCGTGCGCCGCTGGCGGCGACGGTCGTCGCGCTCTGCTGCTTCATGGTGGCCTACACCGTCGCCAACGTCGTGCTCTACACGGTCAACATGGACTACTCGCGCCCCGACACCGGCGGCACCGACTTCACCGTCCTGTCGTCGTTCGGCCTGGTCTGCTCGTTCGTGGCGGCGTCCGTCGGCCTCGCGGCGGCCGACCGGGTCGGCTACCCGGCGGTCGCGGTCGCGGCCATCGTGCTGGTGGCCGCCGGCGTCGTCCTCGGCCTCGCGCACCAGCGGCGATTCCCGCACCGGCCGGGTCCCGGCGCCGACCCGATCGTGGAGCAGCCGGTGCCGCACGACGCGCGGGCAGCGGCGTGATCGGGTAGTCAGACGGAGGGCGGTATGAGGATCTGGCTGACCGCGCTCAACCCCACCGACGCCGTCCTGGACGGGTTCCTGCCGGCGGCGGCGGCGCTGGGGCTGTCGGCCACGGTGCTCACCGATCGGCCCACGGAATGGCCGGCGGACGTGCCGGTGACGCGCTGCGCGGTCCGGGACGCGACAGCGGTGGTCGCGGCGGCGGCACCGAACCCGCCGATGGCGCTACTGTCCAACAGCGACCATCTCCAGGAGGCCACCGCGATCGCCGCCCGAGAGCTGGGCCTGCCCGGCAAGGACCCGGAGGCCGCCCGGCTCTGCAAGGACAAGGCCGCGGCCCGGCGGGCGATCGCCGCCGCCGGCCTCGATCTGGTACGCACCGTCACCGTCGACCCGGCAGCCGCGCCGCGGGTGCCGGTCGGCATGTTCCCGGCGGTGGTCAAACCCCGCGAAGGGGTGGCCAGCGAGGACGCGTACCTGGTGGCCGACCACGCCGAGCTGGTCGCCCGGGTCGCCGAGATCCGGAGCCGCCGGCCGGACGTGGCCCTGGTGGTCGAGGAGTACCTCGACGGTGAGCTGCGGACCTTCGAGACCCTCGGCGACGGCACCGGTCTCGCCTCCCTCGGCGGGTGGCGCACCGGCCTCGGCCCACCACCGACCTTCACCGAGGAGAGCCTCTCCTGGTCACCCCCGACCGAGTCGGCGAGCACCCGACTGCGGGCCTGCCTCGCCGCGCTCGGGGTCGGCTTCGGTGCCTGCCACACCGAGTACGTCGTCACCGGCGACGGTCGGGTCCGGCTGATCGAGGTGAACTACCGCCTCATCGGCGACCGGATGGACCTGATCCTCGCCGACCTGCTCGGCGTTCCGCTGTTCGAACACGTCATCCGGCTGCACCTCGGCGAGCCGCTGGCCGCCCTCGCGCTGCCCGCCACCGTCGACGGATACGCCCAGGTCGAGTACGTCTGCGCGGACCGGTCGGGCCGACTCACCGCCGCACCCGGGCCGCTCGACACCCGGCACGGCGAGGTCCGGCTGGGCTGCCGTCCGCTGCGCGCGGTGGGCCGCTTCGCCGAGCGCACCGGCACGAACCGCGACTACCTGGCCGTGCTGCACGCGATCGCCCCGGACCGGGACAGCGTCCGGACGTCGTTGGCCGCCTTCCGCAGCGGTCTTGAGTGGACCATCGTCGAGTGAGCGACGACTGCGAGCGGGAGGTGTTCACCCGGGTGCTCGACGCCCTGCTGCGCGAGGATCACCTCGGTCTGCTCAGCACCGGCCGCCCGGACGGGCCGGACTGGTGGCAGGTGCCGCACCCCGCCGGCCTGCTGCGCATCCCGGTGCGGCCGGACGGCTTCCAACACGCCCTGCGTAGCGCCGCGCCGGCCGTACTGGTGCTCGCCGACGCCGTCACCCACCGGACGGACACCGTGGCCGGGCTGCTGACGTTGCTCGCCCCCCGGGACGACGGCGAGGCGGCGGCCGGCTGGCGGGACTTCCGCGCCGAGTGCCGCGCCGACCTCCGGGCCCGGCGGCTCGCCGCCCGGCACCGGCCACGGGTGCTCGCCGACGTGGCCGCCGCCCGGGCGAACACTCCGACCGGGCTGCCGGCGGCGCTCCTCGACGACGTGCTCGCCGCCCACCACGGGCACCCCGTCTACCCCACCGACCGGTGCCGGCACGGTCTCACCGACGACGAACTGCTCAGGTACGCCCCGGAGCACGCCCCGCGGTTCGCGCTGCGCTGGTACGCCGTACCCGCCCAGGACGTCCGGCTCGCGGGTGAGCTGCCGGCCTGGTGGCCACGCGCGGCGCGACCGGACCAGCTGCTGCTGCCCGCGCATCCGATCACCGTGGCCCGCGCCGCGCTCCCGGTGACCGACCTGCCTGTGACACCGGTGCGGCCCACCCTCTCGATGCGGACGGTGGCGCTCGACAGCGACCCGTACCTGCACCTCAAGCTGCCGTTACCAACCGCGAGCCTCGGCGCCCGCAACCGACGCACCCTGCACCCGGGCTCGCTCGCCGACGGCGCGGCGGTCGCCGCGCTGCTCGACCGGACCGCCCACGCCGAACCCGCCTTCGCCGGGCGGATCCGGCACGCCGACGAGAGCACCTGGGCGCACGTCGACGGCGACGAACGGCGCGGCTTCCTGCTCCGCCGGTTTCCGCGCGACCTGGATGGGGTCCAGGTGGTGCCGGTCGCGGCCCTGGCCGCACCCGACCCGGTCGCGGGCACGGTGCTGGCCCGGATCAGCCCCGACCGGCCCGCGGCACTGCTGGATTCCTACCTGGACCTGCTCCTCGACTGGCACGTCTTCCTGTGGTTGCGCCACGGCATCGCCCTTGAGGCACACCCGCAGAACATCCACCTGTTGGTGCACGCCGACGGCTCGGTCGGCCTGCTCTACAAGGACAACGACGGCGCCCGACTCGACCCGCGTTACGGTGGCCCGACCGGGCTCACCCTGCACGACCACCGGATGTGGGCGCGCGATCCACAGGAACTGGCCGACGTGTTCATCACCATCACCCTGCACCTGGCCGCGGCGGCGCCGCTCGTCGCGCTGGCCGCCCGCGGGCTGCCCGTGCCGTCCCCCGCCGAGGCGCTGGCGCCCCGGCTCGCCGCCGCCCGGGACCGGTGGGGCGACGGACCGGCGGCGCGGACCCTCACCGAACGGGTGCTGCGCGCCGCCCACCTGCCCGTTAAGGCGATGCTCACCGCCGGCACCCTGCTGCCCAAACAGCGGCTGGGCTGCGCCGACATCAACAAGTACTACCTGCGTACCGGCCCGAACTACCTGCGGGAGACACAATGACGAGCGTGCGGTTGTGCTCCCGGCCGGCCACCGCCTCCGGCCAGCTCGCCGACCTGGCCGCCGCCCACGCCGTTTTCGGGTGCCTGATCCGCGAACTCGCCCCACCGGACGGTGCACCGACCGTGGTCGACGGCGCAGCCCGGGTGCTGCTGCCACACCTCCAGGTCACGCTGCGCTGCGCGGTCGCCCGGGCCGACCCGCTCGGCGCGCACCGCTACGCCGGTCCGGTGCAGCGGATGACCGACGCGGGGTGCTGGGCGGACCTGGACGCCGACGGGCTGGCCGCGTTGGTCGCGGCGGAACTCACCACCCGGACCGGCCTGGTGAACGACGAGTTCGTCGAGCAGGTCCACGCCAGCCGGGACACCGTGGCCCGGCTGCTCGCCGAACGACCGACCGAGGATCGCGCCCGCACCGGCGAGGCCGCCATCGACGCGTACGTCGACTCGGAGCAGTCACTCGTCTTCGGTCACCCCCACCACCCCACCCCGAAGTGGCGCAGCGGCGACCCGGAGCGTTGGCGGGCGTACGCGCCGGAGCTGCGCACCTCGTTCCGGCTGCACTGGCTCGCCGTACCGGAAGACCTGGTCGCCGGGGCCGGGCCGTTCGATCCACTCGTGGCGGCCCTCGACCCGCCCCGGCCGCCGCGCGGGCACCGCGTCCTGCCGGTGCACCCCTGGCAGCTGGCACTGCTTCCGCCCGCCCACCCCCGGCTGCGCGACCTGGGGGCGGCCGGCGTACCGGTGCGGCCGACGGCGAGCGTGCGCACCCTCTACGCCCCGGCGGCCGACCTCTTCGTCAAGACCAGCCTGCACGTGCGGATCACCAACTGCCTGCGCAAGAACGCCCGCTACGAACTCACCGGCGCGGTCGCGCTTACCGACCTGCTGTCCCGGGTGCCGCTGCCGGACGGGGTCGGGCTGCTCGCCGAGCCCGCCTACCGCACTGTCGACATCCCCGGCCCGGACGAGGCGTACGGGACGATCCTGCGCACCGGCCTGCGCCCGCACCTGCGACCCGAGGACACCCCGATCCTGGCGGCGGCGCTGGCCGCCGAGCCGCTGGCGACACCGGACCCGGTGGCCTGGTGGCGGGCGTACGTCGAGCTGCTGGTGCCGGCGGTGCTGCGCGGCTGGCTCAGCCACGGCGTGGTGTACGAGGCGCACCTGCAGAACGTGGTCGTCGTCCTCGACGGCGACCGCAGCCCGGTACGCATGCTGCTGCGCGACCTGGAGGGGGTGAAGCTTGCCGCCGACCGGTGGGCCGCCTGGCCGGAGGGTGTTCCGGCGCAGGTCCGCTACGGCCCCCGGGACGCCCACCGCCGGATCGTCTACTGCCTGTTCGTCAACCACCTCGGCGGCATCTGCGGGGCGCTCGCCGATGCGCGGCCGGGCCTCGAACGGCGGCTGTGGCAGGAGCTGCGGGCCGTCGTCGAGGCGGTCGCCGCCGACCTCGACGATCCGCCCGAGCTGCGTGCGCTGCTGGCCGGCGAGCCGCTTGTGGCCAAGGCCAACCTGCTGGTCCGGTGGCGGCGCGACGCGGACCGGGCCGCACCGTTCGTGCCGGTGCCCAACCCGCTGGGCCGGCCGCGGTGACCCGCCCGGTCTACGTCCACGACCTCGATGCGCTTGCCGCACATGCCGGCGCGATCCGGGCGGCGCTGCCCCGGGCGGTCGAGCTGCTCTACGCGGTAAAGGCCAACCCGGATCCCGGCGTCCTACGGACCCTCGCCCCGATCGTCGACGGGTTCGAGGCGGCGAGTCGGGGCGAGCTGCGGAGACTGGCCGAGGTGTCGCCGGGTCGCGTCCCGGCCGCGTACGCCGGGCCGGGTAAGACCGACGCGGACCTCGCCGCCGCGCTGGCCGCCGGGGTGCGCCGCATCCACGTCGAATCGCCGGCCGAGCTGCGGCGACTCGGCGCGCTGGCCGCCGCCGCCGGCCGGTCCGCCCAGGTGCTGCTGCGGGTGAACCTGCCGGTCGACGCGCCCGGCGCGAGCCTGGTCATGGGCGGTGGGCCCAGCCCGTTCGGGATGGACCCGGCCGACGCGGTGGAGTGCGCAAGCCGACCACCCGCCGGCATCGACGTACGCGGAGTCCACGCGCATCTGGCCAGCGGGCTGGACGCCCCGCTCGCGGCCACTGTCGCCGCCGCAGTGGTCCGCTGGGCGACGGCCGAGCTCGGTGCCGTCGAGGTCGACGTCGGCGGGGGCATGGCCGTCGACTACGCCGACCCGGCGGCGCGATTCGACTGGGTCGGCTACGGCCGGGCACTTGGCGAGGTCCTCGACGCGTACCCGGGGGTGCGGTTGCGGATCGAGCCGGGCCGGTCGGTCACCGCGTACTGCGGGGCGTACCTCACCGAGGTGATCGACGTGAAGCGCTCCTACGGTGAGTGGTTCGTGGTGGTCGCCGGCGGCACCCACCACCTGCGCACACCGGCGGCGAAGGGACACCCGCAGCCGTTCACCGTGCACCGGCGGCGCGGTGTCGACGGCGCCCGCACCGACGGTGGGCCGATCACCGTGGTCGGGCAGCTCTGCACGCCGAAGGACGTGCTGTCCTCCTCGGCCACCGCCGGGCCGATCGGCGTGGGTGACGTGCTGGCCTTCGCCATGGCCGGCGCGTACGCCTGGAACATCAGCCACCGCGACTTCCTGCTGCACGAACCGCCGATCTTCCGCACCGGCGACCCGCTGCGGGTGGCCGTCGAATGGGCCACCCGTCCCGATCTGGTGGGGCGGGAAGTTCCGTGACGGGGGCGCGCCCCGACGAGCGGTTGCCGCCGACTTCTGGCACGGTGAGGGTGGCGCGTTGGGTCGCCGAGTTGCCGGCGACGGCCGTACCGAGGGGGTTGGGTGAACTTCACGCTGTCAACGCGGCAGGGGCGGGTCGGCACCGTCGTGGAGGCCGCCGGCGACCTCGACATGAGCACCACGCCCGAGCTACGGGACCAGTTGCACCAACTGGTGCAGAACGGTGTCCAGGTGGTGGTGGTCGACCTGACCGACGTCGGATTCATAGACTCCAGCGGCCTCGGCGCGCTCGTGGTCGCCTACAAGGACCTGCAGGCGCGGGGCGGTTCGCTCGCCCTGGCCGGGGTCCGCCGCACGGTGCGTAAGGTGTTGTCGATCACCTCGGTGGACCGCGTGATCGACATCTTCGACACGGTGGACGACGCCGAGGAGGCGGCACGGGCGGCGTCGTGACCACCCTCGCTAGGGAAAGTCGCTGGCGCGGGCGGTGTCGGCGCCGGCCCGGCTCGACCGCGGTTCCTGGCTCCCGTACCAGTCGATGATGAGCAGGGTCGCGTCGTCGGCCAGGGCCGGCCCGGCGATCGCCAGCACCTCGTCGGACAGCGCCCGGACCGCCTCGCGTGGATGCAGATGGGCGATGCGGAGCAGGGCGGCGGGCAGGTCGAGGTTGCTGGCGTTGCGTTCGCGCATCCCGTCGGTGACGATGACCAGCCGGTCACCGGGCCTCAGGGACACCTCGCCGCTGCGGTAGCCCTCGTCGGGAAACATGCCCAACGGAAAGTTGGCGGGCAGTTCCACAGGCGCGGCCCGGCCGTCGCGGACCAGCATCGGCGGCACGTGCCCCGCGTTGAGCAGCTCGCCCCGACCGGTGCCCAGGTCGATGCGGCCCAGTACGGCGGTCATGTACGTGCCGCGTACGTTCGCGTTCTCGGCGATGGCCCGGTTGGCTGTCTCGGCCTGTGCGATCAGGCTGTCGCCGCGCCGGCGGGTGTTGCGCAGGCTACCCACGCCGAGGGTGGCGGTCAGTGCGCTGGCCACGCCGTGGCCCATCGCGTCGGTGACGCTGACGTGCAACGCGTCGCGGGCCACGCTGTAGTCGAAGGTGTCTCCGCCGACGCTCGCGGCGGGCTCCAGCCAGCCGGAGAGGGCGAATGTGTTCGCCTCGCAGGTGAACGCGGCGGGTAGCAGGCGGCGTTGGATCTCGGCGGAGAGCGTGAACGGGGTGCTGCGTTGCCCCCACTCGAACAGGTCGGTGTGCCGGCGGTTGGCGATGACCACGAACGCCAGCGCGTGCGCGGTGCGGGCGATCTCCGCGATCGTGGCGGCACCCGGTTCGACGGGCAGGTCGATCTCCAGCAGGCCGATGGTCTCGCCGCGCTCGGTGACGGGTGCGAGCACCGTCCAGCGGCGCTCACCGGGCAGCACGAGCGTGGTCTGCTGGCGCAGTGCCTGCTCGTGCGGGCCGCCGTCGAAGTGGAGAACCTCGGCGGCCTCCTCGCCCTGCCGCCGACCGGGGCGGTCGGCGAGCGTCTGGTGGGTCAGCCGGACCAGCGCTCGGCCGCTGAGGTCGGCGATGAGCAGCGACACGTCGAGCGCGTCCAGGGCCTTGGCGATGGTGTCGGTGACCGCCTCGACCGCCTCGACGGGCGCGGCCTCCTCGGCCGACTGGAGCATCCCGGCCAGCACGGTCTGATCGTTGTCCTGCACCCGTCGAGCATAGGCAGCGCACCACCCGGCAGGAACCCGGCCCGCGCGCCGAAGCGCCCGAGCCGCGGCAGACGACTGCCGGCCGCTCAGTCGAGCGGCCGGCAGCCACGACCCGGGTACGGGCCTTCGCCCGCAGGTCAGCCGGTCAGCCGCGGATCCACTGCTGGTTGCTGCCACCGGTGCAGGTCCAGATCTGCACGGCGGTGCCGTTTGCGGTGCCCGCGCCGTTGACGTCCAGGCAGAGCCCCGATCCGATCCCGGTGATCGTGCCGTCGGCGTTGACCCGCCACTGCTGGCCGCTACCGCCGCTGCAGGACATGATCCGCGCGCGGCTTCCCGCAGTGGTGCCCGCCACGTCGAGGCACTTGTTGCCGTAGACGGTCAGCTGGTTGCTCGAGGTGAGCGTCCACTGCTGGTTCGCGCCGCCGTTGCAGTCCCAGATCTGCACGACCGAACCGTCGGCCTGGCTCTGGCCGTTGACGTCCAGGCACCGGTTGGAGCCCGCGCCGCGGATAGCCGTGGTCGCGCCCGGCTCACCGGAGTTGCCGACCGGCGTGATGGTGAGGTTGTCGAACTGGGCGGTGACTCCCTGACCGGTGCCGTACCCGATCTGGCCGGCGACCCAGGTCGAGTCGGAGGCCGTGCCGACGGTGGCGCCGTCGATGCTCGCGGTGAGGGTGCTTCCGTTGAGAGTGAGCGCCAGGGTGTGCCAGCGTCCGGTGCCCAGCGCGGAGGTGTTACCGCTGGCCAGCGTGCGCCAGTTGCCGCTTGTGTTGTTGCTGCGGATCGACCACGCGCCACCGTCGGTCACCCGGAAGTAGTAGCCGTTGAGGTTCTGTGGCCCCTGGTGGTTGTAGGTGTTCGCGCGGCCGACGAGCTGCGCGTAGCCGGACTTCTCCAGCATGACGTCGGAGGAGACCGTGTAGTTGCGCCAGCTCAGGTCACCCAGCAGCGTGTACGGCTCGGCCTGGCCGGACGTCCAGAAGATCGGCGTCTGCTCGGACATCTGCCGTACGCACCGGCCGGAGCGGCCACCGCCGCAGGCGGCGATCTCGAACGAGCCCTGCTGGTCCATGAGGTACTTGGCCTCACGCCCGACGTCGTAGCTGTCGAAGGTGTCGCTGTACGGCAGCTTCAGGGTGCCCTGTGCCGGGCTGGTCGCCGTGCCCTTGCCCTGGCCGCTGGTGGTGGTGATGCTGTAGACGTAGCCGGGCTGGACGGTGAGTGAGAAACGCCCCCCGCTCGGCGTGATGTCGTTGCCCCGGACGAAGTGGTCGGCGGTGTTGTTCGACCGGACGTTCGTCGACCAGACGTGCACGGTCCCGGAGGACAACCCGCCGGTGACGGTGAAGTCGAGGGTCTGCGCCGACCCGGCGTCCATCGTCTCGATGATGGTGCTGTAGTCGCTGTTGTTTGTGGACTTCAGCGAGACGTAGCTGCCGTTGTTGCGGTTACCGCCGAGGTAGCCGGTCGAACCGTCGAGGTAGCGCCAGCCGGGGGCGGTGAACTGCGTGGTCTGCGCCATCACCCACGCGCTCTTGCCGATCGAGTACGCGCCGGACCAGGGCTGCTGGGCCACCGCCACGCCGGTGGTCGCCCACGGGATGTTGGGGGTGATGGCGGCGATGGCGGGCCAGTTGATGTAGCCGGTCATCTTGCCGTCGATGTAGCCACGGTTGATGCCCCGGGCGAGCGCCTGTGCCCCGGCGTTGTAGTCGTCGGAGCCGTTCTCACTCGCCCACAGCGACTTGCCGGTGGAGACCGCGTTGCCGGAGCTGGGGCAGCTGGTCTGCGCGCTGCGGTAGCCGCAGACGTAGTGGCTGCCGAAGACCTGCACGGCGTTGGCGAACGCCGGGTCCCGCAGGGCCTCGTCGGCGGCGCCCCAGCCGAAGTCGTCCGAGGCGACGATCTTCACGCTGCTGTAGCCGTGGGAGTTGAGGGCCGAGCGCAGGTTCTTGTACCAGGTGGCGTTGAAGCCCTTCTCGTTCCACCCGCCGAGATAGTTGATGGTCAGCCCGTGGGTGGCCGCGCAGTCCAGCCAGGCCACCAGGTAGTCGATCGAGTCGTTGGACCAGAAGTTGCCGTTCCCGATCCAGCCCGGCGCTCCCCACGACAGGCCCGCCAGGGCGATGTTGGCGTTACGCGCCCTCGCCTGCTCCATCAGCCACCACTCGTAGCCCCGGTTGCAGTTGATGTTGCCCCGGGTGTGCTCGTGGCTGGGCTCCGCGCCGGAGGTGGAGTTGGTGTCCCCGCCGATCTCCGTCTTCAGTAGCTGCATGGCGGCGCCGCGGCCCGGCTTGAACAGGTAGTCCAGGATGTCGCTGCGTTGCGGTTCCGGGTAGTCGACAAGCAACCGGCTGTTGCCGCCGCCACCGCTTACCGCGCCGATCCCGTCGAGCGCCCGTCCACCGGACCCACCGTTGATCGTGATGGCGGTTGCCGCCTGGGCCGGCGAGGCGAAGCCGGTGAGCACCGCTGCCGCCATCACCACCGATCCCACAAGCGAGGCGGTCCATTGGCGCGGACGCCACAGGCGCCGCCGGGACCGTCCGCGTGGCTCCACCTCGCCTGCACTGTGCCGATGACTCTCTCGATCGAACATCTGACCCGCCTCCCCAGCCGGTTTCGACAGCGAAGCCGTACGTCACACGGTGAGCTGGCGTACTGCGCGCAGTCGCTTCAATCGAAGATCACTAATAAATAGACGTCGTATGTTAGGCACCGAATCGATCGCCGGTCAACCGTGTGGACCAGGTAAAAGTCGCCGATCGGTGCCGGTGGGACATGTGTTGGGGCGCAGAAATATCAGATGAATGTGCGGTGCCGCGCGCCCGACCGGTCCGGCGGCGAAACCGGCTGGTTCCGCCGCCGAACCGGGCCTACCGGTGGCCTCCCGAGAGGTCCGCCGGAATCAGATGCGGCTCCATCGTTGGTTGGCCGCGCCGTTGCAGTCCCAGATCTGGACGCGCGTGCCGTTGGCAGTGCCGTTGCTGACCACGTCCAGGCACCGGCCCGAACCAACGCCGGTGATCGAACCGTCGGCGTTGGGCCGCCACCGCTGGTTGGACTGGCCGTTGCAGTCCCAAATGATCACCGAGCTGCCGTTCGCGGTGCTGGCGCCGTTGACGTCGAGACACTTACCACCGAAGACGCGCAGCTCCTGGGCCCCGGTCAACGTCCAGCTCTGGTTGCTCTGGCCGTGGCAGTCCCAGATGATCGCCGCCGCGCCGTTGGTCTGGGAGGCGCCGTTGACGTCCAGGCACCGTCCGGAGGCCGCGTTGCGCAGGGTCGAGGTGCCACCCGGCGGCGGGGTGCTGGTCGGGCTGGCGGTCGGCGACGTCGTCGGAGTCGGCGTGGGGTCGGTGCTGCCGAACTGGGTGAAGAACCTCCACACCTCGCCCTTGGTCCAGGTCCTGGCTCCGCTGTCCCCGCCGCCGTCCACCGGACCGGGGGTGTGCCCGCCGTCGAAGGCCGCCCACACCACCGGATAGCCGGATCGGCAGCCGGAGTAGGTGGTGGTGATGTGGGTCAGGCTGCCCGCCCTCGGCTCGGGTGGGTTCTGTGCGGTGCACCCGTTGGCCCGGACGAAGGTGTCTCGCAGGGACCGTCCGGCGGAGACGTTCAGCACCGGGTCCCCGATGCCGTGGATGCCCATGTACGCGATCGGCTGCGTACCGCCGCCGCACCCGCTGAGCTGCCCGCCGGAGTACACCGCGACAGCGCGGAAGACATTCGCCCGGGAGCAGGCGAGCGAGTAACTCATGCCGCCGCCGTAGCTGAAGCCGAGCGCGAAGAGCTGCGTCGTGTCGACACAGAGGTCTGCCTCGATCAGGCTGATCATGTTGTCGACGAAGGTGACGTCCTGGCCGCCGGGGTTGGCCCAGCCGTTGCCGTTGCCCTGCGGGGCGACGAAAATGGTGCTGTTGTTCGCCTGCTGCCGCAGCCCGTAGTAGGACCAGGCTGCCCCGTCCGCCCCGCCGCCGTCGACGTCGTTGGCGGTGCCGCCGTTCCAGTGGAACCCGAAGATCAACCGGTACGGGTGGTTCCGGTCGTAGTTGTCAGGAATCCTCAGGATGAAGGTGCGGTTCTGGCCGCCGCTCTGGATGGTTCGTGAACCGCTGGTCAGCGTGGGCGCCTTGCCGCACCCGGCGGTCGCCGCGGCCGGCACGATGTCCGCGGCCGACGCGGTGGTGCTCAGGCCGCCAGCCAGTGCCGCCGCGCTCACGGTCACGACGACAGCCGCCGCCGTTGCCAGAAAGCCAAGGATGGGTCTACGTCTTGTCACGATGGGGCTCCCGCCACTCGACACGAACTGACTCAGGTGCGGGGAGTCCACGGCGACACCCGCACCGCTACCACGCGCCACCTCGGGTCACTCCGCCGACCATGCTCGGCGCGGAGGAACCTCGGCAGACGCGACCTGTCCACGGCATCCGGCCGCTAATCGCCACGGCTCCCTGCGGCTGGTCTCGCCGCCCATGCGGGACCAGTTGGTCGTCGGATCTTTGGTGGCCGACACCGGGGGCGTCCCGAACCTCGACGGCCGACCGCCGGACGGTGCCGGAGCACCCCGCTCGACCCTTGAATCGATTCGCCCCGACGCTAGATTGAGCAGTGAAGTATGTCAATGCTGTGTCCGGCGGGTTGCGACTCGGCCCCGAGCCCGTCGGCGCGACCGGTTCCGGTACGGCGACTGTCACTAGCGCGTCTGCGCCGGTGGCGGCATGCCCCCGTCGGGCCCGGGCCGGCAAAATGCGGGCCAGTCCCGGTGCCTCCAGGGGCGCGTCTCCGCGATCGATGCCGTACCGCGCCGCCCTCGACCCGTGCCGGGCGCCCGCCGCCGGCCGGCTCCTGGGTTGCGGCGCTGCCGGCCCGGCTCCCGACGGCTGCCGCTCGCGGCTCAAGGTCACGTCCGGCGGGAAGGTCCGACCTTCCGACAGCGCCTTCGTGCCGGTTGACTGCGGGCGGCTCGTCCCGACCGCCCGCTCCGGGTCGGACCCGAGGGGTAGGCGGCGTCGCGTAGGTGGCGGACCGGGAAGCGGGACAACATAAGTGGCGCATGGAGCCCGGCGCTGACCGAGGTCAGCAGGGCGACCCCGGCTGCCGTGGAGGCCGGCGAGCGCGCCGGCGCGATGCGGTAGTGAGTTTGGAATATAAACAAGGATCACTGCCTCAAGAACGAGTCCGGACACCTTGGCAGCGGGGCGTGCCTCCGCTACCGTCCATGGGAACGCTCCCATGAATTCGGTAACATCTATGTGATCAGGAGGCAACACGTCGTGGCTATGTTTAGCTCGCTCCTCCGCAGATCGGTGGCCACCAGCGTGGCGGCCGTCGCGGGCGCCACTGCCATCGGCGTCTGTCTGGCCGTCGGCAGCGCCTCCGCCGGCACGCTGTCCGGATCGCTCTACCGCGACCCGAGTTCGGCCGTCGTACGCTGGGTCGCCGCCAACCCCGGTGACTCGCGTGCCGCCGTCATCCGCGACAAGATCGCGAGTCAGCCGCAGGCCCGCTGGTTCGCCAACTTCAACCCCTCGACAGTGCAGTCCGAGGTCTCCGGGTTCATCGGCGCCGCCAACTCGGCACAGCAGATCCCGGTGCTGGCGGTGTACGAGATCACCAACCGGGACTGCGGCGGAGCCAGCGCCGGTGGGGCACCGGACCTCAACCAGTACCAGACCTGGGTGTCCAACTTCGCCAGAGGGCTGGGCAACCAGACCGTCATCATCATCCTGGAAACCGACTCGCTCGCCCTGCTGACGTGTCTGAACAGCAGCGAGATCAACGCGCGTAACCAGGCGATCTCGACGGCCACCCGGACCATCAAGTCGGCCAACCCCAACGCCAAGGTGTACCTGGACGCGGGCCACTCCACCTGGAACAGCGCGAATGAGACGGCCAACCGGCTCCGAGCGGCCGGAGTGCAGTACGCCGACGGCTTCTTCAGCAACGTGTCGAACTACAACTCCACCTCCAGCGAGGCGAACTTCGGCCGGGCGGTCATCTCCGCCCTCAACGGCATGGGCCTCTCGGGCAAGCGCCAGGTCATCGACACCAGCCGCAACGGTGGTGCCAGCGGCGACTGGTGCGGCGACGACAACACCGACCGGCGCATCGGGCAGTACCCGACGACCAACACCGGCGACAGCAACATCGACGCGTACCTCTGGGTGAAGCCGCCGGGGGAGGCTGACGGCTGCCGCTACACGGCCGGTTCGTTCCAGCCCGACCTGGCCTACAGCCTGGCCAACGGTGTGCCCAACCCGCCCACCACCGCGCCGCCGACGACCGCGCCGCCGACGACCGCGCCGCCGACGACCGCGCCGCCGACCACGGCGCCGCCCACGACGGCCCCGCCGACCACGGCCCCGCCGACCACCCCGCCGCCGACCGGTAACGGCTGCTCCGCGTCGGTGTCGGTCAACCAGTGGCCCGGCGGCTTCACCGCCAGCGTGACGGTCACCGCCGGCTCCGCAGACATCAACGGCTGGACCGCGACCCTCACGCTGCCCGGCGGCGCCGCTGTCACCAGCGTCTGGAACGCCCAGGCCAGTGGCAGCAGCGGCACCGTCCAATACACGAACGTGGGCTACAACGGACGCGTCGGCGCCGGGCAGTCGACCAACTTCGGCTTCCAGGGCACCGGCACCGGTCCGGGCACGACCGTCACCTGCGCGGCCAGCTGACCACACCCGATGCCAGGGCCCGGCGCGGAGGAGCATCCTCCACGCCGGGCCCTGCGGCACGGGCGCCCGGGGGTGTGCGCCGTGACGACGGCCGAGCTGTCGGCATCGTGAGTCACGCCTTTCGGGCCGTGGGACTCACGCACCGGCTGCGGAGTGTCCGACCGGCTGTGGATCGCGACCACGACTGACAGTCTCCTGGCCGACTCCCCTCCTGCGGGACAGCTCGTGGCAGGCGAGCAACGCGAACGCCGCGCCCGTCAGCAGGCCGGCGAACAACGGGATGACGCGTACCCCGGCCGTCGCCAGCAGGCCCGCGCCGATGAGCGAGCCGACGGCGAGGCCGACGTTGAACGCGACGCTGAGGCTTGCCGACGCCATGTCGGTGGTCGACGGGGTCACCTGCATGATGCGGTGCTGGATGCTTGCGATGAGCGAGCTGAACGACATCCCCGCCACGGCGAGCAACGGGATCGTCAGTACCTTGCTCGTGCCCACCCCGTAGAGGCCGAGCATCGCGGCGGTAATGAGCCCGAGCAGTGCCAGCACGACACCGAGCGGAAACCGGTCCAGGACCCGGCCCACCGCCCAGGTGCCGGCGACGCCGAACGAGCCCTGGACGAACAGCAGTATGCCGAGAGACGCCGCAGCGAACCCGCTGACGTCGAGGAGGAAGACGGTCATGTAGGTGAACGCGCCCATGGCGCCGGTGACCGCGAGGACGGTGGCGACAAGGATTACGACGAAGCGGTGCCGATCCGGCAGTGGGCCGGTGTCGGCAGCACTCTCCTGTGTTGTGACGTTCGGCAGCAGCAGGACCACCGCGATGCACGTGACGAAGCCGAGAACGGCCATCGCGAGAAACGCCGCCCGCCACCCGGCCTGCCCGCCCAGCCAGGTGCTCAGCGGTACGCCGAGGACCGGGCCGAGAGCGTTGCCGATCGACAGTCGGGCCACGATGCGGCCGCGGATGTTCGCGGGGAACATCGAGATCGCCACGGGGAACACCACCGCCCAGAAGATGCCGTTGGTGGTGGCGGAGACCAGCCGTGCGGCGAGCAACACCTCGTAGGAGGACGCGAAGGCCGACACCGCAGTCGCCGCGGCGAACACACCGAGCGAGCCGGCGAGCAGTGGGCGCCGGGGCACTCGCCGGGTGATCCGGGTCAGTGGAAGCGCCACAATCATGACCACCACGGCGTACCCGGTCACCAGCAGACCTGCCTCGGACCTGGTGCGTCCCAGGTCTGGCGCGATCAGCGTGAGCAACCCGATCGGAAGCACCTCGGTGGTGACGTAACAGAAGGTCGCGGCGGACAACGCGGCGAGGGCATACACCGCGCGTCGTTGGTGCGCCATTGGTTACCTCCCAGATTCTCGACAGGACGCAGCAAGAAGCCGCCACGCAAGCGGTACGCAGCCGACCCGCGATCAATGGCACGAGCCACACCGGAGTGATTCCTGCTAGCTGGGTTTTGAAGGTAGCATAGACGTGCCGTTATCTCTGCCCGTTGTCGTCGAGCGGGGGTGTATCACGGGTGGACACAGGCCACGGCGAACTTCGCCGGGCCCATCTGCTCGGCTCATAACCACCGTCTATGCCGATATAGCTGGTAGCATCCTGGGCATGCCGCTCGATGTCTCCCAGCTACCGTTGGTTGGCGGCCACCCCGCGCTCGACCTGGTCAACACACTCGAGCGAGGGGGTGGCTCGCCACACGACTTCCTGGGCGACAGCCCCGCTCTGCTGCGTTGGTCGGTCCGGGTGGGCGTGGTCAGCGACGCCGAGGCCGACCAGGTCGGCCGCGTCTGGCGCGACGAGCCCGCGGCGGCGCAGGCCGGTCTGGCCGCGGTGCGGGACGTGCGCGAAGGGCTGCATCTCGTGCTGCTCGCGACGATCGCGGACGGTGGGACGACGGGTGACCCTGTCGCGGCCGGCGCCGCGCTTGTCGCATTACATCAACGCTGGTCGGGCGCGGCCGCCCGAGCGAGCTTCGTGCTCGACTCGTCGCGGGTGCGGCTGACCTACGGCACGGTGCCGGCCATGATGGTGCCCGACCGGATCGCCGACGCCGCCCTCGACGTCATGCTGACCGCCGACCTGACCCGGGTGCGCCGCTGCCCGGTGGGCGAAGGTGGTTGTGGCTGGATGTTCCTGGACCAGAGTCGCAGCGGTTCCCGCAGATGGTGTCGCATGGCCGACTGCGGCAACGCGGTGAAGGCGCGACGCCTCACTGAACGTCGCCGTGCCGTCCGGGCAAACCGCGCGTAGGCAGTCGACGATGGCTGCGTCAGCGCAGCTCGTTGGTCGGGAAGGGGCACGATGATGAGGGCCGTGGGGGCTACGACGCCAACGAGGTACCGGCGTCGTAGCCGGATCGATCAGGCTGGCATGGCGGTCACCAGGCCTCCGTCGATGACCAGGTCCTGGCCGTTGATGTAGGACGCGTCAGCCGAGGCGAGGAACGCCACCGCGGTGGCGACCTCTTCCGGTCTGCCGAACCGGCCGGCTACCACTCGGCTGGTCACGGCCGCAGCCTCAGCCTCGCTCAACGCCGCTGCCGGATACATCGGCGTGTCGATGTACCCCGGGCTGATGGAGTTGACGCGGATGCCCCGCGGCCCCAGTTCCGCGGCGAGGGTGCGCGCCAGGTTGTGTGCTGCCGCCTTGGTCGCCGAGTACAGGGTGAGGACGCCGTTGCCCCGATGCAGGGTCCAGGAGGCATTGATGATGATCGAGCCACCGTCGGTAAGCAGCGGGAGCGCCTTCTGAATGGTGAAGAACACGCCTTTGAGGTTCACGCCGACGGCGTGGTCGAAGTCCGCCTCGGTGATGTCGGCGAAGGGCAGGAAGGTACCCACGCCGGCGTTGGCGAAGATGACATCCAGCCGGCCGTGCTGGGCTCTGATCGTGTCCATCAGCGCGTCCAGCCCGGCCAGCTCGGCGGCGTCGGCCGCCACGCCCAGCGCACGCGGGCCGAGCTCGGCGACAGCGGCTTCCACCCGCTGATGGGTACGGCCGGTGATGACCACGTGGGCGCCTTCGGCGATGAGGCGGTGCGCGGCGGCCAGTCCCATGCCGCTGGTGCCACCGGTGATCAGGGCGATCTTGTTGCTGAGACGGTTCATCTGAGTTCTCCGGACAGCCAGTCGGCGGTTGCGGCGAGCCAGTCGGGTTGGGCGCTGCCGAGCAGGTGGTCGCCGTGCGGTACGAGCAGGTATTCGCCTCGCGGGGCGAGGTGGGCCAGCGGTTCGCCGTTTGTCACGCCGGGGATGACGTCCTGGCCACCGTCCACCACCAGCAGTGGGACGGTGATGCGTGGTGCCAGCGTGGAGAGGTCGACCTGGCGGGCGAAATCGCGGGCCGCCTGGGCCCCGCCGGCTCGCCAACTGAGGAGGCCCTGCACGAAGGGCGGCAGGGCATCCCAGTCCAGGCGGAAAGGGCCGCTGACGGTGGCGGCGGCCGCGACGCGGGTTTCGTGGGCGGCGGTCTCCGCGACGTAGTAGCCGCCCAGGCTGAGCCCGATGAGCCCGACACGTGCGACGCCGAGCGCGTCGATGACCTGTGCGATCACCTGGTGGTAGTCGGGCCGGACCGTCGAGGTGGACGCGAGGGTGCCCTGCCCGGGGCCGTCCATCGCGAAGACCGCCATGCCCCTTCGCAGTAAGGCTGAGGTGACGGTGTGGAACTCCTCCTTGCTGGAGTCCATGCCGGGCACGACTATGACGGTGGTCGGCGTGTCGGCGGAGCCTCGCAGCCAACCGGTGAAGCCGGGCCCCTCGATCCGCCGGGCGTGCGGCTCCAGGAGAGCCAGCGCGCGGCCCATGGCGGCGTCGGCTTCGCTGGCGGCCAGCGCGTGCTCGGGATCCGGTGCCAGGGTGGCGAAGTGGAACCAGCGCGCCGCCACCTGGTAGTGCTCGCCTGCCGACACGGGCGAGGTCGCCTGTTCCGCGCGGGCGAGGTGCTGCCGTGCGGCGCGGATGAAGGCCTGACCCCAATCGTTGAGGGACGCCAGTTCGGCGGTGACGCGCCGGTACTCGTGCGGGTCCAGTCCGGCGCCGGTGGCGCGGGTCAGATTGGCGGCGGCGAACTCTGCGACGCTCATCGTGCTACTCCCGTCGTCAGGACAGCCTTGCCGCGAATTCGGCGTTCCCGCAGGTCGACCAGGACCTGGGCGGTCTGGCTCCAGTCGGCCACGCGGTCGATCTCCGGGTGCAGCCGCCCGCCGTCGACCAGACGCACCAGGGTGGCCAGGTCCCGGCCGTACGGCGCGCCGGCGTAGTGGAAATGCCGGATCGCCGCCCCTTCCGGGCCGGCGAAGAAGTCGAAGAAGTCGAGCGTCACCGGAGTGCGGCTGGCTTGACCGAACCAGATAAGCGTGCCTCCGGCGGCCAGTCGGGCAAGCGCGACCGGTAGCTGGGCGCCGCCGGTAGATTCCAGCACCAGGTCGAATGGCCCCTGCGCGTCGTCCACATCGTGTACGACAGTTGTCGCGCCCACTTCGCGTAACCGCTCACCACGCGCTGGCGTGGCGGTCACCACTGTGAGTTCCGCGCCCGCGGCGGCGGCCAGTTCGGTCAGGTAGTGACCCACCCCGCCGGAGGCGCCGGTCAGCAGTATCCGCTGGCCCGCCACGGCGCCGGCCGTTCGTAGCAACCGGAGGGCGGTGATCCCGGCCAGTGGCAGGGCGGCCGCCTGGACGGCGCTGATCTCGTCGGGCAGTACGGCAAGCGAGTGGGTGGGCACGGCCACGTACTCGGCCCAGCCGCCCATCGCCGGATGGCCCACCACCCGGGTGCCGATCGACGGGCCGGAACCGTCGGCCGCCGCCTGAACCACCAAGCCTGCGACGTCCTTGCCCGGAATGAGATCTGGACCCGGCTCTTCCAGCAGGAACGTCTCGCCCCGGTTCGGAGCGAACGCCTCAACCCTGATCAATGCCTCGTCCGCCGCCGGAACGGGCTGGGCATCCTGGGCAAACTCAACCGGACGGGCTGGATCTCCGGTGGGGACCAATCTCTTCATGCCGATCATGAAACCGGCGGTGGTGCCGCGCCCTCCAACAACATTCGAGATCGAGCGACAACCATCGGTTGTCAACTAAGGTGACGGCGTGGATCTTGACCTGGCTCAGGTTCGCGCGTTCGTGGTCGCGGCGGAGGAGTTGCACTTCGGCCGGGCGGCCGAGGAACTGTCGATCTCACAGCAGGCGCTGTCCAAACGAATCGCCCGCCTGGAATTCAGGCTTCGTATGCGGCTGTTCGAACGCGGCGGCCAGGGAGTGCGGCTCACCGAACCCGGGCAACGGTTTCTGGAACCGGCCAGGCGGGCGTTGGCCACCGGTGACCTGGCCGTGGCCGCGGTGCTGGATCTGCGCCGGCCGCTACGAGTCGATGTGTGGGGCCACCTGTACGCGCCGATGCGCACGCTGGCGCAGGTGGCGGCGCGTACCAGCGAGCTACGGCTGGAGTTGGGACACGGGCGCGACCTGCCGTCGGTGGCGGCCGCGCTGCTGCACGGCGAGATCGACGCCGCCTTCGGCCGCGTTCACCCGCCCCTGCCCGCCGGGCTGACCCACCGCCTCGTACGCCTGGAGCCGGTGGACGCGATCCTCAGCGCGGATCATCCGTTGGCGGCCGAGCCCGTGCTGCGGCCCGAGCAACTGGGTGACAGTGTGCTGTGGACACCGGGAGCGCTGAACCGGCTGGACTTCCTCCACAGTTTCGCCGAGCGTTTCGGCATCCGCGAGCACGCTGAGGGCGCCAACCTGGGGCTTGACCATTTTCTCGCCGACGTGGCTGCGGACCCGCGCCGCTTCTCTCTGCTGCCGGCGGACGTGCCGCTCCCCGATGATCCGAGGATCCGGCTGGTCCCGCTTGTGGAACCGACACCCCTCTACGCCTGGTCGCTGCTGTGGCGCACCGACGAGCATCCACTGCTGGGCGTCCTGATCAACGCCTACGTGGCGGAGGCCGGGAGCAATCGCTGGCTGGAGTACGACCCGAACCGCGACTGGTTGCCGGAACCCACCGGCACCTCCGCGACGTCTCCTCGCGTACCGGCTCAGGTTGGTCAACGGCGCACCTGATAGCGCAGGTGAAGCACCCGGTTGCCCTGGATCACCGCGTCCGGATCCGCCAACAGGTGCTGTGCGTCGACCGACCCGAAGTAGCGCTTGCCGGACCCGAACACGACGGGTACGACGTCCATGCGTACCTCGTCGATCAGGCCCGCGGCCAGCACCTGGCCGCCCACGTCGCCGGCGGCGACCTCGACGATGCGGTCACCCGCCAGCTGCTGCGCCGTGGCCATGGCTGCCTTGACGCCGGCGACGAAGTGGAACGGCGCCGCCGGGTCCCAGCCCGCCGGCGCCGGCCGGTGCGTCACGACGACCACGTGCTCGATTCCGCCCGGAGGCTTCCCGTCCCAGCCGTCGGTCATGTCGAAGACGTGCCGGCCGACGACCGTCACCCCGATCTGGTCCCAGTACGGCCGGGTGTAGTCGTACGAGGTCTGCGACACCTTCAGCGCACCGCTGTCGTCCAACGGGACGTCCCCACCGGACAACCAGTCGAACAGCGGTCCGGGGCTGTCGTTCACGTCCGCGACGAAGCCGTCCACCGACACCGAGCTGTACATGACCACCTTGCCCACGGAGCTCTCCTCTGATTTCGGGAACCCCAAATTAGCGTCTCGGGAGCTGTCCCTCTTGTAGGAAATCAATCCGCCGGCAGCGGCCAACCGTCCACCACGTGGCCGGGATGTTCGCGCTGGAACCGCCGCCGGACTTCGACGTAGCGGGTCGGCGTGAGCCCGGTGAACGCCCGGAACTCGTGGCCGAAGTGGGCCTGGTCGAAGTAACCCGCGGCACCGGCGAGCTCGCCCCAGTCGATCGGCCCGGCGAGGTCGATCGCGAACACGGTGGCGGTGAACCGGTAGGTGCGGGCCAGCCGCTTCGGCGTGACGCCGATCAGCTCCTTGAACCGCTGGGCCAGATGGGTGCTGCTGACACCGGCCGCCACACTCAGGCCGCCGATCGTCACGCCCCCGCTCGTCGCCGCGATGACGCTGCTCGTATGGCGGACCAACCCCAGGCCGGCGGTCGCCCGCAGCCGCCGCATCAGCTCCTCCTCGAGCAGTGTCAGCATCTCGTGTGGTCCGTCCGCCGAGGCCAGCCGCTCTCGCAGCTCAGCGACGGCGGGTCGGCCCCACACCTGCTCCACCGTCACCGGCCGGTCAGCCAGCTCGGCCGCGGGCATCGGCAGGAACGGCGCCAGTCCCCACGGTTTGACGTGCGCGCCGACGGACCGGGTCCGCCGGGGGTAGCCGAACTCCCACGCGCGGGTGGGCGTGGTGACCACGCAGCCGTCGGCGTACTCGGCCGCCTCGATGTCGGTGCCGGCACGGATGTGAAACGGTGCCCCGAGGTTGACGATGAGCAGCGCCGACGGCGCGGGCGGCAGCGTCAGCCGGGCGTACGGCGGCGGACCCTCCAGGTAGTACAGGTCGTCGATCAGCCCGTCCAGCGGCGGTCGCGGCACTCTGGACACGTACTGCACGCCCAGAGCATCGCAGACGTCATGAGCGTCCAGGAAGCACGTTGCCGAGTGCGGAGCCAGGTCACGGCCGATCGTCGCCCGATCAACGAGACCCGCGAGTGTCCACCGATCGGTGGACAGCCGCTGACGGCCGGGCGGTCGTTCCTCGGGAAGGTTGGCAACCGGCACTCTCGACGGTATGACAACCATCGAGGTGAGAGGCCTCCGGAAGACCTATCGGGGGCACGAGGTGGTCCGTGGCATCGATCTCACGGTCGACCGAGGGGAGGCCTTTGCGCTGCTCGGCCCGAACGGGGCGGGTAAGACCACGACTGTGGAGATACTCGAGGGACACCGCCGCCGCGACGCTGGCGACGTCCGGGTTCTCGGCGAGGACCCGGGCACTGCGGGGCGGACGTGGCGCTCGCGGATCGGGATCGTCCTGCAGGACGCCAACGATGCGGCCGACCTCACGGTCCGCGAGATGGTGCGGCACATTGCCGGGTTCTATCCCGATCCGCGACCGGCCGACGAGGTGATCGAGCTGGTTGGCCTCACCGAGAAGCGCGACAGCAGGATTCGAGCGCTCTCCGGCGGGCAGCGCCGCCGCGTCGACGTGGCGCTCGGCATCGTGGGACGCCCGGATCTGCTCTTCCTGGACGAGCCCACGACCGGCTTCGACCCGCAGGCGCGCCGGCAGTTCTGGGAGCTGGTGCGCGCGCTCGCCGCGGAGGGCACCACGATCCTGCTCACCACGCACTATCTCGAGGAGGCCGAGGCGTTGGCCGACCGGCTCGCGGTGCTCGCGGACGGCCAGATCGTCGCCGAGGGCACCCCGGCGACGCTGGGTGGGCGCGGTGCGGCCGGCGCCACAGTGCGGTGGCGCCACAACGGCGAGCCGCGCGTCGAGAAGGTCACTGATCCGACCGAGCTGATCCGCAAGCTGGTCGCCGAGGACGTCGACCTGAGCAGCCTCACGATCACCCGCCCCACCCTCGAGGACGTCTACCTGAACCTGATCGGAGCCACGAAATGACCATCGCCGCCCGGCCATCGACCGCCCTTCCTTCGCCGGTGCGGAACGGTCTGAGCCGGGGCCGTACCGAACTGCTCCTGTTCCTGCGCGACCGCACCGCCATGGTGTTCACGTTCGCGTTTCCTGCCATGATCCTGCTGCTGTTCGGGACCATCTTCGACAACGAGCAGGATCAGATCGGTGTCAGTGCGAGCCAGGTCTATGCGGCCAGCATGATCGCGTATGGCGTGCTGACAACCGCGTTCGTGACAATGGGCTCCGGTCTCGCCATGGACCGCGAGGACGGCACGCTCAAGCGCCTGCACGGCACGCCGATCCCGGCCGCCTCGTATCTGATCGGCAAGCTCGTGTTGGTCCTCGTGCTCAGCACCGCCGAGGTGATCGTGCTGGTCGGCGTGGGCGCGCTCGTCTTCGGCATGCCGATGCCCGACGCGTCGCACTGGGGCACGTTCGCCTGGCTCTTCCTGCTGTCGACCGCGTCGTGCGGCCTGCTCGGCGTGGCGGTGAGCGCGATGGTCAAGCAGGCCCGCACGGCGGGCACGATCCTCAATGTGCCGGTGGTGGCGTTGCAGTTCGTCTCCGGCGTGTTCATCCACCCCATCACAGAGCTGCCGCACTGGCTGATTGTGGTGGCCTCGTTCTTTCCCGTGAAATGGATGAGTCAAGGCTTCCGCTATGTCTTTCTGCCCGACGGCATGAAGGCGCTTGAGGCCGCCGGCCAGTGGGAGCTCGGCCGCACGGCGTTGGTGCTCGGCGCTTGGACTGTGATCGGATTGGTGCTATGCCTGGTGACCTTCCGGTGGGATCAGAGAGATCGCTGAGGGGTGGCGAGGCGCTTGCTGGCCACTCCCGCTGGTGGGACACCTACTTCGGGGTGGTGGCGGTGACGGTGGCCGCCGCGACCCTCGTGGTCGACGACCACCAGCCGTGGCGCCGCGGGCTGGCCACGGGTGCCATCGCCGCCATGGCGTTGCTGCACGTGACGGTCGGGCGGCGGCAGATCCGGCGCAACGTCGAGGACGGCGCGGTCCTGGCCGTCACGCTGACGTACCTCATGCTCTACGTCGTCGCAGTGGCGGCCGCACCCTTCACGAGCTGGCTGCTGTTCGCGGTCATCCCGCTCATCTTCCAGCTCGTGGACGTACGTGTCGGGATCGTGCTGGCGATCCTCGCGAACCTGGTCACCCCCGCTGTCGACCTCGTCGAGGACCCGCACGCGGTGACCACCGACCTGCTGATCGCAGTCATCACGGGGGCAGCGAGCACCTGGGTCAGCTTCTGGATCGTCCGAGTGCTCCGGCAGCACGTGGAGCGCGGCATGCTCATCGACGAACTCGAGGCGAGCCGCGCCGAGGTGGCCCGACTCTCGCGCGACGCGGGGATCGCCACCGAGCGGGCCCGTCTCGCCAGCGAGATCCACGACACTCTCGCGCAGGGCTTCACGAGTATCGTCACGCTGCTGCAGGCGTACGACCCGCAGCTACGCGACGAGCGCCTGGCGCTGGCGGTGCACACCGCAAAGGAGAACCTGGCCGAGGCGAGAGCCCTGGTGGCGGCGCTCTCGCCCGCCGCGCTCGCGTCGGGATCGCTGCCCGACGCGGTGCACCGTCAGGCTGTCCGTTTCACCGAGGAGGCCGGGGTGCACGCCACAGTGCGAGTGACCGGGACGCCGCGGAAGCTGCCCACACCTGTGGAGGTCGTACTGCTGCGGGCCGCTCAGGAGGCGCTCACCAACGTGCGCCGGCACGCTCACGCCACCGAGGCGCAGGTGGTGCTCGCGTACGGCGAGCGGGGCGTGCGCCTGGTCGTGCGCGACGACGGATGCGGCATCGCCGCAGACCGCGCCGACGGGTTCGGGCTCGCCGGCATGCGCTCACGCGTCGAGCAGGTGCGTGGCACTCTGACCGTTGACGGCGGACGACCGGGCGGCACTACCGTCGAGCTGGAGGTCCCCGCGTGATCCGCATCGTGCTCGTCGACGACCACCCGGTTGTGCGGCTCGGGTTGCGCGGCATGCTCGACGCCGAGGCGGACCTGACAGTGGTCGGCGAGGCGTCGTCGGGGCCGGAGGGCGTGGAGGTCGCCGCAGAGCAGCGCCCCGACATCGTGCTCATGGACCTACGCATGCCGGGCGGCGACGGAGTCGAGGCGACCGGCCGGATCCTCACGCGTGCTCCAGGCGTACGCGTAGTGGTGCTCACGACATACGAGTCGGACCGCGACATTCTGCGGGCGATCGAGGCCGGTGCCAGCGGTTATCTCCTCAAGGACGCCTCGCCAACGGAGCTGGCGGAGGCAATCCGGGCCGCTTCCCGTGGTGAGACGGTGCTCGCGCCGAGCGTCGCCTCCACGCTGGTGCGGCAGGTACGGCGCCCCGCACCGCCGGCCCTCTCAGCCCGCGAGACCGAGGTGCTGCGCCTTGTCGCGCGAGGGTTCACGAACGCCGACATCGGACGCGAGCTCCACATCAGTGAGGCCACAGTGAAGACGTACCTGCTGCGCGTCTTCAGCAAGCTGGACGTGGCCGACCGCACCGCCGCGGTCATCACGGCGCTGGGCCACGGCCTGATCTGAGGGCCCGGGATCCTGTTCCGCGCCGGTCTCGGTAAAGATCGTGTCGACGGACGGCCCGTGCGTCATCCACAATCGGCTGTGCTCGCGAAGATCCTGCCCGAGGGCGTAGCTGTCGCGGAGTTCCTGCGCGACCCGGCCGAGGCGCGCCTGTACCCGCAGGAGGAAGCGGCCATCGCCGGGGCGGTGCCGGAGCGCCGCCTGGAGTACGCCACCGTCCGGCACTGCGCCCGGCTTGCGCTCACCCAACTGGGTCTGCCACCCGTGGCCGTGCCGAGCGGCCCCGACCGGGCACCGATCTGGCCGGCCGGCATCGTGGGCAGCATGACGCACTGTGCCGGTTACCGGGCTGCGGCGCTGGCTCCGGCCACGATGCTGGACTCGATCGGGATCGATGCCGAGCCGCACGAGTCACTTCCCGACGGGCTCCTGCGCCTGATCGCGCGCCCCGACGAGTTGGCCTCGCTGGCAGCGCTGCGGTCGGCCCATGGTGAGGTGCATTGGGACCGGGTGACCTTCAGCGCCAAGGAGTCCATCTACAAGGCCTGGTATCCGCTGATGCGGCGCTGGCTCGGCTTCCAGGAAGCCAGCTTGCGCTTCGATCCGCCTACCGAGACCTTCACCGCGACAGTGCATCAGCCGGGAGTTGCTCTCGGAGGCGGTCCGCTGTCCATGCTTACCGGTCGCTGGCGGATCGTCCGAGGGGTGCTACTGACCACCGTGGTTGTCGCACGACAAAACCACAGCTGTAGCGGCGATGCATGACAAGCAAAGTGGTATTGCCCGACCTGGGTGCCACTGCAAGCATGATCGACGTGGAGTTACCCTCCGGCGACTCACGGGCCGCTACCAGTTTCAACCTGGCTGCCAGCGCTGTCGAGGTCGTCTCCGCTGCCTGGGCCGACGTCCTTGACGACGACACGTACACGGCAGATGACGACTTCTTCGCCCTCGGTGGGGACTCGATCGCAGCGGCCGGGATCGCCCGTCGGGTAGGGGATGCCCTCGGGCTGCAGGTGCCGATCCTGGCGTTGCACCAGCGCCCGACGTTCAGCGCCTTCGTCGGCTATCTCGAGTCGTTGCGTGAACCGGCGGCAGTGCTGACGCCCCGCCCAGATCCGACAGTGCACCCCCTCGGGCCCGACCAGCAGCGGCTGTGGCTGCTGCACCAACTGCAGCCGACAGACCTGTCGTACAACGTGCCGATGATCCTCGAGCTGATCGGTGACCTCGATCGCTCCGCCCTGGCCGGCGCGTTGACGGCCATCGTCGGCCGGCACGAACCGCTGCGCAGCGTCGTGCTGGACGCTACTACCGTTCGTGTCCTGCCGCCCGCTCCGGTCCCGGTGCCCGTGGCGGCGGCAGCTGACGAGTCCGACGCGGACAGTCTGGCCACGGAGTTCCTCCGGCGCCCATTCGCGCTCGCCGCGCAACCGCCGTTCCGGGTGATGTTGATCGAGCTTGAGGCGCAACGGCACTGGCTGGTGCTCTCGATACACCACATCGCCACCGACGGTGATTCCCTCGCGATCATCCGGCACGAGTTGAGCCGCCTGTACAACGCTGCGGCCACCGCCGGGGAGGCGGACCTCCACCCGCTCACGGCGGGCTACGGCGACATTGCCGCGTGGCGGATCGGCCGGGACGATGACGGGCTGCCGGATCGGCTCGGGCGCCAGGTGGCGCGGCTCCGCGGCGCGCAGGGCCGACCGATCTCGCTGGAGCCGTCGGGCGAGGCCGGGGCGGTGACGAGCGCCCGGCAGACCCGTTGGCTGGGGCCAGGTCTCACCGAGGCGGTACGCGTTCTCGCACACACCCGGCGGACCACTGTGTTCGTCACCCTGCTCGCCGCCTTCGCGGAGATCGCCGCCCGTTGGTCGGGCGGCGACGACGTCTGCGTCGGGTACCCGGTGAGTGTGCGCGAACCAACCGCCGCGCGCGAACTCGTCGGCTTCTTCATCACCACGCGGGTGCTCCGCGTCGACCTCGACGGTCGACCGTCCTTCGAATCGGTGGTGGACCAAACCCACGGCGCGTTCGTCGCCGCGGCCGCGGACGCCGTTCCGTTCGACGCGCTGGGCGAGGCGGTCGCCGCCGAGCGGGGTCACCGGGGCCCGCTGTTCCAGATCTGGTTCAACCACCTGGGGGACGCCGAGCGGCCGCCACAGCTGCACGGTCTGCGCACCTCGATCCGCGATGCGGCAGTCCCACCGGCCATTTTCGATCTCAACGTGTACGTGACCGAGCACGACGACGACATCCGGATCGACCTCGTCCACCAACTGCCGCGCTGCTCCACGGAGACCGCTTCGGAGCTACTCGACCAGTACACGACGGTGCTCGCCGCGGCGCTCGACGAACCGGTCGCGCCGTTACGTGCACACCGACCGGACACGCCCCGGTCCCTACGCCTACCCGACCCGACCGACGCACTGCTCATCCCCGCCGCACCGCATCTCGGCGTCCGTCTCGCCCGGGTCGCGCGGGCCAACCCGGATGGGGTGGCCATTCGCGACGCCGCTGGCGTGCACAGCTACGCCCAGCTGCGCGGCGAGGTTCGTGCGGCGGCCACGGCCCTCCACGATGCCGGCGTCCGGCCCGGGGACACCGTCGCCGTGTCCGCGGACCGGACCTGCGCCCTGGTGACCGCGATGCTCGCGGTCTGGGCGTCCGGCGGCCGGCTGCTGCTGCTGGACCCCAGCTACCCGGTAGCGCGTCTGGCGCGCTACGTCGCCAGGGGCGGGGCCCGCTGCCTGATCCGTACGGGGCCGAGCCGTCTCGATCTGAGCACTGAGGCACTCGTTGCCCTGCACCACGATGCTCCACCCGAGGTGCACCGAACATCGCCTGCCGGTGGCGGGCCAGCCAACGGGGCCTATCTCGCGTTCACCTCGGGGTCGACAGGCACTCCGTTGGGCGTCGTGGGGGACTTCGGCCCACTCGAACACTTCCTTCAGTGGTACGCCGCCGAGCACGAGATGACCGCGACCGACCGTTTCGCGCTGCTGGCCGGGGTCTCCCACGACCCCGTCTTCCGCGACGTCCTGTTGCCACTGTGGACCGGCGCCACACTGTGCGTTCCGGCACCTGACACCTACCGGTCACCAGACGAGCTCGCCGGATGGTTGCGGGAGGAGCGGGTGACAGTGGTCCACCTGACTCCACCGCTGGCCCGCCTCCTCGCCGATACCGGCGTCGAGTTGCCGGACGTACGCCTGCTCTGCCTGGCCGGGGACGCCGTGACGGCTGTCGACGTCGCGCAGCTCGCCCGCCTCGCCCCCGCTGCGGTGCTGCTCAACGGATACGGCACCACCGAGACTCCGCAGCTCGTCTCGCGGCACGTCCTCAAGGTCGGTGCCCCCGTCGCACTGGGGGCAACGGCTCCGGGCAGTCAGCTACTCGTGGTCGACCCAACCGGAGCCCGCTGCGGGATCGGCGAGCCCGGTGCGATAGTGGTCCGTAGCCGTCACCTCGCGGCCCTCCTGAGCGACCCGGACCGGGGTGCGGACGGCGAGAGCGGTCCGGAGCCCCTGGAGGCCAGAGACACCGACCGCCCGGCTGAGGAGGTGCCGGGCGTCGGACGCTTCGTCACTGGCGATGTCGGGCGGTACCGCACCGACGGCACCGTGGCGTACCTCGGACGTGCCGACGAGACGGTAAACGTCCGTGGATTTCGCGCAGCCACCGCCGAGACCGATGCCGAGCTTCTCGGCGATCACCGGGTGTCCGGTGCCGCGACCGTTGCGCACGACGGCCCTGACGGACCTGAGCTGGTCAGCTACGTGGTGGCCGAAGGTGCCACGCCGGTCGAGCTACGTTCCCGGCTGGCTCGGTCGCTGCCCGGGTATCTGCTGCCGACCAGGATCGTCATCGTCGACCGACTACCGCTGACCGTCAACGGCAAGGTTGACCGGGCCGCGCTACGGGAGAGACCACTGTCCGCACCGACCGAGGTGGGCCGGGTCAGTGCCACAGCGGACAACAGCATGGAGGACCGCCTGGCCAAGCTCTGGTCGATAGTGCTCGGGCAGGAACATGTTGACGTCACCGACAACTTCTTCGACCTCGGTGGCACCTCGCTGAGCATGCTGCGGCTGCACACCCTGATCCGACGCGAACTCCAACAGCCGATTCCGCTGCTGGCGCTGTACCAGAACCCCACGGTACGGGCGTTGGCCCGCAGCCTGACAGTGGATCCCGCGCCGGCCCCCGCGGCCGCGCAGGCTCGAGCTTCCCGCCAACGCGAGCAGGGAAAGCGCATCGCGGCGCGACGCAGCCACGCCGCGTACGAGCGCGAAACGCGGTGACCGTGCGAGTGAGAGCCGGAGAGGACGCTCCGATGGCTGGAGACGAACGGATTCCACTGGGCAGCAGTGGATTTCTCGTGTGGCCGCAATTCGTGCTGCGAAGCACGGGGTTTCCCTTCGCTGACCTGACCGCCGCGGTGAGCGAGGAGGAGGTCACCGACTGGTCCTCCGCGCGGTCGGCCACCGCCCCCCGAGCCGTCGGACTCGCCGCATCGGAACCGATCCGCACCGCGCTGCTGTGGCAGAACCCGGGTGTGCTCGCCCTCTCCGTCGACTTTCTGCGAAGGCGCGCCGCCGACGCTCCGCGCAACCAGCGGTGCCGGGCGAGCGAGCGCACAGTGACCAAGTATCTCCAGCGTTACTACACCCGCAACGAGTCGGTCGGCTTCTTCGGCCCTGTCGTGTGGGGTACGACGGGATCCGGTCCGGACCGCATCGCGGTGGTGGCGGAGACACCCCTCGTGCGCCGGTCCCAGGTCTACGTGGAGGACTGGGCGCTGGATGCGGTTGGCCGAGCCTTCGCGGCGGACCCGGAGATCGCCGCGCAACTACCTCCCGCCCTGGCGCCGGCGGTCAGCCGTACGGGCCGCGCGTTGAGCCGGCCGGAGGGCGGTCTCGTCCGTCTGGGCCAGCTCGAGCTGGAGGTCGTCAAGCGGGTGGACGGCGTCCGGACAGGTGCGATGATCGCCGTCGACCTGGGCATACCGGAAGACGACGTCGAGGACGTACTCAACGCGCTGTCCGCGCAGGGGCTGGTCACCCGCACCTTCGACGTTCCGCACGAGCTGCGCGCCGAACGAGCTGTCGAAGCGGAACTGCGTTGCCTCGCGCCGGGGCCGGCCGTGCGGCGGGCCCTGGCCACGCTCGGCGAGATCGAGGCCGCACGGTCCGAGGTCGCCAGGGCGCAGACCTCCACCGACCTCGCCGCCGCGTTCGCCAAGTTCGACGATCTCTTCACGTCGACCGCCGGCACGTCCGCCACGCGCAACGGTGACGACTCGAAGATCGGTCGCCGTCCGCTCGTCGCGCAGGCCGAGCGGAACGTTTCGGTCACGCTCGGGACCCGGCTGATAGACGACCTCGCCGGTCCGCTCGAACACGTACTGGCCGGCGCACGGTGGCTCGCCCGACGTGCGGGCGAAGAGTTCGAGATACTCGCCCGCTCGATGTACGGGGACCTGGCAACCCTGTTCGCGGCGGGTGCCGTGCCGCTCGACGCGCTGTGCGCCAGGCTCGTTCCAGCCACCCAACAACCAGACTGGCTGGATCCACTCACCGTGGAGTTCCAACGGCGCTGGGTCGATGTGCTGCGTCCGGACTTCACCGCCACGTCTACCGTTCGGAGCGCTGCGGAGCTGGCCGACGGCGTACAGCGGGCGTTCGGGGGACCCGCTCCGGCATTCTTCGCCGGTCGCCACCACAGTCCCGATGTCATGATCGCGTCGAGCGGTCCCGAGGCGATCAATGCGGGCGACTATGTCGCTGTTCTCGGCGAAGTGCACGCCGCGATGGTCACCGTGGACGGTCAATCGTTCCTCGACTTCGCTTCTGACGCCGATCTCGTGCCACGACTGATCTCCCGTGGCAGCCTCGACGGCCAGCCACGGTTCGTTCCGCTGCACGGTCGTTGGGCGAGCACCCCAACCAGTGGGTGGGACCACCCGCCGCCGGACGCCCACGTGCCGGGCTACACCTACCTCTCCTTCGGCACCCGGATCGGAGAGCGAAAGATGCCGGATCCGGTGCCGGCCTCGGCGGTCACCGTCGTCGACGACAACGCCGCGCTGGTGGCCCAACTGCCCAACGGTGCGCGGCATCCGATCCAGAACGTGCTCGGCGAATACATCTCCTACGCGCTGGCCAACCGGCTCCGGATGCTGCCACCTCGGCCGCACACCCCACGGGTCGTGATCGACCGTCTGGTGGTGGCCCGTGAGTCCTGGCGGCTCCGCGACGACATCGCGCCGCTGGCCCGGCTCTCCGAACCGGACGGCTACGCCGCCCTGCGGCGGGTGGCCGCCGAGTACGGCATCCCGCGGCACAGCTACTGGCGGATCGGCAGCGGTGTCAAGCCGGTCTACCTCGACCTGCACAGCCCTCTGCTCGCGGCGGTCCTGCAGCGCGAGATCCGTCGGCGTCTCGACGACGGGGACGAGGTCACCTTCACCGAGATGCTGCCGGGGCCCGGCCAGCTGTGGTTGCCGGACGCGCAGGGCCGTCGGTACACCAGCGAGTTGCGGCTCGTGGTGGCCGACACGACCCTGCCGGAGGCGTCATGACGGGCTCGGACTGGCCGTTGAGCGTGCAACTCGCCGGGTCCTTGTGGATGTGGCGGGATGTCGCGGTCCGGGGTGCCGGATCTCCCGTCGACGACCTGCTCCGTCTGGGGCAGCCGAAACTGGCCGAGGATGCCGACGCCGACGCCGACGGCTTCCGGGTCACGTACGACACGGCGGTCGCGCACAGTTGTGCGGTGCTGGCCGAGATCGTCGACAGCGACCCCTTCCGGGCCGCGCTGCTGTGGCAGAACCGCAAGCTCGTCGGCTGGGTGCTGGAGCCGTGGCTCACCGGGCACCGCGCGGGCGCGCCGCGGAACAAGAGCCAGCGTCAGCACGAGGTCGCCCTCACCAAGTACGCGCAGCGCTACCACGCCAAGAACGAGTCGATCGGCTTCTTCGGGCCGGTGGGCTGGGCGCGGTGGGCCGACGACGAGCGCTCGGCGTTCGCGGTCCGGGGTCGGCACGGCGAGATCGTCGAGCGCCGGGTCCAGTTCGAGCACTGGGCGGTGCAGGCGATCGCCGACCGGTTCTCGGCCGACCCGCTGCTGCGGCCGTACCTCACGCCGGTCCTCGCCCCGACCGTCCGGGTCGCGGACGGAAAGGTCTGGTCGGCGGTGCGGGGCTGGTTCGAGATGCCCCGCCCACGGCTCGACGTGCTGGCGCTGTGCGACGGCACGCGAACGGTCGCCGAGATCACTGACCGGCTGCTGGCCGCCGGGGTTCCCGGCGTCTCGGGACACGACGACGTGCAGCGGGTGCTGTCCGGGCTGGAACGAGCCGGGCAGGTGAGTGTCGGGATGGCGGTGCCACCGACCTGTCACCCGGACCGGTACCTGCGGCGGCGACTCGAGGCAATTCCGGACGCCGGGCTCCGGCAACGAGCGCTTGACCTGCTGGACGGTGTGTCGGCGGCGGCCGAGCGGGTGCGCGCGGCGGCCGGTGATCCGGTGGCACTCGACAGCGCGTTCCGTGAGCTGGCCGGCGCCTTCGCCCCGGCGAGCGGACGTGCGCCGGAGCGGCCGGCGGACGACACGCACGCCACCGGCCGGGCCGTCCTCGTCGAGGACTGCCGCAGCGCTGTCGACATCGACCTGCCGCTGGGCATGCGCGACGACCTCGCCGCGCCGCTCGACCTCGTCCTCACCTCGGCCCGGTGGATGGTGGACCGGGTCGCGACCCGCTACCTCGCGATCCTCGGCGACATCCACCGGACGATGGCGCGCGGCGCTGACCGGGTCGGCCTCGCCGCTGTCTGTTACGAGTTCTGGCCGCGCTGCGCCGCCGACGTGGTGGAGCAGGAGATGGCCCCCGACATGGCCGAGCTGCGCCGGCACTGGGCAGAGATCATCGCGGTGCCCGACGGTGTGTCGCGTCATCGGGCGGCGGCCGTCGACATCGCCGCCGCCGTGCGGCAACGGTTCGCCGCGCCGCCCGCGCAGTGGCTGTCCGGCCGGTTCCACTGCCCCGACGTGATGATCGCCGCCTCCGACGTCGAGGCGGTGTCCCGTGGCGAGTACGAATGGGTGCTCGGCGAGTTGCACTCCGGGCAGAACAGCCTCAACCAGGGCGTGTTCATGTTGTCGCACCCTGATCCCGCGCGGGCGCGGGCGATGGCCACCGAGGACGCCCGTCGGGTGCCCGGTCTCGTTCCGATCTTCCCGGCGAGCTGGCCGATGGTCAGCGGGCGGTCCTACCCGCCGCCCTACCTGGCCAGTGACGCCTACGAGTACCTGCGCTTCGCCGCGGAGCCGCCCCGTGACGGGGTGCCGGCGGGGGTGCCGATCTCGGCCCTCAGCCTGGTCCGGGATCGACACGACGACCTCTGGGTGGAGGCCGAGGACGGCCGGTTCTGGCATCCGCTGGCGGTGCTCGGCGACTTCCTGTTGGACGGCGTCGGGCAGCTCTTCCACCCGTTCGCGGCGGCCGCGCACCGCCCCCGCATAGCGATCGACCGACTGGTGGTCAGCCGCGAGCAGTGGACCGTCCCGGTCGCCGAGGTGAGCTGGGCGGGGCTGCGTGACGAAGCCGACCGCTACCGGGCCGTCCGGCGCTGGGCGGATGCGCTCGGGCTGCCCCGCTACGTCTTCGTCCGGGTGGCCGGGCAGGCGAAGCCGTACTACGTCGACCTGACCAGCCCACTGCTGATCTCGATGATCGCGGCGTCGGTGCGTGCGGCGGCCCGCACCGCACCGGACTCGGCCGTCACCGTCACCGAGATGTACCCCGGCCCGGACGAGGTCTGGCTGCCGTCCGGCGACGCGGGCGAGCGCTGCACCAGCGAACTGCGGATCGCCGTTGTCGACCGTGGCTGATCCGGGCGGCGCCCGGCCGGCCCGCGTCGGCGCCGACCGACCGGGGACGCTAAGCCGGGTTCGCGGTGAGCAGGTCGCGGCAGGCCAACCGGTCGGTCTTGCCGCGGTCGTTGAGGGGCAGGAGGTCCACCCGCAGGTACCGCTTCGGGATCAGCGCGAGCGGTAGGTGCGGCCGGAGTCGGCCGCGCAGCTCGCGGGCGGCCACCTCCGGGCCGGTGTAGACGGCGGCGAGTTCCCGCCCGCCCGCGACGTCGACGAGTACCACCACCGCGTCGGTCACGCCGGCCCAGGTGCGCATCGCATGCTCGATCTCGGGCAGCTCCACGCGTTGGCCGAAGACTTTCACCTGATGGTCGATCCGGCCCAGGTGGACGAACTGCCCGTCGTGCCGGCCGACCCGGTCGCCGGTGCGGTACCAGGCGTCCGGGCCGGGCACCCCGTCGGTGGTGGTCGGCGACGGCACGAAACGCCCCACGTTGTCCGCCGGGTCCAGATATCCCCCGAACCGCTGCGGCCCGCGCACCTGCAACTCACCGGTCTCCGGGTCGACCCGGTGCTCGAGGTGGGGGTAGATGGCCCCGATCGGAATCGTGCCGTTGACGGTCTGCGGCCAGGCCGCCCGCTCGGCCGGTAGCCGGTAGGCGGCCACGGTCACGGTCAACTCGGTAGGTCCGTAGACGTTCTCGAGCGTGCTGTGCGGTGCCGCGTCCATCCACTGGGCCGCCTGGTCAAGGGTGATCTGTTCACCGCAGAACAGGCTCCAGCGCAGCTCCGGCATGCATCCGGCGGGCAGCAACCCCGCCGCGTACCCGGTGGAGATCATCGACGGCACCGAGTACCAGTGGGTGATCCGGTGCCGGTTCACGAACGCGGCCGGGTCGAAGAGGTCCTGTTGGGACGGGGACACGAGCGTCGCGCCGGCCCCCCAGGCGACGAACATGTCGAACACCGACGGGTCGAACGTCAGGTGGAAGGTCGCGGACAGCCGCGATCCCGGCCCCACGTCGTAGCGTGCGATGTTGTAGCTGACGAACTCGTCGAGGTTGCGGTGCCGGATGGGTACGCCCTTGGGCACGCCGGTCGAGCCGGAGGTGAACAGCAGGTAGGCCAGGTCGTCCGGGGTGCCGTCGAGGTGGTCGACATCGTCCGGACCGGCGTCGGTGGCACAGAATCCGGCGACCGACTGCGCACCGATCCGGACGACCGGGACGGCGCCGGCGAACGACGCGTCCTGGTCGCGGTCGACAACCACCACGTCGAGCCCCGCGGCCCGGGTGAGCTGTGCCAGCCGCTCGGGCGGGTTGGCATCGTTCATCGGTACGGCGACGCCGCCGCTGCGCAATGCTGCCAGATATCCCCCGTAGGCCGCGGCCGAGCGGGACGCGAGTAGGCCCACCCGGGGGCGCTCGGCCACCTGCCGCAGCCGGTGGCCGATGCCGCGCGACACCGCGTCCAGGTCCGCGTAGGTGTAGTCGGCGGAGCCCACGACGAGCGCGATCGCGTCCGGGGTCTTGCGGACGCTGTCGAGGAACCAGTGGTGCAGCATCGGGCTCAGCTGGGCTTCGGCCCGTAGGCGGCGAGCACGTCCTCGGCGAACTCCTCGTAGGTGGCGCCGAGCGGCGAGGGGATCGGTGTGCAACCGGCGTCGCGGAACTCGGCCATGCGTTCGCGGATGTGCTCCTCGGAGCCGATGAGGCAGAGCTGTTCCGGTTCGATGGTGCCGTGCGCCTCCAGGACGTAGCGGTAATAGGGGATCAGCCGGTACGCCTTGACGGTCTGACAGAACTGTTCGAACGTGCTCTTCGCATGGGTTTTTCCCGTGTACGTCGGCAGGATGGTGATGACTTTGAACTCGTCGGGGTCCTTGCCGACCTCGGCACAGACCCGCTCGACCATGGGTGTGATGTGTTCACGCACGAACCGGTGACTGCACAGCCACAGCACGATGCCATCGCACTCGGTGACCGCCAGCCGGATCATCTGCGGTCGCAACGCGGCCAGATAGAGCGGTACGGGGTGGCGGAAGCCGAGGTAGTTCGCGTGGGCGGTGAAGTACTTGCCTTCGAACATGACGGAGCCCTGGTGCATCATGCCCTTGACGATCTTCAGGTACTCCCGCATCACCGCGATCGGTGGCCCCTGCTGGCAACCCAGGACGTACTCGTTGACGAACTGGTGGCTGAAGCCCAGGCCGAGCATGAACCGGCCACCGGAGAAGTCGGCGAGGGTGAGCGCGGCCTGGGCGGTGGTCACCGGGTTTCGGGTGTAGACCGGTAGCACCGAGGTGCCGACCGCGGCGGACGGCGCATGGTGCAGGTAGTTGGCCGCGACGATTGTCGAATCCCGCTGGTCGGGCTGCTGCTCGATCCAGATCTGGTCAACGCCCAGTTCCTCGGCGATCCGCGCCCGGCCGGTCTGCTCGTCGGCGGGCCCGGACCGGGCCGAGAGCACCACGGGCCGTTGTGCGTGTTTCATCGGTATCTCGTTCCCCTCGTCGGATCAGAACTGTGCGAGAGAGCCGGTGACGCGTAGTCGCCGTTCGGTGCGGATGAATACGCGCCGGCCCACGAGCAGCCAGCCGGTCGAGGTCAGTACCAGCGCGATGACCTCCACCGGCAGCGGTACCAACGGGAGCGTATTCATCGTCAGATGACGGGTCAGGTCCAAGCCCCAGGTGCCCGGCAACAGGTAGGTCGGCCAACGGCTGACGCCGGGCAGCAGGGTGAGCGGGAACGACACCCCGGAGAAGAGCATGGCCACCATCGCGGTCACCTCGACCAGGGCCTCCGCCCGCCGCATCGCGAGCAGCGCCGCCGCGACCAGGTAGCCGAACCCGCAGTTGCCGACGATCATGACGGCGAGGACGGGTAGTGACAGCAACGATCCGAGGGCGGACAACGACGCACCCAATCCGATCACCGCGAACGCCAGCAGCACCAGACTGGCCGCCGAGGCGAACATGGATCCGGTCAGCACAGCGCCGACCACGTACGCCTCGCGGGGGGCGGGCGAGCACCAGGAGTGCTCGATCACCCCGGTGGACCGGTCGGCGTCGAGCGTCGAGAAGACACTGGTGACCGCTCCGACCAGCAGTGAGGCGGAGAGCACGCCGAGCCCGATCCAGCCGGCCAGGTCGGTCGTCCCGGTCATCCGGGACAGCCCCAGGGAGGTGCCACCCACCGTGAACGTCGCACCGAGCAGCAGCGTTGGCAGGGCGAGTCGGTAGAGCGGGGTGAACAGCACGAGATTGACCATGCTGATGGGGTAGCGGCGCTGGACCTGCCACTCCCGCACCACGACAGCGACGGCTTCGCGGATCAAAACTGCCCCAATCGGCCGGTCCGGCGCACGCTGATCATGGTCAGCCGGAACATCACCATGGCGACAGTGCCGATCACCAGGGCGAACAACAGCAGGACGAGTGCCCGCCGCCACAACTCGGCGATGCCACCGTGGTTGAGCACCGCGAACCGCAGCGCGTCGAGCACGTGTGTGATCGGGATGGCCTCGCTGACCGGACGCACCCACTCGGGCAGTACCGCGACGGGATAGGTGATCCCGCAGAGGATGCCCACCAGACCGCGGACGGAGGAGTTCACTCCGGCGGAGTCCCGTATCCGCATGACGGAAACCCCCACCACAGCGCCCAGCGCGAACAGCACCGGGACCGACGCGAGCACCACCAGCACGCCACCCACGATCTGGCCGGCGTCCAGCGGAACGCCGAAGGCGAAGCGCATCATGAGTCCGACCGCCGTGAACACCAGCGCGGCGGGGAACAGTTGGGTGGCGGCCGGCCCGAACAGCAGCGTGAAACCGGAGACCGGGGTGAGCACGAGGCTCTCCAACGAGCCCTGCATCCGCTCCTTGCGCAGCGCCGAGCCCGGACCCCAGACCACCTCGGTCATCCACATGTAAACGGCCCAGCCGAGGTAGATGAAGCCGGCGACGCTGGAGGTGCCGGACCGTTGGGCGAAGGCGTCGGCAGCGTTCGGGTCGCCGCCCTCGAAGCCCGCCGCCTGCGCCCAGTAGGCGATCGGCATGAGGACCGTCTCGGCGAGCAGCAGCAGGAAGTTGCTCCTGTACCGCATCATCACCTGCCACTCCTTGCGAGCGGTGGCGGTGAACGCGATGACGTCAGCTCGGATCCGGTTCAGCGGAGAGCCTCCTCCCGGTGAGGGCGAGGAACACGTCCTTGAGGCTCACCGGCTCGTTCTCCAGCCGCAGCACGGTGACCCCGTGCCGGAGCGCGGCGGAGATGAACGTCGGGATGAGTTCGTCGCCGAGGTCGCCGCGCAGGGTCAGGGTGTAGCCGTCCTGGCCCTCCGACTCGACAGTGGTGGTGGCGGCACCGGCCAGATCGAGCACCAGGTTGTCCACGTCCGCACTGGAGCGCGCGATGATCCGGGCGTGCGCGATGGTGGTGACCCCGACCGATCGCTTGAGCTGCGCCGACGTGCCCTCACCGACGAGCTTGCCGCCATCGATGATGCCGAGCCGGTCGGAGAGCGAGTCGGCCTCGGCCATGTCGTGCGTGGTGAGCAGGATCGTGTGGCCCATGTCCTTCAACGCGACGATGCGCTCGTGCATGTTCTGGCTGGCATGAGGGTCGAGGCCGCTTGACGGTTCGTCGAGCAGGAGCACCTGCGGGTGGTTCAGCAGGGCCCGGGCCATCACCAGGCGTTGACGCATGCCGGTGGACCAGGTCTCGATGTGGTCGTCGGCCCGGTCCGCGAGCTCCATCTGGTCGAGCACCTCGATGATGCGCCGCTGCGACCGGCGCCGGGAGTGACCGTGCAGGGCCGCGAAGTACTCCAGGTTCTGCCTGGCGGTCAGCTTCCAGTAGACGCTGCGTTCACCGCCCAGGGCGACGCCCAACATCGCCCGGATCTCCCGCTCGTGGGTGCGGGTGTCGAGCCCACCGACCCGGACCTGACCGGAGGTCGGCTCGAGCAGCGTGGCGATCATGCGGATCGTCGTCGACTTGCCCGCGCCGTTCGGGCCGAGCAGGCCGTACACCTGGCCCGCGTCGATCGTCAGGTTGACGTGGTCGACCGAGGCGATCGGGGAGCCGTCGGTGGCGCGCCGTTTCGGATAGAACTTGGTGAGGTCCACGAGTTCCACAGCGGGCACCGTGGGTGCCCGACTGCTCAGCGCCGGTGCCTGCCGGCCACCGACGTCAGTACTCGCTGAGGGCACGGCGCACCACCTCAAGGATCCGTTGCTGGCCGGCGGCCTCCGGGAAGTGCCCACCCGGCACGGTGTGGGATTCGGTCCGGCGCCGGCTGATCACTCGCCAGTCCGGCAGGAGATGCACCGGAACGTCCACGTCCTCAAGGCCGCCCAGCGCGGTGACCGGGCAGTCGAGCGCCGGGTCGTCAGGCCACGGGTAGGTCTCGACCAGCTGCAGGTCGGCCCGGGCGGTGTTGATCATCGACTTGGTGAGATCCGGGTAGCGCAGCACCTCCATGGGCATCCGCCCGTATCCGACCAGGCGGTCGAGTAACCGGTCGTCGGGGAGCAGGTGGATCGGGAAGTCCGGATCCGGGTGCTGGGGCGGTCGGCACGCGCTGACGAACAGGTGCCGGGGAGGCGGCTGTCCGTGCGCCACGGCGTGCCGGGCGAACGCGTACGCCATGACCGAGCCGGCGCTGTGCCCGAACACCGCGTACGGCCGGTCGCGTAGTTGCGGCAGGACGACATCGGAGAGTGCCTTGACCATCCCGCCAAGGTCGGTCAGGAGCGGTTCGTTGTACCGCGTCTCCCGTCCCGGCAACTGGACCGGCCAGACCTCGATGCCCCGGCTGGCGAGCTTTGTCGTCCAGTCTCGGAAGCTGGAAGCCGATCCACCCGCGTGCGGGATGCAGAGCAGCACCAGCCGGACCCCGGGTACCGGCTGCGCGTACTGGATCCAGGGAGCGAGCGACGCGGTGTCGGTCTCGTTCACGCGGCGCTCCCCAGGAAACCCGCAAGGGACCGGACCGTGGGATGGTCGAACAGGATGGCGATGGGCAGCTCCACCCCGAGCGTGTCCCGCATCCGCGACGCCAGCTGCACCGCGACCAGCGAGTTCCCGCCGAGTTCGAGGAAGGCGTCGTCGATGCCGATCTGCGCGATCCCGAGCGCGGCGCCCCACAGGTCCGCCAGCTTGCGCTGTAGGTCCGTCTCGGGCCCGACGTAATCGGTCTCGACGAGTCGGTCCTGCGCCGCGGACGTGCCGGTGAGCCGGGCACCGACCAGCTCGCGCTGGACCAGGTCCATGGTGATCGCCTGCGTGCGGCGCAGATTGCGGTGGATGCCCTCGGGCACCACGAGCAGGTGCGGAGCCGGGCGCCAGTGCAGGATTCGGCGCAGCACATCGCGGCCCAGTTCCGGGGTGATGCTCACATCCTGAACTGTCTGCGCGTGCGGTGCCGCCGCCACGGGGACGTCCGCCCCCTGCACCGCCGCGCGGATCGCGGCCGGATCGACCCGACGCTCGGCGTACTCGTCGATTCGCGCGATCTCCTGGCCGTCGTCGTGCATGAGGATCGTGGTCATTCGGTCGATCTCGGCCCCGGGTTCACCGAGATGGCGGATGTGCACCCAGAAGCGTGGCGGTAACGGCTCGTGCGCCCGGATGCGGCCGTAGCCCAACGGCAGGTAGTTCTCCCCGGCCTGCAACCGGTCCTCGGCGTAGTTCGCCTCGGCGACCGCGGTGTCCAGCAGCGCCGGGTGCAGGCGCAACTGCCCGCACTCGGGCCAGTACTGCTCGGCCATCTCCACCCGGGAAAGCTCCTCGCGGTCACCCACCGAGGTGCCCTTGATGTTGCCGGCCCAGCGCGGGCCATGGTCGATCATGCCGCCCGCGGACCGCAGCTCCTCGGCCGTCACTGTGAACCGGGAACAACGGGACCTGATCGCCTCGAGATCGTGCACCGGCACCTGCTCGGCCTGGTACGGGCGGGCCTGGCAGCGCAGTCGCTCGGTCCGGACCGGACCGTCCGGGCCCGTGGTGGCCGCGGTGACCACGACATCATGTCCCGCGCCGTCCGGGCGCAGCTCGATGCGGATCTCGGTGGGTTCGGTGACCCCTACCGGGCCGAGGAAGATGACGTCACGGATCTCCGGAACGCCGCCGACGCCCTCGCGGTACGCGCCGTCGACCATCTCGAGCAGGCCGGTCCCGACGACGACCTCCCGGTCGCCCAACCGGTGTTCGCTGGCGATCCAGTGGCTGCCCGGCGTGAGCGTCGTACTGAACGCGACCACCTCGCCGGGGGCGAGGATGCGACGATCCAGCAGGGGATGGGCGGCGGGCTCCGAGCGGGCACCGGTCTGCAACTCACGGAACGCCTGCGGTGCGGCGGCCTCGGAGTCGGCGGACATGCCGGACTCGGTCCACTGGGTCCAGCCGATGGAGTAGACGGGCCGGTCACGCTGTGCGGCCCATCGGGCGAAGGCGTCGAGGAAGTTGTTCGCCGCGCAGTAGTCGACCTGCCCGAAGGTCCCGGTCGCGGCGGTCAACGAGGAGTACACGACGAAGAAGTCGACCTCGTCACCGAGCTGCCGGTACAGGTTCAAGGTCCCGTTCACCTTGGGGGCGAGCACGGCGGCCGCGTCGGCGTCGGTCCGTACCGCCATCATCGCGCCGCCGGCCACACCGGCGGAGTGGAACACCCCACGGATCCGGCCGTACCTCTCGTGCACCGTCGCCACCGCCGCCGCGAGCGAGGCGTCGTCGACGACGTCGCAGCGCAGCGGCACCACGGTGATGCCGCGCTCCTCCACCGCGCGCAGACGGGACAACGTGGTGCGCAGCTGCGCGCCGGTCTCCGGGCTGGCGATGAGGGCCGGCCAATCCGCCCGGTCCGGCACGGGGGAGCGGCCGAGCAGTACGACGGTGTGCGCGCTGCCGTCGGCCAGCTCCGCAACGGTGATCAGCCCGAGTGCGCCGAGGCCCCCAGTGATCACGTACACCCCGCCGGCATCCTGAGCGCGCGGCGGCGTGTCCATCGGCTCCATCTGGTAGTCCAGGCGCCAGCGCTTGCGACCGCGCCAGCCGACCTGCGCCTGCGGGCTCGGGGTGGCGATCTCGGTGCTCAGTTGGCGGGCGAGCGCGGCGGCCGGCAGCTCCGAGGGCAGGGCGATGTCCACGCTGCGGGCGGTGACCTCGACGACCTCGCGCTGCATCAACAGGACCGGGCCGAGCAGCAGTGCCTTGGCCGGCTCCAGCCGTTCCGCGCCGGAGATCTCCTGCATGTTGCTGGAGAGGACGTGGACCCGGGCGGGGGTGCCGAGGATTGCCAGTTGTTGGCCCAGATGCAGCAGATCGGAGAAGCCGTCGCGCTGGCCCGCACCGATCGCGTCCACGCCGATGGTGTCCGGCGCCGGCTCGGTGAGGTTCAGCGCGTGGACCACGTCCACGGGCGGATCGCTGGAGAGGGCCGTGAACAGTTCGCTCATGTCCCCGGCGTCCCCCGGCCGCAGCTGGAACTCCCGGTCGCCGACCCGGTTGAAGGTCCCGCCCGGGCGCGCGACGGTTACCACCGCGCCGGCGCGGGTGAGGTTCGCGGTGAGCGCCGCGACCACGGGGTGGCCGCTGTCGAAGACCAGGACGTGCCGGCCGGTGAGATCACTCGGCGGCTCCGAGTGCGGCGCCTCGCGCCAGATCGGGACGAAGGAGCAGCGGTCGGCGGGCAGCGGCCAGCCGGCCTCCTCCTCGGGTCCCGCCTGCGCCGCTGGCAGCGCCGGGTCCGGCTCCACGAAGTACGGCTGCCGCTCGAACCGGTACCCCGGCAGCGGCACCCGGCGGCCGGTGCTCCACAGTGCCCAGTCGACGTCGCCGCCACGGCACCAGATCCCCGCCAACGCCTCGGCGAACACCCTGTCGTCCGGCACGTTGCGCAACGGATGACGTGTCGTGGCGACCATCGGGACCGCCCTGCGCGCCACCGACTGACGGGCGAGCCGGGACAGGGTGTCGCCCGGTCCCACCTCCACCAGCAACGTGTCGTCGTCGGCGGCGACTGTGGTGATGCCGTCCGCGAACATCACCGTCGAGCGCAGGTGCCGGGCCCAGTAGGCCGGATCTGTCGCCTCCGCGTCGGTGATCCAGGTGCCGGTCACGTTCGACACGAACGGCACCTGCGGCGCCGACCGGGGCACCCCGGCGACGACAGCTGTGAACTCCTCGAGACACGGCTCCATCAGCTGGGTGTGGAAGGCGTGCGAGGTGACCAACGCGGTGTAGGCGATGTGGTTGGCGTCGAGCGTCTCGCGACTCTTGGCCACCGCCTCGACCGTCCCGGCGACGACTGTGGCGCGCGGGCCGTTGACTGCCGCCACCTCCACGTCGCCGGACAGGAACTGCCCGATGACGAAGGCTGGACCGTCCACCGCGAGCATCGCACCGGGTGCCATCGCCTGCATCAGGCGTCCCCGCGCGGCCACCACGGCCAGGGCGTCGGCCAGCGTGAACACCCCGGCGAGGCAGGCCGCGACGTACTCGCCGACGGAGTGGCCGATCATCCGTGCCGGCGTGATCCCGGCGGCACCGAGCAGTGTCGCCAACGCATACTCCACGGCGAACAGCGCGGGTTGGCTGTACCGGGTCTCGCGCAGTCGCGTCGCCGCGGCCTCGACGTCGGTCGCCGAGCAGAACAACAGCTCACGGAGGTCGACGTCGTCGAGGTGCGGGAGCAGCAGAGTCGCGCACTCGTCCAACGCGGCCCGGTACGCCGGCTCGGTGTCGTACAGGTCGCGGGTCATGTTGGGGTACTGGGTGCCCTGGCCCGGAAACATCATCGCGATCCGGCGCGGCACCGCCTTTCCCTTGATGTGCCGGCTCGGCGTGGTGAGGGCTTCGCTGGCGTCCACGGCTCCGGACGCCGCAACGGCCACGCGGTGCGGGAACGCGGTCCGCCCGACCTGCGCGGTGTACGCGACGTCGCCCAGTTCGTACCCACCGGCCGGGCCGGCGAGTGCGGCGCCGAGCGCCCGGGCGCCCGCCTCGCAGGCGGAAGCGGTCTTGGCGGACACCGGCACGGTGTGCCAGCGGCGGGAGGCAGGACCCGGCCGGGGGCGGTTCGCGCTGGCCGGCGGCTCCTCGACGATGACGTGGACGTTGGTGCCGCCGATGCCGAACGAGCTCACCCCCGCGCGGCGCGGTGTCTCGCCCTGCGGCCACGGCGTCAGCTCGGACACCACGTAGAACGGGCTGTTCTCAAGGTCGAGGTTGGGGTTGGGACGGGAGAAGTTGATGGTGGGTGGGATGGCACCGTGGCGCATCGCGAGGCAGACCTTGATGAGCCCGGCCATGCCGGAGGCCGGCCCGAGGTGGCCGATGTTTCCCTTCACCGAGCCGATCGGGATCGTCCCGACCCCGCTGGCGCCGGCCGCCCGGTACGCCCGGGTCAACCCGGCCACCTCGATCGGGTCGCCGACCAGGGTGCCGGTCGCGTGCGCCTCGACGAAACCGATGCTGTCCGGGTGCACCTCGGCGACCGCCAGGGCCTCGACGACGAGCTGCGCCTGACCCTCGACGCCCGGGGCGGTGAAGCCGGCCCGGTTGCCACCGTCGTTGTTGACCGCGGAACCGCGCAACACCGCGTGGACGTGGTCGCCATCGTTTATCGCGTCGGTGAGCCGTTTGAGCGCGACGACGCCGACGCCGGTGCTGAACATGGTGCCGGAGGCGTCCGCGTCGAACGGTCGGATGTGTCCGTCGCGGGTGTAGATGCTTCCCTCGACCCACATCTGGCCGGCCCGGTACGGCAGCTCCACCTCCACCCCGCCGGCCAGGGCGTAGTCGCACTCCCCGTTGCGTAACATCTGGCTCGCCGTGTGGATCGCGAGCAGGGCCGTCGAACAGGCGGTCTGCACGTTGATGCTGGGCCCCTGGAAGCCCAGCCGGTACGACACGGTGGTGGCCAGGTAGTCGGAGCGGTTGCCGACATCGATGGCCATCGTGCCGACTGTGGTGTTGAGCGCCGAGTTCCTCTTGACGTGGTGTTCGCCGTAGCCGTTGTGCGCGGTGCCGCCGACCACGCCGACGAGCCCGTCGATGCGGGTCGGGTCGTACCCGCTGTCCTCGATGGCCGCGTGGCACATTTCCAGGAACCAGCGGTTCTGCGGGTCGGCCACTTCGGCCTCGCGCGGGGTGTATCCGAAGAACCGGGCGTCGAAGCCCTCCATGTCGTCCATGAGGTACGCGGCATTGACGTAGTGCGGATGCCGGTACTCCCGCGCGGAGACTCCGCTGGCAGCGAGTTCCTCGTCGGTCAGCCAGGTGACCGACCCGACGCCCTTTGCGAGATTCTCCCAATATTCGTCAGGTGAGTTAGCACCGGGGAACCGGCACGCCATACCGACAATCGCGATGTGGTCGTCGTTGGCAACGTCCGACATGCCTGCTCCCTCGCACGCCCATTAGAACGGCCCGAGCCTAAACTGATCCACTCCTGCGATGGGTAGTCCTACTTGGCTGTCCATCGAACGCACCATCCACGTCTAGCAGCGGTAGATCGCATGGCCGGTATTACCCGGCGGGGCACGAGTCACCAAAAACGGATGTACCCGCGTCGACAGGGTTCGGCTTAGTCTCGCTCCGACCCGCGAGAGGAGCCGTGCCGGTGAGCGCAGCAGAGGATGTCTCCACGACGAATGGCCGACGCATTGCGATCGTCGGAATGGCCGGCCGTTTTCCAGGTGCAGACGACATCGACGAATTTTGGACGAACCTGGTCAACGGCGTGGAATCTCTCACCGAGATCAGCGAGGACCAGCTCCGTGCCGCCGGTGTCTCCGATTCGGTCATCGCCAACCCGAACTACGTGCGACTCGCACCGTTGCTGGATGACATCGCGACCTTCGACGCGCGCTACTTCGGGTACCACACACGCGAGGCTCAGGTGGCCGATCCCCAGCAGCGGGTCTTTCTCGAGGTCTGCCACACCGCCCTGCAGCACGCCGGGTACGACCCGGCCCGCCACCCGTCGATCGGTGTGTTCGGCGGTGGCGCCCCGAACACGTACAGCAACGAGTACGTCTACGAGGACCCGTCCGTACGGGCCACGGTCGGCGATCTGACCATCGAGATCAACAATGCCTCCGACTACATCGCCACCCGCGTCGCCTACGCACTCGGCCTGACCGGCCCGGCCGTGTCGGTGACCACCGCCTGTTCCACCGCTCTGGTCGCTGTGCACATGGCCTGCAAGGCGCTGGCCGACGACGAGTGCGCGATGGCGGTGGCGGGCGGGGTCAACATCCGGGTCCCGAACCAACGCGGGCACATGTGGGCGGAGAACAGCATCTACTCGCGCGACGGGCACATCCGTGCCTTCGACGCGGACGCCTCCGGGACCAACTTCGGCCACGGGGCCGGCGTCCTCGTGCTCAAGCGGTACGAGGAGGCGGTCGCCGACGGCGACACCGTGTACGCGACGATCATCGGTTCCGCCATCAACAACGACGGCGCCCGTCGAGCCAGCTTCAGCGCTCCCGGTGTGGACGGCCAGACCGCTGTCGTCCGGCGGGCGCTGCACGCCGCCAACGTCCCGCCGGACTCGATCGGCTACATCGAGGCGCACGGCACCGGCACCGCGCTCGGTGACCCCATCGAGGTGGCCGCACTCTCGGCGGCGTACCGGCAGGCCGGCGCCGTCGGCGCCCAGCAGATCCCGATCGGTAGCGTGAAGACCAACATCGGGCACCTGGGCGCGGCCGCTGGCGCACCGGCCCTGATCAAGACGGTGCTGGCCATGCAGCACGGCAAGTTACCCGCGACGCTGCACTACCAGCGGCCGAATCCGCAGATCAACTTTGCGGAGACGCCGTTCCACGTGGTTCGCAAACAGCGCAGCTGGCCGCGCGTCGACGGCCCGAAGCGGGCCGGAGTCAGCTCGTTCGGCATCGGCGGGACCAACGCCCACGTCATTCTCGAGGAGGCCGAGGCGCTGCCGCCGACCGACGAGGGTCGCACCTGGCAGGTGCTCCCGCTCTCGGCCAAGACGCCGGCCGCACTGACGACGATGGGCGCCGAGCTGGCGGGTTACCTCAAGGACCATCCAGAGAAGTCACTCGCCGATATCGCGTACACGCTGCAGGTGGGGCGGCCGGAGCTGGGCCATCGGGCGGTGACGGTGTGTAACGATGTGGACAGCGCGGTGGTCGGCCTCGCCGTGGGCGAGAGCAGCACTGTGAAGCCGAAGCAGCCGACTCCGGTTGCCTTCCTCTTCCCGGGACAGGGCGCCCAGTTCGTCGACATGGCCGAGGAGGCCTACCGGACCGAGCGGGTGGTCCGCGACACCATCGACGAGTGCGCGGAACTCCTCGTGCCCCACCTCGGTCTCGATCTGCGCGACGTGCTGTTCAGCGCTCGTGCCGCCGGTGCTGAGCAGGAGTTGGCCGAGCGGTTGCGGCAGACCAGCATCACCCAGCCCGCCCTCTTCGTGATCGAGTACGCACTCGCGCGGCTGTGGATGAGCTGGGGTGTCGAACCGGTGGCGATGGTCGGCCACTCCATCGGCGAGTACGTGGCCGCCTGCCTCGCCGGGGTGTTCCCCCTTCCGGTCGCCCTGGAGCTGGTCGCCACCCGCGGTCGGCTGATCCAGTCGATGCCGGCCGGTGCGATGCTCGCGCTGCCGCTGGCCGAGCGGGACATCGAGCCGGTGCTGACGGACGAGATCAGTCTCGCCGCGGTCAACGCGCCCCAGGCCACCGTCGTCGGCGGGCCGACCGAGGCCATCGCGGCCCTGCACGACCTGCTCACCCGGACCGGCGTCCAGGGCACCCTGCTGCGCACCTCGCACGCCTTCCACTCGGCCATGCTCGACCCGATCGTCGGGCAGATGCGGGCGGCTGCGGCCGATGCCGGGCTACAGCCGCCGACCCGCCGCTTCATCTCCACCCTGACCGGCACCTGGATCACCGACGAGCAGGCCACCGATCCCGGCTACTGGGCCGACCACCTGCGCCAGCCGGTGCGCTTCGCGCAGGCCTGCCAGACCGCGGCGGAGACCGGTGCGGTGCTGCTCGAGGTCGGACCGGGCCGGAGCCTCACCCAACTCGCCAGGCAAACGGTCGCGAAGTCCACCCCCACGATCCCCTCCCTCGGGCGGGTCGGCGGCAACCAGCCGGACGGGCAGAGCCTGGCGCAGGCGCTCGGGCAGCTCTGGGCGGCTGGCGCCACGATCGACTGGACCGCGCTGCACGCCGGCGAGCGCCGCCGCCGGGTCGCGCTACCGACGTACCCGTACGAGCGGACCCGCTACTGGATCGACAGCGTCGACCGCACTCTCGACAAGGCGGAGCAGGTCGAGGCGGAACCGCCGGCCGAAGGGGAGGACATCACCATCGTGCCCGCCTGGCGGCAGGCCCGTCTGGCGTCGCAGCCGGCCCGATCGCCGGGCGGCCCGTGGCTGGTCTTCACCACCGGCAGTGGCATCGTCGAGAAGGTCGCCGACCGCCTGGCCACCCGCGGCGAGACGGTCGTCCGGGTCGTGGCCGGCGACGGCTTCGCCGACCTCGGTGACGGTCGCTTCCAGATCCGCGTCGCGCACCGCGGCGACTACGACGAGCTGTGCGCGGCGATGGAGGTCGGCGGCGGGCGGCCGGCGTCGGTGCTGCACGGCTGGACTGCGCACGCGGCGACCGGTGCGGCTCTCGACCAGAGCGAGGTCGACCTCGTCCGCGATGCGGGCTACTACAGCCTGCTCTACCTGTCGCAGGCGATGGTCACCCGTTGGCCGGGCCACGAGGTACGGCTGCGCATCGCCACGACGGGCTCGGCCGACGTCTCCGGCACCGAGCGGATCGAGCCGGCGAAGGCCCTGCTGTTGGGTCCCACCCGGGTGATCCCGATCGAGACCAACGAACTCGCGTGCCAGCTCATCGACCTGTCCGCGACCACCGGCGTCGAGACGCTGCTCGAGGAGGTGACGGCGCCGGTCGCCGACCGCGTGGTGGCGTACCGGGGAGACCGGCGCTGGATCGCCGGCTTCGAGCCCGCGAAGCTGCCCGAGGAGCCGGTGGCGGTCCCCTACCTGCTCCGCCGACGGGGTGTCTACCTGGTCACCGGTGGGCTCGGCGACATCGGTCTGCGGGTGGCGCAGGAGCTCGCCCGGACCGTGTCCGCCCGGCTCGTGCTCACCGCACGAACGAGGCTGCCGCAGCGCGACACCTGGGACGACTACCTCGCCGAGCACGGTGCCGACAAGATCAGCGCGGCCATCCGCGGTGTCCGCGAACTCGAGGCCCTCGGCGGTGAGGTGCTCACCGTCGCGGCCGACGTGCGTGACGAGGCAGCCATGCGCGTGGCCGTCGACGCGGCCCGGGACCGTTTCGGCCGCATCGACGGTGTCTTCCACGCCGCCGGGGTCGCCGGCGGTGGCCTCAGCTCGATGCGCAGCCGGGAGCAATCCGACGCCGTGCTGTCTCCGAAGGTGGACGGCACCCTCATCCTCGACCGGTTGCTCGGCGACGAGGTCGACCTGTTCGTGCTCTTCTCCTCGATCATCGCGGTCACCGGTGGGTACGGCCAGATCGACTACTGCGCCGGCAACGCGTTCATGGACGCCTACGCCCAGGCCAGAGCCGGCGGTCGGATGCACACGCTGACCGTGAACTGGTGCGGTTGGGAGGGCATCGGCATGCTCGCGGAGGAGTTGAAGGACACTCCCGCCGGGCCGCCGGAGCCGGCGGTACGGCTGGGTGAGGTGGTCCATCCGCTGCTGGGCCGGCGCGTACTCGACACCACCGACGTCATCTACTCCAACGCGATCGGACCGGACTTCCACTGGGTGCTCACCGACCACCAAATGTCGGGTCGCTCGGTCTTCCCCGGTACGTCGTACGTCGAGATGATCGTGGCGGCCTGCCGGGCCAGCACCGGGGCCGACTCGGTCGAGGTCCGGGACGTGATCTTCGGCCAGCCGATTCCCATCGACGGCCCACGCGAGCTGCGGGTCTCCGGCACTCCGCTCGGCTCGGGCGGTTACCAGTTCACCGTCTCCTCGCGCCGTTCGGAGGCCGGCGCCCAGTGGGAACGGCACGCCGACGCGAGCGCGGCGCCCATCGACGCGGGCGAGCCCGCCCGCGTCGACGTGCCGGCGATCATCGATCGCTGCGACGTCCTGCGCTGGAAGCCCGACCTCGACGGCCCGGACAACGTGGTGGTCTTCGGACCGCGCTGGCAGGGCGTCGAGGATGTACGGCTCGGTACGCAGGAGCAGATCGCCCGCCTCGAACTGCCCGCCGATGTCGACGACGACACCTCCGCCTACCAGCTGCACCCGGCACTGCTCGACGGCGCGACCGCCTGTTCGCTCTACGTGCCAGAGGCGGTGGGCGGTGAGAGCAGCATCCTGCCGATCGCCTACGACCGGATCGTCGTCCGGGGCCAACTGCCGCCGCGCTTTCACAGCCACGTGCGTAACCGCCGCTCGGCTGCGGCCACCAGCGGCATCCTGTCCTACGACGTGTCGCTGATCGATGACGACGGCCGCGAGTTGGTGAGCATCGAAGGCTTCTCGGTGCGTCTGATCGACATCGAAGCCGTGCACACCGGTCTCGACACCGGCGAGGCGACACCGGCCCGCCCGTCGTTGGGTCGGGAGGAACTGCTGATCGAGCCGGCACACGCCCTCGACCTGCTCTGGCGCATGCTCGACAGCCGGACGGAGCACCAGTACGTGGTGACTGTCGAGTCGATTCCCGCCAAGACGAAGCGGCTGGCCGGCATCGCGGCCCGCCTCGCCGCGATGATCTCCGCTGCCGGCAGCGGGCGGATCGCCAACGCCGCGGCTCGGGTGGTACCGGCGAACCGGCCCGATAGCCCGCCGCAGACACCCACCCAGGAGGCGCTGCTACCGCTGTGGGAGGACGCCTTCGCGGTCAGCAACCTCGGCCTCGACGAGGACTTCTTCGACCTCGGCGGCAATTCGCTGGTGGCGGTGCAACTGGCGGTGCGGATCCGGGAGCGGTTCGGGGTGAACGTACCGGGCGTCGCAGTGCTTGAGTACTCGACGGTGCGCGCCCTGGCGGACTTCATCGACTCCGAAGCCGCCGCCGGTCGGTCGTGATGACCAGACTCGCCGAATCACCAGACGTCGGTATCCAGGCCGAGTCGATGGCCGTCTACTCGTACACAGTGCGCCAGGGCGGCATCGCGGCCGACGAGCAGGACCAGGTCGGTGCCGAACTCGAGCTGTCACCCACCCTCCTGGCCAGGGCGCTGGCCGACCTGCTGACGCTGCGTCTGTTGCGGGAGGACCGCGAGGGTGGGCGGGTGCGGTACGTGCCGGTGAGCCCGGAGGTGGCGGCCGCATCGCTCATCGCCCCGATCGGCGACGAGATCCACCGCCGCCGGGCCGAGATCAGTCGCATCCGGGCTCAGCTCGACGAGTTCCGCCCCCAGTACGACCGGTTGCGGACGGGGGCGGCGGCGGGCGGCGGAATCGTGGCTCTGCACGATGCCAACGAGATGGCCGGGCACCTGCACCTCGCGCTACAGCGGTGTCGTCGCGACATCCTCGGCTTCCGTCCGGAGGGCTGGCTCGGACTGGATCGCGCCATCGAGCTTGCCCGCCAGGGTGTGTCCGTCCGGCTGCTGCTGTCCCACGTGCGCCGCTCCGACCTGCGCGTCCGGGCTCAGCTCAAGGATCTGGTCGCCGGTGGGGGTGAGATCCGTACGACCGGCCCACTGCCGCAGCAGCTGATCGTCTTCGACGACGAGGTGGCGTTCCTGTTGCACGACGAGTCGCCGGCCGGGCCGATCGGGGTGGTCATCCGGCATGCCGACACGGTCCGGTTGCTGCGCGACCTGGCCGAACCGACCTGGGACGCGGCGCAGGCCTACTCGCCGGTGGGAATCGGATACCACGATGCGGCCGACAGCATGCAACAGAGCATCGTCGAGCTCCTCGCCAACGGCTTCACGGACGAGGCGATCGCCCGACGTCTGGGCATCTCGGTCCGTACCTGCCGTCGGCACATCGCCGGCATGCTGGCGGATCTCGACGCGGTCAGCCGATTCCAGGCCGGTGTCATGGCGACCGCAGCCGGCATGATCGATCCGCGCCGGCTGCGCGTCACCACGCTGCCGATCTCCCGCGTCGCCGGCTGAGCCGTACGCCGCCGGATCGGCTGTTACCGGTTGGCCACCGTCGCCACCTTCACGTACGGAGCCGGCGGTTGCACGTTTGTCAGGTCGGACTCCAGCAGCACCTGCGATCCGCTGCGCGCCACCTCGACGAACCCGGCGAACGCGTAGGTGATCTGCATCATCCGGTTGCGGCCGGTCTCCACGAAGTCGGCACGCAGCCGCACTCCCGCGTCCCGGGCCTGGGCCATGATGTGGTTCAGCAGGATGGTGCCCACCCCGCGGGACATGGTTCGGCAGGACATCAGGAGTAGCAGCAGGTGCCAGTACTCCTCTCCCCGCTCCACAAGTGACAGCCCGATCGTGCCGTAGGCACCGAACCGGTCCTCGAGTTCGGCGACCAGCACCAGGTGGTCCGGGCTGCTGCGCAGCGCGTCGAGGTCGTCGTAGGAGTACGTCCGTCCGGTCGAGTTGAGTTGGTTTGTCCGGACGGTCAGTTCCTCGGCTCGTTGCAGGTCGTCACGGCTCGCCTCGCGGATGACGAAAGTCATCTGGAGTGAGGCGAGGAACTCCGCACTCGTACCGGTGTAGGCCCGTTCGTCCTCGTCCCGCGCGATCTGGCTCAGGTACAGCTGCCGGCGTTGGCGCGACTCCTCGGTGATGAAGCGCGGATTCATCTCCGGGGCGGCCAGCGCCGCGGTCACCTCGGCCGGGTCGAGGCACCAGACCGTGGGGTGCGCGTACGCCACCTCGGCACGTTCGAACTCCTGGTCGTCGACGAAGGCGATGGCGTCGATGCCGAAGTTGAGCGACTTGGCGATGTGCGCCACCGCTTCGGACTTCGCGTTCCACCCGATCTGTGGGTACACGAACATGTCCGCCAGGCCGAGCGCCCGCAGGCGCTCCAGGGCGGTGTCCGGATCGTTCTTGCTCGCCACGGACTGCAGGACGCCCCGGGCGTCGAGTGCGTCGATCGCGGTCTTCATCTCGGGGCGCAGGCCGCCGGCGTCGCCCTCGAGCAGCACCCCGTCCCACAGGGTGTTGTCGAGGTCCCAGACCACGCATTTGATCCGGCCGCGCCGGCTGTCGTCATCGATCGTCATTCGGTATCACCTCTGGTACGCGGAGTCGGCGATGGTCAGCTGTTGCAGTTCGGTGCTGCCTTCGATGATTTCCATGACCTTGGCGTCGCGGTAAAGGCGGGCAACCGGAAACCGGGAGCTCATGCCGTGCGCGCCGTGGACCTGGACGGCTTCCCGGGCGTGCCGGGCGGCGGCGACCGAGGCGAAGTACTTCGCGATCCAGGTCGCCATGATTGTCTCGGGGTCGCCCGCGTCCTTGAGCTCCGCGGCCTGGGTGACCAGCAGCCGGGCCGCCGCCGCGTCGGTCACCATGTCGGAGACCTTCGCTCGGATCAGTTGCAGGTCACGCAGCCTGGTACCGCCGACCGTGCGTTCGGTGGTGTAGGTCGCGCAGGCGTCGAGGCAACCCTGCAGGATGCCGAGAGACCCGGCGGCCACACTGAGCCGTCCAATGTCCAGCATGCCGGTGAGGACCGCGCCGGACAGGAACGACTCCGGTCCCACCAGGGCGTCCGGGGCGACCCGCACGTCGTCCAGGCGAACGGTGCCGATCATGCTCGCCCGGGTGCCGAGCGGGTCCGGAACCGGCTCGACGGACAGTCCCGCGCTGTCGCGCGGCACCAGGTACGCGGCGAGCCCGTGCCGGTTACGGGCGTACACCAGGAAGACGTCCGCGCGGAGGGCTCCGGTGATCCAGGTCTTCACACCCGACAACCGCCAACCGTCGGCGCTGCGGGTGGCGCGGGTGTCGAATCCGGCAGTGTCGCTGCCCGCCTGCGGCTCGGTCATACAGACGGCCCCGAGCGCCTCGCCGGTGGCGAACCGGGGCAGCCATTCGGCCTGTAGTGCCGATGACCCCCACCGCATCACCGTCCAGGCCGCCATCGAATGGACGGTCAGCAGGCTACGCAGCGATGAGCAGCCCCTGCCGAACTCCTCGTGCAGCTGCCCGAACGCTCGCCACGAGAGGCCGGATCCGCCCACCTCGGGGGAGAGGAACGGGGCCCACATGCCGGCCGCCGACACGGCGTCGAGGACGGCCTCGGGAATCCGTTCCTGCCGGTCCCAGGCGTCCGCCTCGCCGATGACGTGGCGATCGACGAACTCTCGAGCGGCCGTGACGTCGACGGCCGGCGCCGTCACGGTCATGCGGCCGCGTACTTGTTGACCAGCGCGGCCATGGCCTCGACGGTACGGAAGTTCTCCAACCGCAGGGCATCGACCGGCACCGTGAACTCGAACGTGCTCTCCAGGAACAGCACCAGCTCCATGGCGAAGAGCGAGTTGACGAAGCCGAGTGCGAAGATGTCGTCCGCCGGACCGAACCGGATGTCGGGGTGGCGACCCTCGATGAACTCGAACAGTGCCTTGTGGATGTGTGCGTCTTCCACGGTTCTGGTCACCTTCCTGGCGTCGAGTACGGGTAGAAGCCCTGGCCGGTCTTGCGGCCGTGCAGGCCGGCGTCGGTCATCTGCTTCAGCAGCGGACAGGGCCGGTACTTGGGATCACCGAAGTGCTCGTACAGCACCTCGATGCTGTAGAGGATCGTGTCGACCCCGATCAGGTCGGCGGTCTCCAGCGGGCCCATCGGGTGCCCGAAGCAGCCGCGGAACACCTCGTCGACCGCAGCGGCCGAGGCCACGCCTTCGTGCACCAGGAACGCGGCCTCATTGATGGTGGGCATCAGCACCCGGTTGGACACGAACCCGCACGAGTCCTTCACCTCGACCGGGCGCTTGCCCATCTCGGCGAGCAGGGTACGGGTGCGATCGATTGTGTCGGTGCTGGTCAGTAGCCCGGGGATCAACTCCACCACGGCCTTGTGCGGGACCGGGTTCATGAAGTGCACGCCGATGACCTTTTCCGGTCGCCTCGTCGCGGCGCCGATCCGGGTGATCGGGATCGCCGAGGTGTTCGCCACGAAAATGGTTCCCGGCCCGCAGATCTCGTCCATCTCGCCGTACAGCGTGCGCTTGGTGGCCCAGTCCTCGACGATGTTCTCGATGACCAATTCGGCCTTGGCCAGCGCCGGGGCGCCGACGCCGAAGGTTATCGCGCCGAGTACCGCGTCCGGATCGACAGCCGGCCCGCCGAGCAGTCGACTCGATCGGCAGTTGCGCGTTATGTCGGCCCGGGCGCGGTCGAGCGCCCCGGTGTCGACGTCCATGAGAATTACCTCGTGACCAGCCGTAGCGAGGTTCTGGGCCACTCCGACACCCATCACGCCGGCGCCGGCGACGCCTGTCACGGCCATTGATGCTCCCCTCCGGTGGATCCGCGCATGTCCCGTCGACTCACGATCGTCGGTCACCCGGCCCCGTTGTCGTAGTGCGTGTGCCTGGCAACTAATGGACGGCACCTTGCTGTCAGCGGCGAAGGGGTGGACGCGCCACGGCAGACGGGATCAACTCGACCGGACTGCCGAGGCGGTGCGATTGGGGAATGTGATGCACGAACAACCGCTACGTAACCACGATATTGCCGTGATTGGAATGGCGGGCCGGTTCCCCGGCGCGCCCGACGTCCCCACCCTGTGGGAAAACCTGCGTAACGGTGTGGAGTCGTTCGCCGAGATAACCGACGAGGACATCGCGAACTCGGGGTACCACAAAATCTTCGCCAACCATCCGGACTATGTTCGGGTGCGGCCCGTGCTCGACGACATCAAGGGCTTCGACGCCGGGTTCTTCGGCTACAGCCCTCGGGAGGCGGCGGTCGCCGACCCGCAGCAGCGCATCTTCCTGGAATGCGTACACGAGGCGCTGGAAGGGGCCGGGTACGGCCGCGCCGGCGAGCGGGGCCGGGTCGGCATCTTCGCCGGCAACAACGTCAGCACGTACATGATCGACAGGTTCAACGATCCCGAGACGTTGTTGCGGGTCGACCCGTACGAAATGATCATCGGGAACGACAAGGACGCGCTCACCACAGTGGTCGCCTACCGGTTGGACCTGACCGGACCGGCCGTCTCCGTGCAGACGTTCTGCTCGACCTCCGCCGTCGCCATCCACATGGCCTGTCAGAGCCTGCGTCGCAACGAGTGCGAGATGGCGGTGGCCGGTGGTGTCTGTGTCCGGGTGCCGGACCGGATCGGACACGTCTACGTCGAGGGTGGAATGGCCTCGCCAGACGGTCACATCCGCACCTTCGACGCGAAGGCCCAGGGCGGCATCTTCGGTGACGGGTCGGCTGCGGTGCTGCTCAAGCCGCTGCGTAAGGCGATCGCCGACCGGGACCACGTCCTCGCGGTCATCCGCGGCTCGGCGATGAACAACGACGGCGCCGCGAAGTTCAGCTACACCGCGCCGAGCGTGGTCGGCCAGTCGACGGCGGTGGCCGACGCCCTCGCCGACGCGGACGTCGCACCGGCCGACGTCTCCTACGTCGAGGCCCACGGCACGGCGACGGAGTTGGGCGACCCGATCGAGGTCGCGGCGCTGACACGTGCCTTCCGTGCCGCCGAGGTGGCCCGCTCCGGCGCTGACCTACGCGATCGGCAGTACTGCGCGGTCGGGTCGGTGAAGACAAACATCGGCCACCTCGACCGGGCCGCGACCATCGCTGGCATGGTCAAGGTCGTCGAGGCCCTGCGCCACGAGCTCATTCCCAAGTCGCTCAACTACGAGTCGCCCAACCCCGAGATCGACTTCGAGCGCAGCCCGTTCTACGTGGCGGGTGACCCGGTGCCGTGGCCCCGCCAGAGCGGCAGACCGCGCATCGCCGGCCTGAACGGCCTCGGCATGGGCGGCACCAACGTGCACATCGTCCTGCAGGAGGCACCGGAACCGGCGCCGCGCACGGCGAACGGTCGCAGCTGGCAGGTGCTGCCGCTCTCCGCCAAGACGGAGAGCGCCGCCGCCACCTACTGCGAGCGCATGGCCACCCACCTCGGTGGCGACCACCAGCAGGAACTCGGCGACGTCGCGTACACGCTCCAGGTCGGCCGAACCCTGCTGCCGCACCGCAGGGTCGTGGTCGCGAGCGACGCCGGGTCGGCCGCCTCCGCGTTCGGCATGCACGTCACACCCGACGCCAACCTGCTGGCCCGGCAGGTCAAGGTGCGGGGCACCCGCTCCAGCTTCCTGTTCGCCGGGGTGGGTGAGCACTACGCCGGTATGGTCGCCGAGCTGTACCGCACCGAACCCAACTTCCGTCTCCACCTCGACGAGGGTCAGAAGCTCCTCTCCGCGGCGGCGTCGCTGGAGGTGGTGCCGCTGCTGACCGGCGAACGACAGGCCGGTGCCGGTACGAACGACCTCGCCGCGCTGCTCGGCCGGCGCACCGGAGAGGCGACCGGGCCCAGCCCGTTCAGCGACACGCGGGTCGCGCAGACCGGCGTCTTCCTGGCCGAGTACGCGCTCGCCCGCACCCTCATGGACTGGGGCGTCGCGCCCGACCTGGTGCTCGGCTACAGCGTCGGCGAATATGTCGCCGCCTGCCTCGCCGGTGTGCTGACCCTGCCGGACGCCGTACGGCTGGTCGCCCACCGGGCCGACCTGATCGCCGGCATGCCGCCCGGTGCGATGCTCGCCGTCGGCAAAACCTGGGAGGAGCTGAGCGCGCTGCGGGCGGACCTCGCCGAGCGCGACATCGACCTCGCCGCCATCACGCCGGGGCAGGTCGTCGTCGGCGGCCCGACCGCGGCCGTCGCCGAGCTGGCCGTCTGGTTGCGCGAGAACGGCGTGGTCTGTCGTGAGCTGGACACCACCCATGCGTTCCACACCCGGATGTTGGAGCCGGTGGCCGCCGAACTGACCCGGTGGATCGCCGACAACATCACGCTGCACCCGCCGACGCTGCCGTACGTCTCCAACGTCACCGGCGAGTTGGCCACCGCCGAGCTGGTCACCGATCCCGGCTACTGGGCCGAGCACATGTGCCGCCCGGTGCAGTTCTCCGCGTGCCTCGCCACAGCCTTCGAACGGACAAGTAACGCGTTGCTCGAAATCGGGCCGGGTCGGTCGCTGGGCGCGATGGCCCGGTCGCATCCGGAGTGCGACCGCGCCCGGTGGCCGTTCATCATCGCGACCATGCCGGGCGCCGGTGAGGACAGCACCTCCGGTGCCAGGGCCCTCGCCACCGCGCTCGCCGAGTTGTGGCTCAACGGCGTCGACGTGGACTGGGCGGCGTACCACCAGACGAACCAGGTGTGGTGCCCGGGCCGCGTGCCGCTGCCGACCTACCCGTTCGAGCGGCAGCCGTACTGGTTCAACGAGGACACCGTCGGCGGTACGCCCCTGCTCGACTCCGGTGACTCGAAGAGCCGCGAGGAGATGTTCAGCGAGTACGCGAAGCTCCCGCTGCTGCCCGAGCGGCAATGGCTCAACCTCCAGGTCTGGCGGGAGCGCGCACCGAAGCCCCCGATGACCGACCCGGGTAGCCAGTGGGTCGTCTTCACCGACGAGGGCCGGGCCGACGCGTTGGCCGGCCCGATTGTCGAGGCGTTCCACACCGGCGAGGCGCAGGTGACGCTCGTCCGACCTGGGGCGGCGTACGGGTTCGACGGCGAGGGGTACCGGATCAGACCCGGCAACATCGAGGACACCCTCGACCTGTTCGCCGCCCTGAAGGAACGGGGCTGCGTGCCGGACCGGGTCGTGCACATGTGGACACTGAGCGGGACGTCCGCGACCGAGGACATCAGCCGCGGCCTGCACACGCTTGTCGCCATCGCCCGCGCCGCGCACGAGGTCGGTTTCGGCGACTGGAAACTCGACGTGGTCACCGCCGGCACGTTCCAGGTCACCGGCGACGAGCCGATCGTGCCGGCCCGTGCCACCACCCAAGGACCGTGCACGATCCTGCCGGTCGAGTACGCCGGTGCCGCCGTCCGCCTCGTCGATCTGCGCGACGACGCACCAGCACCCGTCGGTGACGTACTCGCCGAACTGCGCACCGACCCCGGCAACCAGATCATCGCGCTGCGGTCGGGACGCCGGTGGATCCCCGACTTCGACGTCCTGGAGCTGACCGACGCCGACGAGGAGCCGCCGGTGCCGACCGGTCGGTTCCGCGAGGGTGGGGTGTACCTCGTCACCGGTGGCCTCGGCGGCATCGGCATGGCCCTGGCTGAGCGCATCGCGGACACCTACCGTGGCAAGCTGGTGCTGTTCGGACGCACGCCGGTCCCGGCTCGGGAGAGTTGGGACGAGATCCTGGCCGATCCCACGGTGAGCGCGGAGGTCCGGCGTCGGATCGAGGGTCTGCGCCACTTCGAGTCCAAGGGCATCGAGTTCGAACTGGTCTCCGGCGACGTGTCCGATGTCGAGGCGGTCCGGCGTGCGGTCGAGGCGGCCAGGACACGTTTCGGGGCGCTGCACGGCGTGTTGCACGCCGCCGGTGTGCCGGCGCTCGGCATGATGCAGTTCAAGACCGTCGACGACATGAACCGGGTGCTCGCGTCGAAGGTCGGCGGGACGCTCGCGCTGGCCGAGGTGCTGCGCGACGAGCCACTCGACTTCCTGGTGCTGTTCTCGTCGGTGGCCTCGTGGACCGGTGCGCTCGGACAGGCCGACTACTCCGCCGCGAACTCCTTTCTCGACGCGTTCGCCCGCAGCGGGGCACTGCCCCAGGCGAAGGTCGTGTCGATCGGGTGGGGTGAGTGGACGTGGAACGGCTGGGCCGACGGCCTGGAGGGCTACGAACCCGTCCTACGCGAGTTGTACATCCACCACCGCAAGGTGTTCGGTATCGGGTTCGACGCCGGGTGGCGCTGCCTGCAACAGATCCTCGATCGCCCGGAGCCGTACCTGGTCGTCAACACCCAGGACTTCGCGGCCTCGGTGGAGGGCAGCCGCAGCTACACCGTCCACGACCTGCAGGCGGGGGCGCGCAAGGGCCGGGGTGAAGCCCGGTATCCGCGACCTGATCTGTCCACTCCGTTTCTGGCGCCGTCGAACGAGACGGAGGCCACCATCGCGGACCTCTGGGCCGAGTGGATCGGTATCGAACAGGTCGGTCTGCACGACAACTTCTTTGACCTCGGTGGTAACTCGTTGATCGGTGTCGGCCTCATGGACGCGATCCGACGCGCGCTGGATCTCGACCACCTTCCGGCCCATCTCCTCTATCAGGCACCCACCGTGTCGGCGCTCGCAGCCACCGTGACGAGCACCAAGGAAGAACCGACCAAGCAGGAGTCCGGCGACGCCCGGGCAGCGCAACGCCAACAGCGGCTCGCCCGTCGCCGGGCCAACGTCAAGGGATCCGATAATGAGTGACGTCGACTACGACTCCGCCGTCGCGCTGATCGGGATGGCCGGGCGATTCCCGGGTGCCGACAGCGTGGACGGGCTGTGGAACAACCTCCTCGCCGGTGTGTCCGGGCTGCGTGAGCTATCCGAGGAGGAGCTGATTGCCGCCGGGGTCAGCCCGGCACAACTCGCCGATCCGTCGTACGTGCGTACCAGCGGCAGCATCGACGGGTACGACAGGTTCGACGCGACGCTGTTCGGCGTCAGCCGGCGCGAGGCGGAGACCATGGATCCGCAGCACCGGCTGTTTCTCGAGTGCTGCTACGCCGCACTGGAGAACGCGGGCTATCCGCCCACCCGGATGCCGGGACGGGTCGGTGTCTTCGGCGGCTGCGGCTTCCCGGAGTACCTGTGGAACGTGATGAGCCTCGGCGCGGAAGCCGGTGGCGCCCTGATGCTCGGGATCGGCACCGAGCGCGACTCGTTCACCTCTCAGGTGTCGTACAAGTTGAACCTGAGCGGACCCAGCGTCACGGTCCAGACCTTCTGCTCCTCGTCGCTGGTGGCCGTCCACCTCGGGGTCCAGGCGCTGCTGAACTTCGAGTGCGAGTACGTCCTCGCCGGCGGCTCGTTCATTCCCCTGCCGCAGGACACCGGATACATGTTCGAGGAGGGCAGCATCTACTCCCCGGACGGCAAGATCCGTGCCTTCGACGCTGGCGCCCGAGGCAGCGTCGCGGCGAGCGGCGTCTCCACTGTGGTGCTCAAGCGGCTCGCCGACGCGATCGCCGACGGCGACCACATCACCGCTGTGGTCCTCGGCTCGGCGGTCAACAACGATGGCAGCGCCTGCGCGGGCTACACCGCCCCTGGCGTCGACGGTCAGGCCACGGTCATCGCGGACGCGATCAGCTTCGCCGGTGTCGAGCCCCGGTCCATCGGCTACGTGGAGTGCCACGGCACCGGCACGGTGCTCGGTGACTCCATCGAGCTGGCGGCCATGGCGCGGGTCTTCCCGGACCGCCCGGACAACCAGTTGGTGCTCGGCTCGCTCAAGGCATCCATCGGTCACCTCGATCGGGCGGCCGGCACGTCGAGCCTCATCCGGGCCGCGCTGGCGGTACGCCACGGCGTACTGCCCGGCACCCCCAACTTCTCCACGCCGAACTCGGCGCTGACCGCGGAACGCAAGAAGTTCACAGTGCGGACCGAGACGCAGCCCTGGCCGGAGAATGGCGAGCCGCGGCGGGCGGGGGTGAGCTCGTTCGGTCTCGGCGGCACTAACTCGCACGTGGTGATCGAGGAACCGCCTACCCTGCCGCCGGCACCCGAGCGCCCCGGTCCCCATCTGCTGACCGTCTCCGCCCGGGATGACGCCGCCGTGCAGCAGGCCGCCGCGGACCTGGCCACTCACCTGGACCGGTCTCCCGCGCTCAACATCGCCGACGTGGCGTACACCCTGCAACAGTCCCGGTCGTACTTCCCGGTCCGGCGCGCCGTCGTCTGCGACGACCTGCCGGACGGACGGGACGGGCTCGCCGAGACGGCCACCGACATCGTCGGTGAGGTGCGCCAACGGGTTACGCAGGTGGCGCTGACGCTGCCCGACCCGGCAGCGGTCGACCTCGCCTGGTGCGCCACCGTGCGGTCCGCCGCCGGCCGGCTCACCGGAACCGACCAGCCGCCTGCCGATGCGACGCTGTACGAGGCGGCGCTCGCCGTCGCGCACGCGTTGCGCCACGTGGGTCTGTCGGTCGGGCGGATCAGCGGCCCGGACAGCGCCGCCGAGCAGGTCGCGAAGCTCGCCGTCGAGCTGGGCCTCAACCAGGACACCGAGTGCCAGGCCGAGGTGGCCCTGGCGCCGGACGGCGCGTCGACGGCCCACTGGCTGCACCGGGTGATCGCCCGACTCTGGTGTGCCGGCGCGGAACCACACTGGGCCGCGTTGCACACCGGTAGTCCCCGGCGCGTGCCGCTGCCCACGTATCCGTTCCAGCGCAAGCGGTTCTGGGTCGAACGGCAGTCGGGATTCGACCCGGCAGCCGCGGCGGAACCCGATGGGCGGGTCGACGATCTCGACTCCTGGACGTACCTCCCGACGTGGCGCAGCGCACCCCTGCCGGTCGAGAACCGGACGGAGAGTCTGCGCTCGGTGGGTCCATGGCTCGTGCTCTCCGATGACCAACGAGGTGAGGCGATCGCAGCCCACCTGCGTGAGATCGGGGCCGACGTGGCCGTCGCCCGCATCGGTCCCGGGTTCCGGGACGTCGGCAACGGTGACTACGAGGTGAAGGCCGACTGCGCCGACGACCTGGGCCAACTGCTCTCCTCCCGCGCCGCCATCCCACGCACCGTGGTCCTCGCCCACACCCTCGGTGACCGCACCGACGAGGTCACCCGAGACCAGGCCGCCGGCTACGACGCGGCGGTCGCGGTGACCATCGCGTACTCCAGGGAGGCGCCGGACATCGAGCTGAACCTGCTCGCCGTGACCGCGGGGGCGGTGGGGTTCGCGGGCGTCGCGCCCACCCGGCCGGCCCAGGCCGCGCTTGCCGGCCTACTGCCGACCCTGGCCCAGGAAAACCCGGGCTGGCTCGCCCGGCACGTCGATGTCGATGCAGTGCCCGGAAACCAGCGGGCCGTCGCCAACCAGGCCAGCGCCATCGTCGCCGAGGCGGTCGCCCCGTACCCGGGCCAGGTCGCGTTGCGGGGCACGAGCCGCTGGGTCCGGACGTTCACGCCGCTCGCGTTGCCCGAGCCGGAGCAGCCGCTGCCGCCCGGCTCACGGGTGATGATCACCGGTGGCCTCGGGTACGTCGGACTGCTCCTCGCCCGACACCTCGCCGTGGCACGAGGATGCCGGGTCGCCCTCGTCGCGCGCACCACGCTGCCACCGCACGCGGAGTGGGCACAGCACGCGACAGGTCAAACACGGACCGCGCAGATCGTGGCCACCCTGCTCGAACTCGAGGCGCTCGGCGCGGAGATCCTGCCCGTCGCCGCCGACCTCACCGACGGCGAGCAGGCCCGGGCCGCGATCGACGCGATCGACGCGCGGTTCGGCGGCCTCGACCTGGTGGTGCACGCCGCCGGCATCTCCGACCCACGCGCGTTCGGGCCGGCCCATCTCGTCGCCCACACCCACGCGGACACCCACTTCGACGCCAAGATCACCGGCCTGGCGAACCTCCGTACGGCACTGACCGGCCGTGACATCGCGGGCATCACCCTGTCCTCGCTGTCGGCAGTGCTCGGCGGTCTCGCCCTCGGCCCGTACTCGGCGTCGAACGCGGCACTCGACGCGTACGTGCTGCTGGCGCGCGAGCGCGAAGGCATCCGTTGGATCACCGTGGACTGGGACACCTGGGGTAAGTCGAACGGCGAGGAGGCTGGCGAGTTCGACATGAGCCCGGACGAGGCGGTGGCGGTCTTCGACCGGGCGCTCGCCGCGATCGACCAGGTCGACCACGTGGTCATCTCCACCGGCTCCCTGCCGGCCCGGTACCAGCAGTGGGTCGTCGAGCGGGGCGGCATGAGCGCGGCGCTCTCCGACGACGACGGCGAGCGTGACCCTCGTCCGGACCTCTCCACGCCGTACATCGCTCCCCGGGAAGGGACCGAGGTGCAGCTCGCCGAGGTCTGGTCGCGGGTGCTGCGCCTGGAGATGGTGGGACTCGACGACGACTTCTTCCGCCTCGGCGGCAATTCGGTGCTCGCCATCGAACTGGTCGCCCGCATCCGCAAGACGTTGAAGGTGCCCGTCCCGACCTCCGCCGTGATGGGCTTCCCGACCGTGCGTGGTCTGGCCGCCCAGATCGACGAGATGAGCGCCGACAGCGGGCCGACGGGCGGGTGAAGCCCTGTGGATCGGCGGCTGACCGGGTAGCGGTCAGCCGCCGATCCGGGTCACCGGGTAGGTGGTCCAGTCGTGGCGGGTCAGCTCGTCCAAGGCCGCGATCCACCGGTCCAGCAGGTCGTCGACGGCCGCCGGGTCGGCGATGGCCCGACGGGTCGTGGCACCGACGGTGAGCATCGCGCGCGGACTACCTTCGATCGGCGGCGCGTCCTCGATCATGAAGAAGTCGACGTCCGCGCCGGTGGGACAGATCGAAACGGCGGTACGGGTGGCGATCGCATCGCCGAGGCGCTGTCCGGCCTGCTCGCCGCCACTGAGCCCGCGTGGCAGGAAGACCAGCGCACACGACGGCCCGGATTCGTCACCATCAGACAACGCGTCCGACACCAGCGGGTACGGGACCCGCTGATCGGCGAGGGCCGCGAAGATCTCCCCGCGCAGAGCTGTGGCGTACTCGTGGATGGTCCCGGCCCGAGGTGGCAGCCGGAGCACCGCCTCGTTGGCGAACCAGCCGACCACCGTCTCCTCGGCCGTCGACTGGCGTCCGGCGAGGGTGGTCCGCAGCGCGAGCGGCACGGTAGCGTCGTCGGTGATCGCGGTCGCGAGGGCCAGGGCGCCCGCCGCCAGCAGGGAACCGCGTGCGGTGCGGACCCGCTCGCGCAGCAACCCGGTGATCCGGTCGTCGACGGCGAGGAACCGTTCGACCGCTTCGTGTGGGTCGGCGGGATCGTTCTCGACCCGTACCGGCCAGCGGTTCCACGCGTCGGCGATGTGCTCGCGCCGGCGGTCGATCGCCGCCGTGCCCTCGGGCCCGTTCGTCCACTCCGCCAACGCCCGCCGCGCCGCCGGGTACGCGTCGGGCGTCTCGTCGGTGTCCGCGCTGAGCAGGTCGGTCACCACGAGGTTCGCCGACCAGGCGTCACACACGAGCTGATCGAGGTTGACCACGAGCAGGTGCCGGTCCGGCTCCGCGCTGAGCAGGGTCGCCCGCACCAGTGGGTGCTCGCCGAGCGCGAACGGTCGCTCCGCCTCGAAGCCCGCGATGTCGTGCGCGATCGCCCATCGGGCGACCGCGCTCGGCGCTTCCACCTGCCGACGGAGCAGTTGGGGCTTCGCGCCGGTGGTGAGAAGGTGCTTGCCACCGTCGGTGAACACGCAGCCGAGCGCCGGGCGCCGGGCCACCAGACGGACGAGGCGGGCCTGTAGCTCGTCCTCGTCGACCGGGCCGCGGATCTCGATGCCGACCGTGAGGCAGTGCCGCAGGTGGCCAACCGGTCCGTGCGCGGCGATGGCCCGCACCCGTTCGCTCTGCGCGGCGCTGTCCGGGAGTTCCGGACCGTTCGGCGACAGGGCGGTCTCGGCGGCTGGGGTGGCCCGTTCATCTTCGGTCGACATGCGACCGACGCTGCCACAGCCGATATGGTCGATCAATGTCATAATGCTGTGTCATGCATCGTCAGGCGCTGCTCTGTACGGTTTCGGGATACAGCAGCCCGAGATCCATGGCCAGCCGTGTGAGACCGGCTTTGTTGACAGTTCCGGCCTTTTGCCGCACGCGGTGCACGTACGTGTCGACAGTCGCTTTCGAGAGCTGAAGCTTGGATCCGATCTGCCGGTGGGTGAGTCCCATCGCCACCATCGCCAGCACGTCGCGCTCGCGCGGCGTGAGCTTGTCGAGGGCCGCGCGGGGTGCCGGCGGAGGAGTGGTCTCGTCCTTGAACAGATCGTTCAGGAGTTGGCCAAGGTAAATGCCGCCGACCCCGACCGCGCTGATCGCGTCCAGGAGCGTCGCGGCGTCGACCGCCTTGCTGACGTAGCCGGCGACACCGACCTGAAGCGCCTGCCGCACGGTGTCGGGATGGGTGCGGGCCGACATGGCGAGTACGGCGTACCGCTTCGGCACGTCGGGCATGTCGTTGAGGTGCACGTCGCACGTGCTGAACGGGTCGACGAGGAGGACTACCCGTTCACCGCCGCCCAGAGCCGGTAGGTCACGCGTCGTCTGAGCTGCATCAAGCAAGGTGAAGGATTCATGGGCTCGTAACAATTCGACGGCGCCGTACATCGCAACAGAGCCGTCGTGGACAGGAACAACCTCTATGGTCAACTGAACCCCCGTGTCAGCCGAAAAGATCGTTGCGAACAATCCTCTACCCCCACCCCTGACGCAAGGGGTAGTCCAGGCGCGGGAAATGACTGTGACGTGTATCACACTACCAACTTGTGGCAAGCGCCCGTAAAGGCCAAATCCCTCTAGAGGAGAGATGTCGGTTTTTACGCTAAATAGCCGGGCGACTACTTAAGCCCGAAATCAGGGCAGAGGGTGAGACAGTGGGCGTTTTATGCGCCTATGAAGGAGGTGGTACGCACCGAAAGGGATCGGAGGAGGGTGTCCCGTCGACCCCCGCGTTCCCGGGATCGGCACCGCACTCGGACTCCTGGCGTCGAGTTCGATCTCTTGCAGTAAACGCCGTTGACGGAGTGAGTACTCACTCCGTAGATTGATCGGCATGACTGAGACGCCCAGCCGGCGCAGAGCGCCGGGGATGAGTGCGGAAGATCGACGCGAGATGATCGTGGCTGCGGCACTGCCGCTGCTGGTCGAGCACGGCTCGGCGGTGACCACCCTGCAGATAGCGAAAGCGGCCGGGATCGGTGAGGCGACCGTCTTTCGGGCCTTCGCCGACAAGGACGAGCTGTTGGTCGCATGCATGTCGGCTGCCCTGCGTAACGACCATGTTCTGGCCGAACTCGACGCGGTGCCGTTGGATCAGCCCCTGGCCGCCAGGTTGACCGAGGCGGCAGCGACCCTGCATGCCTACCTGGATCGGATGGGCGCGGTGACCGGGGCGCTGCGGGTCAGTGGCCGCCGAGGGGAGCGTCGAGGGCCGGTCGACAGCAGTGCGACCGGCGGTCGGGCAGCGGCGGCCGAGCGCACTGACCGGGCGGTGATTCGACTGCTCGAACCCGACCGGGCCGCGCTGCGACTGCCGATCGAACAACTCGCCGTCATTTTCCTCGGCATTCTCATGGGCCGTCGAGGAGGGCACGGCAGTGCGGAGACTCCCGTCGAGACGCTTGTTGACGTGTTCCTGCACGGTGTGGTCGGTCCGGCGTCGGCTGCCACATGAACCGCAGCCAGCGGATCTTGCCCTCCTTGCCGTCATGGCCGAAGTCTCCGCCGTGGGCCGTCCGGTCTGCTGGGCGGTCGACGTCACCACCGGCCTCTCCGCCCTGCTGTTGACCCTGCTGTGGCGGCGCCAGGTTCAGGGTCGCTACGTCTCCGGGACCGTCGCGTTCCACCTGGCCGCCGCCTTTGCCGGTGAGAACCAGACCGACGCCCGCGACGCGGTGGTCATCGCCCAGACCATCCGCCTGCGGTCCGACATCCCTGGACTTCTTATTTCGCGCCTTCGTGTGTCGGTCGCTTCGCGGGCTCGCTGCGATCGCTTGCCGAAGATCAGCCGGAACGGTGTCGGTCTTGAGGGTGCGGGCTTGACGCTGCCGCGAGTCGAGAGCCGAGTCATCCTGCCTTGTCGTCGAGCAGTTCGCGGCGCCACTCCGCAAATCGGCTTCGGAGTTTGTCCAGTGCTCGGCCCGTAACGCCGTACTGGGCGAAGTCCTCGCAATCGAGCCGGGTGGCTTGACCGAGCGCGTCGGCGAAGACGCGCCTGTCGAAACCACTGTCGGCGGCTCGGCGAGGGCGAGGAGGGCTTCATCTCTGTGGAGCGGCGATACGTGGACGGCGGCTGCCGAGGACAAGCATCGAGCGCCCTCGGAGAGCCCACGCAAGGCGGAATCGTGACCGGCTTCGGTTTCGATCTGCGGGGGCGTTCGCATTCGATGTGCGGCAAGACTGCGTTCGAAATCGGCCCCTCGTTGTTCGATTTGCGGAAACTCTGAGGCGTCTTGCAAGGAGTCTACCGCTATGTCGCGTGCCGGGTGAGTCCGGGAAAGTGTCCTCCCCGCACGAGCGAAGTTTAGGTGGCAGCCAGAGGGTGGGCCAGAGACCGCTCGGGGCAATCATGTGCGAGTGCACGCCCCGATACGACGCCGACAACGCCTCGGCTGAGGGCCCCCGGTCCTTGTCAGCGGTTGGTCAGCGACTCGTCAACGCCGCTCCGTAGCTTTTCGGCAACGACCCACGAAGGGATCGTTCCACCGACCCTCTACCGAGATCGGCCTGATTGCTCGTGACGTCAATCGTTGAGATAGCAACGTGTTGGCCCGCCGCCGTGGAGATAGGCGAACGCCAGGAGGCCCTGGGTCTGTCCGATGTCGAGCTCCGCCGATACAAGCGCGGTTTCGGCCTGCGCGAAGTGCTGTGGGAGCAGGAACGTTCCGAGGCTGACCTGTTGACATCGGCGGCGCGGTCCCTGTCCAAGCTGGAAGGGCAGCACGAGCGCGTCAAATACGTGGTACGCGGCCGCACGGTGCGCTCGCCGTCGCCGTACCCCCAGAGCCCCTTGCAGGACGTGCGCGCCGCGCTCGGCCTGCGGCACGCGCAGACGTTCGCGGTGACCGAGCACGCCTGCGCGTCGGGGCTGCTCGCCCTGGACCTCGCCGGCATGCTGCTGGCTGCCGACCCGGACCCCACCGCGCTGGCGCTGGTGCTCGCCGGTGAGAAGGCGGTCCAGCGGTACAGCCAGGTGGTCCCCGGTGTCGCGGTGACCGGCGAGGGCACCGCGGCGGTGCTCGTCTCGGGCAGCGGGTCCACCGACCGACTGTTGTCGTACGCCTCCGAGACCGTCCCGATGCCCGCCGCCGGCATGGTGATGGGCCACGACGACTACCAGGTGTTCCGCAAGACGTACGCACCCACACTGATCGGCGTCCTGCGCGCCGCGCTCGACGACGCCGCGGTGACCGTCGACGACATCGCGTTGCTGTTGCCGCACAACGTGAACCGGGTGGCCTGGATCGGCCTGGCCGCCGGGCTGGGCCTGCCGCTGGAGCGGGTCTTCCTGGACAACGTGCCGCGCACCGGGCACTGCTTCGGCGCCGACCCGTTCCTCAACCACTGGACCGTGGCCGCACAGGGGCTGCTGCGCCCCGGCGACAAGTACGTGATGACCTCCGTCGGTCTCGGCGCCACGTTCTCCGCGATGGTCTTTGAACACTGATGACGGAAGCGAGAAGAATGTCGCACGAGACACCCTTTGTCGAACGACTGAGGACCGCGGTCCTCGCCGACCGGGCGCCCCTGATCTTCGTGGGCAACTTCGAGGTCGAGGAGCAGTGGGCGCGAGGCGAGGTCGCCCTGCCCCGGCTCACCTCGGCGTCCGGTGCCGCGATGGTCAACCGCATGGACGAGTTCGCGGTGCTGCTGGGCGGCGCCGAGGATCACGTGATCGTCAAGGCGGCACCGGACGAGGACCATCTGGAGCACCTGCGCTCGCTGGGACTGCCGCTGCCGACCATCCACACGCCTGCCGAGCAGGATCCGATGCGTACGGTGACCAAGGACGCGCTGGCTGACAAGCGGCTGCAGGAGACGCTCGGCCGCCTGGGCGCCGCGGGCGCCCACCTGTTGGCACACGGCATGTCCACGGACGAGGAGCACCTGTCCCTGCGGGCCGGCATCGCCGCGGCCGCACCGGCCGCCGAGGTCTGCAAAGCGGTAAACAGCAAGGTGTACAGCCGTCGGGCCGCCGACGAGCTCGGCATCGTCCAGCCGCGCGGCTGGGCCGCAAGCAACCTGGCCGAGCTGGAGCAGGCATGCACGGAGGCCGCCGCGCTCATCGAGCAGGGCCGCACGGTAGTGGTCAAGGAGGCGTTCGGCGTCTCCGGCAAGGGCATCGCGGTGGTCGACAAGGTGGCCCGGCTGCGGCGCCTGCAGCAGATCATCGCGACCAAGGTCGAGCGGTCCGGCGCGGACCACGCGGCGTTCGTGATCGAGGAGTGGGTCAGCAACCGCGGCGACCTGAACTACCAGTTCACCGTCTCCCGCGACGGCGGCGTCCACTTCGACTTCGTCAAGACCGCGCTCACCGAGGGCGGCGTGCACCGCGGTCACCGGATCCCGGCACAGCTCGGCGACCGGCACCTGCAGATCGTGCGGGACACGGCGGAGGCGCTCGGCAAGAAGCTCGCCGCCGACGGCTTCTTCGGCGTGGTGGGCATCGATGCCATCCGCACCGACGACGACGGGCTCTACCCGGTGCTGGAGATCAACGCACGGAACAACATGTCCACCTACCAGGTGGCACTGCAGGAGAAACTGCTGCCGGGCGGTCACGCCGCGCTCGCACGCCACTATCCGGTACGCCTGCGTCAGCCCCTGCCCTTCTCCGGCCTCCGCACCGCCCTCGGCGACCTGCTGCTGACCGGACCCGGTGGCGAGGGTGTCGTGATCGCGAACTTCGCCACAGTGAACGCCGCCGCCGGTACGGCGGAGGAGTTCGACGGGCGGCTCTACACCTTCCTGGTGGCGCCCACCGCCGAGCGGCTGAGCGGGCTCGACCGGGCGATCAGCGAACGAGTCGACGAGATTGCGGGAGGCGGGCGATGATTCGCGAGTACGAAGTCCAGGGAATCGGGATCACCGAGCTCGCCGAGCAGTTCGGCACTCCGCTGTACGTCTACGACGGCGACGTGCTGAGCGAGCGGCTCACCACTCTCGCCGCGGCGCTGCACGAGCGCCTCGGTGTCGTCTACTCCCTCAAGGCGAACCCGAACGTCGCCGTCTGCGCGACCCTGCACCGGGCCGGCGCCGGCGCCGAGGTCTCCTCGCTCGCCGAGCTGCTCACCGCCCGGCGCGCCGGCGTCGACCCGCGGGACATCGTGTTCCTGGGGCCCGGCAAGAGCGCCGAGGAGATCGAGGCCTGCCTCGACCACGGGATCTACGCGATCATCTGCGAGTCGCCGGCCGAGCTGGAGCTGATCGACGCGCTGGCCGGGCGGCGCGGTACGCGGGCACCGGTCGCGCTGCGGGTCAACCCGAGCTTCCAGACCAAGGGCTCCGGGCTGACCATGGGCGGCAAGGCCCGCCAGTTCGGCATTGACGAGCAGCATCTGCTCGACGATCCGGGCCTGGCCGCCCGGTTCCCGCACGTGCGGCTGATGGGCGTGCAGTGCTACCTGGGCACCCGGATCCTCAGCGAGGAGTCGATCGCCCGCAACACCGAGCAGATCCTCTCCATGGCGGTGCACCTGGCCGGCGTGCTCGGCTTCGAGCTGGAGATGGTCGACGTCGGCGGTGGCCTCGGCGTCGCCTACTTCGACAACGAGCGGGACCTGTCGGTGCCCGACCTGGCCGCGCTGCTCAACCCGGTGCTGGCCGCGTTCGCCGACGCGCACCCGCGCACCCGGATGCTGATGGAACTGGGCCGCTACCTCACCGCGACGGCCGGCGTCTACGTCACCCGGGTCCGCTACACCAAGCAGTCGTACGGGGAGAACTTCGCGATCGCCGACGGCGGCACCAATCACCACATGGCGGCCGTGGGCATCGGATCGTTCGTCAAGCGCAACTTCCCGATCGTGGCGCTGACCGCGATGGACCGGCCGGCGACCGAGGCGTGGAACATCACCGGACCGCTGTGCACCCCGAACGACACCGTCGGCAAGAAGGTGAACCTGCCGCCGCTGAAGGCCGGCGACCTCATCGGCGTTCTGCGCTCGGGCGCGTACGGGCCGACCGCCTCGCCGGTGCTGTTCCTCAGCCACGGCTACCCCGCCGAGGTGCTGGTCCTGGACGGCGTCGCGCACCTGGTGAGCCGCCGCGACCAGCCCACCGACCTGCTGGCCCGCCAGCAACTACCCGCGCCGGCCGCCGTGGCCGTCGCGGGCACCTGATGCGACGAATCGAGAGAGGCCTTGTCATGACCATCGCAGCGCAGCCGAGCACAGACCGCGTCATCGACGTGGTCGCCGAGGCGCTCAGCGCAGTCCTGGAGCGCGACATCGGCGAGATCGACCGCGACACCAAGCTCTTCGAGGAGATCGGGCTGGACTCCACCGGCGTCCTGGACCTGATGATGTACCTCGAGGAAGCCCTGGAGATGCAGTTCTACACCGAAAACCTGGAGATGAGCCACTTCCTCACCGTCGGGGCGCTCGCCGACTTCATCCACACCGAGATGTCGTAGTCGTGTTCCGGACGACTGCGGCGTCACCGCGGCTCACCGACCGGCGGCCGGTCCTCACGGTGACGCAGATGATCAGCCAAACCTTCGACACCGGCGGCACCCGCCTGGACGACCCGGTCACCACGGCGTTTCTGCCGGCGGTGGTCGCGAGCGGCGGCCTCGCCTTCCGGCCCGGGGCGCTGGAGCGCCCCGGTAACACCTACTCCGCGATGATTGAGCGCCTCAGCCCGGCGTTCGCCGAGCTGCGCGGACCGGTCGACCTGGTCGTGCTGGCGTACGCGACGCCGGACGCCGTGCCGGGTGCGGTGGCCGGCCCGCTGGCCACCGCGGTCCTGCCCGGCAACCCGTCCGCGTTCGCGGTCACCGATCAGGGCGTCGCGGCACCGTTCACCGCGCTGGCGTTGGCCGAGCTGTACGCGGCCCGTACCGGCCTCGAACGGATCGTGGTGCTACTGCTGGACCAGGCCAGCTTCCCGTACGAGGTGCCGGACTCCCCGGCGGTGCGGGTCGACGGCGACGCGGTGGTCGTGCTGGTACTGGAGCGCCCCGGTGCGGACGACGGTCGGGGCGGCTACGAGATCCAGCAGGACAGCGGCGTGCCGGCCGCGGAGTTCACCGAGCGGATCGGGCGGCTGTGGAAGCAGCTTGCCGACGACGAGGACACCCCGGTGCTGTTCGGGCCGGGCGTCGATCCGGCCTGGTCGCTGCCGATCAGCGCGGTGGACGTCCGGCACGTGGCTCCGGGCCAGCCGGGCACCGGACTGTGGCGCGAAGCCGCGGCCCGGCACTCCGGTACGGCGCGCGGCACTGTGGTGCTGATCGATCTGGATCCCAGTACCGGCGACCTGTCCGGATGCCGGCTCGACACCGGAGCGCCGCCGCGATGAACACCCGCCGGGGCACGCCGTTCGCCTTGGACGCCGGCCTCTACGAGCCGGTGTTCCGGGCCGCCGAGCAGGACGGGATCGTCCCGGCGCTGCGGGCGCTGAGCGTGTTGATGGAGGCGGAGCCGCCGGCGCACCGCGACGGCGGGGTGGCGGCCAGCGTCATCGGCGGGGTCCCGGGGGTCCCGCCGCTGGCCGGCTTCACCCTGCCGGGCGGCGCGGTGTCGTTCGGACGAGGTGCGCCCTTCCTGGCACCGGACCGGTGGCGCCTCGGCCTGCTCTGGTTGCGGCTGGGATCGTCGGCCGGTCGGCGCCGTACCTGCGTACGGTGGCTGGCCTCGCGCCGTTCCGGTGGCGGCGACCTGCTCCGCTTCCAAATGATCAAAGGACAGCTGGCCGACGTGCTGGTGGAGCACCAGGAGATCGCGGCCGCGCTCGACGGCATCTCGCTGAGCCCGGCCATGACCCTGCACCTGCATGACCGGATCACCGCCGCCGACCGGGCCGTGCTCGGCCTGTTCGGCGCCGCCGGCTTCCTGCGCGACGGCCCGGGCGGCGAGGCGCACGTGTCCGAGCTGCTGGCCGACGTCTATGCCGAAGGAAGGGGGTGACCCCGTGGACGACCGCTTGTACGCGCTGCGCCGCGAGGTGTACGGATGGGCGCGCGAGCTGCGCCGGCACTCGCTCGACGTGGACGCCGACCCGGCCCGCGTGCACGAGCTGCTGGCGCAGCCCGGTGTCGCCTACATGGAGACGCTGGGCATCCCACCGGAGTTCGGCGGGCCGGTGCTGCGCGTGGGCGGGTACCGGTACGACGGCATGTCGGCGATCGAGCGGGTGGTCTCCCTGGAGGAGCTCGCGTTCGGCGACGCGGGCATCCTGCTCGCCGCACCGGGCCCGTCGATGTTCGGCGTGCTGCTGTGCCAGCTCGGCAACGAGAAACAGAAGACGACCTACTTCGACCGCCTGCTGGAGCGTCCGACGTGGACGTTCTTCGGGCTCACCGAGCCGGACCGCGGTTCGGACGCTACCGCCATCACCACGGCGCTGACCCCCGTACCGGAACAGTCCGGCTTCCTGCTGGACGGCGCGAAACGCTACATCGGCAACGGCTCGCGGGCCACGTTCGGTGCGGTGTTCTGCCGTACGGGGCCGGGGCCGTTCGGGGTGTCGGCGGCGATCGTCGAGGCCGACAGCCCGGGGTTCACCGCCGAACCACTCGACATGATCGGCCTGCGCGCGGTGCAGATCTCGCACCTGCAACTCAAGGCCGTCCCGGTCCCGGTCGAGGGGCTGCTGGGTGCGCACCTGCCGACGACCCGTCGCGGCATGTGGGGCTTCCTGCAGGTCTTCAACCGGCTGCGGCCCACGGTCGCGGCGATGGCGGTCGGCGTGGCGCGGGCCGCCCTGGAGTACGCCGGGACCGAGCGGAGGCTGGCGCCCCCCGCTGTGCAGGAGGAACTCGCCGTGCTCGGTTCGCGCATCGACCTGAGCCGCGCGCTGGTGCACCGGGCGGCGCGGGCTGTCGACGCCCACGGCGACGGTCAGCCGGCGTCGGTGGCGAAGGTCAGCGCCTGCCGGCTGGCAGCGTCGGTGACGCTGCGCGCGGCGGCGCTGCTCGGCCCGGCGGCCCGGATCGAGCATCCGCTGCTTGACAAGTTCGTCCGCGACGCTCAGGGGCTGGAGTTCATGGAAGGCACCTCGAACATCCAGCGGCTCAACGTGATACCGGGACTGCTCGGGCACGACCTGCGCTGAGTCTCCTCGCGGTGTTCTCCGGCCGGGCTCACTGGCCCAGGTAGGCGAGCACCGCCATCACGCGCCGGTTGTCGTCGGTGGACGGCGGTAGCTGCAACTTGGCCAGGATGCTGTTGATGTTCTTGGCGATCGCCTTCTCGGTCACGAACATGGCGGCGGCGATCGCCGCGTTGGACCGGCCCTGCGCGACCAACGCCAGCGTCTCCAGCTCCCGGGCGGTCAGCTGGGCCAGATGGTCGCTGCGGCGCACCATGCCGGAGACCACGTCCTCGTCCATCACCGTGCCGCCGCCGGCGACCGTCCGCAGCGCCGAGATGAACTGCTCGCCGTCGAACACCCGGTCCTTGAGGAGATAGCCGATGCCGCCCGCGCCGTCGGCGAGCAACTCGGTGGCGTAGAGCTGCTCGACGTACTGCGAGAGCAGCAGCACCGGCAGGCCGGGACGCAGCCGCCGGCCCTCGAGCGCGGCCTGCAGTCCCTCGTCGGTGAACGTGGGCGGCAGCCGGATGTCGATCAGGGCGAGGTCGAAATCCTCAGTGGTCAGAGCGTCCCGCAGTTCGGGCCCGCTGGTCACTGCGGTGACCACCTCGTCGCCGTGCGCCTCGAGTAGCTTGACCAGGCCCTCACGGAGCAGGAACTGGTCCTCCGCGAGTATCAGGCGCACCGGTGTGTCCCCCCGTGTCGTCGGCGGCACTCCTCCGCCGGGCCTGCCGAACATAGCGCACCCGCACGGCCGGTCAGCCCGCGGTCAGTCACTCGTCAGCGCTCTCCGCGAGCCTGATCTTGCCGTGAAAGACAGTTCGTCCAATCGTGCAAGGGAGTCGTCATGTCAGTCGATCTGCCGGGTTTCTCGGTTGTCCCGGGCGCGCAGGTGAGCTCGGTGCTGGACGGCCAGGAGAAGGCGATCATCGATGTGGTCGAGCAGGCCTACCGGCTGCACGGCGAGGCGCTCACCATCAATCCGCGCTCGTACTTCCTGCGTTTCCCGGACCGGCCGACCGCCCGCATCATCGCCCTGCCGGCCTCGCTCGGCGGCGACGCCCCGGTGGACGGGATCAAGTGGATCTCGAGTTTCCCGACCAACCTGGAGCGGGGCATCCCGCGGGCCTCCGCCGTGCTGATCCTCAACGACCCGGCGACCGGATACCCGATCGGGTGCCTGGAAAGTTCGATCATCAGCGCCAGCCGGACCGCCGCCTCGGCGGCACTCGCCGCCGGCCGGCTCAGCGAGGGCCGCACTCGTCCGACCCGGATCGGCTTCGTGGGCGCCGGGCTGATCGCCCGCTACATCCACACCTACCTCAAGGCCGCCGGCTGGTCCTTCGAGCAGCTCGGCGTGCACGATCTGTCCGCCGGGTACGCGCAGTCCTTCGGCGACCACCTACGGCGCACCGGGGTGAGCGGCGAGATCGTCGTGCACGACTCGCACGAGCAGCTGGTGCGCGACAGCGACCTGGTCGTCTACGCCACCACCGCCGGCACTCCGCACGTGCACGACCCCTCCTGGTTCGCGCACAACCCGCTGGTCCTGCACGTGTCGCTGCGCGACCTCGGCACCGAGGTGATCCTGTCGGCGACCAACGTGGTCGACGACGTCCATCACTGCCTCACCGCGAACACCTCGGTGCACCTCGCCGAGCAGCAGACCGGCAACCGTGACTTCCTCGTCGGAACCCTTCACGACGTGCTCACCGGCGCCGTGCGCCCGGACGCCGGCCGCCCGCTGGTGTTCTCACCGTTCGGCCTCGGCGTGCTGGACCTCGCGGTCGGCAGGTTCGTCTACGACGAGCTGGCCCGCACCGGTCAGCTCACCACTGTCGACGGCTTCTTCCACGACCTCGACCGCTACGGATCGAGCGCTGGGCGCCCGGCCTGATCTGACGGAGATGAGATGCAGATAGTCACCACCCCTGACCGTTTCAACGTCCCCGACGTTTTCGTGGACCTCACCCGGCTGGTCGGCCAGCGGATCTTCCTGAAGTGCGAGGGCTTCAACTTCGCCGGGTCGATCAAGCTGAAGGCCGCGGTCGAGATGATCGACCACGCCGAGCGCGCCGGCACGCTTCGCCCGGGCTCGACCATCGTGGAGAGCTCCTCCGGCAACCTCGGGGTCGCGCTCAGCATGGTCGCGGTCAGCCGCGGCTACCACTTCATCTGCGTGACCGACGCGCGCTGCACCCTCACGGCCCGGCAGATCATGCGTACGTTCGGCGCCGAGGTCTACGTGGTCACCCAGCCGCACCCGGTGGACGGGCTGGTCGGCGCGCGGGTCCGGCGCGTACGCCAGCTCTGCGCCGACAACGACGACTATTTCTGGCCCGACCAGTACGCGAACACGGCCAACCAGGTGGCGCACTACACCCGGACCGGCCCGGAGATCCTGGACGCGTTCCCCGACCTCGACCTGCTGTTCGTCGGGGTCGGCACGGCCGGGACGCTGATGGGCACCACCCGCTACCTGCGCGAGCACCGCCCGTCGGTGAGGGTGGTCGCGATCGACGTCATCGGCTCGGTGACCTTCGGCGGCCCGAACCTGCCCCGGATGATCCCGGGGCTGGGCTCAGCCCTCCCGTCCAAGCAACTCGACGTCTCGTACGTCGACGACGTGGTGATGGTCCCCGAGGTCGACACCGTCCGGGCCTGCTGGCACCTGGCCCGCTCCGGCTTCCTGTTCGGCGGCTCCACCGGCACCGTGATCGCCGGCGCGAGCCGCTGGTACGAGGAGCACCCGGAGGCCGCCGGCGGCACCGCGGTGGCGATCGGCCCGGACTTCGGCGAGCGCTACCTCGACACCGTGTACCAGACGCAGTGGTTCACCGACCTGTACGGCGCCGAGATGATGGACGGCGACCACGCCGCCCCCGGCAGCACCGGAAGCGAGCGGATGTCGGCATGAGCGAGCGACTGACCCTGACCGCGGCCCAGACCGACGTCTGGTTCGACGAGGCGTTCTCCACCGACCGGCTGGCCTACACCATGGCCGACTACCTCGACGTACGCGGCCCGTTCGACGCCGAGACGTTCCGCGCGGCACTGCACCGGCTGGCGGAGGAAGCCGAGTGCACCCGATCGCAGTTCTCGCTCGGCGACGACGGTCCGGTGGTGGTCGTCCGCGACCTGCCCGACCTGCCGATCCGCTCGGTGGATCTGCGCGGGCACGAGGACCCGGCCGGCGAGGCCGTCGCCGCCATGTGGCGGGACCTGGCCGACCCGTTCGACCCGGCTGGCTTCCCGCTGTTCCGGGTCGTCGTGTTCCGGGTCGCCGACGAGCGCTCGCTGTGCTACCTGGCCATGCACCACCTGCTCTGCGACGGCTACAGCCGGGTCGTGCTGTACCGGCGGCTCGGCGACATCTACACCGCGCTGGCCGCCGGCACCGAGATCGGCGGCCAGCCGCTGGCACCGCTGCGGCTGCTGCTCGACGCGGAGCGGGCGTACGCGGCCTCGCCCGCCCTCGCCACCGACCGCACCTTCTGGGTCGAGCAGATGAGCCCGGCGCCGGAGCCGATGAGCCTGTCGGCGCGCCCGGCCACCCCGGCCACCGGCCTGCTGCGGCGCAGCCTCACCTTGGGCGGCATGACCGGCCGCAAGCTGCGGGACCGGGCCGCCGCGTACCAGGTCAGCTGGCCGGCCTTCGTGCTCGCGGCGGCCACCGCCTACCTCGGCCGGGCCGCTGGCCGCGAGGACGTGCTGCTCACTCTGCCGGTGGCCGGCCGGGTCGGTGCCGGCACCCGCGCGGTGCCCGGCATGGTCGCCAACTACCTGCCGATCCGGCAGCGTCTCACCGCGGCGACCACGGTCGACGACCTGCTGCGGCAGACCTCGCGTACGCTGCTGCGCACGCTGCGCCACCAGCGGTACCGGGTCGACAAGATCCGTACCGAGCTGGGGATGACCGCCGCGGACCGCCGCCCGTTCGGCCCGTTCGTCAACGTGCTGCCGCAGGAGCCCTCCTTCGAGCTGGGCGGGGCCGAGGCGCGGCTGCACAACCTGTCCACCGGCATCGTCGACGACCTGATGATCACCGTGTTGGACGCGCCGGACGACGCCGTCGAGGTCCACCTCAACGGCAACGCCGACCGGTACGCCGAGAGCGAGCTGGACGACCACCTGGCCCGCTACACCGCGTTCCTGCAGGAGTTCGCGCAGGCCGAGTCCGACACTCCGGTCAGCGCACTGCCGATGGTGACCGAGGCCGAGGCCGAGCTGCTGCGCCGCTGGCAGGGCGAGGTGCACCCGGAGGAGTTCGTCGGCGTGTTCGAGCGGATCCGCGCGGTGGCCCGTAGCCGGCCGGACGACGTGGCGGTCCTCGACGAGGACGGCACCATGACATACGGCGAGCTGGTCGGTCGGGCCAACGCGCTGTCCCGGCGGCTGGCGCCCGGCTCGGTTGCGGCGGTGCTCGCCCCGCCCGGTGGCTCGTTCATCACCTCGGTGCTGGCCACCCTGCACGCTGGCGCGGTCTGGGCGCCGCTCGACATCGACGCGCCGGTCGCCCGGTCGGTCGCCATGTTGCAGGACGCCGGCGTCGAGCACCTGCTCGTCGATCCGCGTTGCGCGGAGCTCGCCGAGCGGATCCTGGCCGAGGCCGGCGACTCCGCGGTGCGGCGGACCCGGGTGACCCGCAAGGCCGACATCCCCAGCCGATGGACCGAGCCGCTCGACCGGCCCGGCGACGTCGCGTACATCATCTTCACGTCCGGCTCGACCGGCCGGCCCAAGGGCGCCATGGTGCATCGCGGCGGGCTGGTCAACCACCTGCTCGCCAAGGTCGAGGACCTGAACCTGCGTGCCGACTGCCGGGTGGTGCAGAACGCGCCGGTGACCTTCGACGTGTCGGTGTGGCAGATGCTGGCCCCGCTGATCGTCGGCGGCACCGTGCGGGCTGTCTCCCGCCGCCGAGCGGGCGACCCGCAGGAGCTGTTCGGGCTGGTCAGGTCGGACGGCATCACGGTGCTGGAGGTGGTGCCGTCGCTGCTGCGCGCGGCATTGGACCTCTGGGACGCCGGGCTGCCCGCGCCGGCGGTCCGGCCGACGCTGCGCCACCTCATGGTCACCGGCGAGGCGATGCCCGCCGACCTGTGCGAGCGCTGGTTCGCCCGGCACCCCGAGGTGCCGATCATCAACGCGTACGGGCCGACCGAGTGCTCCGACGACGTGACGCACGCGGTGATCCGGGCCGGCGATCCGGTCGGTGCCCGGGTGCCGATCGGTTACCCGGTCCGCAACACGCTGCTCTACGTGCTCGACGACCACCTGTCGCCGGTCGGCGTCGGGGTGGCCGGCGAGCTGTACGTCGGTGGGGTCGGCGTCGGGCCGGGTTACGTGGGCGACCCGGTCAAGACCGCTTTCCGGTTCCTGGCCGACCCGTTCGCCGGGCCCGGCACGCGGATGTACCGCACCGGCGACCGGGTGATCCGCCGCGCCGACGGTCAGCTCGAGTTCATCGAGCGCCGCGACCACCAGGTCAAGATTCGTGGGCACCGCATCGAGCTCGGCGAGGTCGAGACGGCGCTGCGGGCGGTCGACGAGGTGGTCGACGCCGCGGTGGCCGCGGTGGCCGGCCCGGCCGGCACCCGCCTGGTGGCCTTCGTGACCGGGGTGGCGGACGCCGCGCTCGTGCGCACCCGGTTGGCGAGCGTGCTGCCGGACTACATGGTCCCCGCGGCGTGGCACGTGGTGGACGCGCTGCCGCTGACCGCGCACGGCAAGGTGGACCGCACCAAGCTGCTCACCCTGACCACGACCACGATCCCGTCAGCGGCCGCGATCGCCGCGCCGGGCGACTACGACCTGGTCGCCGTGGTGCGCGAGGTGTTCGCCGCGGTGCTGCAACTGGAGCAGGTGGCGGCCACCGACAGCTTCTTCGCCCTGGGCGGCGACTCGATCACCGCGATCCAGATGGTCAGCCATCTGCGGCAGCGGGGTGTCGTGGTGACACCGCGCGACGTGCTCACCGGGGTCACCCCGCACGGGATCGCACTGACGGCCGCCACGGTGACCGAGCCGCCGCCGGTGGCCGCGGACGGGACCGGCGAGGTGCTGCTGACCCCGATCGCCGCCCAGCTCTGGGAGGACGCGGGCGACCTGTCCGGTGCGGCCCGGCCGTACAGCCAGCACGTGGTGATCCGGACGCCGGGAGGCGCCGGGCGCGAGCGGGTGGCCCAGGTGCTCCAGGCGCTGGTGGACACCCACGACATGCTGCGGATGACGGTCGACAGCCCGTCCCCCGGTTTCTGGCAGCAGCGGGTCGTGCCGGCCGGCCGGGTCGACGCGGGAGAGCTGCTGGCGTACGCCGAACTGCCGCGCGGCGCCGGCCGCGACGTTCCCGCCGAGATCGAGCGGCACCTGGCCGCCGCCCGCGACCGGCTCGACCCGGCCAGCGGCGCCACGATGCGCGCCGCGCTGCTCGACGACGGCGACCAGCCCGGCTGGCTGTTGCTTGTGGTACACCACCTCGCCGTCGACGGCGTCTCCTGGCGCATCCTGCTCGCCGACCTGGAGGCCGCGTGGACCGCTGTCGCTGCGGGGGAGCAGCCGCGGCTGGAGGCCGTGCCGGTCTCCTACCGCCGGTGGGCGGCGACGCTCGCCGAGGAGGCACGCGTCCCGTCGCGGGTCGCGGAGATGGCTTACTGGCTCGGCCAACAGGCGCCCGCCGTGCTCGGCACCCGGTCGCCCGACCCGGCGGTCGACACCTACGGCACCTCCGCGACGCTGCGGCTGGAGCTGGACGCCGCCACCACCACGGCGCTGCTCACCGAGCTACCGGCGGTCTTCCACGCCGAGATCAACGACGTGCTGCTGACCGCGCTGACGCTGGCGATCGTCGAGTGTCGGGGCATCACCGAGTACACCGTGGAGCTGGAGGGGCACGGCCGCGAGGACCTGCGCGACGGGCTCGACCTGTCCCGCACCGTCGGCTGGTTCACAAGCGTCTTCCCGGTGCGGTTGAGCACCGCCGGCCTCGACCCGGACGCTGCCTGGTCCGGCCCTTCCGGCGTGGGCGACCTGCTCAAGCACGTCAAGGAGCTGCTGCACGCGGTGCCCCAGCGCGGCGTCGGCCACGGCCTGCTGCGGCACCTCAACCCGCAGACCGCCCGGCTGCTGACCGGCGAGCCGCCCCGGATCGGGTTCAACTACCTGGGCCGGTTCGTCGCCTCGGACGGGTCCGCGCCGTGGACCCTGGACGCGGGCACCGGCATCGGCACCGGCTTCCACCCGGATCTGCCGCTGCGGCACACCCTGGCGGTCACCCCGTTCACCGAGCAGCGCGCCGACGGCCCGCACCTGGTGGCGGACTGGCTCTGGGCGCCCGGCGCGCTGGACCGCCCGGACGCCGAGGAGATCGCCCAGGCGTGGTTCAGCGCGTTGCGGCTGCTGGTGGCGCACTGTCGCACCCCCGGCGTCGGCGGGCACAGCCCGTCGGACTTCCCGCTGGTCAGCGTCGAGCAAGACGAGGTGGACACCTGGTCGGCCGGGCAGAAGCTCACCGACGTGCGGCCGTTGACCGCCATCCAGCGCGGGATGCTCGCGCACAGCCGGTTCGGTGCCGGTGCCGGGTCGATCTACCACCTGCAGGTGACGGCCGACCTGGTCGGCGCGACCGACCCGCTGCGGCTGGCAGCGGCGATGACCGCGCTGGTCCGCAAGTACGACGTGCTGCGCACCGGATACCTGCATCGGGACACCGGCGGCCCGGTCGCCCTGGTCCGCCCGGACGGCAAGGTGCCGTGGCGCGAGCTGACCGCCAGCGGCGACGCTGAGCTCGACCGGCTGGCCGACGAGGACCGGGACCAGCCGTTCGACCTGGACCGGCCGCCGCTGATGCGGTTCACCCTGGCCCGGCTGGACGAGGCGCGCACGCGTCTGATCTGGACGCTGCACCACATCGCCGTCGACGGGTGGTCCATGCCGTACCTGGTACGGGACCTGCTCGCGATGTACCAGGACGAGGATCTCGCGGAGATCTCAGGGCCGCAGTTCACCGACTACCTGAACTGGATCGCCCGGCAGGACCGCGATGCCGCCCGGCGGGCCTGGCACACCGCGCTGGCTGGCGCGTCCGGCCCGACGCTGGTGGCGGGGCACAAGCCGCGAATGGCGATCGGGCGTACGGCCTCGTCGACGCGGTGGCTGCCGGCTGGCGTCACCGCCGCGCTGACCGCGCTGGCCGCCCGGCATGAGGTCACCGTCGGCACCGTGGTGCAGGCCTGCTGGGCCCTGCATCTGGGCCGGCTCACCGGGCGCGACGATCTGCTCTTCGGCTGCACGGTCTCCACCCGCCCGGCCGAGCTGGCCGGCATCGACCAGACGGTCGGGATGTTCCTGAACACCCTGCCGGTGCGGGTCGTTTTGCAGCCGGGCGAGGCGTTCGGCGGCCTGCTGCGCCGCGTCCAGGACGAGCAGGCGAACCTGCGCCGCTACGACTACCTCGGCCTGGCCGAGATGCTGCGCGGCAACCCCGCGCTGGCCGGCGTCGGGGAGCCCTACGACACCGCTGTGGTCTTCGACAACTTCCCGGCCCTGGACCCCGGCGAGCTGACCGGCGAACCAAGGGTGGAGAACGTTGTCGCCCGCGATTCCCGGCACTATGCGCTGAGCCTGGTCGTGCAGCCCGGCGCCGAGCTGGAACTGCGTTTCGATCACGCACCCGAGGCGATCGGCCCGGACCGGGCCACCGAGATTGCCGAGGAGTTCCTGGCACTGCTGACCACCGTGGCGGGCGCCGATCCGCGCGCCTCGGTGGACGACCTGGCCGGGCCGATCAGCCCGGCGGTCGCGCGGCAGTGGCCCGAGACGTCGGCGCCGGCGTTCACGCCGAGCCGTGAGCAGCCGTCCGAATTCGATCTGCGGGCGGTGTTCGCCGAGGTCCTCGGCCTGGAGCAGGTCGGCGCGACGGACAACTTCTTCATGCTCGGCGGCGACTCCATCGCGGCCGTGCAGGTGGTCGCCCGCGCCCGGCTACGCGGCTGGGAGATCACTCCGCAGGACATCTTCACCGCGCCGCAACCGGCTGCTCTGGCTGCTCTGGCCGTCGCGGTCGGCGACGAACCCGCCCCGGCGGCGACCGTGCCGCTAATCGAGTTGTCCGTCGACGAGATGGACGAGCTCGACTTCGATCTGGAGCTGCAATGAGCATCGACCACCGCGCGAGGAGCAGCGAGTTTCTTCCGCTCACACCCCTGCAGAAGGGCTTGCTGTTCCACGCCCGCCGCGTCGAACAGGGCGCCGACGTGTACGTGCTACAGCTGGTCGCCGACGTGCGCGGCGACCTCGACCCAGCCCGCCTGCGCCAGGCCTACGCCCAGCTGCTGCACCGGCATCCGGGCCTGCGGGCCTGCTTCCGCACCGGCCGCTCCGGCGAGCCGGTGCAGGTGGTGCCAGCGTCGGTGCCGATCGAGCTGACCGAGGTGGACCTGAGCGCGGTGCCCGAGGCACAGCGCGCGGCCCGGCTCGAGCAGCACACCGACGCCGACCGGACGGCCCGCTTCGACCTGAGCCGGCCGCCGCTGCTGCGCGCCACGCTGATCCGGCACGGCGCCGACCGGTGGCGGTTTTTGCTCACCGTCCACCACATCCTGGTCGACGGCTGGTCGCTGCCGATCCTGCTGAACGACCTGTTCGCGGCGTACGCCGGCGTTGCGCAGGAGCCGGCCGCGGCCGGCTACCGCGAGCACTACGCCTGGCTCGCCGGACGCGACCGCCAGGCGGCCGCCGAGGCCTGGCGCCGCGAGCTGGCCGGCCTGGACGGGCCGACCCGGGTGGCGCCCGACGCACCGCAGGCGCCCGTGCTGCCGTCGGTGCACACGGTGCGCCTGCCGGCGGCGGCGACCCGACGACTGACCGGCTTCACCCGCGGCCAGGGGATGACGCTCAACACCGCGGTGCAACTGGCCTGGGCGATCGTGGTCGGCCAGCTGACCGGGCGTACCGATGTGGTCTTCGGCGCGGTCGACGCGGGTCGCGCCGCCGGGGTGGCCGGCGCCGAGTCGATGGTCGGCATGTTCGCCAACACCGTGCCGGTACGCGGCCGGCTCGACCCGGCCGTACCGGTCACTCAGGCGCTCGCCGAGCTGCACATGCAACAGGCCGCGCTGCTGGCGCACCGGCACCTGGGCCTCGCCGAGGTGCAGCAGGCCGCCGGCATCACCGACCTGTTCGACACGGTGCTGATGTTCCAGAACTACCCGGCCGACTACGACGCGCTCGGCTGGCTGCGCGGCAGCCTGACCGTGGACGGCGCCGAGGTCCGCAACGCCACCGAGTACCCGCTGAGTCTGACAGCGGTGCCCGGCGACGAGCTGGAGCTGCAGGTCGGCTACCGGCCGGACACCGTTGCCGAGGGCGAGGCCCGGCGGATCGCGAACCTGCTGGTGCGGCTGCTCGGCAGCCTGCCGGAGCAGGCCGACACGCCGCTGGGCGGGCTCGACCTGCTCGACGACGAGCTGCGCTCGACGCTGCTCACCGAACGCAACGACACCGCCGTGGCCTGGCCGGCCGGCCTGCTGCCGGAGCTGCTCGCGGCGACCGTGAAGACCTGGCCGGAGACCACGGCGCTGGTCAGCGGCGAGACCACGCTGACCGCCCGGCAGCTCGACGAGCGGGCGAACCGGCTCGCCCGGCTGCTGCGGGAGCGCGGCGCCGGCGCGGGCAGCATCGTCGCGATCGCGCTGCCGCGCGGCACCAACCTGGTGGTCGCCGCGCTCGCGGTGCTCAAGGCCGGCGCGGCCTACCTGGCCGTGGACCCGGACCACCCGGCCGACCGGGTGCGGTTCATGCTCGACGACACCGCCGCCGACCTCGTGCTCACCACCTGCGGCTTCGACGCGGACCTGGGCGCCGCCCGGCCGATCCACCTCGGAACCGCGGAGTTCGAGCGGGAGCTGGCGGCCACGCCGGCCGAGCCGGTCGCCATCCGGTACGCGGCGGACGACCCGGCGTACGTCATCTACACCTCCGGCTCCACCGGCCGGCCCAAGGGGGTCGTGGTGCCCTACGGCGCCCTGACCAACCTGGTCCTCGACATGCGCGAGCGCCTCGAGGTCACCCCGGCCGACCGGCTGCTCGCGGTGACCACATTCGGCTTCGACATCGCGATGCTGGAGCTGTTCGTGCCGCTGCTGGCCGGCGCCACGCTGCTGCTCGCCGACCGTGCCACCGCCCGCGACCCCGACGCGCTGGCCGCCATGGTGACCGGCGCCGGCGCCACAGTCATGCAGGCCACCCCGAGCCACTGGCAGGTGCTCGCGGCCGCGCACCCGTCCTGCCTGTCCGGCCTGCGGGTGCTGACCGGCGGCGAGCCGCTGGGCACCGCGCTGGCCGCGCAGCTCACCGCGCACGCCGCCGACGTGGTCAACCTGTACGGCCCGACCGAGACCACCATCTGGTCCACCGCCTGGCGGGTCGACATCACCCGGGCGGGCGCGCCGCCGATCGGCTCACCGATCGCCAACACCCAGGTGTACGTCCTCGACCGCGCGCTGCGCCCGGCACCGCCCGGTGTGGCCGGCGAGTTGTACATCGCCGGTGACGGCCTGGCGCACGGCTACCTCAACCGGCCGTCGCTTACCGCCGGCCGGTTCGTCGCCGACCCGTTCGGCCCGGCCGGCTCCCGGATGTACCGCACCGGCGACCTGGCCCGCTGGGCCGCCGACGGCCTCCTGGAGTGCCTGGGCCGGGTGGACCGGCAGGTGAAGATCCGTGGGCACCGGATCGAGCTCGGCGAGATCGAGTCGGTGCTCGCCACGCACCCGACGGTGCTGCGAGCGGCGGTCGTCGCGAGCACCGGCGCGGCCGGCGTCCGGCTGATCGGGTACGCCGAGCTGGCACCCGGCGGATCCCGGCCGGACGGCCGCGAACTGCACGATTACCTGGCACAGCGGCTGCCGGAGTACATGGTGCCGGTAGTGGTGCTGCCACTCGACGACCTGCCGATGACACCCAGCGGCAAGATCGACTACAAGGCGCTGCCGGAGCCGGAGTTCACCCGCACGGCCGGCCGGGCGCCCGGCACCCCCGAGCAGGAGCTGGTGTGCCAGCTCTTCGCCGAGGTGCTCGGCGCCGCCTCGGTCGGCCCGGACGACGACTTCTTCGAGTTGGGCGGGCACTCGCTGCTGGTGGCGCGGCTGCTGGTGCGGGTGCGGGCCGCGTTCGGAGTCGAGGTGGCAGTGCGCACGGTCTTCGAGCAGCCGACCCCGCGCCGCCTGGCCGCCGCGCTGCACGTCGCGGACACCGCGACGCGTACGCCGCTGGTCAGCGCCCCGCGCCCCGAGCGGCTGCCGTTGTCGCCCGCGCAGAGCCGGCTCTGGTTCCTCAACCGGCTCGACCCGGCCGGCGGCGGTTACAACGTCACCCTGGCGCTGTGGCTACGCGGCACGCTCGACGTCGCCGCGCTGGCCGGTGCGGTCGCCGACGTGAGCCGGCGCCACGAGATCCTGCGCACGATCTTCCCGCAGGACGCCGAGCGGCCACGCCAGCACGTCGTTGACGCCGAGGCGACCCTGCACGTGGTGCCCGGCGCCGACCCGGCAGCCGTGCAGGCGGCCGCGCACCGCGGCTTCGACCTGGTCACCGAGGTGCCGCTGCGGGCGTACCTGTTCGAAGCCACCCCGGACGAGCGCCTGCTGCTGCTGGTCTTCCACCACATCGCCTTCGACGGTTGGTCCGCCGTCCCGTTTGCCGAAGATCTGGCCGCGGCCTACCGCGAGCGCACCGGCCAGGGCGGCCCGGCGGCCGAGCCGCTGCCGGTGCAGTACGCCGACTACGCGCTCTGGCAGCGAGACCTGCTCGGCGACCCCGATGACCCGGACAGCCTGGCCGCCCAGCAGGTCGGCTACTTCCGGCGCACCCTGGCCGGTCTGCCGGAGGAGCTGAACCTGCCCACCGACCGGCCCCGGCCGGCGGTGGCCGGTTACGCCGGTGACCGGGTGCTGCTGCGCGTGCCGGCGAAGCTGCACGCCGCTGTGGTCGCACTGGCCCGGCAGTGCGAGGTCACCCCGTTCATGGTGGTGCAGGCGGCGCTGGCGACCACGCTGAGCAAGCTGGGCGCCGGCCGCGACATCGCGCTGGCCACCGCGGTCGCCGGGCGCACCGACCGGGCCACCGAGACCCTGGTCGGGTTCTTCGTCAACACCTTGGTGCTGCGCACCGACCTGAGTGGCGACCCGAGCGTCCGGGAGCTGCTCACCCGGATCCGCGAGGCCGACCTGGGCGCCTTCGCCCACGCCGACGTGCCGTTCGAGCAGGTGGTGGAGGCGCTCAACCCGGCCCGCTCGCTGGCCCGGCCACCGCTGGCCCAGGTCGCGCTGGTGCTGCAGAACACCGCCGCGCCGGTGCTGGACCTGCCGGGCATCACGACGGCTCCGCACGACACCGGGGTGGTGGCGTCCACGTTCGACCTGGCGCTGACGCTGTCCGAGCACGACGGCGACGGCCTGGACGGCGCGCTGGAGTACAACACCGACCTGTTCGACCCGGCCAGTGCCGAGCGCGTCGTCCGGCGGTTCCTGCTGGTGCTTGCCGCGCTGGTCGACGACCCGGCGCTGCCGGTCAGCCGGATCGACGCGCTGGAGCCGGCCGAGCGGGCCCAGATCCTCGGCGAGTGGAGCCGCTCGTCGCTGCGGACCGCACTGCCCGACCGCGACCTGGCGGGGCTCTTCGCCCGGCGGGCCGCCGAGGGCGGTGCCCGCGAGGCGCTGGTCGCCGGGACCGAGCGGCTCACCTTCGACCAGCTCGGCGCCCGGGTGCACCGGCTGGCCCGGGAACTGCTGGCCCGCGGGGTGGGCGCCGGCGACATCGTCGCGCTGGCCCTGCCGCGCGGCACCGAGCCGGTGGTCGCGGCGTTGGCGGTGCTCGCCGCCGGTGCGGCGTACCTGCCGATCGACGCGGCCAACCCGGCCGAGCGGATCGGCTACCTGCTCGGCGACGCCCGGCCGGTACTGCTGATCACCACCGCCGCCACCACGCCCCAACTGCCGGAGCTGCCGCCCGTGCTGCTGCTCGACGACGCGGGCACCGCCGGGGCGCTGGCGCGGCACGAGCCCGGCGCGGTCACCGACGGCGAGCGACGCCGCCCGCTGCGGGCCGACGACCCGGCGTACGTCATCTACACCTCCGGGTCCACCGGCCGTCCCAAGGGAGTGGTGGTCGCGCACGCCAGCGGCGTGCATCTGGCCGCCGACCACGGCGCGCGGTTCGGCGTCGGCGCGGAGTCCCGCGGGCTGCAGTTCGCCTCGTTCGGCTTCGACGCCGCGTTCTGGGAGATGTGCGTGTCGCTGCTCTCCGGCGGCGCGATGGTGGTCGCAGCGGACGAGGCGCGGGCCGGCCGGCCACTGGTCGAGCTGCTGCACGCCGAGCGGATCACGCTCGCCGTGCTGCCGCCGGTGGTGGTCGGCGCGTTCCCGCAGGACTGCGACCTGCCTGACGGGTTCGTTCTGGCGGTCGCGGGTGAGGCGTGCCCGCCCGAGGTCGTCGAGCGGTGGGCCCCGAACCGCATCATGATCAACGCGTACGGGCCGACCGAGACCACGGTGTGCGCCAGCGTCAGCGACCCGTTGCGGGCCGGCGCGCGCCCGCCGATCGGCCGCCCGGTCGCCGGTCACCGGATCTACCTGCTGGACGACCGGTTACAGCCGGTGCCGGCCGGCGTGCCCGGCGAACTGTACGTCGGCGGCACCGGCCTGGCGCTGGGCTACCTGGGCCGTCCCGCGCTGTCCGCGCAGCGGTTCGTGGCCGATCCGTTCGGCCCGGACGGCGCCCGGATGTACCGCACCGGCGACGTCGCCCGCTGGCTCGGCGACGGCAGCATCGACTACCTGGGTCGCTCCGACCATCAGGTGAAGATCCGCGGCTACCGGGTGGAGACCGGCGAGATCGAGAGCGCGCTGCTGGCCGCCGGGTCGATCGCCCAGGCCGCCGTGCTGGTGCGGGAGGACCGGCCGGGGTTCCCGCGGCTGACCGGCTACCTGGTGCCGGAGCCGGGCCACGCCGTGGACGACGAGGCCGGGCTGCGGGCCCGACTGCGCCGCGGCCTGCCGGACTACATGGTGCCGGACGACCTGGTGGTGCTGGACGAGCTGCCGACCACGATCAACGGCAAGGTCGACCGCGCGGCGCTGCCGGCACCGCAGCGGCGGCGCGCGGCGAGCCGTCCGCCGAGGACCGCGCTGCAACGCACGCTCTGCCGGGCGTACGCCGAGGTGCTCGGCGTCGACGAGGTCGGCGTCGACGACGACTTCTTCGACTGCGGCGGCAACAGCATCCGCTCGGTACACCTGGTGTCCCACGCGGAACAGGCCGGGCTGCGGCTGACCATCGTGGACGTCTTCACCGACCGCACCCCGGCACGGCTGGCCGAGCGGATCCTCAGGGCCGGCCCGCAGACGGCTGCGGACGGCTCGACGGACGCCTTCGCCCCCGTGCTGACCATCCGCGGGTCGGGCACCCTGCCGCCGCTGTTCTGCGTGCACGGCGGGATGGGGCTGAGCCTGACCTACGCGGGGCTGGCCGCGCACCTGGAGGCCGAGCGGCCGGTGTACGGGCTGCAGAGTCCGTACCACGACCCGGCGGCGGGACTGCCGGAGAGCATCGAGCAGCTGGCCGGGGCCTACCTGGAGCAGGTGCGCGCGATCCAGCCGTCCGGGCCGTACCACCTGCTCGGCTGGTCGTTCGGCGGCCTGGTGGCCTTCGAGATGGCCCGAATGCTGCAGGCCGACGGCGAGCAGGTGGCCTTCCTGGCCGACCTGGACAGCTTTCCCTACGAGGCGGCGCGCGACGAGCCGCTGCCGGACGAGGCGGACCTGACCGCTCGGCTCGCCGAGTACCTCGGGTACGCGGAGCAGGGCAGCGGTGAGCCGCCGATGACCCTGGCGCGGATCGTGGACCGGCTGCAGAGCTCGGACGGCGGGTTGGCCGCGATCGGGATGGAGCGGGCCACCCGGATGCTCACGTTGATGCGCCGGCATGCCGAGCTGGTCCACGCCCACGTCCCGGGCGTCTACACCGGAGCGCTGCACCTGGTCACGGCCACCGAACGGGTCGATCCAGCGCTGCTGGCGGACCGGGCCCGGCGCTGGGAACGGCACGTGGCGGGCGAGATTCACCGTCTCGACGTGGACTGCGTCCACGAGTTCATGATGCATCCCGGCCCGCAGACGCGGATCGGTTCCTGGGTGGCGCGGGAGTTGAGTGCTCTCGCGGGCAAGGAGGCGCAACGATGACGACGCAGGCGGGTACGGTCCCGGCCACAGGGCCGGTCGCACTGTTTGTGGAGACGGTGGCGCTGTGCGGCCGCCGTTTGCGGCGGCTGCGGCGCAGTCCCGGCCGGCTGGTCGGGATGGTGATGAACCCGCTGGTGATGCTGGTGGCGGTCGGCTATCTGTTCGAGGGCGCGCTGGTGTCGCCCGGTACCGGTAGCTACATCGACTACCTGATGGCCGGCGTGGTGCTTCAGGTCGGTCTGGCCGGTATCGGCCCGACCGCTATCAGCGCCTCGATGGACGTGCACGGCGGGTTGATGGACCGGTTCCGGTCGCTGCCGATCTCCCGGGCCGCGGTTCTGGCCGGGCACGCGATCAGTGACACCGTCGCCGGGATCGCGGGGTTGCTCGCGGTGACCGGCGTGGGCCTGGTCCTGGGCTGGCGCCCGCACGCCGGTGCGCTGGACGTCGCCGCCGGCTTCGGGGTGGTGATCGTGTTCATCCACGTGATGGCGTGGGTGGGCATCCTGATCGGCCTGCTGGTGAGGTCGGTCGAGTCGATCGACTCGATCGGTGCGCTGGTGGTGGTGCTGTTCACGTTCCTGTCCAACGTGGTCTTCCCCACCTCAGCCATGCCGGGCTGGCTGCGCCCGGTGGTGGACTGGAACCCGGTGAGCGCCGTGGCGACGGTGATCCGCAGGCTGTGGGGCGCGCCCGGACAGGACGTGCCCGGCTTCGCCGGTGACCACGCGAGCGCTGTTCTGATGATCACGGTGGGCGCGTTGCTACTGGCCACGAGCTGGCTCAGCGTACGGCGCCTGCGTGCCGCCGACTGACGGCCGAACCGTACGGAACGGTGGCCCTCCGCTCCGCTTCACAGGCGGAGGGCCGGCGGCGCGATTGTGGTTCTACGACCACTGTGCCCAAGGGTCCCCATCGGCATAATTGAGGCAACACAGAAAAGACGGGGAGGGCCCGGGAATGGCCGCCGACGAAAGCCGAAACAAAGTGACAAACACCAATTCTGGTACGGCTCTGCTGCGCGGTGCCGCACTGACCGGCCTGGCGATTGTCGAGGCCCTGCAGTTGCTGTGGATCAGCCTCTGTGTGTGCCTGACCGTGGTCGGCGTCGGGGTGCCGCTGCTGCCCCGGGCGCTCAACGGAGCCCGCTCGCTGACCGCCCTGCAGCGCCGACTGGCCCGCCAGTGGGCCGGCGTCAACGCCGAGGAGGAGTACCTCCCGCTGCCGGACCGCCCCGGCTTCGTCGGCGACCTGCAGCGGGCCTGGACCATGCTGGGCGACCGCTCCACCTGGCGCGACCTGCGCTGGCTGCTGGTCAACCCGTTCGTCGGCCCGGTGCTCGGCTTCCTGCCGGTCGTCGCGATCGTCGAGGGCCTCTGGGGCCTGACCCTCCCGTTCACCTGGGAAATCGTCGAGAAGGACTGGGGCTGGGACAACAGCTGGTTCTCCTTCATCCCGCTGAACAGCCAGACCACCGCGTGGCTGGCCGCCGGCCTCGGCCTGGTCGAGATCTTCGTCGGCGTGATCCTGGCCCGGGTGCTGCAGCGGGTGCACGGCCGCTGGGCCGGCGCCATGCTCGACGGCCGCAGCCGCGCCGAACTGGCCCGGCGGGTGCAGCACCTGGCCGTCACCCGGTCGGACGCGGTGAGCCAGCAGGCCGCCGAGATCAAGCGGATCGAGCGTGACCTGCACGACGGCGCCCAGGCTCGGCTGGTCTCGATGGGCATGACCCTGGCCGCCGCCGAGACGCTGCTGAAGAAGGACCCGGAGCAGGCCCTGGTCATGGTCACCGACGCCAAGAACAGCTCGGCGACAGCGCTGCGGGAGCTGCGTGACCTGGTCCGCGGCATCCACCCGCCGGTGCTTGCCGACCGCGGTCTGGTCGACGCGGTGCGAGCCCTGGCCATGTCGCTGCCGCTGAGGGTCGAGGTCACCGAGGACGTGCCCGGCCGGGTGACACCGCCGGTCGAGTCCGCCGTCTACTTCGTGGTCTCCGAACTCCTGAACAACGTCATCAAGCACGCCCACGCCACCCACGCCAGCGTCGACATGCGTTACATCGACGGCAAGCTGCGGGTCACCGTGCACGACAACGGCGTGGGCGGCACCGACCCCGAGCGCGGCACCGGCCTCAAGGGCATCGAGCGCCGGCTGCTCCCCTTCGACGGCATCGTCACGGTGTTCAGCCCGTTGGGCGGCACCACCGACGTCGCGGTCGAGGTGCCCACCGAAATCGTCAGCGTCAGTTAATCCTGCCGGCACAACGATCCCCGGCGTACCGCCGAATGAACCGAATGTGAATCGCTCTGCACCGCTCCGCGAATCGGAGCGCGGGCCGGGCTGCGCAGAGAGAGGCTTGAAAATGTCGGGAAAGAAGACGGCGGTCGCGACCAGGGTAGCCACCTGGAGTGCGCTGAATCCGTGGAAGGCGACAATTGTCTGGGTGGTGTTCGTGGTGGCGGCCGTGCTCGCCGGCGGCGCCACCGAGACCCGCCAGGCCATCGAGGCCGAACTGCAGGTCGGCGAGGCCGCCACGGCCGCCCGGATCATCGACGACGGCAGCCTGCAGGACCCGGCCGTGGAGAACATCCTGATCACAAAGACCGGCGGTGGCCGGCTCGACACCGTGGCGGCCACCCGGGCCACCGACGAGCTCACCCGCCGCCTGGGCGCCGTCCCCGAGGTGGAGTCGGTCGCCAAGCCGGTGCCCGCCGAGAGCGGCGCGGCGGTCCTGCTGCAGGTCACCATGAAGGGTGACTACGACACCGCCGGCGAGCGGGTGGCCCCGCTGCAGAAGGTCACCACCGAGGTGCAGGGCGCCCACCCGGACCTGCTGGTCGAGCAGGCCGGATCGGCCTCGATCAACAGCCAGTTCGAGGAGTGGATCGGCAAGGACATCGCCAAGGCCACCACGTTCAGCGTGCCGGTGACCCTGATCATCCTGGTGGTGGCGTTCGGGTCGCTGCTGATGGCCGCAGTCCCGGTGCTGCTCGCGCTTTCCGCGGTGCTGTCGGTGCTGGGTCTGTGGGCGCTCGCCTCGCAGGTGGTGCCGGACCCGGGCATGGTGCCGGACATCGTCGTGCTGATGGGCATGGCGGTCGGCGTCGACTACTCGCTGTTCTACCTGCGCCGATACCGCGAGGAGCGCCGCGCTGGGCGGGAGAACATCGCCGCCGTGGAGATCGCCGCGGCCACCTCCGGGCACGCGGTGCTGGTCTCCGGCGTCGCCGCGATCCTGTCGATGGGTGCCCTCTACCTCGCCGGTGACGCCGTCTTCGCGGCCATGAGCACCGGTGCCATCCTGGTCATCGCGGTCGCCATGCTGGCCTCGATCACCGTGCTGCCGGCCCTGCTGGCCAAGTTCGGCCCGCGGATGATGCGGCCGCGCCGCCGCTGGTTGCGCTGGCTGCCCGACAGCAACACCTCGACCCGCAGCCCGCGGCTGTGGAACGCCCTGCTCGGCCCGGTTCTGCGGCACCCGGTCATCGCACTGGTCCTCTCGGCCGGCGCCCTGGTGGCGCTGGCGGTGCCGGCCGCGAGCATGGATCTCAAGTCGACCCAGATCAGCGACTTCCCGCGCAGCCTGTCCACGATGACTACCTACGACCGGGTGACCGAGAACTTCCCGTCGTCCGGCAACACCATCCAGGTCGCCGCCGAGATCTCCTCTGGCGACGTCGCCGCGCTGCGGGCCCGGTTCGACCAGCTGGCCGAGCGGGCGCAGCAGGACGAGGCGTTCCGCTCCGGCCTGCCGCCGCAGATCCGCTACTCCCCGGACGGCCGGGTCGGTGTGCTCGAGCTGAACACCCCGTACAAGGCGGACTCGGACCAGGCCCACGACGCGGTCGACCGGCTGCGGGACACGATCGTGCCGGCCACCGTCGGCGGCCTGTCCGGCGCCGAGGTCGCGGTCGGCGGCGAGGCCGCCTCGGACATGGACTACACCGCCAACCTCAACGAGAGGCTGCCGTGGGTGGTCGCCGCGGTGCTACTGCTGACCTTCCTGGTGATGCTGCTGGCGTTCCGCTCGGTCGTTATCGGCCTGACCACGGTCTTCCTCAACCTGCTCTCGGCCGCAGCCTCGTTCGGCGTGCTCGCGCTGGTCTTCCAGGGCACCTGGGCCGAGGGCCTGCTCGGCTTCACCTCGACCGGCCACGTGGTCTCCTGGGTGCCGATGCTGCTGTTCGTGGTGCTGTCCGGGCTGTCGCTCGACTACCACGTCTTCGTGGTCACCCGGATCCGCGAGGAGGTGGTGTCCGGGATGACCACCCGCAACGCGATCGCCTCCGGTATCACGCGCACCGCGGGCGTGGTGACGAGCGCGGCGATCGTCATGGTGGCGGTCTTCTCGATCTTCGGCACGCTCAGCTTCATCGAGCTCAAGCAGATCGGTGTCGGCTTGGCCGTCGCGATCGTGCTCGATGCCACCATCATCCGGGTCGTCGTCCTGCCGGCGCTGATGGCGCTGCTGGGACACGCCAACTGGTGGCCCGGCCTGCGCCGCAGGGCGGCCGTTCCGGTGCAGACCAGCGTCGAGAGCGCGGCACCGGAGGTGTTCACCCCCGCGCGCTGATGATCAATCCAGTCAGACAAAAATCCTGTTGAGAACGGCCCAGGCCCCTCGCGGCCTGGGCCGTTTTCGCACCTCAAAGCCGATCAGTAGGACGTCAGCGGACGGTCAGCGCGAACTGTCAAAGTTTGGTCACAACGGCTCGTCGGCACCTGCCGGCAGTGCCCTCCCGCCGGCAGCTCAGAGGAGTAATCGTGACCAACCCCTTCGACGATTCCGACGGCATCTTCCGCGTGCTGGTCAACGACGACGGCCAGTACAGCCTCTGGCCGAGCTTCGCCGCGGTGCCGGCCGGCTGGCGTGTCGTGCTGGACGAGGCCACGCACGAGGCGGCCGCCCGGTACATCGACGCGACCTGGACCGACCTGCGCCCGCGGGGCATCGCCGGCCAGGAGAGCGTGCTGGCATGAGCGGGTACACCGAGGACTACGCGATCGAGGTCGAGGGGCTGCGCAAGGCGTACCCCGGCCACGAGGCGTTGCGTGGCATCGACCTGAAGGTGCCGTCCGGCACGGTGCTGGGCCTGCTCGGGCCCAACGGGGCGGGCAAGACCACGACCGTACGGATCCTGGCCACCCTGCTGGCGCCGACCGCCGGCCGGGTCCGGGTGGCCGGCTACGACGTGGTGCGCACACCTCGCGAGGTGCGCCGCAGCATCGGCCTGGCCGGCCAGTACGCGGCGGTGGACGAGGTGCTCACCGGCCGGGAGAACCTGGTGCTGATCGGCACCCTGTTGCACCTGGGCCGGGCCGGGGCCCGCCGGCGCGCGGACGAGCTGCTGGAGCGCTTCGGCCTGACCGAAGCCTCCGGCCGGCCGGCCGGTACCTACTCCGGTGGCATGCGCCGCCGCCTGGACCTCGCCAGTTGCATGGTCGGGCAGCCGAAGGTGCTGTTCCTCGACGAGCCGACCACCGGTGTCGACCCGGCCAACCGGCTGGGCCTGTGGGAGGCCGTCCGCGGGCTGGTCGCCGAGGGCACCACCGTGCTGCTGACCACGCAGTACCTGGAGGAGGCCGACGCGCTCGCGGACCGGATCGTGGTCATCGACGGCGGCCGGGTGGCCGCCGAGGGCACCGCCAAGGAGCTCAAGGCCCGCGTCGGCGGGCAGCGCCTGGAGATCGGCCTGACCGACCCGGCCGCCATTCCGCGCGCCACCGCACTGCTGCGCGAGGTGGCGGTCGGCGAGATCCTCACCGACGAACGCCAGGGCACCGTCTCGCTGGAAACCGACGGCGGTCTCGACGGGCTCTCCGCGACAGTGGCCCGGCTACGCGCCCACGGCATCGACGTCAGTGAGTTCGCGCTGCGCCGGCCCACCCTGGACGAGGTGTTCCTGCACCTGACCGGGGACAGCGCTCACGAACCGGCCGGGGTGTGACCGCTTGGCAGCGGCGATCTGCACGGTCCACTGGGCGCGGCCGCAGTGGGATCCGGGCGCGCACCGGTTGCTCAGCGCGGAGGAACGCGACCGGTACGAGCGGCTGCGCAACCCGGCCGACCGCAACCGGTTCCTCACCGGCCGGGCGCTGATGCGGACCACGCTCGGCACGTTGCTGAACTGCCGGCCCGAGGACGTCCCGATCCGCCGGGACTGCCGGCACTGCGGTCAGGGACACGGCAAGCCGTACGTGCCGGAAGCCCGTACGCGGTTCTCGCTCTCGCACTCGGGCACGTGGGTGGCGCTGGCCGTCTGCGAGACCGGCGAGCCGGGCGTCGACGTTCAGCAGGTCGGCGCCGGCGACTACGAGCGGCTGGCCCCGAAGGTGCTCTCCGACGTCGAACTCGGCCGTTTCGCGGCCCTGCCCGCGCAGGTCCGGGAAGCGGCGTTCGGCATCTACTGGAGTCGCAAGGAAGCGGTGCTCAAGGCCACCGGACACGGGCTGGTCGTGCCGATGACCCAGCTCACCGTCGCCGGCCATCGGGTGCCGACGTCGGTGCTGGCGTTCCCCGGCCTGCCGGGGGGCGCCGCGATCGCGCTGGCCGACCTGGACGCCGGGCCGCGCTACTCGGCGGCCGTGGCGGTGATCGGTGCCACCTCGCTGGTGGTGGACGATCGGCGGGTTGCCGCGTTGGCGCAGGTGTGAGCGGCGCACACGAACAAGCCGCCGCCGATACCTCTCGGTGCCGGTGACGGCCTTCTCTTGCGTACCCGTGACTGCTACGACACCGGGGAGGGCCGCAGCGCGGCGAAGCTGCGGTCCTGGTTGAGGATCGCGTGCTGGACCTGATGCAGCCGGGGGCCCGGCTCCAGGCCGAACTCCGCGCCCAGCCAGCTGCGGATGTTGTGGAACACCGCCAGCGCCTCGCTCTGCCGCCCACTGCGGTACAGCGCCAGCATCAGCAGCTCGCTGAGCTGCTCGTCGGACGGGTGCTCGGCGACCAGCTGTTTGATCTCGCTGATCAGCCCGTGGGTGGCGCCGCGGACCAGATTCGCCTCGGCGAGCTGCTTGCGGACGTCCAGGCGGCGCTCGGAAAGGCGGACCGTCACCGCGCGGCAGGTGTGCCCGCCGGCGACGTCGAGCAGCGGCATGCCCCGCCACTGCTGTAGCGCTGCCTCGAAGAGCCCGGCCGCCCGGGCCGGATCCGTGAGCAGACACGCCGAACCGGCCCGGGCCAGGTCGTCGAACCGTTTGGCGTCGACCGCGTCGGGCTGCAGGTCCAGCAGGTAGCCGTTGGCCTCGGCGCGCACCAGGTCAGCGTCCAGGCCAACCAGGCTTGCCAGCAGTCGTCGCAGGCGGGCGACATTCGCCTGCAGCGCGTTGCGGGCGTTGCCCAGCGGCCGATCGGCCCACAGCTCGTCGATGAGCTGCTCGGTGGACACCACCCGGCCGCAGGAGAGTGCCAGTAGCGCCAGGATCGTGCGCGCCTGGTTGGGTCGCACGGATGTCTCGCGGCCGTCGTGACGAAGAATGGTCGTTCCCAGGAGGCCGATCTGCAGGTTCATTTCCGTCTTCCCCCGTTGAATTCGTTAGGGCTTTCCGAAGGCGGCGCTCTCGCCGAACCCCTGATGCCCGCCGACTCGGCGACCTTTCAATAGGCGATCGGCCGAGTGCCTGCGTTGACAACCTAACGTCGAACGGTGGGCAGAACCAGTGGCCTTTTCCTGCCAGGCGTGGCGCCGGGTAATTCCGGCCTGCTTCGGCGGGGGCGTCCACATCGGTTGTTGCAGCCTCCGTCCAGGGCAAACATGTTTGCCTGCCGAACCCGGTCGGCCAGAGTTGTGGCAGAACCCGAACGCTGATGACACGGGAGAAGAGAAGATGCGCAAGGCCGTCCTCACCCTCGCCGCACTGCTGACTATCGGTGGCGCCTCCGCCGCCATTTCTGGAGCTGCCGGATCCGGTGTTTCGCAGGCTTCCTCGGGGGCCTCGACCGGTGGTGCGGCGCAGTACAACTTCGGTTGGGACTGATACTAATATCTCGGGCGGGCCCGGTCGGATCCTATGATCCGACCGGGCTTTTTCCGTCACGGTCACGGCAAAGTCGGAGGGTGTGCATCCGCAGGCCATTACGCCGCCGGTGGCCCTGACGTGATCGGCGATGGCGGCTGACAGGCACCGGCCCGATCAGCCGCATGTCCACCATGCGGTGGTGCATCCGCAGGCCAGCCAGGAACCGTGCGCGCGTGACCCGACAGCAGGCTCAGCAGCCTGCGGTCGAGACGTGCTTCGAACGGACCGTACCGGATCACCAGACACCCCGTTATCGTCGCCGCTCAGGGATCCGTGGGGAGTGGGCAACACCGGCAGCTGCAGGTTCCCGTCCCTCGCACCGATCACTCCAGATCATCAGCGGTCAGCCACTCCCGGACCACGGCCTTGGCGCCGGCCTGGAAACGGCTGCGCGCGTCGAGCCGGGTGAGCAGATCGGAGGCGATCCGCCGGGCGGTGCGCACCGAGACGCCCATCCGGCGGGCGATCATCTCGTCGGTCAGCCCTTGACCGAGCAGCTTGAGCACGTCCCGGTCCTGCGCGGACAGTCCCTCGTCGTCGCGGCGCCTGGGTGAGCCGAGCGGCGTCGCCGTGCGCCACACCGACTGGAACAGCGCAGCCAGGCCGGCCACCACGCCCTCGCTGGTCACCACGACCGCAGCCGCCCTGGAATCCTCGGTCTGCGCCGGGACCACGGCCACCCGCCGGTCGACGATGAGCAGCCGCAGCGGCAGCGTCGGCGCGGTCCGCACCTCGCTGCCCAGGTCCGACAGCCAGCTCGCGTACTTCAGGGTGTGCGGGTCATTGCGCACACTGTCCAGGTAGACGGTGCGCACCCGGACCCCGCGGTCGATCGCCACCGCGTCCAGCTGCTGGCTGGCCAGCAGGCTCTCCTGGGACTGCGCGCCGCCGGGCATCAGGGACGCGTTCTCCCAGACGCAGGACTCGGCGAGTTCGCTGATCTTGGCGCGGATGGCCTCGATGCCCTCCAGGCGTTCGACGCCGGGCTCCACAGTCGGCGTACGGTCGACGGTCCGGCTGGCGACCAGCAGCTCAAGCGCGGCCCGGGACTCCTCCATCTCGCGCTGGCGGCGGGCGACCAGCGCGGCAATCCCGGTCGCCGGATTGACCACGCGGAACCGGCCACCGTCCTGAGGCGGCTCGTACACCAGTGACATCTGCACCAGTTCGTCGAAGGCGTTGCGGACCCGCTCCTCCGGCAGTTGCATTTCCAAGGCGACGGCGTCGAGCTTGGCACCCGGATTGCCGAGAAGCGCTAGATATACGGATTCGGTCATTGAATTCAGCCCCAAGGCTTCGAACATGTGCACTTGCCTCCCCGTTGGCGAGCCCTCCAGATGCTACTAGCTGTGCGGGAGTAGCAGTGCCACCACTGGGCGGTTACACACGTTCAGGCGTCGAACTTCATTCGGTACGAATCCGGCGAGGTGTGGATCAATGGTGCCATGACGTGTCGGCACTGACTTGCTCACTCGGGTGTTGCGTCGGATGCGCGTGAGAGTGGACGGTCCCGCCTTCCGGATACGACCGGTGGGCGTACCGAAATGCAGCGGTCGGGGGCATTCCTCCGATTCCCACTGTCGGCGGCGAGCGTCGGCTTCGGCTGTGTTTCCGGCGGATACGGCTGATCTGCCGCGATCGTTGCGGGTGCCAAGGATATGGAGGCGTCCAGTGAGCGCAGAAAGGAGATACGGGCACCAGGCCGCTCGGTGGATGGGCCGAGATCGGACTAGCACGGCAGCCGCCGTTCAGGATCATGGTTGGAGTTCGAGATTGAGGCGGCGTGTGTAGTGGGCTCGTCGGGCTCGGGCTCGGTGCTGCCGTCGCCCAGCCTGACCAGTGCAAACGGTGGCCGAGGTCGCTGATCGGGCGGATGATGCGGGCGTTGATCAGGCGGCGGATCTCGTTGACGGTCAGCTTGATCAGCCGGCTGTCGGTTGAGTCGTCGGTCGCGTCGCCGGCGCAGACAGCCAGGACGGCGAGGGCGGCCAGGGCGAGAGTGATGAAGCGGTCGGAGGCCTCCAAGAGTGTCGCGGACCGACCGACCGAGGCCGACGCCAGATCGAACGACCAGCCCAACGACTCGGTCAAGAGCACCACGAGCGCCCGATTCGCCATCTACACCACGCCGCTGCGCCGAGCCCGGGAAGCGCTGCGATCATGGGCGCTCACCTCAACTGGACGCCGAGACCGTCGCCGACCTCGCCGAGCAGGACTACGGCACCGCCGGCGGCCGGCCGTGGACCGACGTCGTCGCTGAGTACGGGGACATCCCTGCCCTCGATGCGGACCGTCCGCTCGCGGCCGGCGGCGAAACCTGGCGGGACTACCTGCATCGGGCCAGCGTCGCCATCGGCGAGATCATGACCCGGTATGTAGGTGAGCGCGTCCTCGTCGGCCACGGCGAAACCATCGACGCCGCATTCCACCACTTCCTGGCCGTGCCTGTCGCCGGTGGGGCCACCGCCTCTGTCGCGGCGTACCACGAGCGTCACGACCTGGGTGCAGCAGCCGCTCTCGTGACCCGACCCTCCGTTGGGCCCTGACCAGCCACAACGACACCCGGCATCTGTTCGCAGATGCAGAGACGACCGATAGTTTGGGGGTCATCTGCGGTGCCGACCGCCTCGTCGGTGCCTGGTTGCCCCTGGCAAGGAGCCCGGTAGGTTCAGCTGTCGAGCACTTTCGCCCTCATCGATTGGGGATGCCGGCCACGTGTCGCAGATCGAGAAGATCGCCGCCGAACTTCGCGCGATGATGACCGGAGTCGAACGTGCACAGGGGTTGGCAGCCGCTGCTGACAGCCAGGCACAGGAGGTGGCGTTGCGGGCCGCGGGCGCGGGCCTCGTCGCCGTGGCGGCGGGTGTGGCCCGGGTACGCAACGCGATCACGGGCATCCAGGGTGGCCTGGGGAGTCTTGCCGGTTCGATCGGTGAGGCGACGAAGGCCACCCTGGCGGTGCCGAACGAGGCCACCCCGCAGGAGACGATCGCAGGGCTGGCGCCCGTGCTGACCGCCGTGGACGCCGCTCGTGACGCGGCAGCCGGGGCCATCACCGGAGTCGGTGAGGCGCAGCAGCTCGTCGCCGTGGTCCTGCAGGGCGGGCAGCCCGGGCCGCTGTTGCAGGCCCTGGAAGCCATCAAGCAGGTCCTGGTGCTGGTCGTTCAGCGCACCGGCGGGACCCGGCAGGCCGTTGAGGCGGCGATCGCGCAGGCCCGGCAGTTGGGCTCGTCGGGAAACTGACGAGGGCTGGCGGTCATCCACCGGCCAGCCCCACCCCTCATACCACCGGCAGCCCATCCCCGACGACCCCCACCCTGGGCAGGACTGTCTCCACGGACCCTGACGCAGCAACCCCGTGGACCAGGCGTCCCACCGGCGTCGGCGGTGGGACGCCTACCGGACGTCGAACCCGGATCTCCGCGAACGAAAAAGCCACGGGAGCGCCGTGCCCTGGAGTTGGAGAACGAGTGTGCCGACAGGGTCGCCGGCAAGGGGTACCGGGTCCACCAAAACCCCACGAGACAGGAGGTCGCGGACGCGCGACGCGAGACCGGGGATTCTGGGAGGCCGGAAAAGGCACCCGACTTCCTCATCGAGGGGCATGTCTTCGACTGCTACGCGCCCACTGCTCCCGTCCCGCCCCGCGCCGTCTGGAGCGCCGTGTCCAGAAAGGTCGACGCGGAGCAGACCCAACGCGTGATGGTGAATTTCCACGACTAGCGAGGAGACCTCGCCGCCCTGCACAAGCATTTCCAGGACTGGCCCGTAGCGGGGCTGAAAGAACTGGCGGCGGTAACGCGCGACGGTGCGATCATTCAGATCATCCGGCGAGACTGATGAAGGGGTGCAAATGGCTGTCGAGTACCGGCTTGCGCTGGCGGGCGACATTCCACTGGAGCAGGTGGCGGCGTTAGCTGCTCCCGGAGCGGTCGAGACGTCCACGGCGTCCGGCGGCAGGGTGCTCAGCGCCGACCTGAACGACGAGCGCGGGTACGTCGTGGACATCACCGGCGGCCGGCACGGCTACTACAGCGCCGAGGACGACGGTGGCGCTCTGTGGGAATGGGAGCCGGAGACCTACGTCGACGTCAGCTTCTACATGCGCAAGGAAACCCTGGCCGACAAGGGCAAACCCCACATGCTGGCGACCGTGGCCAGAATCCTCGCCGGCAGGGCCGAGGATGCGGCCCTGACCCTCAACGGCGACGTACTGATGCTAACGCGCAGCGCGGGGACCATCGCGAAGCACAACACCGACGGCTGGTACGACGAAGACTACGACAGGATTCTTCACCCCTGACGGGCGTACGTCCTCGGCTGGACCCACCACAGCCACTTCCCCCGACCAACCCGGCCGGAAGTGCCTCAGTATGCGCAGCCACGATCTCACGCCCGGACGGATGATCGGCGTCATCTTCGATCATGGCGACGACTTCTCCACCGCCCTCGCTGACGCCTGCCGCGCCAACGGCATCCAGCACGGCTACATCCCCGTCTTCATCGCCGGGTTCAGCACGGTCGAGATCGTCGGCACCTGCCAGCCTCTGGACGACCCCCAAGCCCCGGTCTGGGACCGGGTGCACCTGACCGACGTCGAAGCGCTCGGCGGCGGCACCATCGCCTACGACGACGCCCACGACCGGATCGCGCCGCACATCCACGTCAGCGTCGGGCTCAAGGAGCACAGCGCGACCGGCCACACCAGTCACCTGCTCGCCGCCACGGTCCAGTTCCTCACCGAGATGCTGATCATCGAGGTCGCTGCGCCCATCATGTGCCGTATCCCCGAGGCGAGCCTCTACGACGTACCGCTGTTGCGCATCGGCGACAACTGACAGGCAAGTGGCATCCACGACCGCCACGCACACCGGATCGCTGCCCTAAGCCACGGCGTCTCGGTAGCAGCCGCAGCTGCGCCCTCGTCGAGCAGGACTACCTACGCGGAGTCCTCCTGCGGGAGGGGCCGACCTGGGGCTCGCAGGCTGCCATCATCGCGGCATGAGCGGATGGCTCCACGACGTGTGCTCGGCGAATCGGGCGGCTCAGCTCGTATAGAGGAAATTGATGTGGTCCCAGGAAATCTCAGGAGCGAAGTCAAGGTACACGAGGGTAGTCACGAGCAGCAGAAACGTGATGGCCTCGACGCCGGCCTGCCGCACCTGAGCGTAGGAGCCGTGGGTTCCCGAGTCGCGGAGGGTGCTGCGCCATAAGCCACCCGTCCCGCTGAGGTCACAACCATTAAAGATGACGGCGAGGTTCGCGCCGGGGGCACGACATCGATCGATGAGCTCTACGGTTGCTGTGCGTTCGGCGTCATCCAGCCTCTTCCGTCCGATAGCCCGGTCGATGATAATCACGACTTCGCCATGCAGGGTCTCGTAGGAGGGCTCGATGCGAAAGTCGTCGTCGGGTCCGTAGCCGTACTCGGCGAAGGCCGGCGACTGCCAGCTCAGCGTCTCGTACAGACGTCCTCGGATAGCCTTCAGATCCGGTGCAATGTCGATGACCTCCAGCCCTCGGAAATCATGTGCGGCGAGCAGTCGCTCGACGAGTTGCTCGAATGTGGCCGGGGGCGGTGGCGCGATTTGAGACCTGATCGGATCATATCGATGTCCCAAAGGCCGTCCCCTAAATGCGGGCCCATCGATCCGCATGCTTCGGTGCCGCAGCATGGCAACGATACGTGCCTCATCCAGCTTCATCGACCTCGCGACGCGCAGCGTAACCTCGCCCTGGCCGACAGGGATGGCGGAGTAAAAGTCGCCGCGCGGCCACTGCCGTTCAACGATGTCCCGGACGTCCTCGGCAATAAAATCGGCAGCGGACTCCACGTAGACCACAAGATAGACAGGCTCGGGTGCTGCCACCCAGAACCGAAGGTGGTCCACTTTCACTTTAACGTCCACGGTGTGGGCAGCCTGATACGCCGCCAGCGGCAGCGTGCCGGCCCTCCTGCCCTTGGCCTGAAACCACACTCGAACCTGACTCGCCTTCCTCGCTCCTTCTCCTTCTAGGAAAAGGTGCAGGCCCGTATCGATCGCCGCTCGGTCATGCTGGTAGTTGAGGACCAGCCCGTGCCGAGTTAGCAGGGCCTTCAGCTCGGCCATGTAGGCTGCTTCGAAGGCATCGCTTTCACCGGTCTCTGGCACGACTAAAGCCTCCCACACTGCAGGCGGAGGACGGGGTTCCACAACATCGAGATCCGCGCCGCGAGCCGCGAGTGGTCACCTACCCGTCCACATGGCGGTTTGGCAGCATGGATTGTGTGCGCTAGACCGTTTCGGTGCATCACGCAAGGTCTCCAAAGGAGTCTTCGCCGGGCCGCCAGCACATCCAATGCCCATCCTTGAAGCCGCTCAGGAGCGCGATCTCCGGCCCGGACACCTCATCGACCGCTGGACGCAGGCAGATCGCCCCTTTGGCGAACTCGATTCGAAGGCCCTGGCCGGCGCCTTCCGCCGTCGCCACAACAAGGAAGGGTATGAATGCGCGCAAGGCGTCGGCGTAGCCTAGCTGCCCCTGAGCGACCAGACCGGCCGGCGCCTCCACCACGGGCAACACGTCGCAGTTGAGGACAGGCATGTCCTCCGTCGGTCCGTCGAAGCGCAGTTGCACGTAGTCCATGACGAACTGGACCGAGTAGAGACGGAAGCCGACGAGACGACCCAACAACCCGTTGGCCTCGTACGCACCGGGCTCCGACGGCATGGCTTGATCTTGCCTGATCGAACGCCAGCAGGCATCCTCAATTCGGGACGACCGAGCGTTCGACCACCCACGCCTGTCACGCAACGTGACGCGCGGTCGGCCGCAGAAGCGGATGCCGTCGGCGGCAACGCAGGCGTTATCCGTCGCGGTGAACACTGCCAGCGGCAGATCCGGATCCGGCGGCCTGGCTGCCTGGGCCGAACCGTGACCGGATGTGTGCGCCGCCTTCGCGGGATGCGCGGAACCTCCTCGGTGCGTGCCCCTGCTATACAGGCACCTGTGGATATCTCGCCAATCTTGGCGGCGGTGCTCGGACTCGTCGCGACGGCTGCGTCTGGCACGCTCGTAGAGTGGGCGCGCTCCTGGCTGCGACGGCGGTCCCGAGTCGAGGTGCGAGTCGGCGATTCCACGCTCCAGATTGCTAGCGCCACTCCCGAACAGGTGCGCCATGCGGTCGAACTCTGGGTTCAAGGAGCCGCTGAGCGGCGTGTCGCTGAGGATGACGGCCGCGACATAGAGCTAAGTGTGGAGATCGAGAATGTGACTTCCGCCCTGCTCCGTTCGGCGGATCAGCTCCAGAAGATCATGGCTCGTACCCAGCAACTCAAAGACACTACCGCCGAACTGATTGCCAAGGCCGAGCAGGCGGAGTCGCTAGCCGCGCTCCACGAAGACGAGGCGCGACGCATCGCGGCCGTCCTCGGCGAACAATCGAATGAGGCTTTCCGGGCCCAAGTAGCGGTACTGAAGGACGAAATTGTCCGGCTTCAGACCGAACATGCGGCCGAACTCAGAAGGGTCCAAGCTGGTTCTATTCGGAGTAGCTGGCTGTTCTTCGTCGGCGGCCTTCTCGCCGCCGTTCCAGTCGGACTCCTTGGCAGCTGGTTGGCCAAACTGCTTGGGTGGAACTGACACTCGACCTGTCGTAGCTTCGTTCTGCACTTCTTCGTTTATGGCGATCGACACCCAAATCGCCCATGATCCGGTGCACGTCATCGGTATGAGCGGACACCTGATGGGGACCGTCGCCGTAGGCATCAGGGTGGGGCGTCGTCTTCACAGGCCCGACGGACCAACCCTATGAACCAATCGTCCGCTGACGTGCTCTGCGGGCCTCGCCTTCGGCGTGCTTGAGGCCGAGGGCTGATTCGTGTCGGTCACCACCGTCCAGTGCGCGGCCGACGGTCCCGGGCCGAGGGAGCGCCCATCATGATCTTCGGTGATGTGCGCGGTGTGTGCTCTCCAGCGGATGCCAACCAGGGCGAACCGCGGCCAACGCGGGTGACCGCGGCGTACCGACGGTCGCAAACCGGGGTTCGTGTGCTCCGGCTGTGGTCCTGGGCTGGGACAACGGCGGTCCGGGGAACGCGGGTGAACGTGGGCCAGTCCCTGCCACCCCAGGTGAACCCCAGGTCGCTAGACTGTGCGCTCGCGCCCCCGTAGCTCAGGGGATAGAGCATCGGTTTCCTAAACCGTGTGTCGCAGGTTCGAATCCTGCCGGGGGCACCAGGTCGTAGCCTTGATCACTGATCCGTCTTCCGGGGCTTTCGATGCCGCCGGGTGCTCGATCCCCGTCCGGGGAGGCTGGACGCTCGGAGACCGCCTGGCGAGGAGGTCCGCCGCTTCCAGCAGGGCGCGTACGGCTATGCAGCCATTCACCCGCAGCATTCGTCAGCGTCGCCGATCGGGGCGGTAGCGTCACCGGTTCCCACTGCCACTGCGTCACGATGTCCAGCCCGGAAGCTAGGCCAACTCCAGGACGATGCCGTCCTCGGACTCGTCGCCGCCCGGGCCGTAGTGACGGATGATCTCGACGATTCTGTCGAACAGCGTCGGTCCCTCGCCGCGTCGCGCGTCGCTGATCTCGGCCGTGATGCTTGCCCGGTGTGACGGGTGGCAGGTCCGGAGGATCTGCTCCAACCATCGGACGGTGGCGTCGTAGCCGAGCGCGTCTCGCGACAGCTCGGAGTTGACCCACCTCAGTACCCATCCGTCCGCAGGTGTCCCGAAGCCTCCGCGCAGGATGTCATTGAGGGCGTCCAGGTTGCCGTTCCACGTCGAGTGGCCGAGCAGCCGTGAGAACTCGCGGGCGAGGCCATCGAGATCGGAGAAGGACGTCCCGTCGATGACAAGCACGGGAAGGGCGCCATGATCGGTGGTCACGGCATCTGAGTATGGAGCACCGGCGTCAGGAAGGGTTGAACAGCCGCCAGTTGCCCTCGGAGACGACCTCCACTGCGCCGTCGACCACTGTGATCGCCGTCTCATCGTCGATCGCGTATGTCGGGACCGGGATCCCGGACGCCCACTTCTCGATGTTGGCCGCCGTGGCGTCCGCCATGCCCTCGCAGTCCAGGTGCGGATACAGCGTGAAATCCAGCAGTCCCAGCGCCCGGTCGGCTCCGACCGCCATATTGCTGCCGTCCGGCACGAAAGCCAGGTCGAACTCCGCGTCGCAGTTGTAGGGGGTCACCGCGATGCTCCCGGCGCTCATTCCCACGTAGACCGACTCGTTCAGCGACGGCAGGAGATCCGCCAGGCCGGACTCACGCATCCAGTGGGTCAGATACAGCACGTCGCCGCCCCAGACGAGCAGAGCGTCGGCCTCGCGGACCGCCGGGACCCAGTTCTCTTCTCGGATGGTCGGCAGCGCGGTGAGCTCCAGCACCCCCAGGGACTTCCAGCCCAGGTCACACATCGGGTGCGGGGCCGTGCCGGAGATCGCCTGCCACGCCCGGCCGGCACCACCGGGGAAGGGGTACACACCGGTCGGGATGATGAGGGCGTTGGACTCGGCGATCGGCTTGCCCAGCAGGTCCACGAGTGCGCTGGAGATGCTGGGGTTCCTGATGCCTGCGGAGGTGAGGAGGAACTTCATGAGACCCATCCTGGATTCGCGGTATGACATCGAGCCGCATGACAGTGTCCGAGCAGAGCCGGGAAGCGTACGGCACAGCGTCAGTTCGTGCGGACGATGCCGGTCATGCCCACGACAGCGAGGACGACGGCAGCCGCGAGCAGGTAGCGCCGCAGGCGCGGCTCTCGCACCGCGTAGGTGGACAGGCCGAACGCGCCACCGAGGACCGAGGTCGCGTACCACGGGAAGGTCGTCGGAGTGGGCTGCTCGATGAAGATCATAAAGGTGGCCATGACCGCGACGAAGATCGTGGCGTAGGCGACGGACTGCCGCAGGTTGCGGTAGGCGGTGTGCTGCAGACGGGCGACCGCCACGCGGTACGCCTCCACCGCCGCGGCGCGTTCATCCTCGCTGACCTGCCGTCGCCGGATACGGCTGCCAGGTTTTCGGCCCCCACTCATGCCGCCGAAGGTACATCGACCGGCAACGCTCCCTGTCCTGGGAGGGTGCCGCCGGGCCGTGAGCGGCGAACATTTGTCTCCCTTGTGGTCGTCTGCCACGAGGACGGATCGGCGCCGCGGATTGTTACCCGTGGTGCTGTGACCTCAGGTACAGCCTTACCGCAGCGGGTGTCCTGCCGGGTCGCGTCTGGTGCCCAACGGCACGTGGGCCGCGGAAAACCCGCAGCCCACGTGCCGGACGACGTGCTTGTTGATCAGAGGAACGCGTACATCTCCTCGGCGGCGGCCTCGGTGTCGCCGGCGGGCGGGGCCTCCACCGTCACCGACTTGCCGAAGTCGCTCATCCGCATCTCGGTGACGAGGTCACCAAGCGACTTCGTGGCGATCGTGTAGGAGAGCATGGTGAGGCGTCCGTCGGCGTCGAGGGTCGCCTCGAACGGAATCGCGGTCGGGTCCTTCGCCAACTTGGCGGACGACTCGATGCCCTCCCGCATGCCGGCCTCGGTGCTGGCGGCCTCGGCCGCCTTGTTGAGATCGGCGACGCCGGTGTAACGGCCACCGCCCACCTCCTGGGCGGACACGGTGCCGCCGACGAGACCGGTCTGCGACTTGAAGTCGAACGACTGACGCAGCGTGCTCGTCGGCTTGAGCTTGCCGAGGTCGATCTTCATCCAGGGCTTCTCGCCCTCCATCGACTCCGACTTGATGTAGGCGGCCTCGCCGATCAGCCGGACCTCGATCGGTTCCGGGGCGTTGCCGCTGATCTGGATCGCCTTGGCGGCGGGGTCCATCTTTCCGCTGAGGGTGATCGACTGGGGGCCGGCCTTCACCGACGCCTGCATGCTGAGCGAGCTGGCGAGGCTGCGGTCCATGCCCTGCTTGACGGCAGCGACCGGTTCGAGCTTGGCCGGGGGGGCCGAGGCGGCAGGTGCCGCGGGGTTGTCGGATTTGGTGCCGCAGCCGCCGACGAGGGCGACGGCGAGGGCTATCGATAGGGTGGGGATCAAGCGACGCATAGACGTGACCCTAATAGGCGCCCGCTACCCGATTTTCGCCAGTGGTGGCGGCACCGGCCGATCAGGGTGTCGTCGGCAGTTGCCCGGCCCGGGTGAGCACCTGGTCGATCAGGCCGTAATCCCGGGCCTGCTCGGCGGTGAACCACCGGTCCCGGTCCCAGTCCTGCTGGATCTCGGCCAGGGTCCGTCCACTGTGCTGAGCGATCAGCTCCTGCATGGTCCGCTTCACGTGCAGCATGTTCTCCGCCTGGATGGTGATGTCCGAGGCGGTGCCGCCCATTCCACCGGACGGCTGGTGCATCATGATCCGCGAGTGCGGCAGCGCGTACCGCTTGCCGGCGGCGCCCGCACAGAGCAGAAACTGGCCCATCGAGCCGGCGAACCCGAGCGCAAGCGTGGCCACATCGTTACGGACGTAGCGCATCGTGTCGTAGACCGCCATTCCCGCGCTCACCGACCCGCCCGGCGAGTTGATGTAGAGGAAGATGTCCCGGTCGGAGTCCTCGGCGGAGAGCAGCAGGATCTGCGCACAGATCTGGTTGGCCGACTCCTCGGTCACCTCGGTGCCGAGGAAGACGATCCGTTCCCGCAGCAGCCGCTCGAACACCTGGTCGCCGAAGGACGGCTGCGCGCCGTCAAGCATCCGTACCCCGTAGGAGATCATGCCGCCGCCTTCCACCACGCCGGCGAGCGGTGGGACCGCCCGATGGACCGGCCCCTTCAGCGTGCGGGCCACGGCGGCCCGCGGCCCAGGGATTCTGCCGGCGGCAGATCCGCCGACGGCAGAACGGCGCGGCCTACGCGGCGGTCAGCCGCCGCGCGCCAGCCCGGGCCGGCTCGCCACCAGGCCGGGAGGGGGTACGCGGGCCGGGGTGCGAGCCGCCAGCGGAGGCGATCGAGTCGATGCTGAGGACCGGCTCGCTCAACCCCGGCCGGTCGTGCGGGACGAACCCGCCCCACCGGGGGGCCACCAACACTGTGGCGTTGCCGATCTCCCGTCGCGTCGCGTCGACCCGCTCGAGCTGGGTCAGCACGGCCCGCGGCGCGGCCGGGAGGCGCGGCTCGACCCGGCGCATGTCGTCGCGGGCCTCCCCGAGCAGGTCGGCCAGGCTGATGCCGAGCGCCCGGCAGATCGCCGCGAGCACCTCCGAGGAGGCCTCCTTGCGGCCCCGCTCGACCTCCGACAGGTAGGGCACCGAGACGTCGGCCGACTCGGCCACCTCGCGCAGCGTGCGGCCCTGACGCTGGCGGTGGCGGCGCAGCACCCCGCCGATCACTCGTCGCAGCAATGACACGCGGGCCTCCCTTTCGCGGTCGTCGTCGGGGGACCTCCCCATCATGCCCGCTGCCGAACCCGTCGGCGGTCCCGTCCGGGCCCGCGCCGCTGTTCGTCGATCAGCCGCCGCCGCAGCAGCAGCATGGTGCGTACCCCGCGCGTCCAGGACGTCTGCCTTTCGCAGTAGTGCCCAGGAGCGGTGCAGCTCGGGCAGGGGAGCCGGTTGTCCGCTTGGCAACCCGGACGTGTCCGGGCTGGCGTACCCGCTATGTTGTGCTCGTGCAGGCGACGGTGACGGGGCAGGTTCGACGGTGATCCATTTTCCCGCGCAGCGTCGGGGCCCGCTGAGCGCGCTGAGTCTGCGCCTCGCCGCCGCCCTGGGCCTGGTCTTCGCAGTGGTCGCCGCGGTCTATCTGGGCCGGGACGGCTACCGCGATGTCAACGAGGACGGACTCACCCTGCTCGACTGCTTCTACTACGCGGTCGTGTCGCTCTCCACCACCGGCTACGGCGACATCACGCCGTCCGCGCCGTCGGCCCGGCTGGTGAACGTCCTCTTCATCACTCCGGCCCGAGTGATCTTCCTGATCATCCTGGTCGGCACCACCCTGGAAGTCCTGACCGAGCAGTACCGGACCGGCCGTCGCCTGTCGCGGTGGAGGAGAAGCGTGAAGGACCACGTCATCATCTGCGGCTACGGCACCAAGGGGCGCAGTGCCGTCTCGGCCCTGCTGGAGAACGGTCTCGACCGGTCGCGGATCGTGGTGGTGGAGCGCAGCGCCGCCGCCCTGCGGCAGGCCACCTCCGCCGGTCTGGTGGCGATCGAGGGCTCGGCGACCCGCTCGTCGGTGCTGAACGAGGCACACGTCAAGAACGCCAAGGCCGTGATCATCGCGACCGACAGTGACGATGCGTCGGTACTTGTCGCGCTGACCGTACGGCAGCTCACCGCCGGGCAGGTCCGGATCATCGCGGCGGCCCGCGAGGCGGAGAACGCGCCACTGCTCAAGCAGAGCGGCGCGCATCACGTGATCGTCTCGTCGGCGACCGCGGGCCGGCTGCTCGGCCTGTCCACCTCGGCCCCGCCGCTTATCGACGTGGTGGAGGATCTGCTCACTCCGGGTCAGGGCATGGCGCTGGCGATGCGCTCGGCGGAGCGGGACGAGGTGGGTCGCTCGCCCCGCGAACTGGACTCGTTGGTGATCGCCCTGGTGCGGCGGGGCAAGGTGGTCACCCTGGCAGACCGTGCCGGCGCGGTGATCGAGACCGGCGACATGCTGGTGCACGTCCGCGACGACCGCCCTCAGTCGGCGACGACCGCCTGACTGTCGCTCCGCGCCCCGTCAGCAGGAGTCCACGTCGGCGCGGAGCGCCTCGGTGCAGATGGCCGGTGACGTGTTGACGGCACGCCGAAGCAGGTCGTAGAGCGTTTCCCGGTCCGCGGGCCCCAACGCTCCGAGCACCTCGTCCTCAGCGCTCGCGAGGGCGCATTCCGCCTCGTTGAGGCGTTTCGCGCCGTCTTCGGTGAGTTCGACGACGTGGCGCCGACGGTCCTCGGGCGATCGGCGTCGCTCGACCAGCTGATCGGCTTCCAGGTCGTTGAGCAGCCCGACGATGTTGGTGCTGTCCATCTCCAGCGTGCTGGCGAGCGCCTGCTGGCTGCTCCCGCCGCTGTCGCGCAGCACGGTGAGCGCCACCAGGTGCCGCGGGCGTAGGCCCAGTGGTGCCAGCACCGACTCCGAGCGCAGACGCATCCGCCGGGCCAGATGGTCCAGCAGCGCCCCAGAGCGGTGCTCCGGGGTTTCAGGCGCCTGCGCGGACATGTGACCCAGTCTACCGAGCGATCGGAACATCGGCCTGCTATAAATAGTTGGTGCTGCACAGACGATCCTTGGAGGGGTAATAATGCATCTGCTGCATATCGACTCGAGCATTCGGGGAGACTGGTCGGTAAGCCGTCGGCTCACCGCCCGCGCGGTGGCCAACTGGCGCGCGGCTCACCCAGACGGCACTGTGACCTACCGAGATCTGGGCGCGGAGCCGCTGCCGCACCTCGACGCGGCGGGCGGCCTGGCTCGGATGACGCCGCCGGACCAGCACACCCCGGCCCAGCGCGAATCCTGGGAACTCAGCGAGCGACTGGTCGACGAGGTGAAGCAGGCCGACGTCGTGCTGCTCGGCCTGCCGCTGTACAACTACGGCGCGCCCAGCAGCGTCAAGGCCTGGGTGGACCACCTGATCGTCGCCGGCCTCACCTACGACCCGACGACGCAGGAGGGTCTGCTCACCGGCCGCGAGTTCGTGGTGTTGGCCACCCGGGGTGGCGGCTATGGCGAGGGCACCCCACGTCACGGCTGGGACCATGCGGAGCAGTGGCTCCCACACGGCCTGTCAATGACCGGGCTGGAGCCGCGCTTCATCAGCACCGAGTTGACCCTGGCACCCACGGTGCCGGCGATGGCCGAGCTGATCCCGCTGCACGAGGCGAGCCTCACGGCGACCGAGAAGGAGATCGACAACCTCTGGACGCCGGCCTCCGCCCAGCGCTGAGAAAGCGCCGGTACGACGAGAGCGGCCGCCCCCGGTTCGGGGACGGCCGCTCTCGTCACAACTGACGGATCAGAGGATCGTCCAGGTGTCACCACTGGCCAGCAGGCCGGCGAGCTGCTGCTCGGGCGTCTCGGTGACAGTCGCCTTGGCGGCCGCGAGCTGACCCTGCACCACACTGTCGTAGGACGGCCGGTCCACCGAGCGGAACACCCCGATCGGGGTGTTGCGCAGGTCCAGGCCGGGCAGCCGGGACAGCGCGAAGGCGTACGCCGGGTCGGCCACCGTCGCGTCGTGCACGACGATCTCCTCCGGGTGGACCGAGCTGGTCTCCCGGACCTCCAGGCCGAAGCCACCCGGCGGGTGCACCACGCAGAACTGCCCGTCGGCGCCGAAGGTGATCGGCTGGCCGTGCTCCAGGCGGATCAGGTAGTCATCTCGCGTCGACGGGTCCTTGAGCGTCTCGAACGCCCCGTCGTTGAAGATGTTGCAGTTCTGGTAGATCTCCACGAACGCCGAACCCTCGTGCTCGGCGGCGGCCCGCAGCACCGACTGGAGGTGCTTGCGGTCGGAGTCGATGGTCCGGCCGACGAAGCTGGCCTCCGCGCCGAGGGCGAGCGAGAGCGGGTTGAACGGGGCGTCCGCCGAGCCGGCGGGAGTCGACTTGGTGACCTTGCCGACCTCGGACGTGGGCGAGTACTGGCCCTTCGTCAGACCGTAGATCCGGTTGTTGAACAGCAGGATCTTGAGGTTGACGTTGCGCCGCAACGCGTGGATCAGGTGGTTGCCACCGATGGAGAGCGCGTCGCCGTCGCCGGTGACCACCCAGACCGACAGGTCCGGCCGGGACACCGACAGGCCTGTCGCGATCGCCGGGGCGCGGCCGTGGATCGAGTGCATCCCGTAGGTGTTCATGTAGTACGGGAAGCGTGACGAGCAGCCGATCCCGGAGACGAAGACGGTCCGCTCGCGCGGGATGTTCAACTCCGGCATGAACTGCTGGATGGCCGCGAGGATCGCGTAGTCACCGCAGCCGGGGCACCAGCGCACCTCCTGGTCGGACTTGAAGTCCTTCGCGGTGAGCTTGAGGGCGACGGGCTCAGACATTCTTCAGGACCTCTTCCAGCGTCGTCTCCAGCTCGGCGGCCGTGAACGGCAGGCCGCGGACCTGGTTGTAGCTGATCGCGTCGACCAGGTAGCGGGCCCGGATGACGTGGGCGAGCTGGCCCAGGTTCATCTCCGGGATGACCACCTTGTCGTACGCGCGCAGCACCGCTCCGAGATTGGCCGGCATCGGCGCCAGGTGCCGCAGGTGCGCCTGGGCGATGGACAGCCCGCGCTGGCGCACCCCCCGGCACGCCGCGCCGATCGGTCCGTACGTCGAGCCCCAGCCGAGGACCAGCACCCGGGCGTCGCCGTCCGGGTCCTCCACCTCGATGTCCGGCACCGGAATCGCCTCGATCCGAGCCGCCCGGGTGCGAACCATGAAGTCGTGGTTCGCCGGGTCGTACGAGATGTCGCCGGTCTTGTCGGCCTTCTCCAGGCCACCGATCCGGTGCTCCAGCCCGGCCGTGCCGGGGATCGCCCACGGCCGGGCCAGGGTCTCCGGATCACGCAGGTAGGGCAGGAAGGTGGTGCCGTCCTCGCCGTTGGGCTCGGTGGCGAACTCGACCCGCAGGTCGGGCAACGACTCCACGTCGGGCAGCAGCCACGGCTCGGAACCGTTCGCTACGTAGTTGTCGGACAGCAGGATCACCGGGGTGCGGTAGGTGAGCGCGATCCGGGCCGCCTCCAGCGCCGCGAAGAAGCAGTCCGACGGAGACCGGGGCGCGATCACCGCGACCGGGGCCTCGCCGTGCCGACCGTAGAGCGCCATGTTGAGGTCGGCCTGCTCGGTCTTTGTCGGCATGCCCGTCGACGGGCCGGCGCGCTGCACGTCCACGATCACCAGCGGCAGCTCCAGCGCCACCGCGAGGGAGATCGTCTCGCTCTTGAGCGCCACGCCGGGGCCGCTTGTGGTGGTCACCCCGAGCGACCCGCCGTACGACGCGCCAAGCGCCGCGCCGACCGCGGCGATCTCGTCCTCGGCCTGCACGGTGGTGACACCGAAGCGCTTGTGCTTGCTCAGCTCGTGCAGGATGTCCGAGGCGGGCGTGATCGGGTACGCGCCGAGGAAGACCGGCAGCCCGGAGCGGACCCCGGCGGCGACCAGCCCCAGCGAGAGCGCCGCGTTGCCGGTGATGTTGCGGTAGGTGCCCGGCTTCATCTTCGCCGGCTTGACCTCGTAGCGGACCGCGAAGTCCTCGGTCGTCTCGCCGAAGTTCCAGCCGGCCCGGAAGGCGGCGACGTTCGCCGCGACCAGCTCCGGACGGGACGCGAACTTGCGCTCCAGGAAGCGCAGCGTCGACTCGTAGGGTCGTGAATACATCCAGGAGAGCAGGCCGAGGGCGAACATGTTCTTCGACCGCTCGGCGTCCTTCTTGGACACCTGGTAGTCGGCGAGCGCGCCGACCGTCATCGAGGTCAGCGCCACCGGGTGCACGACGTAACCGGCGAGCGAGTCGTCGTCGAGTGGGCTGCCCTGGTAGCCGACCTTGGCGAGGTTGCGCTTGGTGAACTCGTCGGTGTTGACGATGATGTCCGCGCCGCGCGGCAGGTCGGCCAGGTTGGCCTTGAGGGCCGCCGGGTTCATCGCCACCAGCACGTTCGGCGCGTCACCCGGGGTGAGGATGTCGTAGTCGGCGAAGTGCACCTGGAAGCTCGACACGCCGGGCAGGGTGCCGGCGGGAGCCCGGATCTCGGCGGGGAAGTTTGGCAGCGTGGAGATGTCGTTGCCGAGCTGCGCCGTCTCCGAGGTGAACCGGTCGCCGGTCAGTTGCATGCCGTCGCCGGAGTCACCGGCGAACCGGATAACCACCCGGTCGAGTTGACGGATCTGCTTGGTCACTGTGCCACCTTCGTTCGCGGCTGTGGGGCTCGCAAAGTCAGCTCACTCCTCGCGCTCGCGTCTGCACCTCGCGCCCGCTGCGCGCGGTCGCGCTGGCGGCTGAACATGATGGCGACCTCGCCTTGCCCGGCCACTGAACCTCCTTGACGCGACGTTTCACCGCACCGCCCCAGGCTGGTCCGGCCGCTGTCGTACCTCATCTGAGAGCCTACGTCTAAGGGAGCCCTAACCATTGCCGGAGGTCCGCCGAATGGGACCGGACTGAGCGGATAATTGACCGTCTTTGCGGCGTTATAACCCGCCCGCCGTAATTCAGATCACCACTTGTCGGCGCCGGCGGCCCCGGACCCCGCCGGTCCGGGGCCGCCCGTCGATCAGTCGGTGGGGTGCGCCGTCGGCTCGGGCGTCGGGCCGCCGGCGAACCGCCGCCGCAGCGCGATGGTGGCCAGCGCGAGAGCAAGCACCACAAGCAGCGCGGAAACCACGATCAGGAGGATCGCGGTACGCCGTACCGAGGTCGTCCCGTCCTGCCCGGCGGCGGCACCCCCGGCAAGCACGCCCTGGGAGCCGGTCGGCGCGGGCGGTGAGACCACAGGCGTGGCCAGCGCCGCTGCCGCGGTGATCCGGAAACTCATCTGCATCTGCCGGGTCGCGCCGCTGCGCGGGTCGAGTTGGCCGATCACGGCACCGGACAACGGCGCTTCCCGCTGGGCCTGCGGCGTCGCCTCCACCGGTAGCCGCACCTCGGCGGCCCGGCCCGCCGCAACAGTGCCCGCGTCGCAGCGGGTCCGGGTCGGGTCGACGGTCACGCAACCGGGCGGGGGGGCCGGTACGGTCACCCCGCCCGGCAGGACCACCTCGACCCGGCCGGCGGCGTCCACCGTGCCGGTGTTGCCCAGCCGGAGGGTGAGGGTGCTGGCGGTGCCGCTGATGTCGAAGGCGACCTCGTCGGCGGCCAGCGTGATCCCGGGCGCCGGTGGGCCGGGCGGGAAGAGCACAGCGAACCCCTGGTCGTCGACCGCTTCCCCGGGGACCCCCGGGGCGTCCGCGACGACCTGGACGACGCCGGCGAGGGGCATCTGCCGCCACGCGGTGCCGTCGACCCGCAGCCGGAGCACCGCGCTGAACCGGACGCCGGCCGCGGCCGTCCAGGCCCCACAGTGGTACGTACCCCCACCGGCGGCGGCGCAGCCCTTGGTCCCCGCGTCGGTAAGCCCGACCGGCAGCGTGTACGAGAGCCGGATCCGTTGCGCGGTCGTGCCGGTGTTGTTGACGGTGACCTGCAGGGTGGTGGCGGTGCTTGCCGCGTTCCAGTACGCGGTGGGGAGCGTGACGTCCTGGGTGGTGACCTGCACACCGAGTGGATTCGGCGGGGGCGCCTCCGAACCCGGCGCGGGCGGGCGGACCGGCGGGGCCGGCGGCGCGGGCTGCACCGGGGGCGCCGGTGTGGGGGGTCCACCCGGCGCGGGCGCGGTGACGCTCGGTGCCGGCGGCACCTCCGGCGCGGTGGTCTCCGGTGCCGGTGGCGGCGACTCCGGCAGCGGCGCGGTGGTCTCCGGTGCCGGGGTGCTCGGTTCCGGGGACCCGCCCGGCTCCTCGGTCGGGGGTGGGTCCTCGGTGGGGCTGCTCCCCGGCTCACCCCCGGGTTCGTTCACCGGGTCGGTGGTCGCCACGACCGGATCCGCCTGCGGCGTTGCCGCGCCGGCCCAGGCCGGCCCCAGGGCGAGCGCCGCGAGCAGACCGAGCGTGAGCGAGGTCCCCAGCAGGGACATGAGGCGCCGCCTCTCCGCCCGCTTACCGGGCGATGCCTTCAGGCGGGCCATCTGTCCTCCGGTGCATGGGTGGGGGTCCAATGTTCGGCAACAGTTGCCCCAGCGCACTAGTCCCATCCGGAAACAAATCCGTAACGTGTTTGGGACGACCCCTCCGGGCGGACGGTAGGCTCCCGACTGTGACCGGATACCTGGGCTCGTACGCGACGCTCGGGCTCTTGCTGCTCGCCAGCGTTCTGTTCTTTGTTACGGCGTTCTCGGCCAACCGGGTGTTACGTCCGGCGCGCCCGGCCGACCCACCGGGCAAGCGGGCCAGTTACGAGTGCGGGCTCGACCCGGTCGGCGCGGACTGGGCTCAGATGCAGATCCGCTACTACGTCTACGCGTACCTGTACGTGCTGTTCGCGGTCGAGGCGGTGTTCCTCTTCCCCTGGGCGGTGGTCTTCGACCGGCCGGGCTTCGGTCTGGTGACGGTGGTGGAGATGGCGGTGTTCGTGGCGGTGCTCGCGCTCGGCATCCTCTACGCCTGGCGGAGGAACATCCTCCGCTGGACCTGAGCGTCACCGCCGCCGGCGATCGGGCGGGTAGCACGCCCGCCGGCTGTCGGTTCCGGCGACGACCGGACGACGGTCAGGCCAGACCACGGCGGGTCGCCGACGGCGGACGGTTGCCCCGGATCGAGGCCACCATGTCCAGCACCCGACGGGTCGGACCGACCTGGTGGGCCCGGAACACCCGGGCGCCGAGCCAGGCCGAGACCGCCGTCGCGGCGAGCGTTCCCTCCAACCGGTCGGGCACCGGCAGGTCCAGCGACTCACCGATGAAGTCCTTGTTGGAGAGCGCCACAAGCACCGGCCAGCCGGTCGCGGTCAGCTCGCCCAGTCGACGCGTGATCTCCAGCGAGTGCCGGGTGTTCTTGCCGAAGTCGTGGGCCGGGTCGATGAGGATGCCGTCGGGGCGCACCCCTGCTGCCACCGCTCGCTCGGCGAGCCCGGTCACCGTCGCGACCACGTCGCTTACCACGTCGGTGAAGGCGGCCCGGTGCGGCCGGGTCCGTGGGACCAGGCCGCCGGCGTGCGAGCAGACCAGGCCCGCGCCGGTCCGCGCGGCCACCCGGGCCAGGGCCGGGTCGGCACCCGACCAGGTGTCGTTGAGCAGGTCGGCGCCGGCGGCCACCGCCTCCGTCGCCACCTCGGCACGCCAGGTGTCGATGGAGATCACCACCTCCGGGAACGCGGCCCGGACGGCGGCGATGGTGTCGACAGTGCGGCGGATCTCCTCGACGACGTCCACCTCCGCGCCGGGCCCGGCCTTGACTCCGCCGATGTCGATGATCGCCGCACCCGCTGCCACGGCCCGCTCCACGGCGCGCAGCGCGCTGTCGGCGGCGTAGGTGGCTCCCCGGTCGAAGAACGAGTCCGGGGTGCGGTTGACGATTGCCATCACCACCAGCTCGTCGGGGGCGAACGTGCGACCGCCAAGCCGAAGCGCCCCGGCCATTCCCGCCTCCTGAGAGTCCGCCGTCGCTGCCGCGTCGGCCGACCCCGACGCTAGTCGCTGGTCCGGCCGCGGCTCCGGCCGGCGTCGGTACGGATCGGATCGGGACGGGTGGCGGGGTCGCTCCCGGCCGGCTGCCGTGCCACGATCAGTACATGGGTCAGCTTCTGCTCCTCCTGGTCGTGGCGTTGACGGTCGCAGCGGTGATATTCGGCGTGACGGTGCTGGTCAGCGGCCGTGATCCCGGCTTGGTGGCCGCCGAACCGGATTCGCAGGCCGTGGCGCTGCCCGGCAGCCGGCCACTGCGTGAATCCGACGTGGGGGCGGTGCGTTTCGACACCGGGTTGCGCGGGTACCGGATGGCCCAGGTCGATCAGGCGATGCGCCGTGCCGCCTACGACATCGGCTACAAGTCGGAGCTGATCGGCGTACTGGAGGCGGAGGTCACCGCGTTGCGTGCGGGCCGCATCGACGACGCGGACGTGCTGCGCGACGCCCGCGAACAGTCCGCCCGCCGAGCGGTGAACGCGGACGCGGCCGAGCCCGACGCGGCGAAGTCCGAGGCAGCCGACACCGACGCCGTGAACGCGGACGCGGCCGACTCCGACGCGGCGGAGTCCGATGCGGCCGACACCGACGCGGCGGTCGTGACGCCGGCCGCTGAGCCGGGCTCCGGGGCAGCCCCGGTCGGCTCGACAAGCGCCGAGGCGCTGCCCGCCGCCACCTCGTCATCTGCGGATTCCGACGGCGTGGCACCGGCCGACCCGCCGGCAGGCGCTGCGGCGGCCGATCGCGAGCAGACCCACGGCGAGCCCGCCGACGGCACCGGGCAGCACGGCGCGACGGTTCGGTCGGAGTCGGCGTGACCGGCCCGGGGGGCGCCGACGATCTTCGTGAGGCCGCCCAACCCGGTGCTGGTGAGGTAACCGCCACAGTGATCGTCGACGCGCCTGCCGAGCGGGTCTTCGCCGCCCTGCTCGCCTGGGACCGGCAGTCCGACTGGATCCCGTTCACCCGGGTGCGTGTGGTCGAGGGCGACGGACGCGAGGGCAGCCGCGTGGAGGCGGTGACCGCGCTCGGCCGGGCCGTGCTGCGCGACGAGATGCGGGTGGTCCGGGTCGACGAACCGTACGAGATCGGCGTGGTGCACTACGGTCAGCTGCTGCGCGGCCCGGGTGTGCTGCGCTGCACCCAGTTGGGCCGGGACCGCACCCAGGTCGTCTGGCACGAGTGGTTCCACCTGCCGGGCGGTCGCGCCGGTCGGCTGGCGTGGCCGGTGCTCTGGCCCGGCTCGAAGCTCGGCCTCACCCAGGCGCTGAAGAGGTTCGCCAGGCTGGTGGAGCAGGGCCGGCTGCCCTGACCGTGCCCGGCGCGGGCGGCCAGCCCGGTGCCGGCGGCAATGGGGTGTCGGAGCGATGCCCTAGCGTGTACGACGTGACTGACCTGGTGATCGGCGCCGACGGGCTGGCTCGCTGCGCCTGGGGGTCGAGCACCCCCGACTACGCCGTCTACCACGACACCGAGTGGGGTCGGCCGCTGCGTGGCGACGACGCGCTCTACGAGCGGATGACGCTCGAGGCGTTCCAGTCCGGCCTGTCCTGGCTGACCATCCTGCGCAAACGCCCGGCGTTCCGGCTGGCCTTCGACGAGTTCCACCTCCCGAGCGTCGCCGGCTACTCCGACGCCGACGTGACCCGACTGCTCGCCGACGCCGGCATCGTCCGCAACCGGGCCAAGATCGAGGCGGCGATCGCCAACGCCCGCGCCGCGCTGGAGGTGCCGGAAGGATTGTCCGCCCTGCTCTGGTCCTTCGCCCCGGAGCCCCGACCGGCCCGCCCCGCCTCGTTCGCCGAGCTGGCGCCGATCACCCCGGAGTCGACGGCGATGGCCAAGGCGCTCAAGAAGCGCGGCTTCCGGTTCGTCGGCCCGACCACCGCGTACGCGCTGATGCAGGCCACCGGCATGGTCGACGATCACATCGTCGGCTGTCACGTCACGCTCCCCGCGGCGACGTGATGGGATGGCAGGCATGACGACCGAGACCGCGTACCGGGCCGGCGGATCCGGCCGCGCCGACGGCGTGGGAGCCTGGGCCGTGCTGCTGCCAGCCGAGCGGTACGAGGCAGAGCGGCTCGTGCACCACGACACCCTGGAGCTGACCGGGCTGGACGACCTCGCCCGGCCCGGCCCGGGAGACCAGGTGGCGGTGCTTGTCGACGGCCCGCCGCGGCTGGTCGCGCTGGGTCGGGTGCGCACGCCGGGTCAGCGCCACCGCGAAGACCCGGACGACCCGCAGTCCCCGGTCGAGCCGGTGACTGTCGTCGTGACGTACACCCGGCGGGCCTTCGACGAGCCGGTGCCGGCCGATCTGCTGACGCTCGACGGGCCGGTCACCGCGCTGGAGCCGGCGGCCTTCCGGGCGCTTGCCGACCAGCTCGGCCCGCCCCCGGCGCGGCGCACCTGGCTGGTCAGCCTCGACCTGCCGATCGAGGCCGGCACGCGGGCCGAGGCGGTCCGGTTGTTCTGGTCGTACGTGCAGGAGTTGGGCCCGCGTGAGCTGCCCGCCTTCGTCTCGCCGGCCGGCGACGAGCTGGCCATGCAGGCGTTCGTGCTGGGCGAGCAGGCCAACCAGGACCCGGAAGAGGACGACTAGAAGAGCTTGTCGAGGCGTCCCCGCCAGTCGGCGAGCACCGGGCCCGGGTCGGTGTCCAGCACCCGTTCCAGCAGCGTGGCGTAGACGTCCCGAAAGTCGGTGGTGTATTTCAGGTCGCCGTCGTCGAGATCGGTGAGGCTCGGTGCCGCACCGTGCCAACCGCCGCGTACGCCGGCACCCAGCAGCAGCATGTCCGAGGCGGTGCCGTGGTCGGTGCCGTCCGAGGCGTTGGCCCGGACGCGGCGACCGAACTCGGAGTAGACCGCCACCACCACCTTCCGTCCCGCCTCGGTGCGACTCATCCGGTCGGCGAACCCGGTGAGCGCCCGGTCCAACTGCCCCAGCAGGACTGCCTGCAACTGCTTCTCGTCCGCGTGCGTGTCGAAGCCGCCGAGCGACACCGAGAAGGCTCGGGTGGACACCTCGGCCTCGACGCACTGTGCGACCAGGTCCAGTTGCGCGTCCAGCGGCGTGCGGGCCCCGCCGGTGGCCGTCGCGGGGGCCTGCTCGCCGTCCGGGTCCGCGGGGTCCGGGTCGGCGGAGTCGCGGACCTGGCGGATCATCTCGTCCACCGACCGTAGGTCGGCGAAGCAGGCGGCTGCCCGGCTGCGGGCCGCCGACTCACCCGCCTCGGCGGCGGCGAGCGCGGTCAGGGTCTCCGCGGGCAGCCCCTTGGCTGCCTTCCGGTCGGTCACCGGCACGGCGGCGCCGGCGCTCTGCGCGCCGGCCAGCAGCGGCGGCAGCGCCGGTTCGAAGGAGACCGCCAGCCGGGGGTCGCCGCCGGCCCGGTCCAGCCAACGACCCAACCAACCGGTGTTGCCCGGCCGGTCCGGCTGCGCGGTGTGCCAGATGTCCATCGACCGGAAGTGGCTGCGGTCCGGCTTCGGGTAGCCGACCCCGCGCACTATCGCCAGCCCACCCTTCGACCAGCGCCGGTGCAGACCCTCCAGGGCCGGGTTGAGGCCGAAGCCGTCGTCCAACCGCCGCACCTCCGCGTCCGGATAGGCCAGCTCGGGACGGGCCGCCCGGTACGCCGGGTCGCCGTACGGGATGACCGTGTTGAGCCCGTCATTGCCGCCGTAGAGGGTCACCAGCACCAGCGTGCGGGACTGGGGATCACGGTCGCCGCCGGTGTCCAGCAGGTCCCGCAGGCGGTACGCGCCGGCGCCGGCGGCCAGCGCGCCCGCGCCGACCACCCCGCTGGTCAGCAGGAACCTGCGTCGGGTCTGGGTGTCCATGTCGACTCCTCCGCTCAGCTGACTGTGTATTCGGGGCTGACCAGGCCGGCTGCCAGCAGCTTGCGGGGCTCGCCGGCCAGCGGGGTGAGGGCGGCCCGGGTCCGCGCGCTCCAGCCGTCCACCACCAGGAGCCGCGCCAGCGCGTCCGCCCGGCCGGCGGTGGGCGCGGCGGTCAGCCGGGCCAGCACCGCCGGATTCACCGCGCTGGCGAGCAGTCCGGCGGTCCGCAGCCGCGCCTGCAACGAGGAGGTGGTCAGCCAGGCCGCCCCGGCCGGCCAGCCGCCGACGCTCGGCGGTCGTAGCGGCACCTGGTCCAGCGCGTTGAGGCTGGCCAGTAGTTGCTTGTGTTGCTGCTCCGGCAGGGCGGCCGGTCGGATACCGAGCTGCCGCAGCGCGCCGACCAGCCACTCCACCGGCTGCTTGACGAGCGTGCCCCGGGTCTGGGCGAAGGCCGACGCCGTGAGGATCGCCCGCAGGGTCGCGATGGTGTCCGCGCCGGACAGGCCCGCCGGGGCCGGGACGTCGGTGCCGGCGTAGCGGAACCAGAGCCGCCCGGCCACGAACGTCGCCGCCGCGGGTTGGGCGGCCAGCAGCCCGGCGTACGACTCGGCGTCGAACCGGCCGCGCTGCCCGAGGATCGTCTTCTCGGCGGGGTCGTGCCGGTTGGCCGCGAAGCGGGCCACCCCGGTCCGCCTGTCGACCACCCACCCGGTCAGGGCGCGCGCACCGGCTTTCACGTCCGCCTCGGTGTAGGCGCCGATGCCGAGGGTGAACAGCTCCATCAGCTCGCGGGCCAGGTTCTCGTTCGGGGCCTTGCGGGTGTTCTTCTGCCCGTCCAGCCAGATGATCAGGGCGGGGTCGCGCACCATCGCGGTCACCAGCGGGGCCAGCGGCCCGCGTCCGTGTCGGCGCAGCGTGTCCAGTTGGCCCTGCATCATCCGGGCCGACTTGACCTTCTGCGCGCTCGTCGCCCAGTGCCCGTGCCAGAAGAAGAGCAGCTTCTCGGTCAGCCCGTCCTCGGCGGCCACCATCCGGTCCAACCACCAGCCGGTGACCTGCTGGAGTTGCTTGCGCCGCTCCGCGTTGGCCTGCTGGCGCTGCTCGCGGGTGGATTCGCCGGTCAGTCGGGCGTACGGATCCGGGGCCAGCGCCGGCGGCGGGGTGGCCGCCGCGCCACTGTCGGCCCGCCCCGGATCGAGCAGGCGGTCCACCGTCGCCGCCGGTCCGGCCCGCTCGGCGGCGTCCACCTCGTCTGCGGTCGGCCCGAAGGTGGCCCGGCGCAGCAGATGCGCCACCGCTTCCCGGTCGCTCATGGACGCCGACGCTAGGCGGCCCGTGTTCGAGGACGGTAAGGGCGGCGTCCGAATCGCGTTCAGCGTCCCTCGAAGACCGGTTTCTGCTTGCCGACGAAGGCGAACGTGGCCGCCCGGTGGTCGGCGGTGGCGCCGCAGATCGACTGGGCCTGCGCCTCCGCCGCGAGGGCGTCGGCGAGGGTGCCGGCGTCGGCGATGGAGAGCTGCCGCTTGATCGCCCCGTACGCGACAGTCGGACCGGCGGCGAGGCGCGCGGCCAACTCCTGGGCGGTCGGCAGCACCAGTTCGTCGTCGTCGGTCAGCCGGTTGAGCAGGCCGATCCGGCAGGCCTCCTCGGCGCGTACCGGCTCGGCAAGCATCAGCAGCTCCACCGCCTTGGCGTGGCCGACCAGCCGGGGCAGGGTCCACGAGGCGCCGGTGTCGGCGGCGAGGCCGACCTTGGCGAAGGCCATCAGGAAGCTTGTGGACGGGCCACCGATGCGGATGTCGGCGAGGAAGGCAAGCGACGCGCCCGCGCCGGCGGCCATCCCACGAACCGCGGCGATCACCGGCTTGGGCAGGTTGGCGAGCCGGGCGGCGATCGGGTTGTAGTGCGCCCGGACGGTACCCAGCGGATCGCTCGCCGCGTTTTCCAGCGTCGCCACGTGCTCGCGCAGGTCCTGGCCGGCGCTGAACGAGCCGCCCGCCCCGGCCAGCACTACCGCCCGGCAGGACCGGTCGGTCTCCAGCTCCGCCAGGGTGTCCCGCAGCGCCTCCTTCAGCGCCACGTCGAGCGCGTTCATCGCGTTCGCCCGGTTGAGCGTGAGAGTGACGACGGCGTCGGTCCGGTCGACGAGCAGCGGCTCGGTCACGTGTCTAACGACCCTTCTGTCGGACGAGGCGGTTGCCGGCGTCGAGGCACTGCTCGACGTACCGGTCCGCGGCCGGCCGCAGGCGGGCGGCGTGCCGGTCGAAGAAACTGGCCGCGGCGGTGCCGGGCCAGCGTTCGGGCAGCAGCGCCGGGGGCAGCTGCGGGTCCCGGAAGAGGAAGGTACGCCACGCGTGCACCAGCCGGAACCGGGTCGCGTACGCCTCCTCGTCGCTGCTGCGCACGGTGACGGCGGAGAGCAGGGGGCGCTGATCCGCGACGAACCGCTCGTAGGCGCGGCCGATCTCGGTCAGGTTCCAGGCCCGCCGGACCACACCCATGGCGCCGGGGGTGCCGGAGAAGTGGGAGGCGGTGAACCGCTCGAACCGGATGCCGGCCTCGGCCAGGATCAGGTCGACGTCGTCGGCGGGTCGGGTGGCGACCCAGGTCTGCTCGTCGAGCGTGCCGTAGCCGAGGAAGCTCAGGTTCGCGGCCAGCCGTTGCCGGTCCCGTCGGGAGCCCGGGGCCTCCAACACCAGCAGATCGAACCGGCCGTCCCAGGTGACCCGGCCGGTCCGGTAGATCCGGGACGCCGCCTCGTCGAGTCGTCGGGCGGCTTTCGGTGTGATCGAATATCCCGGTCCGGAGATCAACCGGAGCGGCTCGAGCCAGCCCTGACGCACCATCCGGGACACGGCGGTGCGAACGGCTGGCGGTGCGATTCCCAGCGGCGCCAGCAGCTTGACCAGGGCAGCAACCGGTGCGCGGCCACCCCTCGGCCGGAGGTGGTCGCCGTACAGGTCGAAGAGTGCCGACCGTGCCTGCATGACCGCACATTGTGACAGGCCTTCTCAAGATAAGCTAGATGCTGTTACATCAATGCTGCTCCGGTTTGGGTCCGGCGGTGTTCATCAGGGAAAATCGTTTGTTGACACCTCCGCGACAGTTGCGGGTGGTCGTGACGAAGTGGCTGTGGGGCAACCCACCGACCCTGGTGTAGGTCTGAGGGGAGACAACATGGCGGCGATGAAGCCGCGGACGGGCGACGGTCCGCTGGAAGTCACCAAGGAGGGGCGGGGCATCGTCATGCGGGTCCCGCTGGAGGGCGGTGGCCGGCTCGTCGTCGAGATGACTCCCGACGAGGCCAACGCGCTCGGTGACGCGTTGAAGGCGGCGGCCGGCTGAGTAAGGAGTGGTCCGGGCGGCTTCCACCGCCCGGAGCGTTCGGCGACCCTGAGCCACCGGTACCGCCGGTGGCTCAGGGTCTTCATTCCTGCGGGCAGGCGGGCTGAGTCCCGCTCCGCGACACTTTCCTGGAGGTACGGTTCCGCGTGCTCGCCATCCGTCTGATCGCCGAGCCCGACCGGCTCGACGTCCTCGTCCTGCCTGTCCGTCCCGCCGATCCGGCGGCGGGAGGTGACGCCTCGGCCGAGCCGGTGTCGACGGCTGCGGCCCCGCCGGACGGCACGGCCGACGAGACAGCCGCGCTGGCGTCGGCGGCCCGGCTGGACGGCCGAGCTGGCGAGATCCACACCCAGTTGCGCCCCGGCCGTACCCCCGGTCGGCTCCTGCTGCTCGGCATCGGCGACGGTGGCGAGGCGGCCTGGCGGACGGCCGGCGCGGCCCTGGCCCGCAGCACCGGCGCGAGTGAGACGCATATCACCATCGCGCTGCCGGCCGAGCTGACTCCGACCGCTGTGCGCGGGTTGACCGAGGGGCTGCTGCTCGCCTCGTACCGGTACCGGCTGACCGAGGCCGGTGACGCGCCGACGCTCACCGACGTCGACCTGCTGCTCGCCGACCCGGCCACCTTCGAGGCCGTCGTCGCCACGGCCCGGACCACCGCGGCGATGACCCATCTCGCCCGTGACCTGACCAACACCCCCGCCTCGGTGAAGACCCCGCAGTGGTTCGCCGACCAGGTGGCCTCCGCCGCAGCCGACCTGCCGGACCTGCGACTGCGGGTCCGCGGCCCGGCCGAGTTGGCCGCCGAGGGCTTCGGCGGAATCCTCGCCGTGGGCGGTGGCTCGGCCAGCGGCCCGCGACTCGTCGAGCTGGACTGGCACCCCGCCGACGCGCGTACCCATGTGGTGCTTGTCGGCAAGGGCATCACCTTCGACACCGGCGGCATCTCGATCAAGCCGGTGCCGGCGATGAAACTGATGCGCAAGGACATGGCCGGCGCGGCAGCTGTCGTCGCCGCCACCCTCGGCGCCGCCGCGCTACGGCTGCCGGTCCGGATCACCACGCTCGCCCCGCTCGCCGAGAACATGGTGAGCGGCTCGGCGTTCCGCCCCGGCGACGTCGTCCGGCACTACGGCGGAACGACAAGCGAGACGACCAACTCCGACGCCGAGGGTCGACTGGTCCTCGCCGACGCCCTGGCGTACGCGGTGCGGGAGCTCAAACCGGATCTGCTGCTCGACCTGGCCACCCTCACCGGCGCCAACGCCGTGGCGCTCGGCAAGCGCACCGCCGCCCTGTACAGCGAGAACGACCAACTGGCCGCTGACGTGCTGGCCGCTACCGAGGCGGCCGGCGAGTCGGCCTGGCGGATGCCGCTGCACAACGACTACGTCGAGTACCTGGGCAGCGACATCGCCGATCTCTACAGTGCGCCGACCCAGGGGGCCGGATCGGTGCTGGCCGCCCTCTACCTGCGCGAGTTCACGGGCGAACTACGGGACCGCTGGCTGCACCTGGACATGTCGGCCCCGTCCTGGGCGGACGGCGACCAGGCCGAGGTCAGCCGCGGCGCCACCGGTTGGGGCGTGCGGTGGTTGCTGCGCTGGCTGGCCAGCGTCGACTGACCCGGATCAGCACTTCACCGCGGCGAGCACACCGTGCCCGACCGGAAGCAGGGCGGGGATCCAGTGCTCCGACTCCCGGACGGCTTTGATCGTCTCGCGGACCGTCACCGTCTCCGCGTCCCGGGCGGCCGGGTCACCGATCCGGCCGCTCGCCAACACGCCGTTGAGGGCGAGCACACCGCCCGGGCGCAACAGCCGCAGTGCGGCTTCCACGCAGGCGTGGAAGCCGGTCGCCTCCGCGTCCACGAAGACCAGGTCGTACGCGCCGTCGGCGAGTCGGGGCAGCACGTCGAGCGCCCGACCGGTGATGATCCGCGTACGGCCGGCCGCGAAGCCCGCCTCGGCGAAGATCCGCCGGGCGATCCGCTGATGCTCCACCTCCACGTCGATAGTGGTGAGCACACCGTCGGCGCGCATGCCGCGCAGCAGCCAGACCCCGCTCACCCCGGTGCCGGTGCCGATCTCCACCACCGCGCGGGCGTTGCCGGCGGCAGCCAGGAGCCGCAACGCCGCTCCGGCGCCGGGGGTGACCGCGTCGAGGCCCACCTCCAGGGCCAGGCTACGGGCGGTGCGCAGGACGAGATCCTCGGTGACGTAAGACTCGGCGAACTGCTGGGCCTGGGCCGACGAACTGCCGGTACCGGCGACCGTGGCGATGGGGCACCTCCGGGAGCGGTGCGTGGTGCGGGGGCGGGTTGGCACTGTGAGCGTAGAGGCGACCGCCAGGGGGCGCAGTCGGGCCTCCGTCTGACGCGATCACAGGGGCAACCGCTGACTCCACCGCGGGCATCCGTGCAATCCTGGAAGCGGCATCCCGTCAGCCGCGACCAGACCGGCCCGTGGCCGGGCGACGCGGCGCGGGATCCGGGGACCGACTGGGAGGCACCGACGTGACCGACGGCTGGGACTGGCGCCGGGGCGGTGAGACTCCGGCTCCGGCGCGACCGCCCGGGGCAGGGGCCCCGCCAGCGGGATCGCCCACCACGCCGGGGGCCGGCAGCACGCCCGCTGCGCCGCCGTCGGGCAGCCTGCCCGCCGAACCACCGCCGGGGGGTGCGGCCGCCGTGCCGCCGCCGGGCAGCCTGCCGGTTGGGCCGCCGCCGGGAGGTACGGCTGTTGGGCCGCCGCCGGGCGGCGTGCCGTTCGGGTCGCCGGCTGGCGTGCCGGGTTCCGGGTACCCGCCGGTGGCACAGGCACCGGGTTGGCAGGTGCCTGTGGCCGGCGGACCTGGCACCGCCGGGGCGTCGCCCTGGTGGTCCGACGCGCTCGCCGATCCCTGGCGGGACCCGTCGGCACCGACAGCGGTGGTGGTGCCGGGGGCGGTGGCGGTCGGCTCCGAGCCCGAGCCGGTCACCGATCCGGACGCGCCGGGTCGGCCGACGTTACGCCAACTGTTGCTCATTCCCGTGATCACCGCGTTGCTGGCCGGCACCCTCGGTGGGGCGTTGGGCTACGCGTTCGCGGTCCGTGGCGGGGCTGCCGGGGTGGTGCTCGGCGGTGCGCCAGCGGAGGCACCCGCGCTTGCCCAACGCAAGCCGGAGTCGCTGGCCGGGGTCGCCGAACGGGTCCTGCCCAGCGTGGTCACCATCCGGGTGAGCAGCCTCGGCGGGACCAGCGAGGGCTCCGGCTTCATCGCCACCGCCGACGGTCACGTGATCACCAACGACCACGTGGTGGCCGGTGGCACCGGCAAGGCCTCGGTGGTCTTCAACGACGGCAGCACCGCGCCGGCGACGATCGTCGGTCAGGATCCGGAGTCGGACATCGCGGTGATCAAGGTGAGTCGGAGCGGACTGCGACCTGTGGAGTTCGGCGATTCCGACGCCCTGGCCGTCGGTGACCCGGTGCTCGCCATCGGCTCGCCGCTGTCGCTCGCCAACACGGTCACCGCCGGCATCGTGAGTGCCCTGGACCGGACGATGCAGGCCGGCGAGCCGGGTGGCCCGATCCGGTACTACGCGGCCATCCAGACCGACGCGGCAGTCAACCACGGCAACTCCGGTGGGCCGTTGGTCGACGGAGCCGGACGGGTGGTCGGGGTGAACTCGACAATCAAGTCGCTTGTCGCCGAGGGGCAGGAGGCGGGCAACATCGGCCTCGCCTTCGCCATTCCGATCAACCAGGCCAAGCGGGTCACCCAGGACATCATCGGCACCGGCAAGGCCCGGCGTACGGTGATCGGTGCCCGGGCGGACGGCCCGAGTGGGGTCGCCGGGGGTGGTCTGCGGCTGGCGGAGGTGGAGCCCTCCGGCCCGGCGGACAGCGCCGGGCTGAAGGCCGGCGATGTCATCCTCAAGATCAACGGGCGGCCGATGACCGAGCCGACGGACCTGACCGCGCTGGTCCGCAAGTTCGCGCCGGGCTCGGTGGTGTCCGTCGAGTTTCGACGAGGCTCCGCCCGGCAGAACACCTCGGTAACACTCGCCGCGGACGCGAAGTGAACACCGTTCAACCCCTTGCCCGAACGCCGCCCGGCGTGCGTAGTCTTGCTGCTGAGGCGGAGAGGAGGCCAGCGGGATGTTCGAGAACCTGAACTGGTGGGAGATCGGGGCGCTGCTGCTCCTGGCGCTGCTGATCTTCGGTGATCGGCTGCCCGCGGTCATCAACGACGGCCTGCGGCTGGTGCGCAACCTGCGCAACATGGCCCGTAACGCCACCGGCGACCTGAGTCGTGAGCTGGGCACCGACATCCAGCTGGAGGACCTGCACCCGAAGGCCTTCATCCGCAAGCACCTCCTCAGCGAGGAGGACGAGGCGGCGATCCGCAAGCCGTTGCAGGGCGTCTACGACAACCTCCGCGCCGACGTCGGCAGCGTGCACGACGACCTGAAGGACGTGGCCAGCGCCGCGGACGTGCGCTCGGGCGGCTCCCGGCCCAGCACGGCCACCGGCAGCCCGTCGGCGCCGGCTCCCCGCGCCAGCTACGACGACGCCACCTGACGGACCCGCTCCGCACCGCCTGAGCCTCAGCCCGACGGTGATCAACTCGGATTTCGGGAAGTCGGCCTCTCCGTCGGGGTGGAATACCCCGACATCCTCAAAGTCGAGTCGACCACGAGACGACTCAGCCCGTCGGCCGATGGGCGGCCGACGGGCTGGCGGTGTGCGTCGAGGTCAGCGGCCGGCGGGCTTGAGACCGAGCGGCTTGCCGAGCAGCGACTCACGGCGCAGCGCGAGCCGGTCGGCGACCGCGCCGAGGGCCTGCGCGGCCGGCGACTCCGGCTCGGCCAGCACTATCGGGTTGCCCGCGTCGCCGGCCTCGCGGACCCGGGTGTCAAGCGGGATCTGACCGAGCAGCGGCACCTGGGCGCCGATGGTCCGGCTCAGCGACTCGGCGACGGCCGTGCCACCCCCGGCACCGAAGATCTCCATCCGGGATCCGTCCGGCAACTCCAGCCAGGACATGTTCTCGATGACGCCGACGACCCGCTGGTGGGTCTGCAGGGCGATCGCGCCGGCCCGCTCGGCCACCTCGGCGGCTGCCGTCTGCGGGGTGGTGACCAGCAGGATCTCCGAGTTGGGCAGCAGTTGGGCAAGTGAGATGGCCACGTCACCCGTGCCCGGAGGCAGGTCGAGCAGGAGCACGTCCAGGTCGCCCCAGTAGACGTCGGCCAGGAACTGCTGCAACGCCCGGTGCAGCATCGGGCCGCGCCACACCACCGCGGCGTTGCCGGAGGTGAACATGCCGATCGAGATCACCTTCACGCCGTGCGACTGCGGCGGCATGATCATGTCTTCGACCCGGGTGGGACGGCCGTCCGCGCCGAGCATCCGGGGCACCGAGTGGCCGTAGATGTCAGCGTCGACAACGCCGACGGAGAGCCCACGGGCGGCCAGCGCCGCCGCCAGGTTGACAGTCACGCTGGACTTGCCGACGCCACCCTTGCCGCTGGCCACCGCGTACACCCGGGTGCGCGAGCCGGGCTGCGCGAACGGGATGACCGGCTCCTCGGTGGCACCCCCACCGCGCAGCTGCGACTGCAACGACTGCCGCTGCTCCGGGGTCATCACCCCGAAGTCGATCTCCACGCCGGTCACGCCGGGCACCGCGGCGACCGCGCTCGTGATGTCCGTACGCAGTTTGTCCTTGAGCGGGCAGCCGGCGACGGTGAGCAGCAGCTCGACGCGTACGACGCCGTTGGCAGCGATCGTGGCGGAGCGGACCATGCCCAGCTCGGTGATGGGCCGGCGGATCTCCGGGTCGTTGACGGTGGCCAGGGCGGCCTGGATCGCGTCCTCGACGGTGCTCACGGGTGCTGACATGCCCGCAATGCTACGTCGCGGGGCATCCGCTGCCGCTGCTGCCCGGGGCGGTGTGAGCCAATCGATGACCCACGGATCAGCTCTCCGACCGGCGCGGCCCGGTGCCGTCCGGCCGGGGGTCGGGGGCGACGTCGCCGTCCAGGTCGTCGCGCGGCTCGTCCAGGCCGCCGCCGTCGGTCGGCCGCTGCCCGCGTCGCTCCTGCTGGCGGCGCTCCAACCGTTGCCGGCGCTGCCCCACCTCGTCCAGCTCCTCGGCCAGCCGGGCCAGTTCCGAGCGGAGGAAGTCACGGGTGGCCACCTCGCCCATCGCGATCCGCAGTGCGGCGATCTCCCGGGCCAGGTACTCGGTGTCCGCCTTCTGCGCGGTGGCTCGCCGCCGGTCCTCCTCCAACGCCAACCGGTCCCGGTCGGCCTGCCGGTTCTGGGCCAGCAGGATCAGCGGTGCGGCGTAGCTGGCCTGCAACGACAGCACCAGGGTCAGGAACGTGAAGGTGTACGGGTCGAAGCGCAGGTCCACCGGGGCCAACGTGTTCCAGGCGAACCAGATCGCGATCACCACAGTCATGACGACGATGAAGTTCGCGGTGCCCATGCCCCGGGCGATGCCCTCGGACCACCTGCCGAACGCCTCCGCGTCGAACCGGGGCAGCTTGATGCCCCGGGGTTCGCGCGGCTGGTCCAGCCGTTCGGTCCGCCGCTGCTCAGCCATCCACGCCGTCCAGCACGGTGTCGGTGGTGCCCGGGGCGGTCAGGGCGTCGCGGTCCCGCCAGTCCCGGGGTAGCGAGTGGTCCAGCACGTCGTCCACCGTCACGGCACCGACCAGCCGGTTGTTCCGGTCGATCACCGGCATGGCGACCAGGTCGTAGGTCGCCATCCGACGGGTGATCTCCGGCAGCGGTGTGGTGGGGCGCAACGGGTCGATGTCGTTGACCACCACCTTGCCCAGCAGGTCGGCCGGCGGTTCGCGCAGCAGCGCCTGGAAGTGCACCATGCCCAGGTAGCGGCCGGTCGGGGTGTTCTGCGGTGCCCGGGTGACGAAGACCTGCGCGGCGACGGCGGGGGAGAGCTGCGGCTCCCGGATCCGGGCCAGCGCCTCGGCGACCGTGGCGTCCGGCGGGAGGATGACCGGCTCCGACGTCATCACACTGCCCGCCGTGCCCGGCGTGTACTTCAGCAGCTGACGCACCGGGTCGGCCTCGTCCGGTTCCATCAGGTCCAGCAGCACGTCCTGCTCCGGTGGGGGTAGCTCGTTGAGCAGGTCGGCCGCGTCGTCCGGGTCCATCTCCTCAAGGACGTCCGCGGCCCGTTCCCGGTCCAGTGCGGCGAGGATCTCCACCTGGTCGTGCTCCGGCAGTTCGCTGAGCACGTCGGCCAGCCGCTCGTCGTCGAGCGCGGCCGCTACCTCGTTGCGCCGTGTGTCGGGCAGGTCCTGAAGCGCGTTGGCCAGGTCGGCGGGGCGCATGTCCTCCAGGACGGCGAGCAGATTCGCCGTACCCCGGTTGTCGGCGATGCCGCTGAGCCCGCGCACCCGGTCCCACTCGACCTGGTGCAGGTGGCCGCGGCGGCTGAGTCGCCCGGTCTGCTCGCGTACGGCGACCCGGGTCAGCGACCACTCGTCGCCCCGGCTGCACTCCATCGCGACGTCCACCACCGCGCCGGGCTGGCCGCCCGGGTCGAGCTGCACCCGCCGATCGAGCAACTCCTGGAGGACCAGCAGCTCGTTCGGGCGCTTCTCGAAGCGGCGCAGGTTGAGGGTGCCGGAGCCGAGCACCACCGCGTCCGCGTCGATGGAGGTGATCCGGTTGATGGACAGGAAGATCCGGCGACGCATCGGCATCTCGGCGACGAGCCCCACCACCTCCGGAGGTCGTTTGGTCGCCCGTAGCCGGGCCACGGCGTCGCGAACCCGCCCCACCTGGTCGCCGTTCGGGTCGAAGACGGCGACTCCGGCGAGACGGGCGATGTAGACCCGGGTCGGCGTGCTCACGCGCACCAGCCTAAGCGCCTAGTGTTTATCAACATGTCGACCTTGGCCTACGAGATCGTGGACGTCTTCACCGACCGCCCGTTCGCCGGCAACCCGCTGGCCGTGGTGTTCGGCGCGGAGGCGCTGGCCACCGAGCAGATGCAGGCGCTCGCGCTTGAGTTCAACCTTTCCGAGACGGTTTTCGTGCTGCCGCCGACCCAGGTCGGTGCCACCTACCGGGCGAGGATCTTCACGCCGGCCGAGGAGTTGCCGTTCGCCGGGCACCCGAGCGTCGGCGCGGCGGTCACCGCGAGCCGACGAGGGATGTTCGGTGTGGGGCAGGTCACCCAGGAGTGCGGAGCCGGGGTGCTGCCGGTCGAGGTGACAGCGACCGGGGCGACGTTGACCGGTGGCACGCCGACCCTCGGGCCGGAGTTGGACCCGGAGCCGTTGCTGGAGATCGCCGGGTTGACCGCTGCCGACCACGTCGGGCCGGCTCCCCGCGTCGCGGGCTGCGGGCTGGAGTTCCCGTACCTGCCGGTGCGCGCGGAGTCGGTGGCCCGTGCGCGGGTGGACGCGGCGGCGGCGCAGCGGTACGGGGTGTCGCACGTCAGCGTCTTCTCCTGGGATGCCGCCGCGCAAACCGCGCACGCGCGGGTGTTCGTGCCGGGGCTGGGTGTCCCGGAGGACCCGGCGACCGGCTCGGCGGCGCTCGGCCTCGGGGTCTGGCTGGTGGCGACCGGGCTGCTGCCCGGTGCCGGGCTGTCCCGGTACGCGGTGCGTCAGGGCGTGGAGATCAACCGCCCGTCCGCGCTGGCCTGCACTGTCACCGCGGCGGACGGGGTGGCGGTCGGGGCGACGGTCGCCGGTCAGGTGATGCCGGTGGCCCGGGGCGAGATCACCGTTCCGCCCTTCGTGGGTTGAGCGGCGATGCCGATGCGGGAGGATGCGGGTGTGACGGACGAGAACGCCCCCGGGGGCACACCGCTTGTCGACGAGGCGATGAAGAAGGCCGCGGTGGCCTGGGTCAGCGTGGCCGGTGGGCCGTCGCTCGCCCTCTGGTGCGCCCCGCTCGAGGGTGCGCTGCTCGTGGTCTCCGGGCCGGGCGAGCAGGCCGCGCCGGGTCTGGCCGACGCGACCGAGGCGCAGGTCACCCTGCGCGGTGATCATGGTGGTCGGATCGTCACCTGGCCGGCCCGGGTGAGCCGGGTGCGGCCGGGCACCGAGGCGTGGGACACCGCCGCGCCGCTGGTGGCGGCGAAGCGCCTCAACGCGCCGGGTCCGACCGCCGACCTGGTGGCCCGCTGGGCGGCCGACGGGTGTGCGGTGAACCGACTCACCCCGGCGGGTACGCCGCTGGCCGGCGCGGAGCTGCCCGCCGACGCGCAGGCCGAGCCACCCCGGGCCACCCCGGCGGTGCGGGCCACCCGCAAGCCGTTCCGCCTGCACCGGGTCCGCCGGCGCTGACCGCGACCGCGCCTCGATCCCCGCGGTCCGCTGCCGGTCTTCCGCGACCGCGCCTCGATCAACGCCGGCCGCGACGGCCCGCCGCGACCGGACCGCCGCCGCTGCTCGGGTCAACCGGCCCGGCCGCCGACGCCCACCACGTCGACGAGGGTGAGCACCTCACCCAGTGCGCCGAGCGTGGGACCCTGCCAGTCCAGGTCGGCGTTGAACACCATGTGTGTGGCCAGATCCGGGGCGGCGAGTCGGACGGCGGTCATCCCGGCCCGCTCGGCGCCGGTCAGCTCCTGGCTGCCGCCGTCACCGACGTAGAGGCAGTCGGCCGGCGTGAGCCCGAGCCGCTGACAGGCGGTCAGGTAGAGCACCGGATCCGGCTTGCACCGTCCTACCTGCACCGAGAAGACCCGCACGTCGAGCAGTGGGGCGACCGCGAGTTGGGGCAGGAAGGCAGGGAGCTCGTGCGTACAGTCGCTGATCACGCCGGTGCGCAGGCCGCGTTGGCGCAGGGCCGCCAGCACCGGCACGGCCTCGGCCCGCAGCCAGGTGTCCGCGCGGACCGCCCGGTGCCGGGACGCCACCGCCGCCCGCACCGCGTGGTCAGTGGGGTGTACGCCGACCTGGGCGCATACCCACCGCAGGGTCGCCTCGGCGTTGCCGAGCCGGCCGGTGGCCCGTTCGTAGTAGGTGCGGTTCAGCACCTCGGTGAGCGCATCGGTGTGGCAGCCGAGCAGCTCGGCGGTGCCGAGGTGCGCGACACCGCGCTGCACCGGGCGGGTCAGGGTGCCGAAGAAGTCGAACAGCACCGCCTGGTAGCTGGGCATGGGGGAACGCCTCCGGGCGGTCGGGGGTCGCCGGCGCGGAACCGCGTGATCGTAACGGAGTGATGACCCTCCGTGCTGACCGTCATACGTGTGAGGATTACGTCCCGTGCCCCCACCTTCATCCCGACCGACAGTGGATCCACTGACGACCGGCGCGGTCGGGCTGGCCGTGGTCGCCGTGTCGTCGTCCGCGCCGCTTATCGCGTACGCGGCGGCCCCCGCGCTGGCCATCGCGTTCTGGCGCAACCTGCTCGCGGTGGCCGTGCTGAGCCCGTTCGCGCTGGCCCGACGCCGCGCCGAGTTCCGCCGGCTGACCGTCGGGGCGGGGCGCCGGGAGGGTCTGTTCTGCGTGCTGTCCGGGGTCGCGCTCGCCGGGCACTTCGCGACCTGGGTGCCGAGCGCCCAGCTCACCACCGTCGCCACGTCCACCGCCCTGGTCGCCACCCAACCGGTCTGGCAGGGGCTGATCGCCCGCGCCCAGGGGCGGCGGTTGCCCCGGGTGGTGTGGATCGGCATCGCGGTGGCGGTCGGCGGTGCGGCGATCGCCACCGGGGTGGACGTGGGAGTCTCCGGTCGGGCCGTCCTCGGCGACGTGCTGGCGCTGGTCGGGGCCATGTTCGCCGCCGTCTACACCGCCTTCGGCGAACGGGCCCGTGCCAGCATCAGCACCACCACCTACACCACCATCTGCTATGGGATCTGCGCGCTGATCCTGCTGGCCCTGTGCCTGGTCGGCGGGGTACGGCTGACCGGGTTCGACGGGCGCACCTGGCTGGCCATCCTGGCCCTGGTGGCCGGCGCGCAGTTGCTCGGGCACTCGATGTTCAACTACGCCCTGCAGAAGATCTCGGCGACCACGGTGAGCGTGCTGATCCTGCTGGAAGCCCCCGGCGCGGCCCTGCTCGGCTGGGCCTGGCTGGGACAGTTGCCCCGCCCGTACGCGCTTGTCGGGATGGCGCTGCTGCTGGTCGGGGTGGCGGTGGTGGTGCTCGGCGGTGCTCGCGCCGGCCGCCGGGCAACCGCACCCACCGCCCTGCCCGCCGATCCGACGCCACTGTCCTGAAGGAGATTCAGAGGTACGCGGCGAAGTGCTCGGCCACCAGGTCGGTAAGTCCTTCCCCGTCCAGGCTGCCGTCGACCCGGATCACCCGGACCGCGAGTCGCTCGGCCTGCACGACCGCGTCCGCCGCCACCAACTCGTCGCGTTCCCACCGGTGCCGGTTCGCACGACTCGGATCGCTGACCCCGGCCACCGGGGCGTTGGCCCGGGGCAGCCGACTGAGCTGGTCGGCGCGAAACCCGGGGGTTGGCACCAGCACCACCATCTGCCGTACCGACTCCACGAGCGGCGCGACAAGTTCTGGTCGCAGCCCCCACCCCTCGGCCACCACCCGCCGGCCGGAGACCAGGGCGCTGAGGTCGTCGAGCACCCATTCGAAGCGACGGGGAAAGCCGGCAAGTGTCTCAGCCGCCATCCGCGCCGGATCGGTGTGCACCCAGGTGGCGTCCGGGTCGGGACCGGCAGGCGGCTCACCACGCCGGACGCGGTCGGCCACGCGCCGGTCGTCGTGGCCGCGGGCGTCGTGCCGGTCGTAGAGGTACGCGGTCAGTCCGTGCCGCAGCGCCAGGTTGACGGCGACTGTGGACTTGCCGGCCCACTGCCCGCCGCCGATCCAGAGGGCCCGTCGCGCGGTGGCCATCGCATCGAAATTCACCTACTCACCCTGACCCTCGGCTAAGCCAAGATCAAGTCTTGTTCTCGCGGGTTGAGGATGATGAAGTAGAGGTAGAAGGCACGTCCCGCACCTCGATGACCCGGGTGGTCGGCGCGGAGTCGCCGGAAGTGGCGCCCAACGTGCCCTGTTCCCCGTCGGCGAGGAACACATTCGCCGCCTGGTTCCCTCCGCAGCAGGTCCGCCCGGCGTCTATCCCGGCGAGGAGGGCGATCCGTTGACGACTGAGGACCGCACCCGGGACGGCTTCGCCGACTTCGTCCGGGCCGAGACCGCCGGGCTGACCCGGCTCGCGTACCTGTTGACAGGTGACCGGCACCACGCCGAGGACCTCGTCCAGGTTGCCCTGGCCCGGGTCGCGGTGCGCTGGGAGCGGGTCGCGGAGCCGCACGCCTACCTGCGTCGGGTGCTCTGCACCCAGGCGGCCAGTTGGTGGCGTTGGCGACGGGCCCGCCCACCGGAGCGGCTGGACGGGGTGGTGCCGGAACTACCCCATCCGGGTGACGACGCCGACGTCCGCCTGGTGCTGTGGACAGCGTTGGCCCGGCTCACCGTGCGGCAGCGTGCGGTTCTCGTGTTGCGTTACTACGAGGACCGCACCGAGACCGAGACGGCCGCGCTGCTCGGCTGCCGGGTCGGCACCGTGAAGAGCCAGACCCGGCACGCCCTGGGCCGGCTGCGGGTGCTCGCCCCCGAGTTGGCCGAACTCGTCGGTCAGAGCCCGCAGGAGGTGACCTCCCGATGACCGCCCGACTCTCCGAGGCGCTGCACCGCCTCGCCGCCGACGTGCCGGCCGCGCGCGTACCGGACGGGCTCTTCGACGCGGCGCGGACCCGGCACCGTCGTCGCCGGGCCGTCGTCGCCGGCACCCTCGCCGTCCTGGTCCTTCTCCTCGGCACCGGGTACGCGCTGCACCCGGTGACCCTGCCGCTGCCCGCCGGCCCGCGTCACGAGCGGGCGGGCCTGCCCACCAGGCTCGTCGACCCGCCGCTGCGGACCGCCTCGATCGGCTACTCGGCGCCGGGCGCGGCGGCGATGCTCTTCGGCGGTCCCGCTGTGCGCACCAACTGGTTCGAAACCCGGGTGGGTGTGGTGGCCGCCGCCGACGACCGCTACCGGGTGTTCGACGGCGATCCGGCCGTCGCGGGTTTCGAGGCGCTGCTCTCCCCGGACGGCCGGTACGCCTGGGTGGGCGCGTCGCTGCTCGACCTGACGTCCGGTCGGACCCTTCGAGACCGCCCGGACGGCTACCCGCTCGCCTTCGCGCCGGACGGGAAACGCCTGGTCTACGCCACCGACGACACCACGTTCACGGCCCCGAACACCTACCACACCCCGTACGTGGGGGTCTACGACCGGGAGCGCGGATCGGACGTGCTGCGGGTGCGGGTCGGCACCGGCTGGATCCCGCCGGGGCGCACGGCCGCGCTGTCGCCGGACGGCGGCGACCTCGCCCTCCAGGTCCGCGACGAGGTCTGGCTGACCCGGGTGGACGACGCGGGCGCGGATCAGGTCGCCGAGCCGTACCGGAAGCTGCCGCTGCTGGGTGGGCGGCTCGCCGGGGCCGGGTCCTGGCTGCCGGACGGCCGTTCGGTGGCCGTCCTCGGCCGGTCCACCTGCACCGACTGCCCGGTGCCGTCCTACCGGCGCACCTGGACACTGACCGTCCGGTCGACTGTCGATGGTGCCCCGTTGGCAGCGGCGGCGTTCCCGCCGCTGCGCTCCCGCTCGTTCGTGCAACTGCTCGGCTGGCGCTCGCCGGACGAGGCTGTGGCGTTGGTCGGCGTGCCGGGTCCGACGGCGGAGGATCTCCCGGAGGAGCACGACATCGCCTGGGGGCCGTATCACGAGGTCGGCACGCAGGCTGTGGAACTCGTGGTGCTACGTCGGGGGGCCGCCGCGCCGGACGTGCTCTTCCGGACCCCGGAGGGCATCACCGACCTGTCGGTCGCCGCCGACCTCGCGATCAGCGGGGCGGTACGCGAGTCCGGCCGTCCCCACTACGGGCCGCCGCCGTTCTGGGCGCTCGCGGTGGGGCTAGTAGTGGTCGTGCTCGTCGCCCGGCCCGTGCTGTCGATGCTGCACCGCTGGCGCGACCGGCGACGGGCTCGGGCCTAGGGTCTGCTTCATAAGAGCTGGCCGGCCTGCGGGGGGTTCTGGACCTCCTGCACCTCGATGACCCGGGTGGTCGGCGCGGAGTCGCCGAGGGCGCTCCGCATGGCCATCCGCTCCGGGTCGACGAGGAACGACTCGTAGCCGCCCCGGTCGTCGAAGCGGATCACGTGCACCTCGGTTCGCCCGTCGGTGCCCCGCAGCCTCCGGTCCAGGTGGCCGCCGTGCCGCCCGAGCAGGGCCAGCACCGCGTCCTCGTAGCGCTGCCCGGCCCCCTCGGCCCCGACGGCGAACTCGACGATCGCGACAAGTGTCAGCATGCCGGCCCGCCCTAGCTGTCGAGCCCGACGGCCTTGGCGCTCGCCGCCCAGAGCCGGGCGGCGAGTTGCGGATCGGCCGCCTTGCGGCGGGGCCGGCGCGGCCGACGGTCCACGTAGTAGCCGCCGTTTATCAGCCGGGAGCGCTCCTGGTTCGCCAGCCACACAAGGGTCTCGGCGGCCTTCTCCGGGCTGCGGAACGGCACGACCCGCATGCCGAACGCCACAAGCCTGCTGTCGTTCGCGAACCGGGTGCGCACCACCCCGGGGTGGAAGCTGTACGCGGGAATGTCCGGCCAGCGCCGCGCCGCCTCGGCGGTGAACAGGATGTTCGCCTGCTTGCTGGTGCCGTACGCGCCCAGCGGGCGGTAGCCGCGCAGCGGGGCGTTCAGGTCGTCGGGGTCGAGGGTGCCGAAGCGGTGCGCGCCGGAGGCGGTCACCACGATCCGGCCCAGCCGGTCGGCGAGCAGGTTGGTGAGCAGGAACGGGGCCAGGTGGTTGGCCTGGATCGACATCTCGAAGCCGTCGACGGTGCTCAGGGGTTGCAACGCGATAGCGCCGGCGTTGTTGGCGAGCACGTCGATCCGGTCGTACGCGGCCCGGAGCTGCTCGGCCAGTCGGCGTACGTCGTCGAGGATCGCGAAGTCGGCCCGGAACAGCTCCGGGCGCTCGCCCGAGGTCTCCCGTACCCGTTCGGCCGCGGCCTGTAGGCGTGCCGGGTCCCGCCCGACCAGCGCCACCCGGTCCCCTCGGCAGGCCAGTTGCACGGCGGCTGCCAGGCCGATGCCGGAGCTGGCCCCGGTCACCACCACCAGTCGACGCCCAGTGAGATCTTCCACAGGTCCATTCACCCCGGTCATGGCGCGAGGTTACCGTGGCGTCACCACGCCCTTTGGGATCGTTAAGTTTTCGTCGCAGTCAGGTGGCGTCGGCATGTCCGCCGGACGCTGGAAGGAGCGCATCAATGGCCGCAGTCGGTCGTCCCCGCCGGTCGTGCCTCGCCGTGCCCGGTTCCAGCGTGAAGATGCTCGGCAAGGCGCAAGGGCTGCCGGCCGACCAGGTCTTCCTGGACCTGGAGGACGCCGTCGCGCCGCTGGCCAAGCCGGACGCGCGCAAGAACATCGTGGCCGCGCTCAACGAGGGCGACTGGGCCGGCAAGACCCGGGTGGTACGGGTCAACGACCTGACCACGCCGTGGACCTACCGGGACGTCATCGAGGTGGTCGAGGGCGCCGGCGCGAACCTGGACTGCGTGATGCTGCCGAAGGTCCAGACCGCCGAGCAGGTGCACTGGCTGGACCTGCTGCTCACCCAGATCGAGAAGACGCTCGGCCTGGAGGTCGGCCGGATCGGCATCGAGGCGCAGATCGAGAACGCCGCAGGTCTGGTCAACGTGGACGCGATCGCCGCCGCCTCGCCGCGGGTGGAGACCATCATCTTCGGCCCGGCCGACTTCATGGCGTCGATCAACATGAGGTCGATGGTGGTCGGCGGCCTGATCCCGGACTACCCCGGCGACCCGTACCACTACATCCTGATGCGGATCCTGATGGCCGCCCGGATGCACGACAAGCAGGCCATCGACGGCCCCTTCCTGCAGATCCGGGACGTCGACGGGTTCCGCGAGGTGGCCAAGCGCTCGGCGGCGCTGGGCTTCGACGGCAAGTGGGTGCTGCACCCCGGCCAGATCGACGCGGCGAACGAGGTCTACCAGCCGGCGCAGGCCGACTACGACCACGCCGAGTTGATCCTCGACGCGTACGAGCACTACACGTCGGAGGCCGGCGGCAAGCTGGGCGCGGTGATGCTCGGCGACGAGATGATCGACGAGGCGTCCCGCAAGATGGCGCTGGTGATCGCCGCCAAGGGTCGGGCCGCCGGGATGAGTCGTACCTCGTCGTTCACCCCACCGGCCGGCTGACCGGTCGGGCTGGGACGACCGCCGCCGGCCGTCGTCCCAGCCCGCCGACCGGCGGTACGCCGACCTCGCGCGTCGGTCAGGAGCTGCTGTTGCCCGTGGTGATCGCGATGATGATCGCGACGGCGTAGAAGGCGAGCAGCAGCCCGAGCAGCCCGGTGAGGATCCAGCCGATGATGATGGCGGCCTTCGCCATCCCCGCACCGCCTTCGCCGCTGAGCAGGATCTGTTTCTGCGCCACGTGCCCGAGGATCGCGCCGACCGGAGCGGTGATGCAGGACGCGAAGCCGACAAGCGCGAGCACCAGCGCGGCGATCGCCATCCCGTTCGTCTTCTGCGGTGGGTAGCCGTAGCCGGGGTACTGCGGCGGGTAACCGGGTTGCGGGTAGCCGGGCTGGGCGTAACCGGGCTGGGCGTAACCGGGCATCGGCTGGCCCACCGGCGGTTGCCCTCCGGCGTACGGGTCGACCGGCGCGTACGGGTCGACGGGGCCGGGTTGGGCGGGCACCGGATGACCCGCCACGAGAGTCGGGTCCGGTGCGGGGCTCGACGGCTGAGCCGACCAGGTGGGATCGGACCAGTTTCCGGGCGGCGGGGGAGTGGTCATGCGAACTCTCTTCGTCAGGTCGGTTTGCGCTGTCAGGGTAGTCAGCACAGCCCAAACCCGACGCCCCCACCACCGGGTGCCGCGTTGCTCGGACCGGTCCTAACGGGCAGGATCCTGGCATGGCATTCGACGCGCGCGCCGCGGACCGTTCCGGCAGCCGACCCAGACGGGACGTCAGCCGCCCGGGCGGGGCCCGGCGGGCCCGCGCGGCCACGCCGGCGGGCAGCCCGGGTCCGGACGAGCCGGTCGCGCTCGCCGACCCGGTGACCATGCGCCTCGACGGGCGGGTCGCCCTGGTGACCGGGGCGGGCAGCCCGGACGGCATCGGGTACGCCACCGCCCGGCGGCTCGCCGACCTGGGCGCGCGGGTGGCCGTCGTCTCCACCACCCGGCGCATCCACGAGCGGGCCGGTGAGCTGGGGGTGACCGGCTTCGTCGCGGACCTGACCGACGAGTCCGAGGTCGGCGCGCTTGCCGACGCGGTCGCCGAGCAACTGGGCGACGTCGAGGTGCTCGTCAACAACGCCGGCCTCGCCAGTCGGGCCAGTCAGGGGGTGTTGCGGCCGGTCGCGCAGCTGAGCTACGACGAGTGGCGCGGCGAGATCGACCGCAACCTGTCCACCGCGTTTCTGTGCAGCCGGGCGTTCATCGGTGGGATGGCCGAGCGGGGCTGGGGTCGGATCGTCAACCTGGCGGCCACGGCGGGCCCGGTCAACGCCCTACCCACCGAGGCCGCGTACGCGGCGGCGAAGGCCGGGGTCGTCGGGCTGACCCGGGCGCTGGCCATGGAGATGATCGCGGACGGGGTGACTGTCAACGCGGTGGCGCCCGGCACCATCCACACCGCCGCGTCCACCGTGGCCGAGATCAAGCAGGGGCTGGGCACACCGGTCGGTCGACCGGGCACCCCGGACGAGGTCGCCGCCGCGATCAGCTTCCTCTGCTCGCCGGCCGCCTCGTACATCACCGGTCAGATGCTCGTGGTGGACGGCGGTAACAGCGTCCGCGAGGCCCGGTTCCGGTGACCGGCGCGGCGGATCAGTAGCCGCCGCTGTCGCCGGTGTTGCCGAAGGCCACCAGAGCCAGCCAGCCACAGCAGGCCAGCACGGTGAGCCCGGTGAACACGTACCCGAGGATCAGCCCCCAGGTGGCGAGCTGGTCGCCCTCCTCGCCGCTGGTGCGGATCTGCCGCTTCGCCAGGTGCCCGAGCACGGCGCCGGCCGGCGGAAAGACGAAGGCGAAGATGAGCGACAGGATCGCCAGCACATTTGTGCCTCGACCCGGTCCGGTCGGCGGGCCGTACTGGGCGTAGGGGCCCTGCGGGGGATACGGCGGCTGCTGACTCCAGTGCCCCGACTGGTGCGGCCCCTGCTGCCCGTACGGCGATGGCTCGTCCGCTGGCGGCCCGTACGGTGACTGGCCGGCCGGCGGCGGCGCGTAGGGTGACTGGTCCCGGGGTGGCTCGTAGGGTGACGGCGGTTGCTCGTCTGATGGTGGTCCCGACGGCGGCGGGTGGCTCACGCGCTGTCCTCCTCCTGCCGGTGCCGGAAAAGTCCCTCTTGCCGGACGCTACCCGTAGCGGTGAACCTTTTCACAGTGGTTGTGTGGACTGGTCACCTTGGCCTCGTCGGCCCGCGCGACCGATACTGACCCAGCGTTCAGTTACCCACGAGTAGTGCGCGGATCCCCGGAGGCTGAGATGGCTCGACTCGCCCAGACGCCCGGCCTGACCGATGTGCAGCAGTCGATCCTGGAGACCGTTCGGGACTTCGCCGACAAGGAGATCATCCCGCACGCCCAGCGGCTGGAGCACGCCGACGAGTACCCCACCGACATCCTCGACGGCATGCGCGAGATGGGGCTGTTCGGCCTCACCATCGCGGAGGAGCATGGTGGGCTCGGCGAGTCGCTGCTCACCTATGCGCTCGTCGTGGAGCAGTTGTCCCGGGGCTGGATGTCGATCTCCGGCATCGTCAACACCCACTTCATCGTGGCGTACCTGATCTCCCAGCACGGCTCCGCCGAGCAGCAGGCCCGCCTGCTGCCGAAGATGGCCACCGGCGAGGTGCGCGGCGCGTTCTCGATGTCAGAACCGGGTTGCGGTTCGGACGTCGCGGCGATCGGGTCCAGGGCCGTCCGGGAGGGCGACAACTACGTGCTCAACGGACAGAAGATGTGGCTGACCAACGGGGCGTACTCCTCGGTGGTGGCCACCCTCGTCAAGACCGACACCGGCGCCGACTCGGTGTACGGCAACATGAGCACCTTCCTGCTGGAGAAGGAGCCGGGCTTCGGCGAGACCGCCCCCGGCCTCACCATCCCCGGCAAGATCGAGAAGATGGGCTACAAGGGCGTCGAGACCACCGAGATGGTGCTCGACGGGGTGACGGTGCCCGACTCCGCGATCCTCGGCGGCGCCGACCAGGTGGGCCGCGGCTTCTATCAGATGATGGACGGCATCGAGGTGGGCCGGGTCAACGTGGCCGCCCGCGCCTGCGGCATCTCCATCCGCGCCTTCGAGTTGGCCGTCGCGTACGCCCAGCAGCGCAAGACCTTCGGCCAGCCGCTCGCCAAGCACCAGGCGATCGCGTTCAAGCTCGCCGAGATGGGCACCAAGATCGAGGCCGCGCACGCCCTCATGGTCAACGCCGCCCGCCTCAAGGACGCCGGCCAACGCAACGACGTCGAGGCCGGGATGGCCAAGCTGCTCGCCTCCGAATACTGCGCCGAGGTCGTCCAGGAGGCGTTCCGCATCCACGGCGGCTACGGCTACTCCAAGGAGTACGAGATCGAGCGGCTGATGCGGGAGGCCCCGTTCCTGCTCATCGGCGAGGGCACCTCGGAGATCCAGAAGACAATCATCAGCCGTGGCCTGCTGAAGGAATACAAGCTCTGACCCGCGCCCAGGCCGGTGACCCGCCCTCACCCCACCAGCCCTCCCGCACTCACCCCAACCTCGTCGATCAAGGAGTCGTGGTGCGGAATAGAAGCGGCAAAGGCCCCCCAACCTGGCACCACAACTGCATGATCGGCGGGGCGGGACGGAGTTCGCGTTAGGCCAAGCGGGTCAGGTTGGCGGCGGCGCGTTCGACGATGAGGCAGCGGTCTTCGACGTAGTCCATGCCGGCCTTCTCGGCGATCCGCCGCGCCTCGGCCGAGACGATGCCCAGTTGCAGCCAGACCGCCGGAGCGCCGATCGCCGCCGCGTCCCGGACCACCTGCACGGCGTCGGCCGCCGGCCGGAACACGTCCACCAGGTCAACGGGGTGCGGGATGTCGGCGAGGGTCTTGTACGCCCGTTCCCCGAACAGTTCGTCGACTGTCGGGTTGACCGGGATGATGCGCCAGCCGTGCTGCTGCATCTGCAACGGCACGCGGTGCGCGGCCTTCAACGGGTCGCGGGACGCGCCCACGACGGCGATCACGGCGGAGTCGGCGAGGATCTGCGAAGCGGTACGCACCCGCCGACTGTAGCTCCGACTAGAGCAGCGTCAGCTGCTCGGCCACTGCTGGTGTCGGCGGCTCAGGCAGGCTGCGGTTGTCGCCCCGCTCGCCGCGGTGCAGCCCGTGCCGGCGGGCCGCGATCCGCACCCGCGCGGTCACCTCCCGCTGGTACGTCTGCGGGGCGTACGCACCCGCCCGGTACAGCTCGCGGTAGCGGGGCACGAGGTGCGGGTGCTCCCGGGCGAGCCAGGGCGCGTACCACTCCCGGGCGCCGGGACGCAGGTGCAGCGGCAGAGCTGTCACGCTTGTCGCGCCGGCGGCGGCGATCGCCGACACGGTGGCGTCGATCGACTCGTCGCTGTCGCTGAGGCCGGGCAGGATCGGGGCCATCAGCACCCCGACGGAGAAGCCGGCGTCGGTGAGCGCCCGGACGGCGTCGAGCCGGCGGCGTGGGTGCGGTGTGCCCGGCTCGACGGTGCGCCAGAGTTGCTCGTCGACGAACCCCACGGAGAAGGAGATGCCCACCGTGGTCACCTCGGCGGCCTGGCGCAGCAGCGGCAGGTCACGAAGGATCAGCGTGCCCTTGGTGAGGATCGAGAACGGGTTGGCGAAGTCTCGCAGGGCACCGATGATCTGGGGCATCAGCCGGTAACGGCCCTCGGCGCGCTGGTAGCAGTCCACGTTGGTGCCCATCGCCACGTGCGCGCCCCGCCACCTCGGTGCGGCCAGCTCCCGCCGGACCAGCTCACCGGCGTTGACCTTGACGATCACCTTCCGGTCGAAGTCCGCGCCGGCATCGAGGTCGAGGTAAGTGTGAGTATTTCTTGCGAAACAGTTGTGGCTGACCACTCCATTGGCGATGAAGTCCCCGGTGCCAGTGGTGATGTCCCAGAGCGGCAGCTCCAGCCCGAGCGCCTGGATGTCGACAACCCTGAGGTCCGCCCTGCACTTCAGTGCGGCGCCCTCGATCGAGCGCTTCCTGGTGATGGCCGGGTCGGTCAGGTGGAAGAACCGAAACCGGGCGGCGAGACCTCCGGTCAGTCTGATCTGCCGCACCCGGTTGGGCCGACCGGGGTCTTCCCGCACGGAGGTGAACCCGAGATGGCGCAGAGCCTCCGTTGCCTGGTCGAGGATTGCGTCGTCGCTGTTGCTGATGCGCAGGATTCCCCCGCTGCAGCTGCCCTCGGCGTCGAAGATGCCGGCCAGGAAGCCGAGTCGCCACTCGTCGCTGGGGCTGCCCGGCCATTGGATCAACTCGGTGATCCTCTCGATGTCCCGCTGCTTGGAGGTGCGGATGGCCGACAGCGGTCGGCGCGTGGCGCTGGCCGGTGTGAATGAGAAGAGCCTCGTCTCGATGCCCTCCTGAGCGAGGTAGCGCGCACTTCTACTCAACGCCTCGTCATCGATCAGCGCCAGACGGAAGCGATGCACTGTTCCGTAGGAGTACGAATGGGTGCCGAGGTGAGCGTCACCCCGCACCATCCCGCAGAGGTAGCCCCGGCGGTAGTCGAGTGACTCCTTGGGCCCGGCCGCGAAACGGCCCGTGCCGATGAGGCGGTTGTTCGTCGTCAGGTAGGGGCGTTCGCCGGCGCCCTGCATGGCGCCGGTGACGTACTTCCAGCCACGGTCTGAGAGGAACCGGTGGTCGCCGCTGGCGATGAGCGTGGTGCCGTCCGCCAATGTGACCCGGTATGCGGGTTTCACCGTGGACCACTTGTCGACGACGGTGGTGATCACATATCGGCGGTAGGCGCCGCGTCGTTCGGTGCCGTAGATGCGGTCGCCGGGCTCAAGCTCGCTGATCGGCTTCGTACGCCCGTCCGCCATCAGGATCGGGGTGTCACCGCTCAGGCAGTAAACACAAGCATGACTGCATCCCCGGTACGGGTTGATCGTCCACTCGAAGGGCACGCGGGACTGCCCGGGCACCCGGTTGAGGATGGACTTGGCCTGCACCTCGTAGAACGTCATCCCGGCGAACTCCGGGGTGTCGAACGTGCGGACGACGGCGCCGGGCAGCGCCAGCGGCAGGGGTGGCGTCGCCGGCGCTGCCCGCTCGGGGTCTCCCTCGACCGGGGGAGCGGTGAGGTTGTCCCAGCGCATGGGCACTATTCGAACACGTGTACGAGCACTGCGCAAGTGACCCGCCGGACACCCGTGCGTGATCGGCGGTCCGGCGGGGGAGGATGGACGGCATGGAGACGTCGACCTTCGTCTACGACGGTGACTGCGCGTTCTGCACGACCTGTGCGGAGTTCATCGAGCGCCGGATCCCCACCACGGCGCGCGTGGTGCCCTGGCAGTTCGCCGACCTGGACGCGCTCGGTCTCACCGTTGCCGAGTGCGAGGAGGCCGTGCAGTGGGTCGGCGCGGACGGCTCCCGCGCGGCGGGTCCGGACGCCATAGCGAAGCTGCTCGCCGACAGCGGGCCGGTCTGGCGGGTGGCCGGGGCGGGCCTGCGGTTCCCGCCGGTGCGCGCGGCGGCCTGGCCGGTGTACCGGTGGGTGGCGCGCAACCGGCACCGCCTGCCCGGCGGCACGGCTGCCTGCTCCCTGCCCCAGGAGGCCCGCGAGCGGCTTTACGGCCCGGCTGGACGCCCCACGACCGGTGCCTGATCGTCGAGCGGCACCGACTCCGCGTCTGGTTCGGCCGGGGTCTGCTCCGGCGGTGTGGGCGTGGCCGGGCCGCGGCCGACGAGCCGGCGGGCCCAGACCACCGGGCGGACCCGCTCCAGCGGCAGGAAGCTGGTCATCGCGGCCAGGTGCGGCGCGAACGAGATGGTGATGGTCGCGATGGTGACCACGTGGAACGAGTAGAAGAAGCCGACCATGGCCAGCCGCCAGCGGGGCGGCAGCAGGAAGACCACAGGGCTGAACAGCTCGAAGGCGACGATGCCGAACTGGGCGATGATCAGCAGGTAGGGCACCTGGGCGATGAGGTCGGCCAGGTCGGTGCCGCGCCGGATGATCGCGCGGGCCAGGACCGAGCCGGTCAGCCAGTCCAGGCCGCCGAAGCGCAGCTTGGCGAAGGCGGCCAGGAAGTACGTGCAGATCACCGCGATCTGGGTGACGCGCAGCGCCCACCCACCGGCCTCGGTGCGGGTGGTGTCGCCGTGCCGGGCCCGGCCGGCGGTGGGGAGGACGGCAAGTGCGATGAGCAGCCCGAACCGGTCGTGGTCGACCTTGCCGTAGCTCATCGCGATGATCATCCACTCCAGGTACAGCGCGCACACCGCCCAGCCGAGCAGTCGGGGTGCCCGCCCGGTCGCGGCGAGGAGCGCGAGCAGCAGCAGCGACCAGAAGATGACCGCCACCAGCGCCGGGGTCGGCGTCGGTAGGGGGAGCACGCGGCCGACCAGCAGCGGCTGGTACAGCTCGCCGGGCACGCTGACCCGGGTGCGCACCCAGGGGGTGAAGATCACCAGGTCGGCGGCGACGAAGAGGTAGATCACGGTCCGGAACGCGGCGATGCGACCACGCGGCACGGCCTCGGTCAGCCAGCGGCTCATCGGGGGGCCTGCCAACTGACCACCGTCTCGTCGGTGTGTCCGCCGGTCGGCCGGCCGGCCCGGATGCCGTGCCAGCGGATCACGATGCGGATCTCGACAAGCGCGTCGGCATCCGGATGGCGTTCGGCGTACGCATCGGCGATCTCGGCGAGCAACGCCGGGTCGGCCGCGTACCGGTCCTGCTGCCCCTCGATCTCGGCCCGCCGGATGCCTGTCGCGTCCTGGCCGAGGTCGACCACGACGCCGCTGCTGGTCACCCCCTCGACCCGGGTGTCCGGCGCGGGTGCGTTCGGCGGGTTGGAGGTGGAGTACATCCGGAACGGGCCGAACGGGAAATCGTCGTCGCTGCCCCAGAAGGTGCCGGCCAGCAGCAGGACTAGACCGAGTGCGGTCGCGCCCAGCCGGGTCACGCGCCCGCGGGTGGTCAGGGTCTCCATCAGGTCGTGACGATACGGGATCTACCGGCCGCCTCGGGTCCCTCCGACGGTCAGTTGGGCCTGCCCAGGCAGGTGATCACGGAAGGGGGACACGACGAAGGCCGGGCCCGCACCGGGCCCGGCCTGCGGATGTCGTCGTGGGGACGACTCAGTGCTTGTGCTCGGCCAGCTGCTTGCGGACGTCGTCCATGTCCAGGGCCTCGACCTGCTCGATCAGGTTTTCCAGGGCGGACTCCGGAAGGGCACCCGGCTGGGCGAAGACGATCACGCCGTCACGGATCGCCATGATCGTCGGGATCGACCGGATGTCGAACTTCGCGCCCAGCTCCTGCTGAGCCTCGGTGTCGACCTTGCCGAAGACGATGTTCTGGTGCTTCTCCGAGGAGCGCTCGTAGACCGGGGCGAACCGCTTGCACGGACCACACCAGTCGGCCCAGAAGTCGACCAGGACGATGCCGTCGTTGCCGGTCACCTCGTCGAAGTTCGCCGAGGTCAGCTCAACGGTTGCCATTGCACTCTCCGATCACCGCGGTTTGTCTACGTCCCGTAGAACCAGGGCTGACCGTATCGAATTCCCGGGCGGTCGGGCCCGAAACGTGTACCTCCTGGTGGGGGCACCGGGGGTCATCGACCCACGTCTGTTCATCTCTTTCCTGCGGAACGCAAATGCATGACGCACTTGCGTGACCTGCCGTGATGGGAGCGTTTCCAGGGAGATCCACCCGATTGAGCGCTACGAATCGGTAACTTGGTGCCTGACAAGGAGGTATCCGGCCTGGGGAGATCGCCGATCAACTCTCCCGTCGTCACCGAGAGTAGTGTTACAAAAAGATAAATGTGACCTCGATCTCTGTTGGACCTACGCTTCCGTAGGGCAGAATTCTCCGCATCAGAGCGTGGGCGGCGGGTGCCGGGGAGGGCCCCGCCGCTCATTGCGTCTCCCCCCGTGCGAGTGACCGGTGTGACATTTCCGCCACGGTCCCTCCCGGTCGGTCTCCTTAACCAGCGGTAAGGCATGCTGTGCCGAACTCCATCGCCGCCCGTGGAAGGGGACCAGGATGCAGTTCGGCCGCTACTACGAGGAGTTCGAGGTCGGCGCGGTCTACCGGCACTGGCCGGGCAAGACGGTGACCGAGTACGACGACCACCTCTTCTGCCTGCTCACGATGAACCACCACCCGTTGCACCTGGACGCGCACTACGCCGCGACAGCCAGCCAGTTCAAGCGCAACGTGGTGGTCGGCAACTACGTCTACTCCCTGCTGCTCGGCATGTCGGTGCCGGACGTGAGCGGGAAGGCGATCGCCAACCTCGAGGTGGAGTCGCTGCGGCACGTGGCGCCGACCTTCCACGGCGACACCATCTACGGCGAGACCACGGTGCTGGACAAGCGCGAGTCCGGCTCCAAGCCCGACCGGGGCGTGGTGTCGGTGGAGACCCGCGGCTACAACCAGGACGGCACCATGGTCTGCGTCTTCCGGCGCAGGGTCATGGTCCCCAAACGGGAGTACGCGGAGACCGCCGTCCCCGAGGGAGTGGACCCGGAGCGGCCGAGCTTCCCCGAGCCTCGCTGAACGGGCGGCGGCCGGCCGCCGCCCCCGGGCCGCCGCTGCCGACAGTTTGTTCTGCGCGGAAGAGGCGCTGCCCGGGTGGCGGGGGACATATGCTGACGCCGGAGGTTCCGATGAGCCACTCCGTCGCCGGAGAGCCGCCCTCTGCCGGCCGTCGAGCCGCACCCCTGACCACCGCTGTCTACTCCGCCGCCGAGTGGGATCTGCTCGTCAGCCTTCCCGGCCGGGTTCTCGTGGCCACCGCGGCTCCCGGCCCCGGTCGCCCGGAGCGGGGGGTCAGGGCGGGGCTGGCCGGCCTGGACGCCGTGGCCGCGGGTCGAGCCTCGGACAGCGACCTGGTCCGGGCGGTGGTCGCCGCCATCTACGCCCGGCACGACGGCACCTCGCCGCCCACCGAACGCCTCGCCGACCCGGTGGACCTGCTGGCCACCTGTCGGGCCGCGAGCCGGGTGCTCGGGCGACGCGCCGACCCGGCGGACTCGGCCGCGTACCGCCAGTGGGTGCAGTCGGTCGCGGGCCGGGTTTGCCGCGCGGTGCCCGGCCCCGGCGAACGCCGGGTGGACCAACACGCCACCCCGGCGGACCGGCGCTTCCTGGACCGACTCGGTGCCGCGCTCGGGCTGGGCTGACCGGCAGGCCGTCGCGCCGAGCGCCGACCCGGTCCGTACCCTCTGATGACCGTGACCGACGACCAGCTTGAGGTGGGCGTGGGCCCCTGGCCGGGGGACCCACCGGACGACCCGCGTTACGACCCGCAGTTGCTTGCGGAGGGGGACCGGCGCAACGTCGTCGACCGCTACCGCTACTGGCGGCACGAGGCGATCGTCGCCGACCTGGACCGGCACCGGCACGGCTTCCACGTGGCGATCGAGAACTGGCAGCACGACTTCAACATCGGCACTGTGGTCCGCAACGCCAACGCGTTCAACGCCGCCGAGGTGCACATCGTCGGGCGGCGCCGGTGGAACCGGCGCGGCGCCATGGTGACCGATCGCTACCAGCACGTGCGGCACCACGAGACGATCGAGGAGTTCGTCGCCTGGGCGGCCGGTCGGCGGCTGCCGGTGTTCGGCATCGACAACCTGCCCGGCTCGCTCCCGCTGGAGACCGGCACCCTGCCCCGCGCCTGTGTGCTGCTGTTCGGCCAGGAGGGGCCCGGTCTCTCCGCGCCGGCCCGCGCCGCGTGCGACAGGCTCTATTCCATCGCCCAGTACGGCTCGACGAGGTCGATCAACGCGGGCGTGGCCAGCGGCATCGCGATGCACGCCTGGATTCGTGCGCACGCTGGCACGCCCCCGGACTGAGTCGCACCCGGGGGCCGAATCGGACGTTCCGGCTTGACGTGCCGTCGGTCGAGGACGACGGTGGAGATGTGAGTGTCGCGGTGAGTTGTCCGAGATGCGGGAGCCCGGTGCGGGCGCCGGATCTGATGCACACCGACTCGAGGTGTCTGCGCTGCGGCCCGGTGCCGCCGTTGCACGTGCCTGAGCACATCGGAGCGGAGATCGTGGCGAGCGTGGTGGAGCGGATCACCGCGACCGCGGACCCGCCGGCGACCCCGTTGTGGTGCCCGTGGCCGCTGCCGCCCGGCTGGACGCTCACCGGCGTGGCGTACGCCGGGGACGAGCGGACGGGCGTGCGGGCGACAGCGGTGGCCTGTGCGGGCCCGGCGCCACTCGGCGGTGGCCCGGCGGACCTGGTCTTCGTGGCCGAGGAGCCGGGCGTCGGCCTGGGCACCCGGCTCGCCGGACTGGCCGGGCCGGATCCGGGACCGCAGTTGGCCGGCGCGCTCACCGACCCGGGGCCAGGTCATCCCGACCACGTGGGCCAGGCCAGGATCCGGGTCGGCGGTCATCCGACTCCACTGTGGTTGGTGAATTCTCCAACGGATCGAAGCGCGTACGCCGGCGAAGCTCGGGGAATGTGGCTCCATGCGATAGCCTGGCCGGCGAGTGCGGGTCATCTGCTCGCGGAAGATGTCGTGTTACACGACCTGACCGAGTGGACTCCGCCCGAGCTCGTGTACGGCGCACCGTCTCCGTACCTACCCGGGAGGGCTTGACAAGTCTCCCGGATTGACGGAGAACGGACGCAGATATTCACTGTACGACACCACACTGATACTCTGGGTGCCGCTGCGGTAATGGGACCCGGCGCCGCGCGAGAGGATGGCCCGCCATGGTCAAGAAGGTCCTCACCTGGGCCGGAATCGCATTCTTGATCTTCTTCGTCGCCTACCGGCCAAACTCTGCGGCGGACGTGTTCAAGTCGCTCGGCGGCGGGATCATGGATATCGCTCAGGGGTTCGGCGACTTCTTCACCAGTCTCGTCGCTTAACCGCCGATGGGCAGCCCTTCCGGTCCACCCTTCGACCCGGACGACCCCGACCGGGAGCGTCGCGAGCGCGACACTGAGCCGATCCCGCGGATCGGGCCTGATGACGGCCCGGACTACGGGGCCGGTCCCGGCCTGTCCGACGGTCCGTCCCTTTCGGACGACGTCGGCTACGGCGACGGGCCTGGCTATGCCGGCCAGGGTCGTTCGGGTCGATCGTGGATTCGTGACCCGGAGGCCGGCTACCAGCAGCCGCAGATCTCCGAGGACGAGCTGGCCGGGTTGCGGGCCGACGCGACAGGCGCGACTCCCCGGCGGGTGCTGCCCCTGGAGGACGAGCCCAGCTCGCTTGTCGCCCGCTACCTCTTCCCCACCGAGCGCTACCGGGGCGAGTGGAAGCGGCACTGGATCCACCTCACCAACCCGCTGCTCATCGGCGTCGCGGCGACCTTCGTGCTCGGCTACCTCTCCGGCTTCCTCGCCGGAAACGGCGTGGGCGCGTTGACCACAATCGCCGTGCTGCTCTGGTTCGCGGTGATGGGGTGGGTGGCGTGGAAGGTCGCCGACTGGTGGTATGACCGTTTCATCCTGACCAACAAGCGGGTCATGGTGGTCAACGGCATCGTCACCCGCAAGGTGGCGATGATGCCGCTGGTCCGGGTCACCGACATGAAGTACGAGCAGACGCCGACGGGTCGCGCCCTCAACTACGGCACCTTCGTGCTGGAGTCCGCCGGCCAGGAGCAGGCGCTCCGCGAGGTCAAGAATCTGCCCAACCCGAACGAGCTCTACCTGCGTGTGGTCGAGGAGATGTACGAGCCGCAGGCGGTCGAGGCTCGGCTCGGCAAGGAGGCCGACGAGGCCAAGGCCGACGACGGGGCGTGAAGGTTTCCGACCGAACATCGGAGTAAGTGCGCACCTTTCGTCATGGACCGGAACGCCTCTGACGTGGCACTCTGCCAGGACGGCTGGGGTGCGGAGGTGGGCGGTGGCGAGCAGGGACCCGTTGGAGGAGCAGTTCCGCGAGTTCGTCGCGGCCCGCTCCGCCGCGCTCCTACGCACCGCCTATCTGCTCACCGGAGACTGGGCCACTGCCGAGGATCTGCTCCAGACGGCGTTGACCAAGACCTACCTGGCGTGGAAGCGGCTCGGCGGAATCGAGGCCGTCGAGTCGTACGCCAGGCGTGTGATGGTCAACACATCGACAAGCTGGTGGCGGCGACGCTGGCACGGTGAACGCCCCACCGAGGTGCTGCCGGAACGGGCCGGCGTCGACGAGATCTCGCAGCAACTCGACCGGGACCTGCTCTGGCGGCACCTCCGGGAGTTGCCCGGTCGGCAGCGGGCGGTGCTGGTGCTCCGCTACTACGAGGACATGTCGGAGGCGCAGACCGCCGCGATGCTGGACATCTCACCCGGCACCGTGAAGAGCCAGGCATCCCGGGCGCTTGCCACGCTGCGTCGTCGGATGGGCGCCGACGCACCGGACCTGACCGCCACTCCCGGTGCCGCCGGTCGCTCGGCTGGCGCTGGCGCTGCCGGTCGGCCGGCTGCTGCCGGTGCTGCCCGGCGCGGCGGCCCGGGGGCACCGAGCGGACCGGTCCCGGCCACCGGTGCCACCGCCCCGTCCAGCGGCCGGCAGCCGGCCGGTCGACCCGTGCCCCGCCCCGCCGTCCGCCCGGCCGCGCCGAGACCGACCGGTCCGCAGGTCGTGCTTCCCGCCGCCCCGGTGGTCGTGCCCGTCGGCACCGGCCCCGGGGAGCAGCAGTGAGCGCATTGCCAGGTCAGTCCGACAACCTGACGGACGGGCCGCGGCGTTCTTACCAGGTGCCGCCTGACGAACTGGAAGGTGCGGTGCGGGAGACTCTCTCGCACCAGGTCGCCCTTGCCCGCCCACTGGGCGTCGACCCGGCCGGCCAGGCCATCCGCCGGGCGAACCGGATCCGGCGTCGGCGTACCGCTGCCGGCCTCGCCGTCGCGGCGGTCGTCACCGTCCTGCTCAGCGCCGGCATGGCACAGCTCGGTGCCGAAACCGGGCGCGACGGGGCGCCCATCGTGGTGATTGGTGATCCGGATCCGTCCGGTCGGCCGATGCCGACGGCAAGCGTTCCGGGCGCCGTTCCCTCGCCCGCGCCGTCGCTCGCCGCGCTCGGCAGCGAGATCCTTGTCAACGCGGACGGACGACGACTGGTGCTGTCCGACGTCGGGCCTGCCGAACGGGCCCAGCTCCTACCCGGCGGCGGCGGTTGGCTGGTGGTCAGCACGCAGAAGACCGCAGGCCGTTCGCTCTGGATGGTGCAGAACGACGGCTTGGTGCAGGTGCTGCTGGCCGGAGCGGGCCCGATCGTCCTGGCCCCGGACAGCCGCCAGGTCGCCTGGCGGGACGGCGGCGACCTGCTGGTGGCTGGGGTGGTCGGCGGTCAGCTCATCGGTGCGGCGCGCACCGCGGCGCCCGCCGGCGCGGTGCCCGTCCGGTTCGTCGGCGACAGCGTGCTGGTCCGACCCGACCCGGCGGACGCCGGCCACACTCTCTGGCGGCCCGCCGCAGGGCCGTTGACCGGGGCCGTCGAGCAGAAGACCCTCAACTTCTACGGGGGGCTGCCCGACGGGCGGCTCGTCGGGCAGATCTCCACCGGCACGGGTCGGACCTGCCTGGCCGCGCTCGACCCGACCCGGCTGAACCCGGTCGAGACCGGTTGCGGGCCGCAGCTCAGCCAGGACGGAGCCGGCGAGATCTCCGCCGACGGGCGGTGGCTGCTGGTGAACGGGCTGGTCGGCAAGGCCAGGCAGGCGCTGCTGATCGACCTCCGGCGGCTCGGGTCGAACCCGACCGCCGTCTCGGCCGGGCCACCGATCACCGGCGCTGTCGTCTGGACCGACGAGTCCCACGCCGCCTACCTCGACCCGGCAGGCGAGCTGGTCCGGGTCGACGTCGGCCGGGTGCGGGCCGGAATACCCGCCAGCCCCGCCGCGGTCTCCGGTGTGCCGGCCGGGGACCGTCCGATCCTGGTGGCCGGCTTCTGACCCACCCCGGTCGAGGTGACCTTCGTGAGCCGGGCTCGGGTGTTCCTCGGTAGCGTCGGACGGTGACCTCGCGTACCGGCTCCGCGCCGCGCATCGACCTGCACACCCACTCGACGGCCAGCGACGGCACCCTGCCCCCGGCCGAGCTGGTTCGGGCTGCCGCCGAGGCGGGGCTGGACGTGCTGGCGATCACCGACCACGACACCACCGCCGGCTGGGCGCCGGCCGTGCGGGCGCTGCCGCCGGGACTGCGCCTGATCCGCGGGGCGGAGCTGTCCTGTCGATGGTCCGGCACCCGGCCGGCGGTGCCGTTGCACCTGCTCGCGTACCTGTTCGACCCGGAGCACCCGGAACTGGTGGCCGAGCTGGGGCGGGTGCGGGCCGCCCGGGAGGAGCGCGGCGAACGGATCGTCGGGTTGCTGCGCGCCGACGGCATCGACGTGAGCTGGCCGGAGATCCTGGCCGGTGCCGGCGGCGGCACTGTGGGCCGCCCGCACATCGCGCAGGCATTGATCCGGGCCGGCCTGGTCGATAGCACCCGGGAGGCGTTCGGCCCGGACTGGCTGGGCGAACGCTACCGGCTGCCCAAGGACGACATCGACGTGTTCCGGGCGATCGACCTGGTCCGGTCGGCCGGCGGAGTGCCGGTCTTCGCCCATCCCCGGGCCAGTCGGCGCGGTCGGGTGGTGCCCGACGAGTTGATCGCCGAGCTGGCCGTCGCAGGGCTGGCCGGGCTTGAGGCCGACCACGAGGACCACAGCCCGGCCGAGCGGGAGCACGTGCGGGCGCTCGCCGCCGAGTTGGGCCTGTTCGTCACCGGTTCGTCGGACTTCCACGGCACCCACAAGACCGTCCAACTCGGTGCCTTCACCACGAGCGTCGAAGCGTACGAGCGGATCGTGGCCGCTGGGGTGACCGAGGTCGCTTCGGGCTGATCCGGGTATTTCGCCCACTGTGCCGCGGCTAGGTTGATCACGTGGATCTCAAGCTGTTCGGCGAGGTTTTCGTGACCCTGCTGGTGATCACTGACCCGCCGGGCATGATGCCGATCTTCCTGGCGTTGACCGGCCCGCTGCCCGCCCGGGACCGTAACCGGGCCGCCTGGCAGGCCGTCACGCTGGCGTTGGGCGTGATCGTGGTCTTCGCGGTGGCGGGGCAGACCCTGCTCGACTACCTACACGTCGACCTACCGGCGTTGCAGGCGGCCGGTGGGCTGCTGCTCGTGCTCGTCGCCCTGGAACTGCTCACCGGAAAGACCGACGGCCCGAGCTCGGAGGCCACCTCGAACATTGCCCTGGTGCCACTGGGCACCCCACTGCTCGCCGGTCCGGGCGCGATCGTGGCGACCATGCTCTTCGTTCAGCAGGCCGACGGGTGGGGCGACTTCACGGCCATCGCCGTGGCGATCCTCGCCGTGATGCTCGCGGTCTGGATCGTCCTGCGCTTCTCCGGCGGCATCGTGAAGATCCTCCGACCGGGCGGGATCGAGGTGCTGACCAGGATCGCCGGCCTGCTGCTTGCCGCGATCGCCGTCCAGTTGATCGCCGACGCGGTGTTCGCCTTCGTCACGCAGTACGTGAACATGACCTGACCGGCGTACGCCCGATGTCGGGGGTGGGTGGCAGGATCACGGGGTGCGACCATCCTCCTCAGCGGGACGGCCGGCGGCCGGTGGCCGGGCTCCCCGACAGCGTGCCGGCGGTGCCGAGCAGCTCGGCTTCGAGGGCATGCCGGAGCGCCTGTTCGTCTGCACACCGAGCCGACTCGGTGCGTACGCGGACTGCCCGCGCCGCTACCGCTACTCCTACGTCGACCGGCCGGCCCCGCCCAAGGGCCCGCCGTGGGCGCACAACTCGCTCGGTGCGAGCGTGCACACCGCCCTGAAGAACTGGTACGCGCTGCCCACCGACCGGCGTCGACCCGAAGCGCTGGCCACCCTGCTCAAGGGCACCTGGGTGCGGGAGGGTTACCGCGACGACGAGCAGGAGCGGGCCGCCTACCGGCGGGCGTTGGGCTGGTTGGAGGCGTACGTCGACACGCTTGAGGCCGACTCCGACCCGATCGGCGTGGAGCGGGTGGTGGCGGTCAAGACCGCCGTGCTGGCGTTCAACGGTCGAGCCGACCGGATCGACTCGCGTCCCGGGCCGGACGGGCCCGAGCTGGTCATCGTCGACTACAAGACCGGCCGCACCGGGCTGGACAGCGACGACGCCCGCGGTTCGCAGGCGTTGGCGCTCTACGCGTACGCCGCCGAGCGGGTGTTCCGCCGGCCCTGCCGGCGGGTGGAGCTGCACCACCTGCCGACCGGCACGGTCGCCAGCCACGACCACACCGTCGACTCGCTGGCCCGGCAGTTGACCCGCGCGGAGCAGACGGCCCGCGACATCATGGCCGCCGAACGGGCGGTGGCGGACGGTGCCGACGCGGACGAGACCTTTCCCGTGGCACCCGGCCCGCGCTGCGGGTGGTGCGACTTCCGGCGACACTGCCCGACCGGGGCACAGGTGCCGGGCAAGGAGCCGTGGGCGGCCATGGAGCGGCACGTCGACGGCTGACCTCCGGTCGCGGCGGCCGGTCAGCCGGCCAGCGGGGTGGCGGCGCGACGCGCGGCCCGCTCCTTGGCAGCCTGGATCAACGGCCCCTCCAGATAGCGACGGGGCACTGCGGCGAGCGCGAGCCGCAACGCCCGCACGCTCAGGTCCGCCGACACCGCGGTGGTGGGCAGACCGAGCCCGCCGTACATCCGGCGGGCCCAGGCCGGCAGCAGTGCGAAGGCGGTGCCGGCGATCCCCAGGTACGCCCAGCGTGGCGGGCCGAGAGTGAGCCCCAACCGGGCCGGCAGGCTGAGCTTCCACGGCAGCGGCGGGGCGGTGAGGAAGAGCGCCGTCTCGGCGGCCTCCCTGGTCATCCGCAACTGCGGGCGCACGGCCCGGTAGTAGTCAGTGACCTCGGCCGCGGTGCCCGGCACGGAGGCCGGGTCCAGACCGACAAGGGCGGCCGAACGACGCTGTTCGGTGTAGTAGCCGTCCACCTCGTCGTCGGTCAGCGGCAGTCCGGCCCGCCGGGCGGTGCTGAGGAACGACTCGACCTCGGTGACATGCACCCAGCGCAGCAGGTCGGGCTCGTCGATCCGGAACTCCTCACCGGTCTGCGGGTCGGTGGCCCGCAGCCGGCCGTGCAGCCGACGGAGCCGGGCTCCGGCCGTCTCCACCTCGGCAGTGGTCCCGTAGACGGTTGTCGCGACGTAGGTGGCGGTGCGGACCAGGCGGCCCCAGGCGTCGGTGCGGTAGTTGCTGTTCTGCGCGACCCCGGCCATCGCCCGGGGGTGCAACGCCTGGAGGTAGAGCGAGCGCAGGCCGGCGACGATCAGGATCGGCTCCTCGTGCACCTTCCACGTGACCGAACCTGGACCGAAGAGGCCGAGGTCATCGGAGTCCACCGCCCAAGAGTGCCACGCCCGCGCCGACCCCGTGGGACACGTCCCGTCGATGCCGTCGGGTCACCCGTCGGCGGAGCGGCGTGCCCGGCAGGCCGGGCAGAGACCCCAGAAGGTCACTTCCGCCTCGTCCACCTCGAACCCGTGCGACACGTTCGGCTCCAGACACGGTGCGCTGCCCACCGCGCAGTCGATGTCGGCGATCTCGCCGCAGCCCCGGCAGACAACGTGGTGGTGGTTGTCGCCGACACGTGCCTCGTAGCGGGCGGGACCGCCGGCCGGCTCGATCCGGCGGGACAACCCGGCCCGGGACAGCGCGCCGAGCACGTCGTACACCGCCTGGGTGGAGACCGAGTCGAGGCGTTCCCGAACGCGCCGGCTGATCTCGTCGACCTCCAGGTGGCCGCCGCCGGCCAGCACGTCGAGCACGGCGAGGCGGGGCCGCGTGACCCGCAGGCCCTTCGATCGCAGCAACTCCTCGGCGGCGGACATGCGCCAATGACAGCACGCGCGACCGGCATCGACAACCGTCGCCCGGTCCGGGTGGTCACCGACACAGCCCGGGAAGATCAGGTCCGTCGCCCGAGCCGGTGAACCCGATCGACGCGTGGCGCGTGTGACCGGTCGAGAGCCTGCGTACGGCCGGCGGACCGTACGCTGGCCCTCTCCTGACCATGATCCACCTGGAGGGTTCGATGTTCGAGGAGATCCTGGGTCTGCCGGGGCACGTCCTGGTGGTCCACGCGGTTGTCGTGTTCGTGCCGCTGCTGGCGGTGCTGGCCATGGCGTACGTGGGGCTGCCGCGGTGGCGGCACCGGCTGGACTGGGCCCTGGGCCTGCTCGCCGTGGTGGCGCCGGTGACCGCGTTCGTGGCCGTCGAGTCGGGCGAGGCGTTCACCGACGCGCTCGTCGCCAGGGGTTTCCAGGGGCCGATCCTCGATCAGATCTTCGACCACTCCCGCTACGGCGACATCCTGTTCCGGATCGTGGTGCCGCTCGGGATCGCGGCCATCCTGCTGCTGGTGGTGACAAGTGGGCACCCCCGGGTGCCGCGGCTGCCGGCGCTGGTCACCCCCGTGCTGGCGGTGGCGGTCGTGGCCCTGTCCATCGCCGCCCTGGTCTACGTCTACCTGACCGGCCACAGCGGCGCCGAGGCCGTCTGGGGCACCACCCTCTGATCTGCTCTGCCGGCCGCTCAGAAGATGATTCGCGAGCAGAGCAGGCAGACCACGACGAGCAGCACCACACCGGCCCCCGCGGCGAAGCCGTACGTGACCCGCTGTGCGCGTTGCTCGACCACGTCGAGTTCGGTCATGTCCTGCGGTGGCAGTCGTCGGGGCGGTGCCGGCTGAAGATGTACCGGTGGACGCCAACCGGTCGGCGGCGGCACGGTCGGCGGCGGACCGGCGTAGCCACCCGCGGCGGCGTCTGTGGACGCGGCCGGGGGCTGCACCGTCGCCGCTTCGTCACCGGTGCCGGGCCGTCGCCAGTAGTCGTCCGGGGTACTGCCACCGCTGGGGGTCGTCACGCCGTCCGACGCTACCAACGCGGCCGGCGGCCCGTCCGCTTCTGCACGACGCGCCACCGCTGGCGACCGGCCGGCAGCCGATCCCGCTGCGCTAGTCTTGCCGCTCGTGAGCACCATGGACCCCGGCACCCAGGCCGCGCCCGACGACGACCGCACCGTCGACCTGAGCGAAGACTTCGTGGTGCTGCCCGAGCAGACCTCCGACGACACGGACCAGGGCTGGGGCGAACGGGCCGCCGGCAACGACGACTGGCTGCTCGCCGAACGCCCCCCGCACTGGGACTGACGCCCGGCGCGGCCCAGCCCTCGTCGATCATCTCGAACAGGAACCCTGCGAGACGGTGGTGCCGCCCGCCTCGACCGCGTGATTCAGTTGCGTACGACAACTGCGAAGCGGGTGCCCTCCGGCAGCCCGACGGTGCGTTGCGCCTGGTCCGGGCGGAGCGCCAGGTAGAGCGCCGCGGAGCCGTCGGCCACGTCGGCGCCCAACACGTCCAACACCAGCGCCGCGGGAGCGAGTAACGCCGCGTCCGGGCTCGCCCCGCCGGGTGCCGCCGCGAGCAGGTCGACCCGGGATCCCCGGCGGACCACCGCCAGGGTGGCCGGCTCGGCCAACCGGACCGGCACCCCGACCGCGCCGCTCGGCAGCGGCAACGGGCCACCCGTGCCGCTCCCGTCCGGTCTGCCGTCGGTGGTTGCTCTGCCGTCGGCGGGCTGTCCCGCGGTGGCGGTTGCTCTCGTCGGCACGGCGGCGGGCCCGGGCGCGGCGGCTGGCGGGCATCCGGGAGGGGTGTGCAGCACGGCGGCGGCCAGGCCGAGCAGGGCGGCGACCAGGCCGGCCCGGAACAGGGCAGGCCTGGCAGGCAGCCTGGGTCGACGCAGCGGACGTAACGCCCGCGCGGAGTCCGGATCGCCCATCGCTCTGCCGCCTCCCACCTACGGGCGTCGCACTGACGACCCGTGGGCGGCAGACTAGGCGGCTCACGCCCTGCTCAGCCGGCCGTTCGCCGCTGCCTGTGGATAACCGGACGGCCTGTGGACAACGCCCGCCGGCCGCCTCGATCTGCTAGGCCTGCGGGCCGCGCCGGGCCCACCGGGGCGGGCCGCCGGCTGGTCGGCGCCTGCCGGTCAGGACGCGGAGCTGGCCGCCGGGGCCTTGCCACCGCTCGACCCGCCGGACGAGCCCGACGACCCGGCCGAGGACGAGCCCGACGACGAGGACGAGCCCGACGACGAGGACGAGCCCGACGACGAGGACGAGGACGACGAGGAGGACGACCCGGAGTCCGCGCCTGAGGACGATGACTCGGACTTGGCGGACTTGCCGGTGGTGCCGCCGGCCGTGACCTCGGAGCCGGACGCCCGCGAGTCGGTGCGGTAGAAGCCCGAACCCTTGAAGACGATGCCGACCGAGTTGAAGACCTTGCGCAGCCGCCCCTGACACGCCGGGCACTCGGTCAGCGGCTCGTCAGAGAAGGACTGCACCGCCTCGAGCTGGTGACCGCACGTGGTGCAGGCGTACTGGTACGTGGGCACGTTCTCCTCCGGATCTGGGCTCAGCCAGTTGGCACTCGACCTATTCGAGTGCCAATGGTGCGTCATTCGCCCCGGGTTCGTCCAGCGGACGTGTGGGGCGCGACACCGTGCGGCGCACCCGGGCCGGCGTCAAGCGTACGCATCCCGTCGGCGGGGGTGACGACCGCGCGGACCCGACGGTCGTGCGGTTCCACGGGCAGCACCTCGACCAGCTCGCCGTCGTGCAGGGGCACCACCGTCAGCGTCGACTCGGGCACCCGGGCGAGGGCCCGGTCGTACGAGCCGCCGCCACGCCCGAGCCGCCGGCCGAGGCGGTCGACAGCGAGAGCCGGTACGAGCACCAGATCCACCTCCGCCACGGCGGCCACCCCGAGCCGGGCACCGGCCGGCTCCCGGATACCCCGACCGGCGGCGATCAAGGCTCCGGGCCCGGAATACGCCGCCCAGTCCAGATCCAGGTCGGTGCGCAGGACCGGCAGCAGCAGTTCGGCGTCGACCGGGAGGGCCGCACGCAGCACCTCCGGCAGATCCGCGCCGCCGGGTTCCGAGCCGACCGGCACGTACGCCGCCATCCGGCCTGGGCGCAGCCGGCGTACCAGCGTGACCAGCTCGGCCTGCACGCGCCCGGCGGCGACGGCCCGGGTGGGGCCGCTCAGTGACCGGCGGCGGGCGAGCAGTTCGACGCGGGCGTTCCGCTTCGCCTCCCGGGTCACTTCTGCTTCATCAGAAAATTCCGCCACGCAACACTCCTGACGCAACGCCTCTCTAGCGGTTGCACTGTGTCAGCATCGCAAGCAACGGAGGCGGAACTTCCGGGGGGACCGAGTGACGCTACGCGGGCGGTTGACGGCAGCCTTCCTCGTGGTGGTGCTCGGCCCGGTCCTGCTCGGCGCGCTCTTCGTCGCCTCCACAGTCAGTGCCGTCGACCGCAGCCGCTCCACCGAGCGCCTGGCGGTGGCGGCGTCCACAGTGCGTACCTCGATCGACGCGCTGTGCCAGCAGTTGCGCGCCACCGCCGACGTGGTGGCTCTCAGCGCCGATCCGGCAGTCGCGGCGGCCCAACTGATCGGCCGGGGCCTGGTCGCCGCGGTTCTGATCAGTGATGTGCACGGCCAGGTCAGCTACCTCTCGCCCGGGGCGCCGTCGACCCCGTGGCGGGACTGCTCCGGCCCCACCACGTCGGCGACAAGCCCGGTCCGCGCGCTGGCCGCCCACGTCGACCTGCACGACCGTGCCGGTGCGCTGCTGGGCACGGTGACCGCCGGGCAACTTGTCGACCCGGCCTTCGTGGCCCGGCTGGCGGCGGTGACCGGAGTGGCGGTCACCCTGCTCGACGGCAGCGCCAGCGCCGCCCGGGTCACCCACACGACCGAGTCCCGCGAGGTACGCGACGCGGTGCTCGCCGCCGCCAGCGCCGTCAACGGTGAGCGGGTGACCGAGACCAGCCAGGGCCGGTACGTGCGCAGGATCGGGCCCTCCGACGCGCAGCCGCTGCCACTCGTGGTCTCCGTGCCCAGCGAGCGCCCCGCGGGGCTGCACGCCACGCTGATCGGGGTGGTCGTGGTGGCCGCGCTGCTCGCCGTACTGACCGCCTGGCGGCTGGCCCGGATGACCACCCGGCCGCTCATGGAGTTGGCCGGCGCGGTCGACCGGGTGGCACACGGCGACCTGACCGCCCGGGTGCCGGTTCGCAGCCGCGACGAGTTGGGCCGGCTGGCCGCCGCGTTCAACCGGATGACCCGGGAGACCGGTGCCTACGTCGCGGCGCTCACCAGCAACCGCGACCAGCTCCGCGGTCACCTCGCCGTGCTTGGCGACACTCTGGCCAGCACCCACGACCTGCAACGCATCCTCCGGGTGATCCTGCACAGCGCCATCGGCGCCACCGGCGCGCGGGCCGGCGCGGTGCTGCTCGTGGAGACCGGCGGGATGCTCGTCGCGCAGTGCACCGAGGGGTTGGCCGGGCGCTGGCCCGAGACGGACGCGGACGGGCCGCCGACACTCCGGGTGCCGGTCGGGGTCGGTGTGGTCGGTGCCGTCGCCGCCACCGGGGAACCACAACGGGGTACGGCGGAGCCGACCGACACCCCGTCCATCGAGCCGCGCTGCCGCACCTACGTCGCTGTCCCGTTCGCCACCCCGGGCGCGACCACCCTCAGCGGATCCGCCGGCCCGACCGACGAGGCCGGCGTGGCGGTGGCGCTCGGTGTGCTGGCCCTCTACGACCGGCTGGGCGCCGACGAGTTCGACGACGACGACCTGGCCACCCTGCGCACCTTCGCCAGCCACGCGGCGGTGGCGGTCGACAACGTCCGGGTGCACGAGGAGGCCCAGCGGCTCTCCCTCACCGACCCGCTCACCGGGCTGTGGAACTACCGCTACCTGCGCGAGTCGATCCGGCGTGAGGTGGAGCGGGCCAGCCGCTTCGGGCGGATGCTCAGCGTCCTCGCCCTGGACCTCGACCGGTTCAAGGACGTCAACGACACGTACGGGCACGCCGCGGGGGACACCGTGCTCGCCGAGTTCGCCCGGCGGGTGCGCGGCGAGATCCGTGAGGTGGACCTCGCCTTCCGCCAGGGCGGTGAGGAGTTCGTGTTGCTGCTGCCGGAGACCGACGCGCGGGGCGCGGCGATCGTGGCCGAGCGGCTCGGCGCGGCGGTCCGCGAGACGCCGATCGCCGTCGAGGCGTACGCCGGGCCGGTGGTGGTGACGGTGTCGGTGGGCATCGCCGTCTATCCGGACAACGGCAGCACCGGGCGGGAGGTGCTGGAAGCCGCCGACGACGCGCTCTACGCCGCCAAGGCGGCCGGCCGCGACACCTACCGGGTCGCCGAGGTACGCCCGGACGTGGCCACCCGGGAGATACCTGTGCTCGCCGGTGCCGTGAGCCCACCCGACGGGCTGCCGCGCGCCGGTCAGCCGGTGCAGGTCAACCGGGAGCCGGGCGGGCCCGCCCGGTCGGAGCCGGTGGCGGGCGTACCGGAAGGGTCGCCCGGGCACGCCCGGTCCGACCCGGCCGACGACCCGGCGGACATCGACGCGGAGGCGGCCCGCGCCGGCCCGGATGCCGCCCGGCCGGGGTCGGGTGGCGGCGCGTCTTCTGGGCCACACCCGCCGCGGCAGAGCCGTGGCCGATAGTCTCGCGGCATGTCGGAGCACTCAGCGAACCCCTCATCGACGGCCGCCGCAACCGGCCGTCCCCTGGCGGTCAAGGCCGTCATCCCGGCCGCCGGACTGGCCACCCGGTTCCTGCCGGCCACCAAGGCGGTGCCCAAGGAGTTGCTGCCGGTGGTGGACCGGCCGGTGTTGCAGTACATCGTCGAGGAAGCCACCCAGGCTGGCATCGGCGACGTGTTGCTGATCACCGGACGGGGTAAGACATCGATGGTGGACCACTTCGATCGTCGTCCGGACCTGGAGGCCAGGCTGGCGGAGAAGGGCGACACCGAGCGGCTGGCCGCCGTGCGTGGGCCCAGCGAGCTGGCCGAGATCTACACAGTGCGGCAGCCCGAGCAGCTCGGGCTCGGCCACGCCGTCGGGTACGCCGAGTCGCACGTCGGCGACCAGCCCTTCGCGGTGCTGCTCGGCGACGAGTTCGTCAAGCCGGCGGAGCCGCTGCTGCCGGCGATGCTCGAGTTGCAGGCCCGCACCGGCGGTGTGGTGCTCGCCTTCTTCGAGGTCGACCCGGCCGAGACCAAGCGGTACGGTATCGCCTCCGTCGAGCCCGCCGAGGCCGAGCTGACCGACATCGGTGAGGTGGTCAAGGTGACCGGGATGGTGGAGAAGCCCCAGCCCGAGGACGCCCCGAGCAACCTCGCGGTGCTCGGCCGGTACGTCCTGCCCGGCAAGATCTTCGACGCGATCCGGCGGACCAAGCCGGGCAGCGGCGGCGAGATCCAGCTGACCGACGCGATGGAGCTGCTGCGCACCGAGGGCACCCCGGTGCACGCGATCGTCTACCGGGGCACCCGTTACGACACCGGCATGCCGCTGGGCTACCTCCAGACGGTGGTGCAGATCGCCGCCGAGCGTGAGGACCTGGGCAGCGAGTTCCGGTCCTGGCTTGCCGACTTCGTCAAGGCCGACGCGGCAGGCGGATCTGGTACATGACAGCGACGGCCGACGCCGAGGCGGCCGCGAACGAGTTGACGCCGCTCGCCGACTACCTGGGCAGCGTGCTGCGCAGGTTACGCGCGCTGCCGCCACTCGACCTCGACCTCACCCAGGCGCACGGCAACGTCCTCGCCGAGGACGTCGTCGCGCCGCACGCCTTCCCGGCCTTCGACCAGGCTGCCGTGGACGGTTACGCGGCCCGCTGGGAGGACATTTCCGGAGGGGGCCGGGGCCCGAGTTACGTCCCGGCCCCCTCCGGCACGCCCGGTGGGCGGACGATCCGGCTCAACGTCGTCGGCGATCTCGGGGCGGCGAGCTGGCGGCCGGTCCGCCTCACCCCGGGCTCGTGCTTCTCGGTGGCCGCCGGGGCGCCGCTGCCGGTCGCCGCCGACGTGGTGGTCCCGGTCGAGTGGACCGACCAGGGCATGGCCGCCGTGGAGATCTTCCGCACCCCCAAACGGGGGTACGGGGTACGCCGCGCCGGTGAGGAACTGCCCGCCGGCACCCTGCTCGCCCGCGCCGGCACGTACGTCTCCCCGGCGCTCGTCGCGGTCTTCGCCGCCACCGGCATCGGGCACGTGGTGGTCCGGCCCAGCCCGCGGGTGGTCATCGTGGCCACCGGCGACGAACTCGTCGACGTGGGCCGGGGCAGCCAGCCCGGTCAGGTGGTGGACGCCAACTCGCACGCGTTGACCGCAGCCGCCGCCGAGGTGGGCGCACTCGCGTACCGGGTGGGGATCTGCGACGACGACCCGGAGGGGCTGCGCGGGCTGCTGGAGGACCAGACCCTGCGCGCCGACCTGATCATCACCACCGGGGGCACCGGCACCGGCCCCGGGGACATGGTGCGCCGGATCCTGTCCCGCCGCGAGGGCGGCCGGGCCGGGCCTGTCACGTTCACCGACGTGGCGCTCTATCCCGGCACCGCGCTCGGGTTCGGCACCGTCGGCGCCGAGGAGGTGCCGGTGGTCTGCCTGCCCGGCGACCCGGGCGCCGCGTTGATCGGCTTCGAGGTGCTGGCCCGCCCCGCCATCCAACTGCTCGCCGGCGCCGAGCCGGTGTTCCGACCCAGCGTGCGGGCGCACCTGCTGGAGACCGTGTCGTCGCCGGGCGGGCTGCGCGAGTTCCGGCCCGCGCACGTCGCCGAGCGGCGCGGCGGCGGGTACACGGTGCAGCCACTCAGCGGTGGGCCCTTCACCCTCTCCGGGCTGGCCGAGGCGAACGGGCTGCTGGTGCTCGGTGAGCGGGTCACCACCGCGGCGGCCGGATCCACGGTGGACGTGCTGCTGCTGGACCGCCGCCGGTGACGGTGTCCCGACCGGCCATTCGGGCGTCGCACAGCCGTCCGGTCGTCGCGGTGGGTCCACTTGCGCGCGACACGGTCGCGCGCGGGAGACTGTGCCTGTGAGTCTCTTCGGACCCCCGCGGGCGCCGGGCTGGCCGGTGGAGTTGGCGGACGGCCCGGTGTTGCTGCGCCCCTACCGGCGCTCCGACGCGGTGCCGTGGTCGGAGATCCGGCGGGCCAACCGGGCCTGGTTGGCGCCCTGGGAGTCGTCACTGCCCGGCGGTTGGGACGAGCTGAACTCACCGGCGGCGTTCCGCTGGGTGCTCCGTGACCAGCGGCGCTCGGCCCGTGAGGGTGACGGCATGCCGTTCGCGGTCTGCCTGCGCGAGGCCGACCGGGACCGGTTGGTCGGGCACATCAACGTGGGCAGCATCGTGCGGCGGGCGCTCTGCTCCGGCTATGTCGGCTACTGGGTGGACGCCCGGGTCGCCGGTCAGGGGGTGATCCCGACGGCGCTCGCTCTCGCCGTGGACCACGCGTTCGGTCCGGGCGGGCTGCACCGGGTGGAGGTCAACATCCGTCCGGAGAACCGGCCGTCGCGGCGGGTGGTGGAAAAGCTGGGCTTCCGTGAGGAGTCGTACCACGTGCGCTACATGCACATCGACGGCGCCTGGCGGGACCACATCGGATACGCGATGACGAGTGAGGAGATCGCCGCCGAGGGCGGCCTGCTGGCCCGCTGGCATCGGGTACGCGCCGCCGCGCGCTGAGCTGCTGTCCCACGGACGGGATCGGCGCGGCGCGCCGGCTTCCTGGTCGGTGCGCCGTAACCTCAAGTAACTGCAAGTTGCGGCGAACGCTCTCCGGCCGGACGATCCACGCACCTAGGCGTGATCGGTGGAAGATCCTGCGGTCGGAGAGCGGTTGCTTCGAATTCGGCGACGGGAGGGGTGAGGGTGCCGACCTCGGTGCTCCTCGCCGTCCTCGCCGCCGCCGGCCTGCTCGCACTGGCCCCGGCGTTGGTTCGCCGGTACGACGCCACCGAGCGGTTGGTGGCGGAGCGGGCGCAGTCGACGGCGCGGGTGCTCCAGCGCCGCCGGCGGCGCCGTACTGTCCCGGGGCGGCGACCGGTACACCCGCCGCGCTCGCTTGTCGTCACACTGAGCGAGGATGCGACTACGGGAGCGTTGACCGCACCGGTCTCCGCGCCTCCGGCGGGCCGTCGCTCCGGTCGCCTACGCGCCGTGCCACCCGCGCCGAAGCGGTCCCGCCGCCGCTCGCCGCCCCGCCGCCAGCACACCCCGGCGGTGTACCGGCGTCGGCGGGTGCTCGCCGCGCTGCTGCTGCTCAACGTCGTCGAGCTGATCGGCGTGCTGTTCGCCAGCCCCGGCTTCTGGATCGGCTTCGCGGTCACCTTCCTCCTCCTCGCCCTGTACGTCGTCCACCTGCGCGGCCAGGCCCTCGCGGGACGCCGCCGCCGCCGCGCCCGCGCCCGGGAAGCCGCCTGGCTGGCCGCCCGGCAGGCCGAGGTGCGCCGGGAGCAGGCCCGCCGCGCCGCGGCCCGCCGGGAGGCGCAGCGCCGCCTGGCCGCCCAGCGCGAGGGGGTACGCCGAGCCGCCATGGGTCTCGACCGGCCAGGTGACCTGCCGGCGGCCGTCAACGGAGGCTCGGTCTCGTACCGCCGGGCCGGCGGACTCCGCGGGCGCCCCTACGAGGCCGGCCGAGGCGCCTGACCACCACCAGGCGAGCCCGGGCCCGTGCCGGGCGTGTGGGCTCTGCCGTGCGGGCCGTGCTCTGTCGTGCGGCTTGATCGACACGGCTTTCTGCAAGGTGGGGTGTCGCGGCGTCCTGGATGCCCCGATTTCCGGGAACCCGAGTGGATCTTCGCCCTGGGTGGGGCGCCGTGCCGGGGGCGGATTCGCGGTGAGGGCCGGTGACCTGTTAGCCTTGCTGCCGGCCCGCCCGGTGTAAGCCGGGTGGGACCGAAGCCGGTTCGCCGGTGGGGGGCTGTGGCGCAGACTGGTAGCGCACCTCGTTCGCATCGAGGGGGTCAGGGGTTCAAATCCCCTCAGCTCCACATTTCTTATGCAAGGCCCTGGCCAGCGGGAATGCCGGTCAGGGCCTTGCGTTTGTCTATGCGGTTTGCATCACCCCCGGCCCCCCACAAACGCCCGGGACGGCCACGCGCGTCGGGCGGCCTGTCCACGCGAGGAGGGCTGTCCCGGGCGAGCGCGGACTTTGGATGTAGTGCTTCCCGGTGAGCTCCTTGCTGCCGTGTCCGAGCTGAGCGGCCGCACGGCTCGAGCTCGAACATCACCACCTCGACCGACACGGAGTCCGTACGTGACGGCGTCGCCCACGACGAAGGCTGGCTGCTGTACCTGTCCCGGCGTCCCGGCGGTGGGAGCACGGTGCACGACCACCTGGCGCATCGGCGGCGCCGACCGGGCGCGCAGCTCCGAAGTCGCGCACTTCGACCCGCCGCGTACGTGGGGCGTCCGAGGAATTGACGGACCGATCCGGGCCGTCGTCGACGTCACCGTCGAGCCTGTCGGCGCGGGACCGGTCCCGTTTGACCATCAACGTCGACTCCGAGGGTCACGGCATCGGCAACTCCTCGTCCCGTTACTGGTCCGGCCCCAGGTCTGCAAGGAGATGCCGAACAATCTGGCGTCCCCTCAAGCAACGCCTCGAACATCGCCAGGCCCCTGGCGGACCTTCAGTCCGGAATCAATTTGAGCGTGAAGGTGGTTTCCAGGCAGCGCACGATCAATCACGCTGCGTTGTTGCAGCTCATCGTTGACAACCGCGAGGGCAATGGTCGTCAAGAAGAGGCCGTCGGTTCAAATCCGGCCACCCCGACAGCCTCGGATGCGTCCTCTTGTCGACGCCGCGTGAAAACTTGTGCTGCGCCGATTGGTGCGGCTACCTGGCCGTTTGGCTGGTGTGCCGCCGGGGCTTCTGCCAGCATATGTAGATCATCTTGCATGGGAGTCTCGGACGATGGGCACCGTTTCCGTGGCCAAGGACAACTTCGTGCGCTTTAAGGTGTCCCCCTTTAAGGTGTTCCCCTCCGCAATGACCGGCATGGCAAGCTGTGCACGGCAGGGAGACATTTCGCTGGTGCGGTGATGGTGCATGAGCAGTTTCCCGTCACACATCTCCGCAGAGGTGTGGCAGCCCGAAGTCAGGCATGGTCCCTGCTGCATTGACAGATACGCATAATTCGGGGGAATGGTGCGAGATGGTGATGATCGAGCGTGACGTCCAGATGGCCGAGCTGTCGGAGCAGTTCGATCGATGCAGCCAGGGAACGGGCGGCCTTGCGATCATCAGAGGTCTCGCGGCTACCGGCAAGACCGCGTTGCTGTACGCCTTCGCGGACCGGGTCGGGTCGCGGTCCCGCTTCGTCAGCGCCGCCGGGTCCCCCGCGGAGCAGCACCTTCCGCTCGGTGTGGTCGACCAGATCCTGCAAGGTGTCGACGTCGATCCACAGGAGCGGGAACGGGCCAGGCAGATGGCGTCCGATCCACAAGCGCTGCCGGAGATCCTGACCACCGTGTGGCGGATCGTGCATACCAACGCCGCCTCTCTGCCGCTGCTCATCGGCGTGGACGACGTGCACCTCGCGGACTCCGTGTCGCTGCAATGCCTGCTCTTCATCGCCCGCCGGGTGCGCAACTTCCCGATCATGCTCGTCCTCAACAATCGGACGCGGGCGGGCGGCCATGAATACGCACAGGCTCGCACGGAGATGCTGCGCCAGCCGGACTGCCGCCAGCTACGCCTGCCGATGCTGTCCGAGGAGGGCGTGGCGGCGCTGCTCGCCCACGAGCTCGACCCGCACGTGGCCCACAGCATCGCGGCTGGCGCCTACGCGGTCACCGGCGGCAACCCGCTGCTCGCCCAGGCCCTTGCCGAGGACTGGCAGGCGTCGGACCTCGCGACCGCCACCGGGCAGCCCTCGCGCCTCGCGGTCGGGGAGACCTATGCCGATGCTGTGGTGTCCTACCTGTACCGCTGCGGCGAGGAGGTGCTGGCGGTCGCGCGGGCCGTCGCGATAATGCGGGAACCCGCCTCCGTGGCGGTCCTGGCCCAGCTCTCGGACGCCCGGGCCGGTGCCGTGAAGACCGTCCTGGACCTGCTCGAAGAAGCCGGCATCCTGCTGCACGGGCAGTGCCGGCACCCGATCGCCCGCCAGGCCGTGCTCGACGACATGCCCCCGGAACACCTGGAGCACCTGCACCGCCGGGCGGCCCAGGCACTGCACCATCAGGGCGGGCAACCCACGGCGGTCGCTCACCATCTGGTGGCCGCGGGCGACAGCAAGGAGCCGTGGGAGACCGCGATCCTGCAGGAGTCGGCGGACAGCGCCCGCACCAGCGGCCAGCTGGGCTTCGCGCTCGACTGTCTCGAACTCGCCCACCGCGCGTCCGTAGACGACACCCAGCGGGCGGTCACCCGTTCCGTGCTCGCCCAGGCTGAATGGCGCGTCGACCCGGCCCGGGCCGTCCGGCATCTGGGGCACCTCACCATCGCCATCACCGAGGGCCGCCTGACCGGGCGGCACGTCGTGGCGCCGGTGCAGCAACTTCTCTGGCACGGGCGCGTGGATGAGGCGGCGCAGATCCTCGACCAGCTCGCCGGCGAACCGCAACCGGACGCGAACACCGCCGCCGACCTGCGGACCCTGCGTGACTACCTGGAACGGTGCTATCCCATGCTGCGCCACGGTGACGCCGCGCGGCCCGGTCCGGAGGCCGATCAGCAGACGCTGATCCTCGGCGAGCACCTGCGCTCTGGCGAACAGCTCGACGATTCCCCCCTGGCACCGATGACTGTGGCACTGTGGGCGCTCGTCGACCCGGAGCGCGCCGAGGCGACCTCGGCGAGTTGGATGCCGATGCTGGCCGAGGCGGCCGGTCGCGGCGCTGGCGTCTGGCGCGGCTTGCACGCCGCCGTTCGCGCCGACCAGGCGCTGTTGCAGGGCGACCTGCCCGCGGCCGCCGGCCTCGCCGCCACCGCGCTCACCGAGCTGTCCCCGATGAGCTGGGGTGTGGTGGTCGGAGCCCCGTTGGCCTGCCTGCTGACCGCCAGCGCCGAGATGGGCCGCTTCGAGGAGGCCGCCGCGCACCTGAGCCCTCCCATGCCCGACGCGCTGCTGCAGACCCCCTTCGGCCTGCGCTATCTACGGGCCCGCGGTCACCTGCAACTGGCGCTCAGCCGTCCGTACGCGGCTCTGAGCGACTTCCAGACGCTGGGGGAGACGCTTCGTCTCTGGGACGCGGACACGCCGGCCGCGGTGCCGTGGCGGCTGGACGCGGCCCAGACCCTGCTCAGGCTGGGCCGCCAGGGTGAGGCCCGCGAGCTGCTCGACCAGCAGGTCAGCCGCCTGGACAGCCACGACGGCCGGGTCTTCGGCCGGGCCCTGCGCCACCTGGCCGCCACCGCCGACGTCCGCGAGCGTCCGCGGCTGCTGGCCGACGCGGTCCGGGCGTTGCAGACGGCGGGGGACCGGCTGGAGCTGGCGCACGCTCTGGCCGATCTCGGCTCCACCTACAAGAGCATCGGCGATTCCAGCCGAGCCAGGATCACCATGCGCCGAGCCGGTCGCGTCGCGCAGGAATGTCAGGCCAGCCCTCTTGCCCAGGGCCTGTACCCGGACGCGGGAAATTGGTCGGCGGCCCTCGGCCCGGACCGCGGCGGCCCCACCGCCCTCAGCGAAGCCGAACGCCGGGTCGGCGAGCTGGCCGCGCAGGGCCTCCCCAACCGGCAGATCGCCGAAATGCTGCACATCACGACGAGCACTGTGGAGCAGCACCTCACCCGGGTGTACCGCAAGCTCGGCGTGAAGAGCCGGACCGATCTGCCGACCAGTCTGCAGATCGGTCCATTGGGCGAGTTGGCGAGCGCGTCGGGCGGCTGACGAGCATCAGGTGCCGGTCCAACGGGGCGTGCGCTTCTCGGTGAAGGAGCGGGCGCCCTCCTGTGCGTCCGCGCTGCGCAGGCGCCGCTCCTCCCACCCGAAGCGGGTGCCGAAGGCCTGTTCCAGGGGCATGGTGGCGGAGCGCTGCGCGGCCTCCTTGATCGCGCGTACCGAGAGCGGGGCACAGGCCAGGATGTCCTGGACCCAGCCGTCGACGCAGGCGTCCAGCTCGGCGGTCGGCACCACGTCGTTGACCAGACCCAGCTCCCGGGCCCGGGCGGCCGGCATCCGCCGCCCGGTCATCAGGTGCCCCAGAGCGATCCGGTACGGCACCTGACGCGTCAACCGAAACACCCCGCCCGCGCCGGGGATCAGGCCCAACCGTGCCTCCGGCAGCGCGAAGGCGGCGTGCTCGGCAGCCACCACGACGTCGCAGGCCAGGGCCAGCTCGAAGCCGCCGCCGAACGCGTACCCGTTGACGCGCGCGACGATCGGCTTGGCGAAGCCGAACCGCTCGGTCAGCCGGGGGTGCCCCGGCAGGTCGCGGGCGCCGAACGTGGACGGCGGCACGCCCGCCTCGGTGCGCTGGACCAGCTCCTTGAGATCCTGTCCGACCGAGAACGATCGGTCGCCCGCGCCGGTGAGCACCACCACCCACACGTCGTCGTCGGCCTCGATGTCGTCCAGGACGGCGCCCAGCTCCTCGTGGGTCCGCACGTCCATCGCGTTGAGCACCGCAGGACGGTTGAGCGTCACGTACGCCACCCGATCGCGCCGGGTGCACAGAACCCGGCGCTCCTCCGCGGGGCCCGCGCCGGGCGTCACACCGGGTACGGACACGGAGTGCTCCGCGCGGTGACCCACTGCCACTGGGTGAACTCGTCCCAGCTGTGCTGCGAGCCGAACCGGGTGCCGTTACCGGAGGCACCCCGGCCGCCGAACGGCACGGTGGCCTCGTCGTTTATGGTCTGGTCGTTGACGTGCACGATGCCGGTGGCGAGCCGCTCGGCCAGGGCCAGCGCCCGCGGCACCGAGCCGGTCTGGATCGCCGCGACCAGGCCGTACTCGGTGTCGTTGGCGACCGCCACGGCCTCCTGATCGTCGCGCACCACGATGACCGGCGCGACCGGCCCGAAGATCTCCTCGGTGAACGCCGGCATCTTCGCGGTGACCCCGCCCAGTACCGTCGGGCGGTAGAACCGACCCTCGAATGTGCCGCCACAGTGCAGCACCGCACCGACCGCCACGGTGTCGGTGACGATGCGGTGGACGCGGTCCCGCTGCGCATCGTTGATCATCGGTCCGAGTTGGACCTGCTCAGTCCACGGGTCGCCCACGGTCATCCGCCGGGCCCGCTCCGCGAGCAGCTCGACGTACCGGCCGGCCACCTGCTCGGCGACGATGTGCCGGCCCGCCGTCATGCAGACCTGACCCTGGTGGAAGAACGAGCCGAACGCGCCGGCCGACGCCGCGGCCTCGAGGTCCGCGTCGTCGAGCACGATGAAGGCGTTGTTGCCACCCAGTTCCAGAGAGACGCGCTTGAGGGCCCGTCCGGCGGCGGCACCCACCTCACGGCCGACAGCGGTGGAACCGGTGAAGGCGATCATGGCGGTCCGCGGGTCCTCGGTGAGCGCCCGACCCGGCTCGGCATCTCCGGCGAGCACGTGCAGCACGTCGCCGGGGAGCCCGGCCTCCTCGAAGATGCGGGCCACGACGTAACCGCCGCTCACCGCGGTCTGCACGTCCGGCTTGAGCACCACCGCGTTGCCCAGCGCCAGCGCGGGGGCGACCGCGCGCAGGCTCAGCAGCAGCGGGAAGTTCCACGGGCTGATCACACCGACCACGCCGAGCGGGACCCGCCGGGCCACGCTGGCCCGGCCGGCCGGCGTGGGCAGCAGCGTGCCGTGCGGCTGGGTGGGCAGCGCCGCTGCCTCCCACAGCTCGTCCCGCGCAGCCGCCACTTCGCTCTGGGCCTTGGGAACGACGGCGCCCCCCTCGCGTACCAACCACTGCTCGATCTCGCCGCGGTGCGCCTCCAGCACCGTCGCGGCGCGGCGCAGCAGCGCGGCCCGCTCGGCCGGGGGCACAGCGGCCCACGCCGGCTGTGCCGCCGCGGCCAGCGTTGTGGCACGGGTGATGTCGGCGGCGTCGGCCACGCCCACGGTGCCGAGTGAGGCACCGGTCGCGGGCTCGCGGACCGTCGCGGTCTGTGCGGCGGCGTGCCAGCCGCCGCTGAACACGGTGCCGGCGAGCGCGCCGACATCGACGAGGGTAGTCATCGTCTTCCTCTCCGATCAGACGTCACGGCGCTAACCGGCTGGTGCGGTGCCGCGTGACGGGTACGTCAATCAGGACGGCCTCGTCGCCCACGGCGGCCTTGGCCACCGCTTCGGCGAGGTGGTCGGCGCTGTGCACGCGCAGCGCACGGATGCCGAAGAACTCGGCCGCCCGGGTGAAGTCCAGCTCGGGCGGGCCCAGGTCGAGGCCTAGGTACGGGTCGGCGGCACCGGTGAGGTGGCCGCGCCGGTCGATCGTCTCCTTGAGCGTGCGGTACTCGCCGTTGTTCATGACGACGAACGTGACCGGCACGCCGTAGCGAGCGGCGCTCCAGAGGCCCTGGAGGCCGAACATGGTGCAGCCGTCGCCGAGCACCGCCACCACCGGTCGGCCGGGGTCGCCCATCCGCGTGCCGATCGCCGCGCCGATTCCGGAGCCGAGGCCGCCGCCGGCCGTGTGTACGTACGATCCGGGCCGCTCCAGCGGCAGCACCGAGCGCAGCAGGATTCCCGAGGTGATCGCCTCCTCGACCACCACGGCGTCCGCCGGCAGCCCGGTGGTGATGGCGTGCACGGCCGCGAGCGGGTCCAGTGGTGCCTTGCCGTATCCGGCCAGCGCCTCGGCGCGTACCCGATCGCGGTGCGCGGCGGTGCGCCTCCCGATCTCGGCCCGTCGCTCGGCGGCCACCGGTACCCGGCCGCGCAGCTCACGGGCCAGTTCGGCCAGCGTCGCCCGGATGCCGCCGACCATGCCGAGGGCGACGGGAAAGTTGCGGCCCGGCTCCGCGGGGTCGCAGTCGAGCTGCACGACCGATGTGTCCGGCGGGATCGGGGAACCGGGCGTGTAGTGGTGCGCCATGAACGCGTGTGTGCCGACGATCAACACCACGTCGTGGCCGGTCAAGCGGTGCCGGATCGCACTGTGTCGGGCGTCGAGCATGCCGTCGTACAGGTCGTGGGTGGTGGGGAAGTCGACGCGGTCGTGCATCGGCTGGTGAAAGGTGACCGCGCCGAGCGCCTCGGCGACGGCGACCATCTCGGCGACCGCGTCGTCGCGGCTCACCCCGTCGCCGGCGACGATCGCGGGCCGCCGGGCCCCGGCCAGCAGTTGCGCCGCCTCGGCGACCCCGGCGGCGACACCGAGCCCTGCCAGCCGGGAACGCGGTGCGGGCGGCTCGATCGGCCCCTCTTCCTCGAGCAGGTCCATCGGGATGGAGAGGAAGACCGGGCCGGCCGGGGGCCGCACGGCCATGGCGAACGCGCGCCGCAGCAGCAGCGGCAGGTCATGCGCGTGCTGCACGTCGAAGGTCTGTTTCACCGCCGACCGTGCCAGTCCGACCAGGTCGCCGGAGAGCATCGGGTCACTGGCCAGGTGCCGCCGGTCCTGCTGCCCGGCGGTCACCACCAGAGGGGTACGCGATCGACTCGCATTGAGCAGGCCGACCAAGCCGTTGGCAAGCCCCGCCGCGACGTGCAGGCTGACGAACGCCGGCCGTCGGGTGGCCCGGGCGTAGCCGTCGGCCATCGCGACGACCGAGCCCTCCTGCAACCCGAGTACGTAGGAGAAGCCATCCCGCCGGGCGAGCGCCTCGGTGAACGGCAGCTCCGTCGTTCCTGGATTGCCGAAGACGGTGGTGACCCCCTCGTCGGCGAGGACGTCGAGCATGGCGTCGACGGGTCTCATGAGTCGTGCCGGGCGGCCGCTGCACCGGACGTGCCGGCCGAGAATCGCCCCACCTTGCCGATCACGTCGTCGCTGTACAACCGCAGCGCCTGTTCCAGCGCGAACTCCGCGGCGTACGCGCGGAAGACGTCGACCGGCTCCTCGGCGATGCTGATCATGTGACGGTTCGCCACCACGGCCGGGCTGGCGAGCTTGGCGGCGGCGACGCGAACCGCCTCGTCCATCCGGTGCGGGTCCACCACCTCGTCACAGACCAGCGCGGCCTGCGGCTCGTGCGCCCAGATCCGGCGGCCGGAGAGAATCACCTGCCGGGAGAGGCGGCCACCGGCGAGCCGGGTCAACCGCAGGTTGGCCATGCCCGGCACGATGCCCTCCTGCGCCGCCGGCAAGCTGAAGAACGCGTCCGCCGCCGCGACCACATGGTCCACCGCGAACAACAGCTGCATGCCGCCGCCGATGGCAAAGGCGTCCACCCCGGCGACCCACGGCTTCTCCGCCTGCGGCCGCGGCCACACCTCGTCGACGAAGAGCCCACGGATCAGCTTCTGCAGTAGGCCCAGCTCCCGGCCCATCAGGAAGTCGAGGTAGGTGATCCGGCCCTGGTGCAGGTCGACGAGATTGATGCCGGCCGAGAACACCCGCCGGCCCTGGTAGCGCGGATGCGTCATCTTGCCGCCGCGCAGCACGCCGACCTGGACCCGGTCGTCCAGCAAGACCAGGTCGATGGCGATCTCCATGTCCGCGACGAGCTGGTCATCCTCGGCATTGAGGAACCGGCCGTTGGCCATCGTCAGGTGCGCGACCCCGCCGATCCGCTCCAGCCGGACACTGCCAATCTCGGCGGTCCCGGTACGGGTGAACTGGCTGAGCAGGGTGCGGGCCCGTACGGTGGGCCGCCGCATCGCCTCCAGTAGATGCCGCCCGGCGGCTGGGCTGCGCAGCAGCGCGGCGAGGAAGATGCCCTGATCGATTTCCCGGCCGTCCTTGTCGCCCTGTCCCAATTCCCGCTCGGCGGCCATCTGCGTTCGCGTCGGCACCAGCCCGGGGAACGCGTCGGCGGCCGCGAAGACCAACTCGGTGATCCGGCGATGTTCGCGCATGCCGCCGGTCAGCTCCCGGTACACCTGCTCGGCGTGCCAGCGCAGGAACGTGGTGCGGGCGCGGCGCTGGTCGGTGAAAATGTCGGCGGCGAGCTGGTGTTGGTCCGGGTGGCGGTCCGGGCGGGAGGGAAGCGCGGCCAGCGCCTGATCCGCTTCGGCGGTGAACTCCGCCAGCGCCGCGGCGTCGGTCAACAGCGAGCCGGTGAACATCGGCGGCACCGCCCGCCACGCGGTGGAGAGACCCGTCGTCATCGCCGTCACGCCCCTTCCCGTGCCGCCGCTGCCGGCGTGTCGGCTTCACGGGTAGCGCGGCGCAGCGCGCGCTCACAGGCCGCCAGATGCATGCCGAGGGCCTCGTCGAAGCTGGTGGATCCAGCATCGAGGAGCAGCCGCCGGCGCACGGCCAGCTCGCTGCGGGCCACACCGTCCAGGTGCTCCACGGCCGGGGTGGCCGGGTCCGTGACGATCTCGTCCAGCAGGCCCAGGTCCAGCGCCTCGACGGCGGACAGGCCCGCGCCGAACAGCACGATCCGTCGGGCGTGCGCCCCGCCGAGGTGGTTCACCAGCCGGTACAGGAACATGCCGGCCCACGGGCTGCCGTCGGTCATCGGCGGAACGATCCGGAACTGTGGGGTCGCCGCCCGATGGTCGGCGATCAGCAGCACTTCCAGAGCACTGCCGGCGCAGGGCCCGTCGGCGACCACGACGACAGCGGCGGGCGAGCGCTCCAGCCGGCGCAACACCTTCTCCCAGCGGCTCACTAGGTCGATCCCGACCGGCCCCGGCCAGTCGCCGGGCCTGCCGTTGCCGGTCAGCCGGATCGTCACCGTCGCGTCGCCGCCGGCATCCTCCACCTGGTCGCAGAGCCCGGCCAGGTCCGCGATGAGCGTCCCCGACAACGGCTGCCCGCTGTCGATCGTCAGTGCGAACTCCTCGGCGGTGGCCTCCGGAGCCAAATCCGTGACTGACATGTTCAAGTCCAATCCGTGTGCACGTCGAGAGGATCAGTAGCGGACGAGGGCGGTCTCGATGGTCGATCCGGGACCCATGGTCATCAGCACGCCGTAGTCGCCGGTGCGAATCACGCCTTCGTCCAGGAGCCGGCGGTAGGAGAAGAGCAACGATCCACTGGAGAGGTTGCCGAAATCGCGCAGCACGCTGGTGGTGTGGCGGACGTCGTGACGGGTGAGGCCGAGGTTCACGGCCACCGAATCGATCACCTTCTTGCCGCCGGAGTGGATCAGCCAGTGGGCGATCGAGCTGCGCCGCAGACCCGTGCCGCGTAGCAGGTCGGCCACCACCTTCTCGGCGTGCGCGCCTACCACGTACGGGATGTCGCGATCGAGGTAGAAGCTGAACCTGCCCTGACTGTCGTCCCAGTCGAAGCGCATCGCGTCGACCGCCTCCGGGATGACGCAGCTGGCGTACTTGAGCACCTGCGGCCCGTCGCGGCCCGGATCCCGGCAGACCGCCAGGGCAGCCGCGCCGTCGCCGAAGAGGCTGTTCACCACGGAGGTGCGCATTGTGCCGTCGAAGACGTATGCGGCCGAGCACGCCTCGATGCAGACCATCACGGCCAGGCCGCCCGGATTGGCCGACGCCCAGCCGGTGGTCGCGTTCAGCGCGTTGAGCCCGGCGTTGCAGCCCATCCCGACCACGTCGAGCCGGCTGCACTCGGCCGGGATGCCCAGCTCTCGGATCAGCAGGGCGCTGAACCCGGGCGTGAGCAGGCCGGTCGACGAGACGCAGACCAGGTATCCCAGGTCGGTGACCGCGGCGTTGATCTGCTTCAAGCAGGACTGCAGGGCGCGGGCGCCCATCTCGACACCCTGCCGCTTGTGCTTGGCCAGCAACTCGCCCTGGCTCTCCATCCGAGGACGGCCGTCCGCGCCGATCGGCGGCACCGTGAGGTATCGCCGGTCGATCGCGCTGTTCAGGAAGACCCCGCGGATTCGCTGGTCCTCGATGCCGAAAAGGTCGAGAAGATCGCGCTGGGAATAGGAGTTCTCGGGCACCGCCGTGGCGACGCTCAACAGGCTGGGACCGGTCAGTTCACCGGCCGGGGCGGTGCCCTTGCGGAAGGGGGCTCCGACGTGTGCCAGCTGCTCGTCCAGTGTCATGTGACCGCCCTGTCGCTCGTCGCCGTCCGTGGGTTCAGCCTTTTCCGCGGCCGGCGAATCGGGGCCCGGCAAAGGAATGGGAAAGGGATCCGGCGCATTCCTGCGGCCGCTGACGGCACGCTACCGCAGCATTTCCGGGCAGCGACACCATTGTTGTGGTGAGAGCTGTTCCGCACCGCCGGATAGGGGGTCTAGGGGAGAAGGCCGGAACGAGGCGCCGGCCGGGCCCCCCTCTGCGACCCGGAGCAGCGGGCCGCCAGGAGGTAGGGGATGGCTAGGGGCTTGATTGAAGCTGTGGAATCGCCATGCTGATCCGGTAGGCAATGGACATGTTCGGCCTTGCACTCCACAACGGACGTTGTCCCGGTTTGCGGACGGGTCGGGTGCCGCCCGCCACCGGGTGCTCTTCAGCGAGGTGATCATGAGACGGTTGGAACCCACCGCACCGTGGCGGCGCCGCGCGGTGCCCACCTGTCGCTGTTGCTCGGGTCGACCGCCGGCCCGGTCGAGAGCGACCATGCTCGGTGGCTGCGGCGCTTCCACCCCGCCGAGGGGTGCCGGATCAGACTGGTCTGCTTCCCGCACTTCCTCATCGACGAACACCACACCCGCTTCGTAAACCTAATCTGCGACCGTCTGCTGCCCGAATCCGTCGATCCGAACGTCGTCGGCGACCCGTCGTAGGCCTCCCGTCAGGGGCCTTGGAGGAAGACCGCACCCATGAGCCAGGACCTCATCAGCCAAGCGCAGTGGATCCGCCGGTTTCACCCGTCGGCCGACAGCCGCCTGCGCCTGATCTGCCTGCCGCACGCCGGTGGCTCGGCGAGCTTCTACTTCCCGGCCTCCGAGGCGCTCAGCCCGACCATCGAGGTGCTCGCGGTGCAGTACCCAGGGCGCCAGGACCGCCGCTTCGAACCGTGCCTGGCAAGCATCGCCGACCTGGCCGACGGCGTCTTCGCCGCGCTGGAGCCGAGCCTGGGCGAGCATCCCATCGCGATCTTCGGGCACAGCATGGGCGCAATCGTCGGGTACGAGCTGGCCCGGCGGCTGGAGACGGGCGCCGGCATCGCGCCGGTGCGCCTGTTCGCCTCCGGGCGGCGCCCGCCGGCCAACTGGCGCCAGGAGCACGTGCACCGGCTGACCAACGAGGGCATCGTCGCCGAGCTGCAGCGCCTCAACGGCACCCACTCCCGGCTGCTGGCCGACCAGGACATGCTGCGCTCGATCCTGCCCGCGCTGCGGGCCGACTACCGGGCGATCGAGACCTATCGGCACCTGGAGGGGCCTGTGCTCGGCTGTCCGATCACGGTGCTGGTCGGCGACGCCGATCCGACGACCGGCATCGAGGATGCGTACGCCTGGCAGGCCCACACCACCGGTGCCTGCGACGTGCGGGTCTTCACCGGCGGTCACTTCTTCATGTCCGACCAGCCGACGAAGGTCGTCGACCTCATCTCGAACGTCCTGCTCCCCGAGAGGTGAGCAGTACGGCCGCCGCAACTCTGCGGCTACCCATACCCACAGCCCTGGTCGGGTGTGCCCTGCGGGTCCCCGGCGCTGGGCCGGTACCGGGATGCTCCGCGAAGGAGCATCTGACGTAAATCACACGACTCAGGTAACGCGTAGATGAACCTCGCCCTCCATGGCGCATTGATTTCTCTCGATTGACGGCGCGTCGCAAGGGTGTAAGGGGCTTCGCCTAAGGGCTCTGGACTAGGGGACGGCTAGGGGTTGTAGCTGCGCATTTGCGGTGTCTACGTTCCGACCAGAAGTCAGGGCAACGCCCGCACGAGCGAGCTTGTCGGATCGGCAACCGAAATCGATGAACCGTGTCCGGGCCGACCGACGCAACGATCCGTCTAGGCGAGGAGTGTGGGTGTGGCGCATGTCGAGGACAGCCGACCGCTAGTCGAGCTACTACTCGGCCACGCGTTGGACCGACCGGGACGGATCGCCTACGCCGACGCCGATCGCGCGGTGTCCTACGCCCACCTGGCCGCCCGGACCGGCCGCATCGCTGGGCATTTGGCCGCCGCCGGACTCCAGCGGGGCGAACGCGCCGCGATCCTGCTCGGCAACCGCGTCGAGACCGTCGAGGCGTACCTCGCCGTCACCCGGGCCGCAGGGGTGGGCGTTCCGATCAACCCGCAGGCCGCGCCCGCCGAGATCACCCACATCCTCGACGACAGTGGTGCCCGCGTCGTCGTCACCGACCCCGCGCACCTCGACCTGGTCGCCGCCCGCCCCGGCTGCACTGTCGTGCTCGTCGGCGCCCCGGTCGCTGGCACCGCCTCCTTCGAGTGCCTGGCCACGACCGAACCGCCCCGCCCCGCCCGCGACGATCTGCGCCTGGACGAGCCCGCCTGGATGCTCTACACCTCCGGGACCACCGGCCTACCCAAGGGCGTCGTCTCCACCCAGGCAGCCTGCCTGTGGTCAGTGCGCTCGTCCTACCAGGGCGTGCTCGGGCTGCATGCCGAAGACCGGCTGCTGTGGCCGCTGCCGCTGTTCCACAGCCTCGCGCACATCCTCTGCGTCCTCGGTGTCACCGCCACCGGCGCCACCGCACGCATTCTGACAGGCTTCGCCGCGCAGGACGTGCTCGACGCCGTCCGTGCCGAGCCGTTTTCCCTGCTCGTCGGCGTCCCCGCGATGTACCACCACCTGCTGGCGGCGGTGCGCGAGACCGGGCTGCGCGTGCCCGCGCTGCGGGCTTGCCTGGTCACCGGCGCGGTCACCACACCGTCGCTCGGCGCGGCCATGGCGGCGGCCTTCGGCGTGCCCGTGGTCGACACCTACGGCAGCACCGAGACCTGCGGCGCGATCACCATGAGCCACCCCGACGCCACCCTGGCCGCCGGGACCTGCGGCACCGCCGTACCCGGGGTGACCGTGCGGCTTGCCGACCCGCGGACCGGCCGCGACGTGCCCGACGGCGACGAGGGCGAAGTGCTGGTCGCCGGGCCCGCGCTGATGCTCGGCTACCACGGCCGGCCGCGCGAGACCGAGCAGGCGCTGCGCGACGGCTGGTACCACACCGGGGACCTGGCCCGGCGTGACGCCGAAGGCCGCCTGACCATCACCGGCCGGCTCAAGGAGCTGATCATCCGGGCCGGGGAGAACATCCACCCGGGCGAGATCGAGGCGGTGCTGCGTACCGTCGCGGGCGTCGCCGACGTCGCGGTCGCCGGTCGCCCACACGACGTGCTCGGAGAGGTGCCCGTCGCCTACGTCGTCCCCGCCGCCGAGGGCTGGTCACCGGCCGCCGCCGTCGCGGCCTGCCGTGAGCGCCTCGCCTACTTCAAGGTGCCCGACGAGGTCCGCGAGATCGAGACGATCCCGCGTACCGGGTCGGGGAAGGTGAGCCGGCGCCTGCTGCTGGACACTCCGTCCCGGCTGCGCGGCAGCGGCGCGAGCCATCACGAGCAGTTGTGGCGGCTGCGCTGGGCACCCGCAGCACCTGCAGCACCCGCTGCGGCGGCCCCGGCCGGCGGCCGCTGGGCCGTGATCGGCGCAGCCGAGCCCGCGCTGACCGAGGCGGTGCGCCGGGCCGGGGGCATCGTCACGGCCGTGCCGACCGTCGCGGCCGCGCTGGCGGCGGGCACCTTCGACGGGTACGCCCTCAGCCTGCCCGAAACCCCTGACCTGCCCACCACACTGGCCCTGCTCGCCGCCGACGGCCTGCCTGAGCTGCCCGCCCCGGTCGTCGTGGTCACCCGCGGCGGCACTGCGGCGGCGCCCGGCGAGCGGGTCGAGCCGGCCGCTGCCGCTGTCCGTGCCTGGCTGCGCCACCGGGACCACACGGCGCTCACCGTTGATCTTGCATTGCCCGCGACACCCCAGGGCTCGGCGAGCGCGGCGGGCCACACGGCGAACACCGCCGAGGCCGACGTCGCGGCCTGGACCCGGGTGCTCGCCGAGGTGCCGCGGCGGGCGACCGGAGGCGACCCGGCCGTCGTGCCCGGATCCACACCGGACGCGCGGGAGTTCGCACTGCGCGCGGGCCGCCTGCTCACACCTCTGCTCGGGCCGGTACCCGCCTCCATCGAGGTTGACCCGGACGCCGTCGGCTCGGACGCTGTCGGCTCCGGCACGGCCGGGGTGGACAGTGGCGCGCCGGATGTTCGTGCTTCCGGCACCCGGACTGCTGACGGCACCGTGCTGGTCATCGGGGCGGCGAGCGGGCTGGGCCGGGTGCTCGCCCGACACCTCGTCGCCGGGCATCGGCTGCGGTCGCTCGCGCTCTGCGTCGGCGGACCATCCACCGAGGACCTGCTCGAGAGCCCGCGTGCTCTGGCCGCTGAACTGGCCGGTCTCGGCGCCGAGGTACGGGTCCACGCTGCCGTGCCCGCGTCCGCGGTCGGCGCCGCCCGCCTGCTCGCCGAAGCCGGCACCGACGCCCCGCTTGCCGGGATCGTGCACGTGGTCCGGACTGCCGTCGACGCCGAGCTGGCTGGGCACCTGACCGAACTCACCCGCGACACCGGGATCGCGGTGACCCTGTGCACGCCGCCGGTGGGTCTGCCCGGCATGCCGGTCGCGCCACGGGACGCCGCCTCGATCGCGTACGCGGTCGCCGGGCTGCCGCCGCACGTGCGCGTCGCCGGGTTCGCCCCGCTCGCCGAGAGCGAACCGGCCGTGCCCGGACTCGCCGGTCTCACCGATCGGGACGTGGAGACGGCCGCCGACGTGCTCTGGTCCGGACAGACAGGCCTGCTCGCGCTGCGTCCCGACCCTGCGCTCGGCACCGATCCGCAGGCGGCACCGCTGCGACCGCTGCTGCGCGACCGCTCCGCCGCCGACCCGGCCGACCCTCAAGCCGCCGTCGAACTGCGGGCGAGCCTGTCCGGCCTGCCGCCCCGCGCCCGGCTGCGCGCCCTGACCGAGTTGGTCGGCGCGCACGCCGCCGCCCTGCTCGACGCCGACCCGGCAGCCATCGCCGCCGACCGGGCGTTCACGCACCTCGGCTTCACCTCGGTGACCGCAGTGGCGCTGCGCGCCCGCCTGGTGGCCGCGACCGGGCTGAGGCTGCCGGCGACGCTCGCCTTCGACCATCCGACCCCGGCCGCCGTCGCCCGCCACCTCGAGGATGCCCTGTTCGGCGCCGCAACCCGGCCCGACGTGGTGCTGCGGCCCCGCGCCGCCGACGACGACCCGATCGTCATCGTCGGTATGGCCTGCCGTTACCCGGGCGGCGTGCACACGCCTGAGCAGCTGTGGCGGCTGGTCGCCGACGGCGTAGACGCGGTCGGCGACTTCCCGGCCGACCGCGGCTGGGACCTCGGCCGTCTGTTCGCCGGAGACGGCAGCGCCCCCGGCACCATCTCCACCCGGCACGCGGGTTTCCTCGACGCCCCCGGCGACTTCGACGCGGCGTTCTTCGGCATCAGTCCCCGCGAGGCCCTGGCCATGGATCCGCAGCAGCGGCTGCTGCTGGAGATCGGCTGGGAGGCGCTGGAACGGGCCGGGATCGACCCCGCCTCGCTGCGCGGCACCGACACTGGCGTCTACGCCGGGTTGATGTTTCACGACTACGCCACCGGGCTCGGCGCCATCCCCGACGAACTGGAGGGATACCTCGGCACGGGCAACGCGGGCAGCGTCGCGTCCGGGCGGATCGCGTACACGCTGGGGCTGGCCGGGCCCGCGATCACCGTCGACACGGCCTGCTCGTCGTCGCTTGTCGCCATCCACCTGGCCGTGCAGGCGCTGCGGCGTGGCGAGTGCACACTGGCGGTGGCCGGCGGCGTCGCCGTGATGGCCACCCCGGAGACGTTCATCGAGTTCAGCCGCCAGAGCGGGCTTGCCGCCGACGGCCGCTGCAAGGCATTCGCCGACGCCGCCGACGGCACCGGCTGGTCCGAGGGCGCCGGGCTGATCGTGCTGGAGCGGCTGTCCGACGCCCGCAGCCAGGGCCACCAGGTGCTCGCGGTGGTGCGGGGCAGCGCGGTCAACTCCGACGGGGCCAGCAATGGCCTGACCGCCCCGAGCGGCCCCGCCCAGCAGCGCGTGATCCGGCAAGCCCTGGCCGACGCGGGTCTGCGCACCGCCGACGTGGATGCGGTCGAGGCGCACGGCACCGGCACCACCCTCGGCGACCCGATCGAGGCCGGTGCGCTGCTGGCGACCTACGGGCAGGACCGGGCGCGGCCGCTGCTGCTCGGCTCGATTAAGTCGAACATCGGGCACGCGCAGGCGTCGGCGGGTGTCGGCGCGGTCATCAAGATGGTCCAGGCGATCCAGTACGCGCAGCTGCCGAAGACGCTGCACGTCGACGCGCCGACCACGGCCGTGGACTGGTCGGCGGGCGCGGTGGAACTGCTGCACGAGCACACGCCATGGCCGCCGGTCCAGCGTCCCCGCCGCGCCGGAATCTCCTCGTTCGGGGTCAGTGGGACCAACGCCCACCTTATCCTCGAGCAGGCGCCGCCGGAGACCGCCGCCGCACCGACCGCCCGTCCGTCCACCGTGGTGGCTCCCGTGTCGGCACGCAGTGAGACCGCACTGCGGGAGCAGGCCCGGCGGCTGCTCGACCTGCTCGCCGCCGACTTGTGTGTCGACGCTGGTGCCGTTGGCGGCAGTGCGGCCGCTTCGGCCGGGGCGGGGTCCGGCGCCGAGTTCCCGCTGGCCGACCTCGCCGCCGCGCTCGCCGTCGGGCGTACCGCCTTCGAACACCGCGCCGCCGTCGTCGCCGCCGACCGGGACGAGCTGGTCGCCGGGCTCACCGCGCTGGCCGAGCAGACCGCTGCCACCGGACTGGTCCGCGGCACGACCGCCGCAGGCGGCCTGGCCATCGCCTTCACCGGCCAGGGCAGCCAGCGTCCAGGGATGGGCCGGGAGCTGGCCGAGCGGTTCCCGCTGTTCGCGGCGGCGCTCGCCGAGGTCTGTGCCGAGTTGGACCGGCACCTGCCCCGGCCGCTGCGCGAGGTCATGTGGGCTGAGGAGGGATCGGCCGAGGCGGCGCTGCTCGACCGGACCGACTTCACCCAGGCGGCGCTGTTCGCGCTGGGAGTGGCGCTGTTCCGGCAGGTCGAGGCGTGGGGCATCGTCCCCGACGTCCTGATCGGGCACTCGATCGGCGAGCTGACCGCGGCGCACCTGGCGCAGGTGCTGTCGCTGCCCGACGCCGCGCTGCTGGTCGCGACCCGGGGCCGGCTCATGGGGCAGCTGACGCCCGGCGGCGCCATGATCGCGATCGCCGCCACGCAGGCGGAGGTCCGGGCCGCCCTGGCCGGGGTCGCCGGGGCGCTGGCGATCGCGGCCGTCAACGGCCCGCAGGCTGTGGTCGTCTCCGGCGACGCCGACGCGGCGGAGGCGGTGGCGGCCGAGTTCGCCTCGCAGGGCCGCAGGACCACCCGGCTTCGTGTCAGCCACGCGTTCCACTCTCCGCACATGCAGCCGATGCTCGCCGAGTTCCGGAAGGTCGCTGCCTCGGTGACCTACCGTGCACCGCAGATTCCGGTCGTGTCCAACGTGACCGGGCACCTGGCCACCCCCGAGCAGCTGGGCTCGCCCGACTACTGGGTGCGGCACGTGCACGACGCGGTACGGTTCGCCGACGGGCTGCGTACGGCGGTCGGGACCGGTGCCGCGACAGTGCTGGAACTTGGCCCCGACGGGGTACTGACCGCCATGGGGCGCGACAGCGTCACCCCAGACCAGGCGGACCTGATCGCCGGGCTGCGCAAGGGGCGGTCGGAGGTGCGCACGCTGCTTGGGGCGGTCGCGGCCGCGTACACCCGAGGGGTAACGCCCGATTGGGCATCGCTGCTCGGCGGCGGCCCCCGGCACCGGTTCACGCTGCCGACCTACCCCTTCGAGCGTCGCCGTTACTGGCTGCGCACCGAGGCCGGGGCAGCCCTCGGCGACCCCGTCGACCTGGGCCTGACCGCCGCGACGCATCCGCTGCTCCGCGCGGGTGCCACCGTCGCCGCACCGGACGGGCTGCTGCTCACCGGCCGACTGTCGGCCGGTACCCAGCCGTGGCTGGCCGACCACGTCGTATCCGGCCGCACCCTGCTACCCGGCACCGCGATCGTCGAGCTGGCGCTGCACGCCGGTGACCGGGCCGGCTGCGGGCGGCTCGAGGAACTGGTCATCGAAACGCCGGTCGACGTCGTCGCCGACCTCGACCTGCAGCTGTGGACCGGCCCCGCCGACAACTCCGGCAGCCGCCAGATCAGCCTGCACACACGCCCGTCCGGTTCGGACGAGGCGGGCTGGACCCGGCACGCCACCGGAAACGTCGTGCCTGACCGCCCGCAGCCGGCCCGCGCCGCCGAGGCATGGCCGCCCTACGGCGCGGAGCCGATCGCCGTCGACGGCTTCTACGCCGCGCGCGTGGCCGACGGGCTGGCCTACGGCCCTCGGCTCCAGGGCCTGCGCGCCGCGTGGCACCACGGCGACGACGTGCTCGCCGAGGTCGTCCTGCCCGATGGGCTCGACCACACCGGGTACGGCATCCACCCCGCGCTGCTCGACGCCGTGCTGCACGCCCTGGACCTCGCCCCCGCCGCAGGGGCCCGGCAGGCACGGATGCCGTTCGTGTTCAGCGGCGTCAGCCTGGCCGCCACCGGTGCCACGACCTGCCGGGTCCGGATCACCCCGCTCGGTCCGGATACGGTCGCCGTCGACGTGACCGACCCCGCCGGGCAGCCCGTCGCCGTGATCGCGTCGCTGACCCTGCGCGCCGTCGAGACCGGCGGCCGCTCGACCGCGGCCGCCGACACCACCTACCGAACCGAGTGGAGCGTCGTGCAGACGGGCGGGCACACCGTCCGGACCTGGGCGGTGCTCGGCGACACCCGCCTGGAGGCGGAGGGCGGTGACCGGGTCACCGGGCACGCCGACCTGGCCGCCGTGACAGCCGCCGACGCCGTCGTCGCCGACCTGCGTACCGCTGACGGCGTCCGCGCCGCGACGACCCACGCGCTCGCGCTCACGCAGCAGTTCCTCGCCGCTGATGCCCTGGACGGCGCGCGGCTGGTGCTGCTCACCCGGGCCGCAGTCGGCACGCACCACGCCGAACCGCCCGCCACTGTCGGCGGCGCCGCGGTCTGGGGCCTGATCCGCTCCGCCCAGTCCGAGCACCCCGGCCTCCTGGTCCTCGTCGACACCGACGACGCACCCCTGTCAACGGTCGCGCTCGGTGCCGCCCTCGGCAGCGGCGAACCGCAGATCGCGCTGCGCTCCGGGCGCCTGCTCGTACCCCGGCTCATTCGCACCTCTGCCAATGCCACGCTGACCCTGCCCGCCGCAGCGTCCTGGCGGCTGGAGTCGCTGGCCACCGGCACCCTCGACCGGCTCGACCTCGTCGAGCACCCGGACGGGCTGCGGCCACTGGCGCCGCACGAGGTCCGCATCGCCGTACGGGCCGCCGGGCTCAACTTCCGCGACGTGCTGCTCGCCCTCGGCGTGTACCCGGACCGGCTCGCCCTCGGCGGCGAGGCCGCCGGTGTGGTGGTCGAAGTCGGCGCTGCCGTCACCGGGTTCACCCCTGGCGACCGGGTGATGGGCCTGTTCCCGGCCGCGTTCGCGCCCGTCGCCGTGGCCGACCACCGCGTGGTCGCCCCGATTCCGGCCGGTTGGTCGTTCGCGCAGGCCGCGGCGGCACCCGTCGGCATGCTCACCGCCCTGTACGCCCTGACCGACCTCGCCGCGGTCCAGCCGGGGGAACGCGTGCTGGTGCACTCGGCCGCCGGTGGTGTCGGTATGCCCGCCGTCAGCATCGCCCGTCACCTCGGCGCCGACGTGTTCGGCACCGCCAGCCCCGGCAAGTGGGAAGTGCTCCGCGGGATGGGCCTGGCCGACGAGCGCATCGGCAACACCCGCGACACTGGCTTCGCCGACCGCTTCCTCGCCGCGACCGGCGGCGTGGGCGTCGACGTCGTGCTGGACTCCCTCGCCGGAGAGTTCGTCGACGCCACCCTGCGGCTGCTGCCGCGCGGCGGCCGGTTCCTGGAGATGGGCAAGGCGGACATCCGGGACCCGGAGCAGATCGCCGCCGCACACCCCGGAATCGCGTATCAGGCGCTCGACCTCGCCGACGCCGGACCCGACCGGATCGACAAACTGCTCGCGCGCCTGGTCGACCTCGCCGGGCAGGGCGTCCTGACCCCGCCGCCAGTCACGGCGTGGGACATCCGCCGCGCCCCCGAGGCGTTCCGATACATGCAGCAGGCCCGGCACACCGGCAAGCTCGTGCTGACCATGCCCGCCCCGATCGAGGACGGCCCGGTCCTGATCACCGGCGGCACCGGCACCCTCGCCGGCATCGTCGCCCGCCACCTCGCCACCGCCTACGGGGTGCGGCATCTGGTGCTGGCCAGCCGCCGCGGCCCGGCCGCCGACACCGCCGCCGCCCTCGTCGCCGAGCTGGACGACCTCGACGCTCGCGTCGAGGTCATCGCCTGCGACGTCGCCGACGCCGACGCCGTACGCGACCTGGTCGCCCGCAGCGGCGGCCGATTCGCCGCGATTATCCACACCGCCGGGGTCGTTGACGACGGCATCCTCGCCGCACAGACGCCCGCGCGGCTCGACACGGTGCTCCGTCCGAAGATCGACGCGGCGCGGCACCTCGCCACCGTGGCCGGGGACGCGCCGCTGATCCTCTTCTCCTCCGCAGCGGCGACCTTCGGCAACCCGGGCCAGGCCAACTACGCCGCAGCCAATGCCGCGCTCGACGCCTTGGCGCACGCCCGCGCCGTCCACGGCCGTCCCACCACGTCGCTGGCATGGGGGCTGTGGGCCGAGGCCAGCGGCATGACCGCCGGGCTCACACCGAGCGCCGTCGACCGGCGTACCGGCATGGCGCCGCTGGCCACCGACGCCGCCCTCGCCGCCCTCGACCGCGTCCTCGCCGGGGCCGAGCCCGTGGTCGTCGCGGCGAACCTGCAGCTGGGCACGCTTGCGGGGCGCGCCGATGTCCCGCCGCTGCTGCGCGGCCTGGTCCGGGTGCCGTCGCGGCGGGCCGCCGCCAGCGCCGACCTGTCTGTGCTCGCCGCACGGCTGCCCGAGGCAGACCGCCGCGACGCCGTCGCCGAGGCGGTCTGCGTCGCGACCGCCACCGTGCTCGGCTACGGCTCCGCAGCCGAGATCAAACCGCATTTGACCTTCAAAGCGCTCGGTGTCGACTCGCTCACCGCCGTCGAACTGCGCAACGCGCTCGCCAGCGACCTCGGCGTAGGGCTGCCCGCCACGCTCGTGTTCGACTATCCCAGCCCGGACTCGGTGACCGAGCACGTGCTCAGCCTGCTCGGCGGGCCGCCGGCCGCCGCGCCGACCGGATCGGTGGCCGCGCCCGCCTCCGACGACCCGATCGCCATCATCGGCATGAGCTGCCGCTATCCGGGCGGCGTCGCCTCACCCGAACAGCTGTGGCGACTGGTTGCCGACGGCGTGGACGCCACCACCGCGATGCCGACCGACCGCGGCTGGGACCTCGACCGCCTCTACCATCCCGACCCGGACCACCTGGGCACTACGTACGCGATGCGGGGCGGCTTCCTGCACGATGCCCCCGACTTCGACGCTGCGTTCTTCGGCATGCCGCCCCGGGAGGCGCTGACCGTCGACCCGCAGCATCGGCTGCTGCTTGAGACGGCGTGGGAGACGTTCGAGCATGCCGGGATCGACCCGGTGTCGGTGCGCGGCACCGACACCGCTGTCTTCGCCGGGGTCATCAGCAACGACTACGCCTTCGGCCTGCGTGCCACAGCGACCAGCGGCGAAGGCGTCGAGGGCCACCTGCTCACCGGCGTGGCGACCTCCGTCGCGTCGGGTCGGGTGTCGTACGTGTTCGGGTTGGAGGGTCCGGCGGTCACGGTTGATACGGCGTGTTCGTCGTCGTTGGTGGCGATGCATCTTGCGGGGCAGGCGTTGCGGCGGGGTGAGTGTTCGTTGGCCTTGGCTGGTGGTGTGACGGTGATGGCGACGCCGTTGACGTTTGTGGAGTTCAGCCGGCAGCGGGGCTTGTCGGTCGACGGCCGGTGCAAGGCGTTCTCCGCCGCCGCCGATGGCACGGGTTGGGGTGAGGGCGTCGGAATGGTGCTGCTGGAGCGCCTGTCCGACGCCCGTCGGCACGGCCACCGGGTGCTCGCGGTGATCGCCGGTAGTGCGGTCAACCAGGACGGTGCCAGCAATGGATTGACGGCGCCGAGTGGTCCGTCGCAGCAGCGAGTGATTCGGTCCGCGTTGGACAGTGCGGGTCTGACGGCGGCTGACGTGGACGTGGTGGAAGCCCACGGCACTGGTACGCGGTTGGGTGATCCGATCGAGGCGCAGGCGTTGATCGCTGTCTACGGTGACCGACCCGTCGAAGGTCCGTTGTTCGTCGGGTCGTTGAAGTCGAATGTTGGTCATACTCAGGCGGCTGCTGGGGTCGGTGGTGTGATCAAGATGGTGATGGCGATGCGGCATGGTGTGTTGCCGCGGACGTTGCATGTGGATGAGCCGTCGCCGTTTGTGGATTGGTCGGCGGGTGCGGTGCAGTTGTTGACTTCGGCGCGGGAGTGGCCGGAACTCGACCGTCCGCGTCGGGCGGCGGTGTCGTCGTTCGGTATCAGTGGCACTAACGCGCATGTCGTTTTGGAGGCGCCCGCGCCGGAGCGGTTCCTGCCCGATCCCGGCCCGGCGGGCATGCCGGTGCCGTGGGTGTTCTCCGGGCGCACTGAGCAGGCCGTCGCCGACCAGGCCGCGCGCCTGACCGCCGCCGATTTCGGCCCGGTGTCTGCGGCCGCTGTGGGTCGGGCGTTGGTGACGCGGCGGGCGGGGTTTGAGTTTCGGGCGGCGGTGGTTGGTCGGGATGTCGCTGAGTTGAAGGCTGGTTTGGTCAGGCCGGCTGTGTCGGGTCGTGTGGTGGGTGGTCGGTTGGGTGTGTTGTTTGCGGGTCAGGGTGCGCAGCGGTTGGGGATGGGTCGGGAGTTGTATGGGGTTTTTCCGGT